>CAZTJF010000015.1:0-98868 GCA_964613805.1 uncultured Ignavibacteriaceae bacterium | reverse complement strand
TTTTAAATGTTCTTTAAATCTAAATCCCATTTACACAAATTATTTTACAGACTCATGCTTGCTATTAACTACTTACTTCTTACGGCTCGCGTCTAACTGTTGACTTCCCCTTCTAACTTTTTAAACCTTAAGAATTTTTCGGCTTTGTCTCTATCTTCACTCTGTTCTGTTCCTTTAAAGTATTTCTTTCCCAAAAAACTCCATCGCTGTAGCCTTGAATGGATTTATCATGGTTAATATTTTCTAATCTTTTTTCCGCAAGGCAGCAATAATATTCATCTATTTCAACTCCGCAATATTTTCGCCCTAACTTTTTTGCCGCTACCGCAGTGGAACCTGAACCAAGAAACGGATCAAATATAAAATCTCCTTTGTTTGAGTTTGCTAAAATTATTTTTGCCAAAAGCTTTTCCGGTTTTTGTGTTGGATGATTTGTATTCTCCGGCATTGACCAAAAAGGTATTGTTATATCAGTCCAAATGTTTGATGGATATGTGATCCGATAGTTTCCGGTTTCGTGCTCCATCCAATCTTTTGGAATGCCGCTTTTATCACGATATGGTGCTACTACTTTTCGTTTGAGCTTAATCGCATCAACATTAAAAGTAAATTTGTTTGACTTTGTAAAAAACCAAATATCTTCCGAACAATTTTTCCAATTCGTTTTTGCTCCTCTTCCCTTTTCTCGTTCCCAGGTAATTCTGTTCTGTGGAATGAAATATTTTTTTGCAACATTAAATATTGCAGAAGATGATTTCCAATCACCGCAAATATAAATTGACGCTTCGGGCTTTAATAATCTATTAATTTGATTTAGCCAATTGTCTAACCAAGCTTCATATTCCTCATCTTTTCTTTGTCTGAACAATCGTTCATTAAAATTCTTGGTTAAGTTGTATGGCGGATCAACGAAAAGCAAATCAATAAAGTGATCCGGTAAGTAATCTAATACTTTGAAAAGGTCGTCATTGATTATTTTATTTTCTAATTCATAAATAGAAATTTTTTGATTTGGTTTCAGCAATCGCTTGGCATATTGCTCGATTTCTATTTTGCTGAGAGAGATTGTCTTGTTTCTTTTTGCAGGGGTAAGTAGATTTTTCTTTTTACGATTTGTTAAATTCATGCGGGAAATTTAATGTATTTTTCTTTTATTACCTCCAATTCTTCAATTACTTGTTCAAAAATTTTTACTAATTCTCTGGAAAATTCTGAAGCTATTCCGCTTGAATTATTCTCTTTGGCAAAGGATTCTATTTTTTCACACAACTCAGCAATTGGTTTAATACCAAGGGTAACACTGCTGCCTTTTAGTTTGTGAGCATAAAAATACATTTCCTTGTAATCGCAAATTTCTTCTGCTTTAGTAATATTTTTAATCAAAAGTGGTAATTCTTTAATATAAACATCAAACAGTTCACCGAAGAATGCCGCATCACTTTCCGAAGCAATATCTTTCACAAATAAAATGTCAGATTCATTTATAATCTTCGTTTTCTCTCTTCTGTTCGAAATTTGCGATAAGCCGTTATTATTATGAATTATTTCACCCCAATGAAGCAATATTGATTGCAAATCATCCATTCGAATTGGTTTAGCTATAAAATCATCAAGACCGGCAGAGAGACATCTTTCTTTATCTTCTTTCATGGCATTTGCAGTCATAGCAATTATTTTTGGGCAAACGCCCGTGCATTCTTCGCGGATAATCTTTGAAGCGGTAATTCCATCCATCTCAGGCATTAGCAAATCCATAAAAATAATTTCATACGGAATTTTTTTCTGCACCTCAACTGCCTCATAACCATTTGCAACTACATCGGCACGATAGCCCATTCGTTCTAATATTCTTTGAACAACTTTTTGATTTACAACATTATCCTCCGCCACTAAAATTTTGAGCGGATATTTTTGAGCAAGATTATCAGCCACTTGATAAGGTTTTATTTTTCTTTTAGAGATACCTTTTTTGTTGTGACTAAGGATTGATAAAAGAGTTTGGTATAAAAGTTCGTGCTTTATTGGTTTTGTCAGAACTGCGGAAATATGCAGTTGTTCAATAGAAGATGAGAAATCTTTTTTACCAACCGACGTCAACATGATAATTGGCAATGTTAATTCAGAATATAAGCTTCTTATATCGGCTGCGAGCATCAATCCATCAATCTCAGGCATGAGATAATCAAGCAATACTAAATTAAATGATTCTCCGCTTTTAAGAATTTGGATTGCTTCCTTTGGATCTGCGGTTATAACTGATTGCATGCCCCAGAGTTCGGTTTGCGAACTAAGAATTTTTCTATTGGTTAAATTATCATCCACAATTAGCACTTTTTTACCGCTAAGAACAGAGTTTTGTCCTTTTAAGTAAACCTTTGATTTTAATGCTACGGCTTCAACAGAAATTGTAAAGTAGAATGTCGTTCCTTCATTAGCTTTGCTCTCTACCCAAACCTTACCTCCCATCATTTCAACAAGTTTACGACTTATAGCTAAACCTAATCCGGTTCCGCCATAATTCCGTGTCGTTGATGCATCCACTTGACTAAATGAATGGAATAATTTCCCCATTTTATCTTTTGGTATTCCTATGCCTGTATCTGCAATGGAAAACTGAATTTTATACTGATTATCTTTTTCTTTAACTGCTGAAGCTTTTACAAACACCTCACCATGTTCTGTAAATTTGATTGCATTACTAATTAAGTTAGTTAGCACTTGTCTTAAGCGAGTAACATCACCATTTATTGTAACGGGAGTTTCATTTTCAATGAGATAAGCTAAATCCAACCCTTTCTCTGATGCCTTAGTTGCAAGCAGTTCAAGAGAATCTTCGATACAAACCCGCAAATCAAATGGCTGCGTTTCAAGCTCTAATTTTCCCGATTCTATTTTGGAAAAATCCAATATGTCATTAATGATTACAAGAAGCTGATCACCGCTAAGTCGGATAGTTTCAACAAATTCTCTCTGTTCTTCAGTAAGGTCGGTATCAAGCAGAAGTCCAGTCATACCAATTACACCATTCATTGGTGTTCTAATTTCGTGACTCATTAGCGCAAGAAATTCACTTCGTGCCTTAACCGCTTTTTCCGCTTTGATTACTGCTTCATCCAATTCTTTATTCTTTCGCAGCAATTCCTCTTTAAATTTATCTCTTTTGATTACTGCACCAAGTGTCGCTGCCATTGTAACAAGAAGCGACTCTTCACTATCAGTCCAAACTCTATCATTTTTACAATCATCCAAACCGATAAAACCCCAGTAATGTTCGTCAACCATTATCGGAACAAGAATAATTGATTTAATACTTTTATCTATAAAAACACTCTTCGCATCTTCATCAAGATCCTTAATCACACATTTCAGGGTTATTCCATTATTGAAATAATCAAAGAAGTTGAGTGCATTAAATCTATTGTAAGATAACTTCTTAACATCTTTATTATTTAATTGAGAAATTAATGGATCGCATGCCCATTCATAAAGTAAAGAAAAGTACATTTCAGTATTTGCTTCATCCATTTTATGCTGATAGATATAAATTCTATCAACATCAATTGATTTACCAAGTATTTCTAATGCGTCAAGATATCCGGATTCATAATCAGATGTACTTATTAAAGCTTTTGTTGCCTCCGATATTCCTTGAAGAAGTTTATCCTTTTTAATCAACAGGAGTTCATTTGCTTTTCGTGAGGTTATATCTCTGAAAATTGTGAGTAAAAATTTATTCCCGATGCTATCATCAAAGCGAGCATTTGATATTTCGAAATCAACTACTTTTTGATTCCAGAGTTTGACTGTAGTTTCTGTTTTTTGCTTGAAGGAATTTCTTTTGAAGTTTTCTAAATATTTACTGATGATGTGCTCGGATGATTCCGGAGAATACATTGTCGATAGTGGTAATCCTTCGAGTTCACTTTTAGGTTTTCCGACCATCTCTGCATAGGCATCATTACAAATTACAATTGTGCCGGTTTCATCTGTCAGACGCATACCATCGGATGACTTTTCCCAAATAACCTTAAAAGTATTTTCAGAACTTGTTATTTTTTCTTCGAATGATATTTCCATTTTACCGTAGAAACTAAAATGAGATTGATTGAATTATGAAAACAAGAACATTTTTGTCCATCATGATTTTATCAAATATTATTCCACGTATTCATGTTTGAAATTCTGTATTATCAAGCATATAAAGAGGTTATAAGTTTGTTATAGGTAAAATTCCTATGCATTTCGCTTGAAAGCATTCCTTGTTTACACAAGGTTTATTCTATAATTTTGACCAATTAAAAAATAAAATTAAAGAGAGAATCATGAGTAAAACTATCGTCGCAATGCCAGGGGATGGCATTGGTAAAACTGTTCTTCCTGAATCAATTAGAGTCCTTAACGCAGTTGGATTCAATGCAAATTACATTTATGCCGATATAGGATGGGATTTTTGGTGTAAGGAAGGAAATGCACTCCCCCAGCGAACAATTGATCTTCTAAAAGAACATAAAATTGGATTATTCGGTGCAATTACAAGTAAACCAAAAGATGCGGCAGAAAGAGAACTTGATTCTTCTTTAAAAGGAAAAGGTCTGCAATATTTCAGTCCCATTGTAAGCATGAGGCAGCATTTCGATTTGGATTTATGCGTGAGACCATGCAAATCATTCAAAGGTAATCCATTAAATTTTATCAGAAAGTCTGCAGATGGGAAATTTGAAGAACCGATTGTAGATACTGTAATCTTTCGCCAAGGAACAGAAGGATTATATGCAGGGGTTGAATGGACAAATCCTTCTAAAGTAGTGCGAGATGCTTTTGAAACTCATCCAAAGATGAAGACATTTAAAAATGTTCCAAGCGAAGATATGGCAATATCCACAAGGATAGTTACAAGAAAAGTTACTCAACGATTAATTCGTGAAGCTTTCGAGTATGCTAAAAAATATGGATACAAAAATGTTACTGTATGTGAGAAGCCAAATGTACTCAGAGAAACATCCGGTATGATGTGGAGTGAAGCAAAGAAAATTGCGAAAGATTACCCTGGAATCGAACTTTGGGATACCAACATTGATGCACAAATGATGTGGCTGACCAAAAATCCAGAATCGTACGGTGTTATAGTTTCTGAAAATATGTTCGGTGATATTATAAGTGATGGTTTTGCGGGTTTAATTGGCGGACTCGGTTTTGCTTGCAGTGCAAACATTGGAAAAGAATATGCTGTGTTTGAACCGACTCATGGTTCTGCTCCAAAGTATCAAGAGTTAAATCCTTCAATAGTAAATCCTATTGCTATGATTTTAAGTGCTTGTATGATGTTAGATTACATAGGTGAAACTGAAAAAGCAAAGAAAATACAAGTTGCTATTGCCAAAGTTGTTGAAGAAGGAAAAGTTAAAACTTACGATATGATGAAACTTAAAGGGGGACCTGATGTATTTAAATTTGGAGCATGTACTACTCAGAAGATGACGGATGAGATAATTACGAAGCTCTTGTAATTTTATTGCGAGAAGGTGAGTAAAAATTAAACATGTAATATCTAAATTTCATGAGGATAATTAACATAATTTCTGAAATCAGATAACTACTCACCTTCGAAGCAATCTCTATTGATTTATGAACAGTTATTCCGTTTATATTATAACAAATGTTAATAATAAAGTTCTCTACACAGGAATGACTAATAATCTTTTTAGAAGGGTTTGGCAGCACAAATCGAAACTGATAGAGGGCTTCACGAAAAAATATAATATTACAAAACTTGTTTACTATGAGAAACTTAATAACCGTTCAGATGCTGTGAAAAGAGAGAAACAACTAAAAGCTGGATCAAGGAAAAAGAAGATAGAACTAATAGAAAAATTTAATCCTGAGTGGAAGGATTTATTTAATCTTGAGATAATTTATAAATAGATTGCTTCACCACGCAGATGCGTGGTTCGCAATAAACTATAAAAAAGAACAAAATGAATGCGGTAGAACTAATATTAATTGCATTACTGCTGTACATCATCGCGTACAGATTTTACGGCGGCTTCATCACAAAGCGGCTTAGTGTAAACAACGACAAAGAAACTCCATCTCACACTATGAATGATGGAGTAGATTACTGTCCTGCAAAAGCCCCTGTATTGCTTGGTCATCACTTTGCTTCAATTGCGGGTGCCGGACCAATTGTTGGACCAGTAATAGCTGCTGGATTTGGTTGGGTACCAGTTTATCTTTGGGTGGTTTTTGGTGCAATATTTATCGGCGGTGTTCATGATTATGCGAGCATTATTGCTTCCGTTAGACATCAAAGTAAATCTATTGGCTTCATTATCGAATCGTACATTGGCATAAGCGGTAAAAAACTTTTTTTAATTTTTGCATGGGCAACACTAATTCTTGTAATAGCAGTATTTACAATCATAGTTGCTGATACTTTTACTCATATTCCAAGTTCAGGTACTTCCTCAATTTTATTTATACTTCTTGCTGTACTATTTGGATTAGCACTATACAAATTGAAAACTCCACTTTGGTTAGCAACGCTAATTGGTGTTATCTTGTTATTTCTGAGCATTCCTGCCGGAAATTTGTTTCCGCTGCAGCTTAGTACATTAACCTGGCAAATAATTTTGCTCATCTACATTTCTATTGCTGCAACAGTACCTGTTTGGATACTTTTACAGCCAAGAGATTATTTAAATTCATTTTTACTTTATGCATTAATGATTCTCGGATTAGTCGGAGTATTTTTTGCTGCACCTGAAATTAACATTCCCGCTTTTAATACTTTTTCATTAGATAAAGTTGGATATTTATTTCCCGCTTTATTTGTAACGGTTGCTTGCGGAGCCATTAGCGGGTTTCATTCTATTGTTGGAAGTGGCACAACTGCAAAGCAATTAAACAAAGAAACCGATGGCAGAGTAGTTGGGTATGGTGGAATGCTGATAGAGGGAATGTTAGCTGTACTTTCACTAGTTGCAGTGGCTTCGATGGTAAATAAGGAATTTATTGATATTCTTGTGACTAAAGGTCCGGTTCCAGCATTCTCAATTGGAGTTGGCAAATTTATAAATGCAATACCGATTTTAAACATTTCCATATCAACTGCACAAACATTTACCGCATTGGCTGTTTCTGCATTTGC
Organism: uncultured Ignavibacteriaceae bacterium; assembly: GCA_964613805.1. GTDB lineage: Bacteria > Bacteroidota > Ignavibacteria > Ignavibacteriales > Ignavibacteriaceae > XYD12-FULL-36-8. The sequence continues at coordinate 91,721 of CAZTJF010000015.1, read as the reverse complement.
ATTAACTTCGCTTGATACGGCTACAAGACTCGGACGGTTTATGCTTCAGGAATTTTTTGATAATAAAGAAACTCAAACTAACAAATCACTATTTTCTAATAGATTTTTTGCGACAGGAATTACAGTTGGGTTTGGAGCAGCTCTAACATTTAGCGGGCAGACAATGTCTATTTGGCCAGTGTTTGGCAGTGCTAATCAATTGCTGGCTGCACTTGCTTTACTGGCGTTGACCGTATGGATTGCCAATCTTAAAAAAGGATATCTTTTCGTTCTTATCCCTATGATTTTTATGTTTGCCGTTACATTAACAGCTTTATTCATGCTTGTTTATCAGAACTTAATAATTAATAATTACGTACTCTCGATTATTTCAGTATTACTCTTTTTGCTTGCCGTAATGCTTGGGTTAAAAGCTTATGGTGTTTTAGTCAATGGAAGAATGGCTACCGATGGAGTTACGAAATAAAAATTGTTATTTGCTGTATTGTTAAATTGTTTTTTAACAATTTGACAATTTAGCATTCATTCTTATAACCATTACAAAAAAATCAACAACGATAAAATAGATAAGGAAGAAATTTATGAGAGATAAAGTTTTAGAAATCTGGCCCGAAATAAACTGGATCGAAGATAAAGAGTTGCAAGAAAAAGTTCTTGCTTGTTGGGTTTATGCCATCGAGAATAGTGTCCTGACAGTCGAAGATCTTGAAACGATTCCTTTTTCTCTGTTGATCAAAGATTGCAAAATTTCATTTATGAATCACAAAAGAACTGCAGTTCAATTATCCGTTGATATTGCTAAAAGAATGAGACAGAATTTTGGGAATGAAATTCAAATTGATATGGATATGCTCATTGCTGGAGCGATCTTGATCGATGTTGGAAAACTGATTGAGTATGATAAAATCAATGGACAATTGACAACAAGTAAAGCTGGAAAACTTTTGCGTCATCCATTTAGCGGAGTAGCAATTGCTGATCGTTTCGGATTGCCGCCTGAAGTTCTGCATATCATTGCATATCATGCGAAAGAAGGCGATCTTGCAAAGAGAAGCGTAGAGGCAATAATTGTTCATCATGCAGATTTTGTATCGTTCGATCCATTTAAAAAATAGCTGGCTAGAAGCAAGAAGTAAGAGGTTAGAATGTTGGATTTAAGTCATAAAAAATTGGATGTATGGAATTTAAGTTTGGAATTAGTTTCAAAGATTTATTCTTTAACTTCTCAATTTCCAAAAGAAGAGTTATTTGGATTAACAAATCAACTCAGAAGAGCATCGGTTTCTGTCAGCTCAAATATAGCGGAAGGTTTATCCCGAACTTCAAAACTTGAAAAAGTTAGATATCTCGAAATTTCAAGATCCTCACTTGTTGAAATAGATACTCAACTAGAAATAGCACTCAAACTTAAATTGTGCAGTAAGAACGATTTAATTGAAATCGAAAAATTACTTAATAGCTTATTTGCAATGATAACCTCACTAAAAAATAAAATTAAATAAATACCTCTTACTTCTAGCTTCTTGCCTCTTGCAATGAGATTAGAAAAAGAAACCGGAGAAAAGAAATGCCTCAAACCCTAATCGAAAAAATTGCACAAAAATATGCAGTAGGTTTAGCGCCTGATCATGAGATTCATGCAGGTGATTACTTATCTATCAAACCAGCTTATGTGATGACGCACGATAACACTGGTGCGGTCATTCCTAAATTTAAATCCATAGGAGCAATAAAGATTTTTAATCCACGACAAGTTATTATAACACTCGATCACAATGTTCAAGATAGAACTGAAAAGAATTTAGAGAAGTATCGTTCCATAGAAAAATTTGCTAAAGAAATGGGAGCGGATTTTTATCCAGCAGGTAGAGGAATTGGTCATCAAATAATGTGTGAAGAAGGATATGCATGGCCAGGAACAATGGCGGTTGCTTCGGACAGCCATTCAAACATGTATGGAGGTTTAGGAAGTCTTGGTACTCCAATCGTAAGAACAGATGGTGCTGCAATTTGGGCAACCGGGAGAACTTGGTGGCAAGTCCCTCCAATTGCTAAAGTTGAATTGACAGGGAAACTTCAATCTGGTGTTACTGGGAAGGATGTTATAATTGCACTGTGCGGGTTTTTCAATCACGATGAAGTCCTTAATCATGTAATTGAATTTGTGGGAGATGGAATTAAAAATATTTCAATTGATGAGCGGCTAACAATCGCGAACATGACTACCGACTGGGGTGCTTTAGCTGGTGTTTTCCCAATTGATGACGTAACAATTTACTGGCTGCACAAAAGAAATGAATTCATTAAAAAACGAGGATTAGAAAATGTTGCATCAGACATTGATGGAGGTGGTAGACATCCCCGAATCAACCAGGAAAGGATAAATGATCTTGAGAAAAATATTTTAAGAGCAGACAAGGATGCATACTATTCAAAAACTTTATCCTTAGATCTTAGTACAATCCAGCCCTTCGTTTCCGGACCGAATACAATTAAGGTAGTCACTTCAGTTGTAGAGCTTAAACGAAATGCAGTGAAAATAAATAAAGCTTATCTGGTTTCGTGTGTTAACAGCCGGGTTGACGATATTGCAGAGGCAGCAAAAATTGCAAAAGGAAAAAAGATTGCTAACGGAGTAAAGTTTTACATAGCCGCTGCATCGAGTGAAGTTCAAACTGAAGCTGAAAGACGTGGAGATTGGCAAGCTTTAATCGAAGCTGGAGCTATTCCACTTCCTCCCGGATGCGGCCCTTGCATCGGTCTTGGAACCGGACTTCTTGAAGACGGTGAGGTTGGAATTTCTGCAACAAACAGAAACTTTAAAGGAAGAATGGGTTCTGCAAAAGCTCAAGCTTATCTTGCATCTCCTGCAGTTGTAGCCGCATCTGCTATCGCGGGACATATTGACTACATCCAAGAATATTCTTCTTCTTCCGTTGCAGTAAAAATAATTTCTCATGAAAAGAAATCTGTTCAAACTCCTAAAGTTAAAATCATAGATGGGTTTCCTGAGAAATTCGAAGGTGAACTGATTTTCTGTCATCAGGATAACATGAACACAGATGGAATTTATCCTGGCAAGTACACTTACATAGATGATTTCACTCCACACCAGCAAGCACAAGTCGTTATGGAAAATTATGATCCCGAATTTGTGAAGCTTGCTCAGGAAGGCGATATCCTCGTTGGCGGTTTTAACTTTGGAACTGGAAGCTCTCGTGAGCAGGCAGCAACTGCACTCAAGTATAAAGGAATTCGCTGCGTAATTGCCGGCTCATTAAATGAAACTTATAAACGAAATGCATTGAATAATGGATTTTTAATAATCGAATGTCCGCAGCTTGTGAATGATCTTAAGAAAAAATTTGGAACTGATAAGCTAACAGTTGCGGCAGGTTCCCAAATTAAAATAGATTTTGTTAATTCGGTGATTGAATTTGAGAACAAAAAATATTCAATTGATCCTGTCGGTGAAGCCGCACAAGAGTTAATTGTCGATGGCGGACTCGAGGAGTGGGTCAAAAAAAATCTTTAAAAGCAAATAGAACACGGATTTAACTGATTAAACAGATACAGACGGATTTAATGCAATTTAAATATCAAGAGTTGACCGAATTTATTATTAAAGCATTCTATAATGTTTATAATTCACTTGGATATGGATTCTTAGAAAAAGTATATGAGAATTCTATGATGATCGAATTGAAATCTCTAGGATTAACTTGCGAAAGACAAAAACCCATTTCTGTTTATTATAAAAACTGTACTGTTGGAGAATACTTTACAGATATAATTGTTGAAAATAAAGTTATTATTGAATTAAAAGCAGCGGAAGCATTAATTGAAGAGCATGAAGCACAATTATTAAATTATCTAAAAGCAACTGGATCGAAGTTGGTTTACTGTTTAACTTTGGCAAGAAACCACAATTCAAACGGCAAATCTTCGAGAATGAATATAAAAAATCTGTTCAAATCCGTTAGATCAGTTAAATCCGTGTTCCATTATAATTCATAAGGAGACCTATGCAAAAATCAATCTCACGACAAATATCGGAATTTGCTGTTAATCTTAAGTATAAAGATTTACCCGAAAGCGTAGTTCACGAAGTAAAGCGTTATTTATACGACTCAGTTGGATGCGCTTATGGTGCATACAATACAAAAGATGTTAATATCATTCGTAACATCTATAAGAAGATGAAGGGAGCAAAAGAATCAACCGTTATTGGATTTGGAGATAAACTCCCAGCAGTTAATACAACTCTAATTAATTCGCTGATGATTCGTGCATTAGACTTTAATGATATTTATTGGAAAGAAGATCCATCTCATCCATCAGACATAATTCCAGCGGCGTTATCTGTTGGTGAATTAGTTGGTGCATCAATGAAAGAAGTAATAACAGCAATTGTTCTTGCTTATGAATTTGAGCAGCGACTTTGTGAGTTTGCAGTTCCTGGAATTCGTGAGAGAAGATGGCATCATGCTACACTCACTCAATTTGTTTCCCCAGTAGTTGCTGGCTACTTACTTGGGTTAACTGTTGATCAAATGGTAAATGCAATTGGAATAGGTGGAAGCCACAGCCACACAATAGGATGCCCCACCGCAGGCAAATTAACCATGATGAAAAACACTGTCGATCCGATGGCTGTTCAAGCCGGTGTATTTGCGGCTCTAATGGCAAAGGAAGGTTACACAGGAACAGAAGCTGTGTTCGAGGGCAAAGAAGGGTTTATGGATTGTTTCTTAGGTTGGAATGTAAAAGATCAAAAAGTAGAAGCTGTTCAAATGAAAGGCAGAGAAGGTTTGAGCGAATGGAAATGGGATTTGGACAAACTTATTGGAAATTTAGGACAAAATTATAAAATACTTGAGTGCAGCATGAAAGCTTTTCCGACTGAAGCATTAACGCATACTCATATTTCTGCAACGCTAAAAGTGGTAACAAATAACAACATAACCTACGATCAAATAGAATCTGTGACGTTAACCACAATTGCGAGAGCATGCGACATTCTTTTTGATCCACATAAATATCGTCCAGAATCAAGAGAAACTGCTGACCACTCACTTCCTTACTGTATTGCAGCAGCTTTGGTGGATCACAAAATTACTACAGCATCTTTCTCAGAAGAAAAATTAAAAGACCCAAGAATTTGGGAAGTAATTGATAAAATTAAAGGTGAAGCTTCTGAGGAATTTGAAAAGATGTTCCCAGCAAAACAACCATCGAAAGTGATAGTTAGAACAAAAGACGGACAAGAATTTTCAAAGTATCTCGAATATCCCAAAGGTGATCCAAGAGAACCAATGACCATGGAAGATCTTGAAAATAAATTTAATGCTTTGTCTGAAGGATTGCTTTCAAAACGTAAACAGAAAAGCGTTAGAGATATGATTTTCAAAGCTGAAAAGTTAAGGGCGACTGATTTTATGGAGAAACTAAACATTGAAAAGTGATTGTTAAATTGTTTAATTGTTAAATTGCTTTGAATTTTCCTTTAACAATTTAACAATAGAGCAATAAAACAATAAATTAGTAAGTGAAATTTTTAAATTGAAAAAATATCAGAGTACTGTTATGAAATTATCATCAATAAAATCCAATGCTGGTAAACGCGGCGATCAAATTCGCTCGGACTGTTATATCGAATTAGAACTTAAACGTTCCGGCGGTATAAAAATGGACTTGAAAAGCAAAGTCGAATCAATGTATGGTTATTCAATCAAAACACAAATAACTGATATGTGTAAATTCTTCAACATTACTCATGCTGAGATTCTGCTTGAAGATGCTGGTGCTCTACCTTTCACTCTTGCTGCAAGATTTGAACTTGCTGTCAAAAGATTACTTCCGGATTTGGAAAAGGAATTCATCCTTCCAATGAATGAGAAAAATTATTCATCAACAACTAAGGATAGACTTCGCCGAAGCAGACTTTATCTACCAGGTAATGAGCCAAAATTTTTTATAAATGCTGGCTTACATTCACCCGATGGAATAATTCTCGACCTTGAAGACAGCGTTGCACATTCTGAAAAAGACGCTGCTCAGCTTCTTGTCCGTAATGCATTACGATCCGTAGATTTTTACGGTGCTGAAAGAATGATTAGAATAAATCAAATACCTTTGGGATTGAATGATTTGAAGTTCATTGTCCCCCACAATGTTAATGTAATTCTTATTCCTAAGTGCGAATCTGCCGATCAAATAACTGAGATTGAACAGGAAGTTCATCGCCTAAAACGACTCCATAAAATCAAAAACGAAATCTATTTTATGCCTATTCTTGAAAGCGCTCTGGGAATAATTAAAGCTTATGAAATTGCTTCTGCATCTCGGCATATTTGCGGGCTCGCTATTGGTCTTGAGGATTACACTGCTGATTTAGGCACTCAGCGAACAAATGAAGGACGTGAAAGTTTCTTCGCTCGATCAATGCTAATAAATGCAGCAAAAGCTGCTGGCATTCAAGCTATCGACACTGTATTTTCTGATGTTGCTGATATGGAAGGACTTCGTCAAAGTGTAATTGAGGCAAAAGCTTTAGGATTTGAAGGTAAAGGATGTATTCATCCGCGGCAAGTACAAGTTGTTCACGAAGCATTTGCTCCAACAAATGATGAAATTGAAAAAGCTAAAAAGATTGTTCTGGCTTTTGAAGAAGCGGAAAGAAAAGGATTAGGAGTTGTATCACTAGGGACAAAAATGATTGATGCCCCTGTAGTCAAGCGCGCACAAAGAACAATTGAACTGGCTGTTCTAAATAATCTCATTACTAAAAATTGGAAGTTTGAATAATAGGAAAATATAGTCATTAGGTCATTCGTAGTCATTCATTGAAATAATAAGGGAATTAAATGAAACTAGAAGAACTTCAAGTTTACAATTTAGCAATGGATGTTGCTGAAAGAATATGGGCAGTTATATATTGATTGCGATTATTTTGCAAAGAAAATTGTGGGCGGACAATTTGTTGAAGCGATTGATTCTGTTGCAGCAAATTTAAGCGAAGGATTTGGAAGATATTTTTACAAAGAGAATAAACAATTTTGTTATTTCTCCAGGGGTTCGCTATTTGAAAGTAAAACTTGGCTAAGGAAATCCTTTAATAGAAAATTGATAGATGAAAAAACATATTTACAATTGGCTCAAGAACTTGAAACAATAGGAGTAAAATTGAACAACTACATTAAAACCATTGGCAAAACTCGAACTGACAACGAATGACCACAAATGACAATCAATGACTATTAATAACAACCAATAACTAAAATGACTTCCAATAGTAATTAACTAATTCAGCAACTTAATATTTTAATAATTTAACAATGAAGTTAGTAAAAAATGCAGCGGGACGAATCGTTCCCACAAAAATCAACAATGAAAAACTTATCCCCTTCAAAGGTGTGGACAAGCACCGCCCAACTGGCAACAAAGCAAAACCACCCATCCGAACTTGTATCGATTATCCACCAGATGGAAATAAGTTAGTTAAAAACCTGAAAGAAGCACTGAAAAAAGCGGGATTAAAAAATGGCATGACAATCTCAACTCACCACCACTTACGAAACGGTGATGTCCTGACAAATTTGCTATTTGATACTGTTAAATCGATGGGCATAAAAAACATTCGATGGTTTCCAAGTGCTTCATTTCCGTGTCATGAACATTTGATAAAATACTTGGAAGATGGGACAATTCACCACATCGAAGGAAGTATGAATGGACCTTTGGGTAAATTCACTTCTGAAGGAAATATGAAAGGTGTTGGAGTCTTGCGCTCTCACGGCGGAAGATACCAAGCGATTCAAGATGGTGAAGTTCATATTGATATTGCTGTAATCGCTGCGCCAACAGCAGATCATTTTGGAAATGCAACCGGTGATCGCGGCAAATCTGCTTGCGGCTTGATTGGCTTTGCACTCGCTGATTCTGAATATGCTGATAAAGTTATTGTTGTAACTGATAATCTTGTCCCCTTCCCTTGTGTACCATGGCAAATTCAAGGCAACAATGTTGATTATGTTGTTGAAGTTGAAAGTCTTGGTGATCCCAATAAAATAGTTTCAGGAACTACAGAAGTAACAAAATCACCTGACAGACTTTTGATTGCAGAGTACGTTGCTGATTTTATTGAAGCTGCTGGAATAATGAAAGATGGCTTTTCACTTCAAGCTGGTGCGGGCGGAACAAATCTCGCTTTTGTTCTCTTCCTAAAAGAAAAAATGAAAGCTAAGGGAATTAAATCGCGCTTCATGCGAGGCGGCAGCACAAAATATCTTGTACAGCTACTCGAGGAAGGATTAACAGATTACATTCTTGATGGACAAACATTTGACCTCGAAGGTGTAAGAAGTATGCGAGAAAATGCTAATCATGTTAACACAAGTCCATTTACAAGCTACAATTTTCATGGCAAAGGAAATTTTGCTTCGATGGTTGATGTTGCAGTCCTTGGTGCAACTGAAGTTGATGTGAACTTTAATGCTAATGTTGTAACTCACTCTGATGGTTATTTGCTACATGGAATTGGCGGCTGGCAGAATTGTCTTTACTCAAAATGCACGATACTGGCAATTCCCTCTTTCAGAGATAGAATTCCTGTTATAGTTGATGAGGTTACAACTCTTGTTGGTCCAGGAGAATTAATTGATGTAATCGTTACTGAAAGGGGCATAGCAATAAATCCGCGAAGAAAAGATTTGTTGAATGCTGTGAAAAATTCTTCTTTGCCGATAAAATCAGTTCATAATCTTAAAAAAGAGATTGATGAGATTTGCGGCGGTGCACCAGCAAAACCAAAAGTAAATAAAAAGAAAGTTGTGGCTGTTGTAAAGTGGGTTGATGGAACGGTGTTAGATTCTGTCTTCCAAGTCTATCCAAGAAAAAACGTTATACTTCAAAAAGGCGGCGGAGAGTAAAATTAGTGCAAGAGTTACAGGTCATTTTCACAATAATATTAACTTTTCTAATTGCAGTTTTTACTGGGATTTATACATACGCAACGTATCGTATATATGAGGCTACAAAACCACACTTAGAAAATTCTGGGATGAGAGCGGATGGAAAATCAGTCCATGTTCGAATAGTTAATAACGCACCTCATAACATCGTTGTAAAGGATGTTTATTATAAAAGAATTTTCCGTTTAAGAAAATTTTATCGAAAATACAATCCTTACAACTTTGGAAGATCCTACTGGCTCATTCCAATAATTAGGAAAAATCCCTATTCGGAATTTTTTAAAATTAATTATAATGATCCTTCTGGAATAACTCTTTTAAATAAAAGAGTTATAATAAAAGAAGTTGATGAAATAGTTGTAAATACCGAAGTTAATGATATGCGTGGTCGCATAAAGATATATGTTGAAACCTCGGCTGGAAAATGCTCGACATATGCTGGTGGCTGTTTAACTGGCCTAACAGAAGATGAAAGAAAGAAATGGGGTAATCGAAGATGGGGATTTTATTAAGTAGTCTTCGAATAATCCACTCCATAAAAAATCTCCCAAAAACATATAAAAAGAACAAATGAAAAAAATCGGAATTGCATTTGGCAGCGGAGGTGCACGTGGTATTGCTCATCTTTTAATGATTGAAGCATTGGAAGAATTGGGATTAAAACCATCAGCAATTTCAGGTTCCAGTATTGGCGCAGTAGTAGGGGCTTTTTATGCCGCCGGATTCACCTCCCAAGCAATGAGAAAAATTCTTAACCAGCTTCTCAATCCAAAAAGCGACAGCGTATTCGATTTCCTTTTAAAGTCAGATTTTATAAAACTCTTTTCGATGTTTGATCCACAATTCATAAAATCTGGATTCATAAAAGGAGAAAAATTCCAAAGTTTTTTAAAGTCACATTTAGGAAAAACTTTGTTTGAGGAGTTGGAAGTTCCGCTAAGAATCTCCGCTACTGATTATTGGAAAAAAGAAGAAGTTGTTTTTGATAAAGGCGACTTGCTTCAAGCAATACGGGCGAGTTATTCAATTCCTGGTTTGTTCACACCAATCAAAATGAAAAATAGGATTCTAATTGACGGCGGAGCTGTTAATCCTCTCCCCTTTGACTTGATCAAGAAACAATGCGATATAACGATTGCAATTGACATTACTTCTTTTCATACCATGAATACTGAGGAAATGCCTTCAACTTTCGATTCTGTATTTACCACTTATCAGATAATGCAGAATTCTATAATTCAGGAAAAGCTGAAATTCGTGAAACCGGATATCTATATAAAACCTAAGATTTCAGACGTGAGAGTTTTTGATTTTGCAAAAGCTGATTCAATTTTTGAACAAGCAAAGCCTGCCAAAAAAGAATTGAAAAAGCAATTAGAAAAATTACTGATTTCTAAATAAGCTCACCCGCCTCGCAACGCACTCACAATATTCAATCTGGAAGCACGAACCGAAGGTAAAAATCCTCCTAAAAATCCCATAAACAAAGCAAAGATAATTGAGGAAATTATTATTGTTGGATTCAGCGAGAACGAGAAAGCTAATTCAGCAAATGAGTTCCAATTTAAAGTTGAAATTGAAAAAAACTGCAGGAACGATGCAAGAAAAATTCCAATAGCTCCGCCTATCGAAGCTATCAACAAAGATTCAAATAAAAATGCAGTGAGAATACTTCTTCGTTTAAAACCAAGTGAACGGAGTGTTCCAATTTCAACCGTTCTATTTGCAACAGCGGCATACATTGTTATCATTGCTCCAATCGTTGCTCCGAAACTAAAAATAATAGTAATAAATATTCCAAGCACTCTAATAAAACCGGCAAGAAACTCTGATTGTTCTGCAAAATATTTTTGCTCTATTTTTGGTTCAAATGGGAGGAGTCTTTTATCGGAATCAAATGCTTTTTTGAATTTATCTAAATTGTTTATGTCATCCAATTTCAAAGTCAAGGTTGACACAGCAGTTCCTCGGTTAAATGCGGCAAGCAGCTGCTGTGAATCAGCCCAGAGTTCGGACTCAAAACCACTTCCGTTGGCTTCAAAAATTCCCACTATTGTCCATTGATCACCAGCAAATTTTATTTTGTCGCCAATCCTAGTACCTTCAAATTTTTTGTTAATAGAATTCCCCACAATTAATTCCCGCAGAGATGGATTGAATAATCTGCCTTCAACTATTTTTACTTGAGGTCTTAATTGATAAGCCATCTGAGAAACCCCGCGGACCGTAATGTTGCTCATCCCGCCTTTCTTAATTTCTAAATTAATAATTACTACAGGTTCCGGAGATACTAATAAATTTCCATTAGGATCTTTAGCTACATGCGGAAGTGTACGGATTAAGTTTTGGATATCTCCATCAATTATACTAGTAATTTCACCCTGCGATGATTTTCTAAGAACCATAACATTATCAGGCGATCCAGTTGCAACCAACGTTTTTTCAACTCCATAAGCCATCATTAATGCAGCTGTAAAGACGAATACAACTAATGCAATACCTGATACAGTAATTATTGCAGTAAGTTTTCGAGTTTTGAAATTTCTAAATGTGTACTTGAAAGGTATTTTCATCCTACAAACCTAAATCCTTCCACTATTTTTGTTTTTAGTGTACGCTGAATTGGAAAGACAGCAGCTATAATTCCAATAAGAAGTGCCGCACTCATTGCCATTATTGTTGTTATTGGTTCAATAAAGAAAAACGGGAAAAATCCTTTTGGAATTGCCTGCTCGAATACTGCAACAATGGGATAGGTTAAAGCGATTCCTATTCCTCCTCCTAAAATTGAAATTAACAGGGACTCACCGAGAATTAGTCCTGTTAAATGAAATGTAGAGAATCCCAACGTTTTGAAGACTGCATACTCTCTCGTTCGCTCTCTTGCTGCCATTATCATGGTGTTGGCGAGAACCAGCATTATTATTCCAATTATAAAAAATGACATCACATTCATTGCTGTTATTATTGCACTTGAAGCTGCAACAAACCCTTGAGTAAATGCTTTCTCTGTTTCGGTTTTAGTTTCCGCAGAAGAATTTTTAAACAATGCATCTATTTGGTTTGAAATAGCTGCTGATTTGTTAGGATCCGAAATTTGGACAATATACCAGCCAACATCTCCTGCTCTTACTGGTGATTCAACTTTCATTCTTTCATCAACATACTGCCAATGGAACAACATCTGAGTTGCGTCAGTATTTTTATTTTGAGGACGATAAATTCCTCTAACAACAAAATCCCATTTCCCAGGGTAGATATCACCATCCAGTGTCATTACATCCCCAACCTTAATGTTGTATTGCTTTGCGATTTCTGCACCGATAACACACGCATTTCTTTCTTTTTTGAAAGCAGCAAGTTCTTCAGGTGAAATCAGAAATTCCGGCATCACATCAAAAATCGTCTCGGCATCAACAGCCATCCTTGCAAAGAAATTATTTTTATCCTTGTAAACACCGCCAAACCAGTTGGCAAAACTCACGGTTTGGACGCCGGAAACACTTTTAATTTTTTCCTTGTATGAATAAGGCAATGGGAAAATAAACGATACCGCTTGCCTAGCAATCAATCGATTTGCCGAGGCAGCGTCAACACTGGAATCCCAAACCGTGACTACTGTCCTAAGAAGTCCGAATGCAATTACCGCAATTGTAATTCCCAGTATAGTTAAAACTGTTCGGAGCTTATGCCGAAGTGCATTCTTAAAAATTAATTTTAATATTCTCATTTTAAATTCCTACTAAATCACCTTTCTCAAGATGACGAACAATGCTGGCTCTTTCTGCGGCATGTGGATCATGTGTGACCATTAAAATTGTTTTGTTGAATTCCTTATTGAGTCTCTCTAACAAAGTTAAAATTTCAGTAGCGGAATTTCGATCGAGATCTCCTGTTGGTTCATCAGCAACAAGTAATACAGGATCCGTAACTACTGCTCTGGCGATTGCAACTCTCTGCTCTTGTCCACCAGATAATTGTTTCGGATAATGTTGAACGTGATTTCCTAATCCAACAATACCGAGTACGGTTTCCACATGCTTCTTCCTTTCGGCTTTTGAAAGCTTTGTGAGAAGAAGCGGAAGCTCAACATTTTCGAAGGCTGTGAGAACCGGGATTAGATTATAAAACTGAAAAATAAATCCAACATTGTTCGCTCGCCATTTTGCGAGAGCAGATTCACCAAGATTTGAAATTTCTGTATCTGATACTATAACTTTTCCTGAACTTGGTTTATCAATTCCTGCAATTAAGTTTAACAGTGTGGTTTTACCGGAACCCGAAGGCCCCATTAATGCCATGAATTCACCTTGTTTCACACTCAGAGATAAGTTGTTAAGCACGGGAATCTCAAAGCTGTCACGCCAATAAGATTTAGAAACGTTTTGTACTTGAATAAGTTCCGACATTTAGACTCCTGATCAATTTATTAATAACTATAAAATTTTTACTTCAATACCATCTTTAATTTTTTCATTTAGTTTCTCAATAATACTTTCACCGGCATCAATTCCTGAAATGATCTCGAAATCATCTCCGAATTTTCTGCCTAACTGTACCTGAATTTCAACTGCTTTATCATCTTTAACGGCAAACACGACATCTCTTCCGCTTCTTTTTCCAACTGATGATGAAGGTATTAATAAAATTGGTTTCTCTTTATCTTTATCTTCATCTTTATCTTGAGTTAAGAATGCGACCTTCGCACTCATTTCAGGAAGAACGCGGCTGTCATATTCTTTAAATCCAACCTTAACCAAAACTGTTGCTTTAGATCTATCGGCTGTCGGGACAATTTTTGCAACATAACCCGGATAACTTTTCTCTGGATATGCATCAAGCACAATTTCACACTCCTGATTCATAATAATTTTTTCGATATTAGACTCGGAAACATCGGCTTCAACTTGCAGAGATTTCATATCAGCCATTGTAACAACAGCAGCTCTCGAATTTATGCTTGCACCAAATGGCGAAACAATTTCACCAACATCAGCATTTTTAGTCAGCACAGTTCCATCAAAAGGTGATCTTATCAAAGTATTTTCTAAAGCAACTTCTGCAGCTGTAACTTGAGCTTTTGCCAAATCAATTGATGCGAGTGTGCGATTGTACCTTGCTTCAGCAGTTTCAAATTCTTGCTGTGAAATCAAATTCTTTTCGAATAATTCCTTCTGCCGCTTGTAAAAATTTTCTGCATCCTTTTGATCAGCTTCTGCAAGCTTCAAATTTGCTTTTGCTTGCTCAAGCTGTGCTCTAATATCATTATCCTCCAGCCGTGCAATAATTTGATCCTTCTTAACCTTATCGCCCTCAACTACACCAAGGAAAACTAAACGCCCAGTACCTTTGGATGCAACAGCAGCTTTACGTTGTGCTACCACATAACCGCTGGCATTAAGAACAGCGCTGGAATATGAACCTGTCTGCAGCATCACAGTAGTTAATTTGACTTCTTCCTTTTTATCAAGAAAAGAATTGATGTAAGTATAAGCAAAGAATGCAATCACAACCAGGAGTAAGGTAATTACCACTCGGGTTATGATTTTCTTATTTCTATCGGGGGGTTGCTTTATTTCAGTTCTATCTATTTTAAGAGATGTTAAATCTGCCTTTTTTGTTTCCACGTTAAATCCATTTTTCAAAATCAAAAGTAAAATTGACAATCAGCAATTAAAATATAAAAGAAACTCGGATAAAGAGTAAATTTTCAATGATGAACGCTCATTAAAAGTGATAACAAAAATAACGCAGTTATAAGTTTCATTACAAATTGAAATAAATTGATTAAAATTGTTATTCTTCAAGTGTTGATAAATTTCCAGGATCTAAACCCAAAGCTCTTGCTTTCAATACGCGCCTCATAATTTTCCCACTGCGTGTTTTGGGAAGTGAATCTACAATCTCAATATGCTCGGGTTTAGCAATGGGACCAACTTCATGACCCACATGCTGTCTAAGTTCTTCAACTAACATATCGCTTTTTGAGAATCCTGATTTTAGAATAACAAAACAATGTATTGCATTTCCTTTAAGTTCATGAGGCAAACCAATAGCAGCAGCTTCAGCAACTGAAGAATGGCTCACCAATGCACTCTCGATTTCTGCAGTACCCAGACGATAACCCGAAACTTTAATTACATCATCAACTCTGCCGATTATCCAATAATATCCATCCTCATCTCTTCTGGCGGAATCACCGGTTAAGTACATCCCAGGATATTTACTCCAGTACTGATTAACATATCTATCAGGGTCATTCCAAATACTTCTAAGCATAGCAGGCCAAGGAGTTTTGATTACAAGATAACCCTCTTCGTTTGGTTTTACACTTTTTCCTTCTTCATCTACAACATCCATTTCGATTCCAGGAAATGGTTTCGTTCCTGACCCAGGTTTTAATGGAACACAAGGCATTGGAGTTATCATGAACATTCCCGTTTCTGTTTGCCACCAAGTGTCCATAATCGGGCATTTTTCCTTTCCGATTGTTTTATAATACCATCTCCAAGCTTCGGGATTTATTGGTTCGCCTACACTTCCAAGAAGACGTAGAGAAGATAAATTGTGACGATTAGGCCACGCATCACCAAATCTCATCAAACCTCGAATTGCAGTAGGTGCAGTGTACAAAATGTTTATACCATACTTTTCAATCATTTGCCACCAACGGTTCGGATAAGGATGAGTCGGTGCTCCTTCATACATAAATGATGTTGCACCATTAAGTAAAGGACCATAAACAATGTAACTATGTCCTGTAATCCATCCCGGATCGGCAGCACACCAGAATCTATCATCCTCATGAATATCAAATACATATTTGAGAGTTGTATAAGTCCCAACCATGTAGCCGCCATGCGTGTGGAGAATTGCTTTGGGTTTTCCTGTTGTACCTGATGTATACAGCATAAACAATGGATCCTCAGCATCCATTTCCTCTATTGTGCATGAGTTTCCGGCAATTGGTAATGCCATTAATTCATGATACCACATATCTCTTCCTGCTTCCATATTTACAGGTTCTCCAGTTCGCTTTACAACTAATACGCTTTCAACCGTAGCTGCACGCTGCAGTGCTTCATCTGCAATTTGTTTTAAAGGAACTACTTTTCCGCGCTGGTATGCACCGTCGGCAACAATTAGAACTTTAGATTGACTGTCTTCAAGCCGTTCGTGTAAAGCTTCAACAGAAAAACCGCCGTAAACAACAGAATGAATTGCACCTATTCTAGCACAAGCAAGCATTCCGATCATTAGTTCAGGAATTCTTCCCATATAGAGAGTAACCCTATCACCTTTATTTACGCCAAGACTTTTAAGAACATTTGAAAACCTGCATGTTTCCCGGCGTAATGCAAAATAGGAATATGAATGTGACTCTCCTTTTTCACTTTCCCAAATAAGAGCCAATTTATTTCTGCGAAAAGTTTTTGTGTGAACATCTAGGCAGTTATAAGCAATGTTGGTTTTACCACCGACAAACCATTTGTAGAAAGGTTTCTTGGTATCATCCAAAACTTTATCCCATTTCTTGAACCACTCAAGCTGTTCAGCTTCTGCTGCCCAAAAACCGAGATTGTCTTTTTTGGCAAACTTGTACAAATCTTCGCACTTTGCATTTGCATGTTCAATTATTTGCTGATTAGGATAATAAACCTCTCCGGTAAGCTGTTTATCTGGCATTTTTCGGCTCCTAACTAATTTTTATATAATGACACTTCTTAAGAAGTAAAACGTTCACTAATTGGGGTGGAAATTAAGTTGTCAGGAATTGAAAAGCAATAAATGGACACCAATTAATTTTTCCATTCATATACGTACGAATCTGATTGAAGATTACTTCTTTTTTCAGTAGTTTGAAGTTGGAGTTCAGATATGATTAAAATTTCCTTAATACTTTTACTTCTCGGAATATTACTCGCCGATGATGCCAATCAAAAAACTAATGTGACACTCATTACATATGATGGTACAATAACCCCAGCATGTTCTGATTTTATTAAACATGGAATTGAATCAGCAGAAAAGAATAAATCGGAGTGTTTGATAATAAAATTAAACACACCTGGCGGTTTATTAAAATCAACGCGTGTAATCGTTTCAGATATTCTTGAATCAAAAATTCCAGTCGTAGTTTATGTCTCACCTTCAGGAGCACAAGCAGCATCTGCAGGAGTGTTTATTACAATGGCTGCTCACATAGCTGCTATGTCTCCAGGAACAAATATAGGAGCTGCTCATCCTGTTTCTATGCAAGGTGGACAGGACTCAATTATGTCTGAGAAAGCTACAAATGATGCTGCTGCATTTATTAGAACAATTAGTGAAAAAAGAAATCGTAATATCGAATGGGCAGAAGATGCTGTTCGCAAAAGCTTATCAATCACAGAAACCGAAGCACTAAAACAAAAAGTGATTGATTTAATCTCTCCAAATGTCGAAGATCTTCTCAAACAAATTAATGGAAGAGAAGTAGAAACATCAATCGGCAAAAAAACTATGAATACGGTTGATTCAGAAATTATTGAAGTTGAAATGTCCATTCCCCTAAAACTTTTAATGATTCTTAGCGACCCCAATATTGCTTACATATTATTCATGCTTGGTGTCTACGGACTGCTTTATGAAATTTTTAATCCCGGAGCAATTTTTCCCGGAGTAATTGGTGGGATTTGCATCATCTTAGCATTTTATTCATTTCACACTTTACCAATAAATTACGCAGGCTTGGCTTTAATTGTTTTTGCAATCATTTTATTCATACTTGAAATTAAAGTTATTAGCCATGGCTTACTCACAATTGGAGGAGTGATTTCATTGATAGTCGGTTCGATTATGCTAATTAATGTTGAATCGGGGCTTGAAATTTTAAGAATTTCATGGGAAATAATCGCACTGATTGTAATTCTGACTCTGCTGTTTTTTGGATTTGCAATTACTCTAGGAATTAAAGCGCAGAGACGAAAACCAACAACAGGTGTACAAGGATTAATTAAAACAACCGGCGTTACATTAACAGAACTTAACCCAACTGGTGAGGTTAGCATTCATGGTGAAATCTGGAAAGCTGAAAGCATCGAAGGAAAAATCGAAATAAATTCACCTATCGAAGTCGTTGAAATGCAGGGATTAAAATTATCAGTTAAAAAGAAAATATAATTCATCAAACATTAAAGGAGTTCGCCATGCAATTTTTCGCAACATTCTTCGCAGTAATAATTCTCTTTTTACTCTTCATAATTTCAAATTCAGTAAAAATATTAAGAGAATACGAAAGAGGCGTAATTTTTCGTCTCGGAAGATTAATAGCAACTAAAGGTCCGGGTCTCATTCTTTTAATTCCTTTTGTCGATCGAATGGTTAAAGTAAGTTTGAGAACAATTGTAATGGATGTCCCCCCTCAAGATGTAATCACAAAAGATAACGTTTCGTTAAAAGTGAATGCCGTAGTTTATTTCAGAGTAATGCAAGCGGAAAAAGCAATCGTTGAAGTTGAGGATTATTTAGGAGCAACATCACAGCTTTCGCAAACTACGCTTAGAAGTATTTTAGGACAATCGCACTTAGATGAACTTCTTTCTGAAAGAGAAAAAATAAATCATGAGCTGCAAAAAATAATTGATAATCAAACTGAACCTTGGGGAATAAAAGTATCCAACGTAGAAGTTAAACACGTTGATCTTCCTCCAGAAATGCAGAGAGCAATGGCTAAGCAAGCAGAAGCGGAAAGAGAGAGGCGTGCAAAAGTAATCCATGCAGATGGTGAATTTCAGGCAAGTCAAAGGTTAGCTGATGCTGCAGAAATAATGAGCAAGCAACCACAAGCCCTACAATTGCGTTACTTACAAACTTTAACTGAAGTTGCATCGGAGAAAAATTCAACGACTATTTTCCCGATACCAATTGATTTAATAAAACCATTTTTAGACAATTACAACAAAAGAGAATAGAGGTTAATGGGAATTTTTGATAAAGACGGGATGATGATTTTCCCTAATCCAACGAGGAAAGAAATTAGGGAGAATAAAAATGTTCTGGTAGTGAAAGAATGTTTTTGTCCTAATGGGCATAGCTTGATTTATCAACGTGCGTCATTTGAAAGTTTACCGGGTATAATGCTAAAAGTGAAAATGAAAAATCAGAGCGGAAATATTGCACTAAGTCCGATTTATGGAGACAAAAGTAAAATTGCTTTAGATATTGATTTGAAAGACAGAGAACTGTTAGAGTTAAGCTGTCCAACTTGCAGTGTACAATTACCTGTTTATTCAAAATGTTCATGCGGTGGAGATTTAGCTGCGCTTTTTCTAACGAAGCAATTAGATTTCCACGATTGTGTTGGTATATGTACTCGTGTAAATTGTTTTAATTCTGAAATTAAAAGCAGCAGTGATTTGTTAAACGAGGCAGGACTGCAAGCACTTTGAAATTTTCATTTGGGTCAAAGTTGTATCTATATATGCCAGATTTTAATAATCTGGCACATCTTATTTCATTCAGATTTCTTTTACTACTAATTGCATCTTTAAATTTCATTTCATGTACCGCTCTATATGAACAGAGTTCCAACCAAAGTACAAATAACACACTTAAAAAAAGTAATAAAAATCTTAGAGAAGTTATTAGCAGAGCAAGATATGATGTTGATAACATCCATATTTACACTAATCCAAATGAATATCTAGATAAAATAATAGCTACTCGAGGTGTTTATGTGGAACAAAAATTTTTAAGGGAAAGAGAAAAGAAATTCATTATTTCAGGAAGTAATAATGGACATCCGGCAGATTTTTTAGTTTACTTGGACCATCCATTACCAAAACAAACTAAGATTGGCGAAAATGTTCAGGTAATTTCAACCATGTCTGGTATAAGAGTCTTTGGAAAGCTAAAAGGAATTGAAGACTACTTGACCGAGTCTGGTATTAAAAAACAATTACCTGCTCTTGAAGCTATAGCAATTTTTAACATTGATGATAGAGAATATTTCTATCCAGTTTGGGTAAACTTATTATACGAATAAAAACATGTGAGGGTTTGATTAAAACGTAATTTAATTCGTGCTAAGTTATAAGAAATACACAAATACTAACTTCTGTACTTCTCATCTTTTTTGTCAAACTCTCACAAAGCAATGAAGTTATACTTTTAACTTTACAAACTTAGTTGAAACACCCTTTATCAAGTTCAGCTTTCTTGCCATTTCCTTATGCTTTTTTTCTTCGCCGACAATTTCAAGAATAAGCAAACCACTGTCAGAGCATTCATCCAATACTCCATCGTGAATACCAAGCCGGGTTTTAATTAAACAGCCCCAGCCAGTAAGAATCTTTTGAACTAATACCGCAGATTCTTTTCTGTTACCAATTAATATGAGAAGAATTTGCTTCTTCATGTTTTTACCCTCAAGATTTTTTACAAATAAGTTGATTAAGAAAAAGTTATTGCTCAAAATCTAAATTGCTTGGTTCAGCTTTAATTACCTTATTCTTTAATTGATCTGTAACAGGCGAACTCGTTCCTGCGATTTTTAACTCAAACTTATCAAACCAGATTTGTCCTTTACCATCAAGCAAAACACCAAACGAAATTTCTGAACTGTTAACAGGAACATCCAGCACAATTTCGTACTTTGCCCAATCTGAACTGCCGACAATTGGTCTATCGCTCATGTTATCGAAGCTAAGTGGTCTTCCGAGAACATCATCAACTCGCATCCACAACGACGCCCAATCAGATACGAACTTAGATTTTATGTATCCGGAAAAACTTACGCGTTCGCCTTTGTATTTATCCGATTTTATTGTTTGCATTAATGTAACATAACCTTGCGGACGATTTACCACCGATTTTAGTGAACTTGAAAAATATCCGGAATACACTTCATTATTATCCTGCGTAACTTCATAATCGCGTGGATTGCTTCCTGCCAACGTCCAGCCCACAGCAATACCTTTAGCGACTGAAAGAGGCAAGTTTACATCCGGAAATTGATTTTCCTGAGCTGAGAGATGGAAATAGAATCCACCGCAAAAGATTGCTATAAAAAAAATTGTTTTCATCAGTACACCTCCATTTAATAATAAATTTCTATACTTAAATAATCTTTAAAAATCACATTTGAAATATCCAACAAGATTTCCATTCAATCAAGCACACAAAATACTTGCCAACAGAATGAGACACTTGCTCCTAAAAATTTAAAATTAAACAAATGAATAAAATTTAGGGAGTTAATTTTACCTTCAGCAAAACAAATAGTAAGGAAGAGTTCTTCATTGCAGTTAGCAGTTTGCTTTTCTAATTTTGAATTAGAAATAAATCAAAACTAAATACTGTGAAACTTAAATTACTTCTTTTTATTGTCATCAATATCAGTTCAATTTTACCTTACGATGCAGTATTATATAATGGAACCGGGGCTTCCACCAGTGATAAAATTGCCGTATTAACTTTAGCAGGAATTGTTAATCGTGATTCGGCAAGATTATATCTATTCAACGTTTATGAAACATGGAGCTATACCCAAACTGATGAGCAGTGGCGAGATATTTACCGAACAAAAGGAAATGTTGTGTTTGACAGTGTGGCTTCACTTTCCACACTTGTGAATAAGTTCAGACATTTTTTGAACGGCGCAATAACTTACGATCCTAATCGCACTTTTGGGAATTTCACCGGTCAATCATTTAGATGGCAAGCGGAGTATGCGTCTTTAATTGGTGGACTTACAAATCGTTTACCCTTAACCTCCTCAACAGCTGTTTCTCTCGGATTGCAAGTTTCTGATTCGGTAGAAGTAATTGATGCATTTGATAGCGATCCTTCAATTTGGGTTACTGGGAAATTAGAATTGGCTTCTCATTCGTGGAATAACACTTCTCTAACAGAAGAACAAAGATATCTCAATTTACTAAACTGGGGTGTTGCAAATCTTCTTCCTCTCTGTAATCCATCAAAATTTTACATAAGAGAAGTAACAGATTGGACGATTTCGAAAAAAATGTTCCAAGTAAATTTGGCTGGTACAGGCGACCTTGATTTGAACTCGATGCCAACTGCACGAGCAGATATATTGGAAAATGTTTTAAACTTCATGCACTCGAAAAATCAAAATTCGATTTTTCACATTTACGGCTGGATTCGCCCTGAACCGATGACACAATGGTTTGCTCAATTTGGCTCAAGCTTTCATGAAACTCTTTTAGGAAATTTATCCTGGCATTCTTCTTTTCCGGTTAATAATTTGTACTTGGTTCCACCTTCAGCTGTTAATTCAGATACAGTTCAAGTGAGAGATAGATATTACTTAATTTTCATTGGGACTGAAGGTGATGCCTCCAATTGGAATTTTAGTTTTCAATCTGGAGCTTGGCTTTCATCACAGCGAGGATCTGTTCCAGTTAATTGGGGATGGAATCTTCATTTGTTCAACGAATGTCCTTTTGTAGCTCAATATTATTTTCAAACGGCAACAGCAAACGATGGATTTTTAAGCGTTACTTCCCCACTCGGTTATGCTTATCCAGATTTATGGGGAAATGATGTTTGGAACTCTGCGGTTTTATCCTCAAGATATTTAATTGATCAATTTAGCATTGATAAGATTTACGGTTACAAACATTATGCTGGAAATGGTTCAATGATTTATCGGGGGAAGACAATTAACAACAGCTTTAACTTTACGAAGTATGGACAATTTCAAGCTGCAATTCAGTCACCATTTACAATGATTTTTGATCCTTTATTACCAACACAAACTCCCAATACAAACTATGGTGCGCTCATTTTCAATCATGTTAATGATGGGACTTTTTATGGGAACGTGAGCAATTTAAATACAGCCGCAGCAAACATTGTTAATTTGATTAAAAATAAACCCCGCCCAAAATTTATTTTAGCAGGATATCAAAGATTACGTCAGGATGATTTCAACAATCGAACTGATCCTTCAACAGTAGATATTTCCATTATGCGTCTAAAGCAACTTATTGATTTGATAAAAGCGGATAGTTCTGTTGGAACATACGTTGATGTTGTTACAGTTGAATATTTTTCTGCTTTGATACGAAAATATCTTGGCTTAACAAAAGTTGAGGAAGAAATCGCTACACCGGAAGGATTTTATCTTTCACAGAATTATCCAAATCCTTTCAATCCTGTTACCACCATACGGTTTAAAATCCCAAACTCTCCATCATCGGAGAGGGTAATTCTTGAGGTTTATGATATTCTCGGGAATGAAGTTGCTACACTCTTGAGTGAAGAATTGCAACCTGGACTATATGAATATAAATTTGATGGTCAAACGTTCAATATTTCAAGCGGAGTATATTTTTACAGATTGCAGTCAAGTGATTTTGTTGAGGCCAGAAAGATGATATATTTAAGATAATTTTTAAATTGATTAAAAATATTCCTCAGAATAAACTAAAAGTAAACTTATGATTAGAAAAATATTGCACTACTTAAATCTTGAATCTGAAGTAGAAGACTTTGATCAGATTCATGCCGTAATTGAAAAGGATATTAATTTCAAAGGAACAAACCTTTGGATTTTAGTTTTTGCAATAATCGTCGCCTCTGTCGGATTGAATATGAATTCGACAGCAGTGATAATTGGAGCAATGCTTATTTCACCTCTTATGGGTCCCATAAATGGAATGGGTTACAGTATTGCAACATATAACTTCCCGCTTTTAGGTAAAGCTGTTAAAAATTTTTCGTTTGCAGTGCTTGCAAGTTTACTAGCTTCAACTGCATACTTTAGCATTAGTCCTATCTCGACAGCACATTCTGAATTGTTGGCGAGAACAAGTCCATCAATTTATGATGTATTGATAGCATTGTTTGGTGGATTAGCCGGAATCTTAGCAATCAGCAGTAAGCAAAAAGGAAATGTTATCCCAGGCGTAGCAATCGCAACTGCATTAATGCCGCCGCTATGTACAGCAGGCTACGGTCTAGCCACAGCAAAGTTTGATTTTTTCTTTGGTGCGATTTTTCTTTTCACCATTAATACTGTCTTCATTGCATTTTCATCTGTGATTATTTCACAAATACTCAAATTCCCAATAAGGACTCTTGTTGATTCAGTTCAAAAGAAAAAGGTTAATTCTATAATAACTGTAATTATTCTTCTTACAATTATTCCAAGTGTTTATTTTGGTTACGGACTCGTTCAAAAAGAAAGGTTTCTCGAAAACGCTACAAAATTCACGGACAATGTCAGCTTATTTCAAGGGAATTACCTTCTAAGTAACGATATAAAACCCAGCGAGAAAAGTATTTCATTAATATATGGTGGAAGTTCACTTACAGATTTGCAGAAAGATTTAATCAAAGCTAAAGCTAGGGATTTTAACCTGGACGATGCTAAGGTTACTATCAAACAAGGATTATCATTCCTCGATATGAAATCTGAAATAACTGAAAAAGAAAAATTAAAAAGCGAAATAAATTGGCTCTCACAGTTAGTTAATGAAATGCAGCAGAAACAAGATAGTCTCAAAAGTGTTGAAAAACTTGGGCAGCAATTATATTCTGAGGTTAAAGCATTATATCCGCAAATAAATTCCTGTGCTTACTCTGAAGCGGCTATTTACAGCGATGAGAAAATTACTTCAACAAAAGTCTCCATGATAAGTTTGACTACGAATAAGCAACTATCAAGCACAGATAAAATTAAAATTGATAATTGGTTTAAAGCAAGATTAAATGCTGATTCAGTCTTAATATTTTTAAGTACTCAAAAATAAAATTACTTTTCAATTCATTATTAGAGAAGAGCAATAGCGTTAGGAAGCTTAAGTTCATCATTAAATAAACTTGTTCTTGGTCAAGGTGATTTAAATCTGCGATATTCGTAATAATCTGAAACATCCTCGTTCTATTGGTTTATCAATGAAAACCATTCGTCACTTTCCTTTTCTATTATTCACTCCAAGTCTTTATGTTTGTGCATGATAAATCGAAACTACTATTAGGAGAACCCAATGAAGTTCATAATTATTTTTTTACTCTTGATCTCTTCCCTCATGGCTCAAAACAAAGCTGAAGATGTAAAAACATTCACGCTTAAAAATGGGATGCAAATCATCGTGCTTGAAGATCACTCGATTCCAAATGTTGCAATGTATTTATTTTATAAGGTTGGCTCGCGAAACGAATATCCCGGTATCACAGGCATTTCACATTTCTTCGAACACATGATGTTCAATGGTGCAAAAAAATATGGACCGAAGCAATTTGATATTACAATGGAAGCTAATGGCGGAGCTAACAATGCATATACCTCAAACGATATTACTGTTTATTCTAATTGGTTTCCAAGAAGTGCGATGGATTTAATTTTTAATTTGGAAGCAGATCGCATTGCGCATCTTAATTTTGATGACAAGATGATTGAAAGTGAAAGAGGAGTAATTCTTTCAGAGAGAAGCACATCGTTGGAAAACAGCAATGAAACTTTTTTGATGCAGGAAGTTTTAGCAACGGCTTTTAATGCTCATCCCTATTCATGGCCTGTTATTGGTTGGGAATCAGACATTAAAAACTGGACTAAGGTTGATCTGCAAAATTATTTTAAGACTTATTATGCTCCGAACAATTGCGTTGTTGTACTCACAGGTGATGTCACTCTAGATGAAGTTAAAAAACTTAGCAAAAAATATTTCGAACCAATTCCATCTGGTAACACTCCAAGAAAAGTTCATACTATCGAACCTGAACAGCTGGGTGAAAGAAGATTATTTGTTAGAAAGGACGTTACCACACCCCATGTTCTTGCAGTATATCATGTTCCTCAGTCAAACTCATCAGATTATTACTCATTGAGTTTACTTAGTTCAATTTTATCTACAGGAAATACATCACGACTATACAGCAGCTTAGTTGATGAGAAACAATTGGCAACAGAAGTATGGTCATATTATAGCGAATCTTTCGATCCTTACGTTTTTATGATTTACTCCATTTGCAGTGACGAAGTAACTCCATCACAGGTTGAAAATGTTATTTATACGGAGCTTGAGAAAATTGCAAATGAAGGAATAAATGAAATCGAATTGCAGAAAGTGAAAAATCAAAAGCTGATGGAATTTTACCGCGTTATGGAAACAATTAACGGCAAAGCCAATCAGATTGGAACATATCATCTTTTCTTTGGTGATTACAAAAAATTATTTGATGCCCCTAATGAATATCAGAAAGTATCTGTTGATGATATTAAAAATGTAGTTAAAAAATATTTCAGTAAGAATAATCGAACTGTTGGAATTCTTCAATTAGAAGGAGAAGTAAAATGAAAACCATGAAACATACTTTGATATTATTGATCATCACATTTGCGTTGGATACATTTGCCGGAGATTTTAAGCTTCCAGCTTATGAAAGAATTAAATTAGATAATGGCTTAACCGTTTATTTGATGGAGCAGCATGAAGTCCCGTTGATTTATGTTTCAGCATTAATTCCCTGTGGTACAGTGTACGACAGCAATAAAAATGGTTTGGCTTTCCTGACATCCGAATCACTTTTATTTGGAACAAAAAATTACTCTAAGAAACAAATCGAAGAAACATTTGAATTTTATGGTGCTGACATCTCAACCTCGGCAAGTGCGGAATTCATCAAACTAAGCACTTCATTTGCAAAACAAGATCAAGAGAAACTTCTTCCAATTTTTCAGGACATATTACTTAATCCAACTTTTCCCGAAGAAGAAGTACAGAAAAGAAAACAGAGATTGTTAGTCGAACTTGTTCAAGCAAAAGAAAGTCCGCGGCAAGTTATCCGTACTTACTTCAACAAATTCATATTCAACGAACATGAATTCGGAAATCCGGTACAAGGTATAAAATCAACAATTCAAGAAATTACATCTGATGATTTACGGAATTATTATTCATCCTTTTTTGATCCATCTAATTCTGCAATTGCACTTGTCGGCGATTTTAATTCTAATGATATGAAAAGGACGATATCAGATTTATTTCAATCATGGAATGCAGAAAAACCATCATCAAAGCCAATTTTAATTCCCGATCTTAACTTTAAAACTAATCGTGTTCTGTTAGTTAATAAAAATGATGCAAGAGAAACCACTTTCATAATCGGAGGAAAAGGAATAAATAGAGCAAATCCAGAGTTCACTGAAATTCAGGTCATAAATACAATTCTTGGCGACCGCTTCACTTCTTGGCTGAATGAGGAACTCAGAATTAACTCTGGTTTAACATATGGTGCAAGAAGTGCATTTGTTCCATATAAAAATACCGGCACATTTTTAATTTCAACTTTTACTGCGACTGAAAACACCGAAAAAGCAATTGATCTTGCGCTAGAAGTCTTAAATCGGTTGCATACAAAGGGAATTACGAGTGAAGTATTGAGTTCAGCCAAAAGCTATCTCAAAGGACAATTCCCGCCTAATTATGAAACATCCGGTGCATTAGCAAATTTGTTAACTTCTATGCACTATTATGGATTCGATGAATCCTTTATCAATAATTTTGAAAAGAATGTTGATGGATTAACAATGGCAAAAGCAAATGAGATTGTAAAAAAATATTTTCCAAAAGAGAATTTACAGTTCGTAATTATCGGAAAAGCCTCTGAAATTAAGGAAGCTGTGAAGAAATACGGGGAGATAACGGAAAAGGAAATTACAGCGGATGGATTTTAGTAGGGAACGACCTCCTGGTCGTTCCGCTTATTGATAAATTGCTCTGAACAATTTCATGTCAGATAATTCGCAAGCTAGAACACACCCTTTTCGTTCCCCTCTCAAGAGGGGAGTGTATGCGTGGTGTCCCCTCTTCAGAGGGGCGAGGGGTGTGTAAGAATTCTAATTGATTGTAAGAAGTATTCAGTGCAAACCGGATAATAAAAAACCCAAATCATACTCTATCTTCTCTTCGCAATAAAATGGCTCACCGTAACGTTTGCCGATTTGAAAACCATAAAATTGTGAACGTGAAATCAGGTAATCCAAAAATTCAGGACGACTGATAAATGTTTCTGGCTCTTTGCTTGAAGGATCGAAGAATTGCGTCTTAAATGCTTTTACCGCTTTCATCTTTTTCTCAAACGAATCAGTAATGTCAACAATGAAAGTCGGTTCAAAGGTGTAGGTTTGCATATAGTAGAAAAGCTTTTGCGGACGGTAAGCTTTTTGCTCTTTGCGATTATCAAAGGTTTTTACTTTAGGTAATCCGGTAGAGAACATTGCTTCTTTTATTAAGGCACTCGCATCGTGATGATCGGGATGACGATCTCTGAAATAAGGAGCAAAAATAATTTTTGGTTTGAACTTTCTGATTTCTCTTATCACCATCATTAAATTTTCTTTTGTTCTCTGAATATTACCATCAGGAATTCCAAGATTAACTCTCACTTCAACGTTCAATATTTTATCGGCGACAGCCGCTTCTCTTTCACGGATTATCTCATTTCCACGAGTTCCTAGTTCGCCTCTTGTCAAATCAACAATTCCAACTTTATAATTTTGCTTTGTTAATTTGGCTATAGTGCCGCCCATTGAAAGTTCTGCATCATCAGGGTGAGCTGCAAAAACAAGAACATCTAACAACATATAACTTCTTTCTAAGAATTGTGAATAAATACGCTTTTAACTTATCTAAATTATTTGTTGATTTCTATAAAATAAATTACAATTTTAGTCACAAAAATAAATTAATAAATTACGACACACTTTAGGGGACTTTTGAATGAGTTCTTTTCTAAGTTTAATACTACTTAATAAATAATTATAAAAAAGGAATCGGGATGAAATTTTTTTCACTGGTCTTAATAATGGCCTTTCTTTACGTGTCTAATTCTTCGGCACAAAGTTATGCATGGAATTTTATTATAACCGGAAATAGTCTGGGTAATCCAATCGCTGTTGAAAAAAATAATACGGACAACGTTTACTATGGAACCGGCAATCAATTGTTCAAAAGTTGGAACCGCGGATTATCATTTACGCAAATAGGAACAAATATTCCCAGCTCAACGAGAGTAAAATGCATAATACTCACACCGAAAGATACAAATACTATTGTTGTTGGAATAGAAGTTAGCTCTGTTGATCAAGTTGCTAAAACCACAAACAGAGGTCAAACATGGGCAATCACTGGTAATTTTACTTTTTCATTTTTTGGAATTCCAATCACTCAAGATTTGAAGCATCCTGATACACTTTACACGATGGATAATTCAAGATTTCTTTTATCAGCTGATTTTGGCAGCACATGGACACAAGTAACAGCAAATGTCGGCTGTGCTGCTCCGTGTGACATAGAAGTATTCCCCGATAGTAATCATATTATCTTAGTCGGAGACAATGGAACCGGAATTTTTAGAAGCAGTGACTATGGACAAACATGGTCCCAAAAGTTTGTAACCTCCGGTGAAATACCAACCATTGCAACTGATAAACAAAAACCCGGAATCGCGTGGGCTACTCGCTGGGGCGGCGGCGGCGGTTTTCTCAGATCAACTGATTATGGTTTAACATGGACTACTGTGAACTTTTTTAATGGATTAAATATGTGGGGAGTTGATGTTCATCCAAATTTATCGGATTACGTTTGTGTAGGTAAATATTCTTCTCCTTCTCAAATTTATATATCCAAAGATGGCGGACTGAATTGGACTACCACCGCTATTGCTGGAAGCAATTACTCAATTTATATCATTGATACGATGAATGTGTTCGCTGCACAGTCAACCGGATTTTATAAGCTTGATGCTCCATGGTTCGTACCGGTTGAATTATCAAACTTTGAAGCAAATGTTGATGGTTCTTCTATTAAATTAATTTGGTCAACAGCAACAGAGCTGAATAACAAAGGATTTGAAATTCAGATGAGTGAAGATAATTTGAATTATAAAAAGATTGGATTTGTTCCCGGATATGGTACATCAGCAGAAAAACATGGTTACTCATATGACGTCGCTGAGTTGAAGGAAGGGAAATACTATTTCCGCTTAGTGCAAATTGATTTTGATGGAACTGCCTCATACTCAGAAGTAAATGATGTAGATTTAGTTCTGCCGAAAGAATTTTCTCTGTCACAAAATTATCCGAATCCATTTAATCCGACCACAAGGATTCAATATGCAATAGGCAGCAGGCAATTCGTGACATTGAAAATTTATGATATACTTGGTAACGAAGTTGCTGCTTTGATCAATGAGGAAAAAGAAGCCGGAATCTATAACGTCGATTTTAATCCTTCATCTAGTATCCAGAATCCAGTATCAGGAATCTATTTCTTTACTTTGCATGCGGGCGACTTTGTCCAAACTAAGAAAATGTTGCTATTAAAATAAATTATCACAAACATGTTTCAATAAAAATGAAATACACATTTTCGTTTTTTATAATTTTTTGTTCTATCTTAATTTATTCATCAATTAAACATGATTCAGGAGTTGTTGGAACTACCAAGCTGAATGGTGAAGGATGCAGCTGCCACTCTCCTGAAGCAGATTCAGCAGTATCGGTATGGATTTCAGGTCAAGATACTTTACAGATCGGACAATCAGCGGTTTACACAATTCACTTAACAGGCGGACCAAAAATTAAAGGTGGATATAATGCTGCTGCGCGTTTCGGAACTTTAAGTGTGATTGATACTTTCTCTCAAATAATTGATCTGGAACTAACTCATAAATCACCGAAACAATTCCCGGCTAACGATACATTAACTTGGCAATTTCACTATAATGCTCCGACAACTTCGGGAACGGATACAATTTATTCCGTTGCACAAAGTGTTAATGGTGATGAAATTCCGTCCGATGAGGACAAATGGAATTTTGGAAATAATCTTGTGGTCACGGTTGTTCCTCCAGTTAAAGTTGAAACTGAACCAACCATTTCATCAATGGGATTTGAATTAATGCAGAACCATCCTAATCCGTTTAATCCATCTACAAAAATTAAATATGCAATAGAAACCCCTCCTTCATCCTCCCCTTTGGTAAAGGGGAGGAACGAGGTGGGGTTTGTCTCACTAAAAGTTTATGATGCACTCGGCAGCGAAGTCGCAACTCTTGTAAATGAATACAAACCTTCTGGAAGTTATGAAGTTGAGTTTTCCGCTAACGGCGGATTGACAAGCGGAATATATTATTACCGTTTGGAAGTTGCAAATTACAGCCAGACGAGGAAGATGGTGTTGATACTGTAGATATTCAGATTTTATTGTGAGTAATCAAATTCATTTTACGGAATATTCAAAATTTAAAATGGAGTTCACATGCGTTTCATATTCATCACTACCTTCATCATTTCATTTGCATTCATTATGAATTCAAATCCACCATCAAATAAGAAAGCTTTCATAAACGGAAAGGTTTATACAGTTAATGACAACCAACCTTTTGCGGAAGCTGTTCTTATCGAAGAGAATAAAATTTCCTTTGTTGGTTCAACAGAAGAAGTTAGAAAACTGACTGACAATTCAACTGAGGTTATTGACTTGCACGGCAAACTTATGCTTCCTGGATTTATTGATGATCATGTTCACTTCACAAGCGGAGGTTTTTATTTGCAAGGGATTGATTTGCGTCCTGCAAAATCAACTGCAGAGTTTAAAGCAATACTAAAAAAGTATGCTGAGAAAAATAAAGGTCAATGGATAACCGGCGGAAACTGGGATCACGAAGCATGGGAAGTTAAAGATCTTCCAACGAAAGAAATGATTGATGACGTTACAGAAAACACTCCTGTTTTTGTTGACCGTTTTGATGGTCACATGGCGCTTGCAAATTCTTATGCACTAAAGCTTGCGAAGATAACAAAGGATACTCCGAGTCCTGATGGCGGTTTAATTGTTAAAGATCCCAAAACTGGAGAACCTTCTGGAATTCTAAAAGATAATGCAATGCAATTGGTTTACTCAATCATTCCACCTTCGTCCAAGGAAGAAACTTACAAAGCGGCGTTGACTGCTTTGAATCATGCAAAGGAGCTTGGGGTAACAAGTGTTCAAGATATAACTTACTCCCAAGACCTTGAAGTTTACAAACGCTTAGAAAAAGAAGGAAAGCTGACTTGCAGAATTTATACGCGAATGCCAATTTCGGATTATGCAAGACTTGTCAAAGATAAAATTAAAGTCGGACACGGAAGCGAAAAGCTAAAACTCGGTTCACTCAAAGCATTTGCTGACGGTTCACTTGGTTCAAGTACTGCTTGGTTTTTTGAACCATACAATCAAGACACAACTACTTCAGGTTTGGCAATGGATATAGTAACGGATGGAAGTCTGCGTGAGTGGTCAATTGATGCAGATAAAAATGGATTACAAATTTGTACCCATGCAATTGGTGATAAAGCAAATAATTTCATGCTAAATCTTTACCAGGAAATCATTTCTAAAAATCCTAAGTGGGATAGAAGATTTAGAATTGAGCACGCACAGCATGTCCGATTTGAGGATATTCCGCGTTTTGCAGAACTTGGTGTAATAGCTTCTGTTCAACCATATCATGCAATTGATGACGGTGTTTGGGCAGAAAAGAGAATCGGACCTGAACGGATAAAATACACTTATCCTTTCAGGACATTTTTAGATAACAAAGTCAAGCTTTGTTTTGGAAGTGACTGGACAGTTGCACCAATCAATCCCCTTCTCGGAATTTATGCGGCGGTTACTCGTAGAACTTTAAATGATAAAAATCCCGACGGCTGGATTCCAGAACAAAAAATTTCAGTCGAGGAAGCAATAAAGTGCTACACAATTAATAATGCTTATGCCGCTTTTGAAGAAAATATCAAAGGCAGCATTGAAGTTGGAAAACTCGCGGATTTAGTTGTGCTTAATGAAGACATCTTATCAATTGATCCCGTTCAAATAAAAGATGTAAAAGTTGATATGACAGTGTTTGATGGAAAAGTAATTTATAAGAGATAGTTGGGTAGGCAAAAGTCCCCCTCTTGAGAGGGGATTTAGGGGTGTGTGCTTGTTTTGGTAGATTCTTTATCTCTTCATTGGTAGATTAATTCTATGTCTAAAGGAAAACACATCCCTTCCGTTCCCTTCTCAAGAAGGGAACGCTACGAAAAGTTTTTTAAAATTGGAACTGAAGTGAGAACAAATTTGCACTTCCTAATCCAAGTTTGAAAGGAAGAAAAGCATAATCAAATCCAAGATTGCCCCATCGCAAACCTAATCCAGCAGTGAATCCACGAGATTCATATCCGCTTTGATATCCAACTCGAAGTGCAATCAGCTTATCATAAAAAACCTCTGCACCAAGATTAAAATGAATATCGTCAGCATCTAAATACTTTTGCAATTCAAGAACCGATATCATATCAAACTTATTTTCACCAAGATTAAAATTATACTCGCCGCCGATTCTAAATTCGGTTGGCAGTTTAGTTTTTTCATTTCTCAATTCATTCATTGATCCGATATTTTTAATAACAGCAGAAGCAGTTAAATTTTCAATTGGAGTGATGTAATGAAAACCTATATCTACTCCGAAACCAGTTGCTTCATCTGATAGCAAACCTTCGTACAAATATTTTGCAGTTATTCCTGTTGATATTTCATTTCCTAGTTTAAATGCTGTTGATAGACTTGCAGAAAAGTAATTTGCATCAAAAGATGTTTCTGGCTCACCGGGTTTAGTCCTAATTTCAATATCGCTTACATTAGTAACATTAAATCCAAATGCAAAAGGAATATCAAACAAAAAAGATTTCACTCCAAGCATTTCACTTCGTACATCTTGAATCCATTCATTATGCATGAAAAGAATTTCGTTGTAATCATTTAGAGTTAGTTTTGCGGGATTGTAGTGAAGTGCCGTCAAATCATTTGAGCCTGCTGTTCCAGCATCTGCTATTGCAATATTACGCGCACCAAATCCAAATTTCAGGAAAGATAATCCTGAGTTACCTGCGGATTGTGGAAAACAAGCTGTCATACTAAATATAAAAACTAAAAATAATTTCATCATTGTTTAACTGTTAAATTGTCAAATTGTTAAAAATATATGTTAGAAATTTACACTTAGCCCGACTATGTGTCTGTCATAAGGTGAGTATGGTTCAATCATAAATGCGTAATCAACTCCAAATATTAAACTTCCAAATTCCTTGAAATAAGAAAATCCGAGAGTTGGTTTAGGCAAAAAATCCTTGTTACTTAGATTAAATTGATCAATTCCTCCGCGAACGTAGAGATTTTCGATCGCATTATACTCAGTTCCTAATCTCAAAATATTTGTTTCGGCATTGCTGATTTCTATCTCGGCAGAAGCAATTAAACCTAAATTTTTATTTTGATAGCTTGCTCCAATTTTTTTAAGCACCGGAAATTTATCCTCGTAATTTGAACCTTCCAATTCATAAACTGGTGAAGTATCCCACTTATATTTGCTATTTACATCCGAAAGCATAAACGAAACATTCCATTGGTCATTCACTCTGAACAATCCGCCGATGTCAAAACCCACGGAAGTTGAATTTATCTTTTCATAAAGCTTGTAGTAATAAAATTTTATAGCAACACCCAGACTAAACCTATCGGAAAATTTGTTTGCCAATCCGACGAAGAACTGATTTTCCGAAGTTGATAATTCATCAGTTTTAAAGCCGCTTCGGTCTCTTCCATCAATTTTACCAACACCTGCATTTATTATTCCAACCGATACTCCGGCGGTTGCTCGCGGTTTAGGATTTTCCACTAAAGAATCTTTTGCAGAATAAAACTCAAACTTTCTTGTAAAGTTTAAAAAGTTTAATGATCTATCTAAAGACAAAAACGAATAAGAAGTTTGGAATGAATTATTCTCCTGATAAACAATTAAAGCTGGATTGTAATAAGAAACAAGATTTCCTTCGATAACAGATGACATCGCATTGCCCATACCAATTCCTCTTGCGCCAAAACCCATTCTGCTGAATGCACCGGGCATGCTTGAAATTGTGCTGAACTTTGGTTGAGCAACAAGAATTGCTTGAAACAGAAAAAGAAGCAGTAATATTTTTGTATTAATATATTTCATCCTACTGCATCACAATAATTTTTCCGAAAAGAGGATCACGATCCCCGATTTCAATCCTATAAAAATAAACTCCATTGGAAACTACATTCCCGGCATCATCTCTTCCATCCCACGTAACTCTTTCAATATCAGACGAAATATTTCTCTGTGCATTTTGAATCAATGTTCGAACATAGTTCATTGCAAAATCATAAATGCGAATTGTAACATTTGAGGTATTTCCTTCTGTTGTGTATTTGAATTTCA
This sequence comes from uncultured Ignavibacteriaceae bacterium, assembly GCA_964613805.1. Taxonomy (GTDB): domain Bacteria; phylum Bacteroidota; class Ignavibacteria; order Ignavibacteriales; family Ignavibacteriaceae; genus XYD12-FULL-36-8. The sequence goes on along the minus strand of CAZTJF010000015.1, from coordinate 56,466 downwards.
ATCCCTCATCATTTTTAGGTGAAAATGGGTTTGGAAAAACATACGACTCCTCTTTTGACTCTAACGGAGTTGAAGCAAAATAAACCTTCCACTTCCCTTCCCACATTGTTCCAATGGTTTCTGAGAGTTTGGCTAAACCATCAGACGAACCAAGCCAAACATCATTATTCTGCGATGCGGCAGAATAAAATACATTTGTAGTCATGACTAACTTCGTCTGCTCATCAATTATAGTGTTAGGAAGAACCCAGGTCAATCCTCCATTTCTTGATCTGAATGCTCCGTTATCAGTTGGAGCAATTACATTATCAAACTTAAATCCGAAATTATGAGCTTTCTCTCCTTCTAAAAATGTTTGCCAGGTTTCGCCATCATCCGAAGATGAACTTACTCCGTAAAATTCTGTTGGACCTTTTGCCTTCCAGGTTGCAGCCCAAACTGTGTTATCATTTTTATTATGAGCAAGTGCAACAACAAAATTTCCGCTGATTGGTAAATCTTGATTTGTGCGAGTAAACTTTTTCCAGCTAATTCCATTATCGGTTGATTTATTTATTCCTCCTGCAGAGCCAACAAAAAGTGTTGAATCGTTGGTAGACACAACAGAAAAAATCCGATGATTTAGATTATCTTCAGAACAAAATTTACCAGCGACCGGCTGCAAGCAAAAACTGAGTGTATCGGTTGGTTTGATTGAGTTTAAATAATCAGGAGGTAAAACTACTCTTTGCCATTTATAATTTTGATTTGCAACTAAACTATCAATTCTTGCTTTTCTCAAACCGCCGGCGAAAGTTGCAACCCAAATTGTATTTGGAGTGAATGCAATATCGTAAATTAAATTTTGCACTGCCACAGTTACGGGCAAAGCGCGAATAGAATTATTTCCATAAACTTCTATTGTATCGTTTTCTCCATCTAATGGCTGCGAAACGGACCTCCAAGTTTGTCCACCATCGGTTGTAAATCTCAAACCACTTCCTTCTGGAAGCGATTGTCCATCCTTATCAATCGAATGAGCAGTTGCAGCCCAAAATGTTTTTGAATAATGATCGAAACCAATTGCTGAAATGCTTTCAGTTCCGAAAGCTGGAGTTTGAAAAAAGTTTGCCCATGTTAATCCTCTATCTGTTGACAAACTAACACCTCTGCTTGTCCCAAGCCAAACCGTATCACCTAAAGTTAATATGTCGCTGATGCTGTTGCTAGCGGGATTAGCATCCTGAAATTTTTCTAATTGACGGTTTTTTCCAATTTCAAATTTGTCAGGTGCAAGCTGTGGAAATAAAAAATTATTACAAATTGTAATGAGTAGAGTTATAAAAAAGTATCGCATCAATAAATTACAATGTTATGAATAATTTTATTACTTACTTTTTTCCCCCGATCCCTTGCTTGGAACTCCCAACGATATGTTCCCAGTGTAACACCTGTAGGTGGTAATTCAATGATCAGAGAATAAATTCCATCGCCGGCAGTTTGATCGCCATTTGTTCCATTGTCAAACATAACGAATGGATTATTAGAGGATGGGTTACCATTTGGAGGTATGAATGAGTTGAAGAAAACTAATTCTATGTCGTTCTGTCCGTTCTGATCGTCCGCTTTTACCGAAAGAAATATTAGAGTTTTAATTGTATCAATTTTTGAAGAATCTGGGGCAACTAAGTTTGATAAAACGGGAGCAATATTATTCTGTCCATTATCATACTTAAAATTTTGTATAGCAACTTGCTTAGTCGCATTATTCTTATCCTGGACAAAATATTTTATTGTATAAACACCATTGGGATAAAATTGACTTAGCGGAAATTTATTTGAATAAGTATTATCATTCGCCTGCAAATCACCATTCTCCGGTTTTCCATTGTCATATAGTCGAAATGAACTGCTGTTTAATTTTTGACCAGCAGAAGAATAAATATCTGTAAAAACATCACTAACATCATTTGAATTTATAAATGAAATTGAGATAAGAACCAATGAATCGCCAGGAATATATCTTACTGAATCTATTGTTCTAACAGATGAAACTTGATAAACTGCTGCAGATTGGTCAACAAGATTATCATAATCTTTTTCACATCCGGTGTAAATAAGAGAAACGAAAAGTAGAAATAATAAAACTGTCTTTTTCATTTATACCAAATTCGTGTTGTTAGCGTCATAACTCAAGGTAAAATTCTTTATCCTATTGCAGTTAGTATAATTGGATTTGGTGAAAAGGAAAGCAGCAAAATTATAAAGCTGATATAACCTAAAATCATTCGCTTTGAGTCAAGCGGTTCATCATCCGCAATTGGAGGATGTTTCAGTCGTATAACAAAATAAAGAATTAACGCCCAGAATAACCAACCACCCCAGCCGATATTTAGGTCTAGTTCAAGAGCACTGTCAACAATTCCGCTTAAACCAAAAATAAAAAGAAAAACAAATGCAATGACTGCAATCTTGAAATGATTTTGCTCACCAAACATTGTGTAGGAGATGTGTCCGCCGTCAAGCTGTCCAACCGGAATCATATTCATTGCTGTAATAAGAAGCCCAAACCAGCCGACACATAGAAATGGATAATGATAAATCTCAGACATTGGCGGGAAGAATTGTGCATTGTCTGCAAATAAATATTTAAAGAATGAAAAAAGAATTGTATCTCCAAAAACTAATTGTAAGCCGCTTGAGCCATATTCTGGAGAATAATAATCTGGATGAATTGATAAAATGTATCCTTCGCCCGGAACATTTAGAAAACCGTAAATTAAAATAATCAAACAGGCAATGAAACCAGCAATCGGACCAGCAATACCAATATCAAACATTGCCTTTTTAGTTTTTACTGGAGAAGTTGTTTTAATAACCGCTCCCATGGTCCCGAAATTTATAAATCCAGTTATCGGGGGAAATGGAATGTAGTACGGAAGCGTTGCGTCAACTTTGTGATATTTAGCTGCAAAATAATGACCGAATTCGTGACAGGTAATTATAAAAAGAATTGAGAGTGAGTAAGGCAAACCGAGAAGTAACGTTTCAAAGGAATAAGGACCAAAATTTCCGGTAGTCCATTCCACTCCGGCAAACGTTGTGGTGATTAAAGTTATAATGAACAATAAAGCATGCAGCCAGTATCGTTTCTTCTTTTGACTTTGGAATATTTTTGTGAACGGCGAGACATAGCCGGTTGAATTAGAATCGGACATTTTACAGTTCTATATTGAATCCAATTGAGGAATAATTTTCGTTAATATCGTAGTACTCACCATGAATACTCTTACCCGAAAGATAAGAAAATCTGATGCTAAAACCTTTGGAATCGTATTTCCCAAATTTCACACCGACAACTATTGAATTATTGCCTGCAAATTTGTTAATCTTACTCAGTTTGAAATCATAAGCAGCAAAGGGTGCGAATATTCCAAAACCGGCTTCAGGCAAATAATAATCAAATCCAAATTGATAAATTTCTTTTCCTAAAAAATTTGGAGTGACGTTAAATATATATGTGAATCCTGTGTAGAGCCGCAGGTTCTCATATTTAAAGAAAGGAAATAATTCAATGAATTCTCTGCTATAAACTTGTGGTGCTCTTCCATTACGCCAGAACCTTGTTGTGTAATCAAAATTACCATCAACAAAGTGCGCACTGATATGACTTAGCCGAACACGAAAACCGTATTCTTTATCTTTATCTTTAACTAAGTATCCCGCATTTAATCCGAATAAATAATCAATTGCATCAACTGGAAAATGAAATTCGCCTGTGCTTCTCAGAAGCGAGTAAGTAAAAAAGTCCGCACCAAATGATAAGGAAGAATTCTCATCTGCTACTTTGTAAAAATCTCTTGATGTTCCAACATTTAAAGTGATTTCACTTTTGGCAAATAAAAACTCAAAACCAATTTTAGGTTCAATCACATTTGCAGTGAATGGCTGGATGTTCAAATCATTTGGGAACCATTCATACTTGCTTTGCGGAAACATATAAATTGTTATTGAAACGATTGTAATAAATATTTTTGATACTGATTTCAACATTTATGAATTCTTACTCTTTGAATTTAATTTCTTCTGAATTTTTTGTTTTATCAGTTTATTGTAGCTGTATTTAAGTTTTGAATCTAAGCTCAATAAAAAATGAACATTCGATGGAAAAGCGAACGACGGTTCAAAGTAGCAATTCACTGTGCAGCCCTGACAAAAATCAAATCGGCCTTCGTTCATCTTAAAATATTTAATCTGTTCAGAGTTTCTAATTTCTTTAATTGGTCTGTCAATCGGAATTGTTTCTTTTCCAAAATGAAAACAAGGAAGAATAATTTCATTCAACGGGGAAATTACAATTACCCGCGAAACTGCCTTACATAATGGATTTTTAATATCATTTCCGCCATCTCTTCTTAGCTTGAGAAATCCACGGTTCATGTAAATATTTAATTTCCCTTCGATGAATTTTTCTATGAAATCAATTGCTTCCAAAGTCAATCCTGGATTGCCAAAGTATGAAAAAACAGGATTCACCAGCAGAACTAAATCATTCTCACAAGCTATTTCATACATTCGAGGAAGTTTTTTGTAAGTATCACTAGTCACAGTGAAGATAATATCCGGAAATTCACCGAGCGATTTAGCAATTTCTATACTCTTGAAAATACTTTTGTAGCAATCAACCTTTCTGATTTTATTGTGTTCTTCTTCATCAGGAGAATCTAAAGAAAAGTGAAGAAGATTTACATTCCCTGCAAGCGCTTCTGCATATTTGGGATAAAGTAAAGTGTTGGTTGTTATGCTAGTCTGCACTCCAAGTTCGTGAGCAAACTTAGCCATGTTATGAATTTCTCTGTTCAGCAGTGGTTCACCACCGGTTAAATCAATGAACTTAACACCTAATTTTTTAAGCTGACTAACATTCGATTTAAAGTCATCAAGCTTTGCAAACGGGGTATGATTAAAATTTTCGTGAATGCCGAAATGACAGAATTCACAATAAGCATTGCAGCGGTAAGTCATATAATAATTACAGAGCAGCAGCACTAATACTTCCTGCCCTTCCAATTCACTCTTTGGCCTGTGATAAAAACAATTAAAGGCAGCATTGTAACGTAAATTATATAATAAATTTCAAATGTGATGAAATATTTTAAATCTTTAACCAATCCGAGTTTTTTATAAGCTGGTAACAACAAAAATAAATCCGTTGTTAGTTTAAATAGGACAAGATACAGCCATATTTTTGAGATGAAAAACGGTGTCAGCAGCATTAGAACATTTGTTACATAACCAAAAATAAAAATCACATAACCCCGCCAGGGTGCTTTCAATCCACCGATAGCCCATCTCTTTTTTTGAAGATAAAGTGCCTTAAGATTTTTACAAGCTGTGGAAGTTACAAGTGCATCTTTGTCCAATGGATAAATTATTTTATACTTTTTTAGTTTGTTAATTGCTTTTAACAAATTAAAATCTTCGGTTACACTGAAAGGAAGATTTTCATATCCGCCAACTTCAAAGTATGCTTTTTTTCTGTAGGACATGTTATTTCCAATACAGCTTAATGGTGTTCTAAGGTTAATAGTTCCAGAAGCAACGATTAAAAGGTAAATAAAATCAATTGCCTGCATTCCGGAAAAATTGTTATGAGCAGTTTGAGTTGTGAACCCATTTACCATTGCAACATCGTCTTGATAATAAGATACAGTAGTTTTTAACCACGATGGAACCATCACACAATCAGCATCAGTAGTAAAGATAATTTCACCATTTGCAATCTCCAGAGCATTTGCTAAGGCATTCGTTTTACCTTTTAACCGACCGATTTCCTTTTTTGTGACAATCTTTGTGAATTTAGGTTTGTTAATAATGAAATTTTCTATAATGTTTTCAGTTTTATCGGTTGATCTATCATCAACTAAAATTATCTGCAACTTATCTTCAGGATACTCAAGTTTATCCAAAGATTTCATACATTTTAAAATATTCTCTTCCTCATTACGTGCAGCAACAATCACAGAAACACTTGGCAGGTTTGCATCACTTCGTTCAATTTTGGGGAATTTTTTTGAACAGCCAATGACGAACAAAACCGATTGAATGAAATATCCAGCAAGTGCTATCAGAAAAACTATTTCAATAATCAAAATAATTCTCCAAATGGTAACGATGAATCCTGATTTTTTATAAAGTGAATTTTAAACATGGTATTAATTTCGGAGAGAAATTTAATAAGATTAGAGTGAATTTTATAATGAAAGCCCCCTAAATCCCCCGAAGGGGGACTTTAAGAAAACAACTATACTTATGGCATAATTTTATGAAAAGGATTGGCATACATCGAAAAATATTTCACAATTCATTATTCCTTGTTCGATATTCGACATTCAATTAAACTCCTGAGCAATGAAAAGGCAATAATGAAATATTAAGTTGATTGTTATAAAACTTTTACAAAATTATTATCCCTTAATCACACCAATCGGGCGAAGCTTTGCAACTTTTCGTGTAATTCCCTCATCGTGCATAACATTCACAACATCTGAAACATCTTTGTATGCATCGGGCATTTCCTCTGCAATAGTTTTATATCCGCTCGCCTGAATTACCACTCCCCTTTTTTCCATTTCTTCCAACAGATTTCTTCCCTTTGCATCTTTCATAGCTTTTGTCCGGCTTAAATTTCTTCCGGCGCCATGACACGAACTTCCAAAAGTTTCTTGCATGGCTTTTTCAGTTCCGACCGCAACAAAAGAATATCTTCCCATATCACCGGGAATTAAAACCGGCTGCCCAACTTTACGATATTTAATTGGAATCAATTGGCTGTTAGGAGGAAATGCTCTTGTTGCTCCTTTTCTATGAACACAAACTTTTTTTGTTTCATTGTTAATTGTATGATCTTCAATTTTGGCAATGTTATGACATACATCATAAACTATGCGAAATCCCTGTTTCGATTCCGTCATTTTAAAAGTTTGAAGAAAACTTTTTTTAGCAAGATGCATAATCACCTGCCGATTATTCCATGCAAAATTTGCCGCAGCTTGCATTGCACTCAAATAATCTTTACCTTCTTTAGAATTTATTGGAGCACAAGCTAATTGTTTATCAGGAAGTTCATATCCATAAGTATTACTTGCTTTCAAAATGGTTTTCAGATAATCGTCACAAATTTGATAGCCAAGTCCTCGTGATCCAGTATGGATCTGAACAACAATTTGATTTTTGAACAAACCAAAAACATTGGCTGTTTTCTCATCATAGATTTCTTCCACCACATCAACTTCACAGAAATGATTTCCAGATCCTAATGTACCGACTTGATCCATTCCCCGTTCGATTGCACGTACACTTACAGCGTCCGGATCGGCATTCTTTAGTGTTCCGCTTTCCTCTGTAAAATCAATATCTGATGCATTTCCGAGATCATTTTCAATAGCCCACGCTGAACCTTTCGTTAGAACCTTCTTCATTTCTTGAGGAGAAAGTTTTTTTATTGCTCCATGAGAACCAACTCCAGTAGGAATATTTTTGAAAAGATTTGAAACAAGTGATTCAATTTTGTTTTTCACCAAGTCATACTCTAACGAAGTAACTGCAAGCCGAACTCCGCAATTGATGTCATAGCCAACACCTCCGGGAGAAATTACTCCTTCATACAAATCAGTTGCAGCAACACCGCCAATTGGAAATCCATATCCCCAATGAATATCCGGCATGGCTAAACTATATTTTTGTATGCCCGGCAAATGAGCTACATTGATTACCTGCTGAATAGCCTGATCATTCTGAAGTGATTTCTCAGCCATCTCTTGTGAGATATAAATTCTTCCGGGAACATTCATTTCACCGGATTTGGGTATCTCCCAAAGATTTGGACTGAGTTTTTTTAATTCTATTCCATTGACGATCATTTTTTAATTTCCTCGTTCCTACTTCAAGAAAGTAACCATAAGAGTTTTAGTTGACACTTCGTAGCGTCTTTGCGCCGCTGTAAAAATATTTCTAATTCATTCCAGCCGCGTGAATTGCATTAAGAAGCAACTTAAAAGTCCCAAATGTTTGGTGGCGATTCTGAACTTTAGATCCTAAAAGTATAACGTGACCTTTCTTCTGCTTAACATCAACTATAGCTGCACGTTTGTAAAGATAATCCTCCCCAACCAGGAAACCGGATTTTAGTAAATCCTTAGTTGGATAACGCGCTACCACACTTCTATCAAACTGTCCGAAAGGAATTGAAGTAGAAAAAGCAATATTCGAGTTTTGATAGCCAATTATCTCTTCCTCCGTTCCATAACCAATTGGAATATTGTTATCAGCATTTATTTTCAACAATGAACCGGGACAGAAAAATTCTTCACTTTTAATGTTCTTAAGAACATTTGTTACCCGCAATCCCAAATCCTCAATTGCAAAGTTGCATGCTTCACCGAGAGTAATTAAATATCCGCCATCTTTTTCAACAAATGATTTTAAGTTCTCAACCCCAATTCTTCCTATGCCGCTATCATAGTCCGGAGGTTTGGGGCGATTGTAGCGAGCAAAGTCTCCGCTATAATAACCTGTTTTAATTAAATCTCCATTCATTTCTGGAATGATAATCACATCAAACTTTTCTTTTAACTTTTTATTCTTAAAATCACTGTTATGCATAACTCCAAAATCAAACTTATGATTCTCGAGTAGAAGTCTTGTCCAGCCCTCATCCATATTTGCAGTGAATGGCTGATACAATCCGACCTTCACTTTTTTAAGTTCTTTTATTTTAGATTCGTCTACATTATTCAAAGCATCAACTTGAAGATGAAGTTCGTTCGATAAATCAACCAGCACTTTTTGTGATTTACCGTCGTTTAAAACGATAACAGATCCCGAATTATAAGTTTTATTATTTGCAGCAATTTTTTCAGTATTCCAAAACACTTTTACATTTTCCTTTTGAAGTTTGTTGATTAAGGTCGAGTTAACATTTAGCCCCGATGCGGCAATAAAATATTTTGAATTGGAAGATTCAACTTTTCCTTTTTGGTAATTAGCATCAGTAAGTAAAGTAGTATTTATCTCGACAGGTTTATCAATTGTAAAATGCTTAACTCCCATTAAATAAGGGAGTGTCCAGCCGGCAACATCGTAAGGTTCAATAGGGTTTTCCTTTTTTGATTTTCTCAGATCAGGATAAAATTGTTTCTCAAATAAATCCTTAACATATCGTCCATTCGGCTGAGCCAGAAAGATTACATAACTCTCTGCTGGATAGGTTATATTATCAATTTTGAATTCGCTCTCTATCCAGTTTACTTCAACCGCACCTTCCTGAAGAATTTCAATCATTCTTGAAGTTGTGACCGGATCATTTTGATTACGTGGAATTATATAAGCATACGGATTTCCTTTCGTACCTTTTTCAATCGCATCTTTTCCCATTTGATAATAATTATAGAGCAAATCTTCTTTAAATCGTGCAGATGTTTCAATTAAGCTGTAAGTGAGAGCAAGTTCATAATCAACAATATCACGAAGCCGCCACCATCCGCCTCGCCACGGATTTGAATAGTTTGTGCGAATATCGTAAGTAGTTAATTCCGGTGTTGCTTTTACCTCAGAAGGATCAATGTAAACAGGACTTGCAATGTTGCAGCTTGCCATTTCGGAAAGCAGAGCAATTTGATTATGCCACAATCCGCAGTCGCTTGCAGGTCCTTGCCACCAGCCCTCGAAGTATGCTTGATCAATTATTCCTGTGAACCCCTTCTTCTCCAAATCAAGTGCGGTTAAACCTCCAATTACTTTCTGCCATCTCCAAATTAGCGGATGCACATTTGGATTGATTGGATCTTTGTAAGGAACAACAAACAACCTTGCACCGCTGCTTCCCATTTGATGCTCATCAAGCCATATTTGTGGAAACCATTTATGATAAGCAATGTTGATTACATTTTTTGTTTCAGGAAGATTAAACATGAACCAATCGCGATTGTTATCATGTCCCGAATAAACATGATACAAATATGGCAGCGAACTTCCTTCATACTCAGTATTAAGATATTTATTGTACCAGTCAACAACCATTGTTAGTCCATCGGGATTAATTGACGGCATGATAATGAAAATTACATCATCCAACGCTTTCATAATATTTTGGGGAGCTTTTAAAGTAATTAAATCATATACAAGTTCCATTGACATTTGAGCTGAACCAACTTCTGTCGAATGAATGTTGCAAGTCACCAAAACAACTACTTTACCTTCTTTTGAAAGCTGCTTTGCTAAATCATCAGAAATTTTTCTGGGATCTGAAAGTTGTTTAACAATATCGCGGTATCTATCCAAGTTTTTGATGTTCTCTTCAGTGCTGACAATCGCCATGAACATATCACGCTTTTGGACTGTCTTTCCGATTTATTCATATACAATCATAGTAGAATTTTCAGCAAGATGCTTAAAATATTTTTGGATAGTTTCATAATCTGCCAGTTTATAATCAGCACCGACTTTGAGGCCCAAAAACTCTTCGGGGGATTTTAGCTGCTGTGAATAAATATTTAATGAAATAACGAAGAAGAGAAAAATGATGTAGTAAAATTTGTATTTCATGATACCTCCGGTCCAGAAGATAGAGTTGAAGATTTAATTTTAGTCAAACTTAATTAAAAAAAATAGGATTAGTAAATGAATGTTTAAATAATCGCTTTGGAATTATTTTCATCCAGGGAGCTAAAAATTCCGTACAACATTAAATAAAACCTTTCCTAAGAATTAAAAAGACTTTTCACTTTATATTTTGCTAATTGCACATGGGTTAAAAAATATTTATAACTAAAATAAAAGGAGAAAACATGAAAACCCTATCTACTCTTGTACTTGTGCTGTTAACCTCTTTTTTACTAAGTGAGACAGCATTAGGCGGCAGCAACATAAAAAAATTTTCCAATGACAAAATTCAATCTTTAATCCTTGGATTGAATTCCAGTAACAGCGGTTTAGTTATTGGTTCTGCAATACTTGCCGGCGAATATAAGATTACTGAAACAGTTGAGCACCTCGCCAAAATTTTAGATTCAGATTTAACTTATGAAGTAAAGACTGCGGCAGTTTTTGCTTTATACCAGATTCAAAATAGAGAAGCTTTGGCTGTACTGAAAAATGTTTGCTTGAAGAATAATTGTCCATACCTGAAGAAATCAGCAGAAATTTTATTGAATCATTACCTCATTTGTCATCCAAATGAAGAGTTTAAAGTTGATTACGGTGTAGTTCAATGATAAAATTGGTTAAGATAACTAAAAAAATAGTCCCCGGCTGTTTTACCGGGGATTTTTTTGCGACTCTTGAATTAAAAAAGAAAAGGTCTGCTTCAATTGAAATTAATGCTGTTTAATAACCAACCATCAACTCATTTTACCAAAAATCAAAAATCATCTTGACATGCAATAAATATCTTTATAATTTGGAAACGTTATTTACGAATAATGTTTCCCAACTATTAATTATACTGCTTTTATAAGGAACTATTAGTCGTATAGAAACGTTATAGGGCTAAATCGTTTATTTTTGAAAGAAAAAGGATGTTAGAAGAACAAATCACAAAAAAAAGAATTTTGGAAAAATCTCACGAAATGTTTCAAAATTTTAGTTACTCCAAAGTGACAATGGAAGAAATTGCTTCAAACCTCGGCATTAGCAAAAAAACTTTATATAAATATTTCACGAACAAAGAACATGTTCTTCGTGAACTTGTATCTTCTGTTAAATGTGATGTTGAAGAAAAGTTTGAGAAGATATTTGCCGATGAGACAACAGATTTTATTCAAAAATTACAGAGTGTTTTAGATATTATTGGAGAAAACATCAAAAGAATGCAAGGTAATCTAACTCAGGATCTTATTAAGAACCATCCTGAGATTTGGAAAGACATTCAAGAATTTAAGCGTCAAAAAAGTCAGGGTAATTTCACAAAGCTTATCAACCATGGTATAAAAGAAGGTTTCGTTAAAGCTGATATTAACAGCGAACTTATCGTAATGATTTATGCTGCCGCAATTAATGAAATTATGATTCCCGAAGTTCTTTCGCAGATGCCTTATACAAGCCATCAAGTTTATGACGAAATAATCAAAATACTTTTCGAGGGAATTCTGTCTGAAAAAGGAAGATTTCGTTATGTGAATCTTCAATTAACTGCAAAAGATAAAACGGAGGTATTTTAAAATTGGAAACTTATTTAGTTAGATTTTTTTATATCATACTGATGACATTTTACTTCCTGGGCATTGCCAGTGCACAGGAAAAAATTTCACTAAATGTTGAGGACGCAATTGACTTCGCACTGAAAAACAGTAAGGTACTTAACTCTTCTCTCGCAAGGTATAAGTTTAGTGAAGCGAGACTAAAGGAAGTGAATGCTTCGCGGCTGCCTTCACTAAAGTTCAGCGCCGGATATACGAGATTGAGTGAGGTTGATCCCTTCAATATCACAACACCTTTCGGAACATTTGAAATTTCACCATCAATTCTGAACAATTATTCAACAAAGCTATCATTAGCACAGCCATTGTTTACCGGTTTCAGATTAAAAAGCAGCAGCGATATTGCTGAGTATTCTGCAAATGCTTCAAATGAAGATTACAAAAAGGATAGAAAAGAACTTATTTTCAATGTTAGAAATGCATATTGGGGATTGTTCAAAGCAACACAATTAAAAAAAGTAGTTGATGAAAATGTGGAACAGATTAAAGCTCATCTGACCGATGCACAAAATTTACTTAACCAAGGAATGCTGACTAATAATGACGTGCTGAAAATTGAAGTTCAATACAATGATGCATTGTTTAGACAAGTTGATGCAAATAATAATCTTAAACTTGCAATGATTAATCTTAACAGCACAATGAGCATTCCCTTAAGCACTGAAATTGAAATAGCTTCTTCTCCAAATCTTAAAAAACAAGAATACGATGAACTAAAAAACTTGATCAATCATGCGATGGATAATAGAGCTGAAATAAAATCAATAAACTATAGAATCAAGGCAAGTGAAAGTGGGGTTACATTAGCTCAGTCTAATTGGTATCCTCAATTATTTTTGTTTTCAAATTTTTATTACAGCCGCCCTAATCCTCGGATTGTCCCCGGACAAGACAAATTTAAAGAAACTTGGGATGCAGGTGTGTCTCTTAGCTGGGATGTTTGGAACTGGTTTTCGACTTCATATCAAACCGAACAAGCGGAAGCTACTCTGACCCAATCTCAAGAGGGGCTGGGAATTTTGAAGGATGCGGTTACACTTGAAGTAACGCAAAATTATTTGTCGGTCAATCAAAATAAAATGAAAATTGATATTTCCGAAGTCGGAGTAAAGCAAGCTGAAGAAAATATGCGAATCACAAGTGAACGGTTTAAGCAAGGACTTATTACAAGCTCGGATATTATAGATGCTGAAGTCGCATTACTTCAGGCAAAAACAAATTATACTAATTCATTAGTGGATTACGAATTAGCAAAAGCCAAATTAAATAAATCATTAGGTGAATAGGAGAAAAAGATGAAAAAAACTAAATATATAGTTGGAGCTATAGTTTTATTCGCAACTGTGCTTATTTTATTGTTTTATAACAAAAGCAAAATGGAAGCAAAATCCAAAGTTGAGTACGCGGAAAAATATTATGTATCCGTTGTAAAAGTTGAACGAAAAAATCCTTTGGAAGAAATTTCTTTGGTTGGTACAATTGCAGCAAACAATGATGTAAACATCATTTCAGAAACCAGCGGCAGAATAACGAATGTTTATGCCAATGTTGGCGATTATAAGCCAGCCGGTTCAGTTATCGTTCAAGTTGATGATGAACTTAAAAAAGCTGCTTACAATTCTGCATTAGCAAACTTGGAGAAAGCCAAAAAAGATTATGAACGAGTGAAGGCACTGCTCGAGACAAAATCTGCAAGTGATGCACAATATGATGCAGCAAAACTTGGTTATGTAAACGCTGAGAGCCAGTACATTCTTGCAAAACGTCAGCTTAGTGACACAAAAATTACAACACCCATTTCAGGTTATGTCACTTTTCGTCCGGTTGATGTTGGCAGTTATGTTGCAAGTGGACCTAACGCCACGCTTGTTGCAAACATTGTTGATATTTCAAAACTCAAAGTAAAAGTTAATGTTTCTGAGAAAGATGCCGTACGACTGAAAGCTGGCGATGAGGTAGTTGTAACCACAGATGTTTATCCGGATGTAAAATACTCTGGGAAAATTACTAACATTTCTGCTAAAGGAGATGATGCACATACTTATCCTGTTGAAATCTCTGTTCCAAACAGATCAGATAAAAGTTTGAAAGCCGGCATGTTTGCAAGAGTATATTTTTCATCCTTATCAAAATCGAATGTGATTGCATTACCGCGAGAAGCACTTGTAGGAAGTACACGTTCACCGCAAGTGTTTGTTGTCGAAAATGGAATTGCAAAACTGCGAACTATCTCTCTTGGTGTGCAATTCGATACCTTTGTGGAAATACTCAGCGGATTGAATGAAGGTGAACAGGTTGTAACCAGCGGACAAAATATCATCCAGAATAATTTTAATGTTGAAATAGTAAAGTAATTGCAGTTAAAATTATTTTAATAAGGTGATAAGGTTATTTTAACTGTAACTCGTTTTTACTAAGGTTGAAGAAAGTTGAAAAAGATTTCGAATTCATACATGCCATTGATAAATTTTTCTGATTACAATTAATATGAAATGGATAAACAATATTATCGATACTACAGCAGTGGGCTTGACCTTAGTAACCAATCCAATCTATAAATTAATTAACCTTATTAGCTTATTGCAAATTGATTTTTAATCAAAGTCAAATAAGCCACTGTTTTCAAGCAACATTTTGACGAATTTATAAACCAAATTTTAGGAAAATATTAATGACATTAACAGAAATAGCAATTAAAAGACCTTCACTGATTATTGTAATATTCACCGCATTAGCTGTTCTTGGAATATTCAGTTTTAACCAGCTTAACTATGAATTACTGCCAAAATTTACGGCTCCAATTATTACTGTGACCACAATTTATCCGGGTGCATCACCTTCAGAAGTTGAGACAGGTGTAACGAAAACGATTGAGGATGCTTTATCAGGGATTGATAAGATTTCAGAAATTCGTTCACAATCTTTTGAAGGAGTTTCCTTTGTTATTGTTGAATTGATTCAAGCTGCAAACCCCGATCTTGCTTTGCAAGATGCACAAAGAAAAATTGGTGAGGTTTTGTCTAGACTTCCTTCAGGGGTTAAATCACCTGCGGTATCAAAATTTGCATTAGATGAAATCCCTGTGATTCGTTCAGGAGTAACATCAAATCTTCCACCGAAAGAGTTTTATACTTTCTTAAAAGAGCAAGTCAAACCGCAATTATCAAAAGTTTCTGGTGTTGCTCAAATAAACCTAATTGGCGGTGAAGAAAGAGAAATTCAAGTAAACCTTGATCGTCAAAAATTAAAATCGTTCGGACTTTCAATTACACAAGTCGCACAGATTATAAAAACCTCTAATCTCGATTTCCCAACCGGCAGCATTAAAGCTTCAGATGAACAATTTGTGGTGCGTGTTGCAGGCAAGTTTACTTCGTTGGATGATCTGCGAAATCTTGCAATTGGTACATCGCGAAGCGGAGGAACAATCAAGTTAAGCGACATAGCAGAGATCAGTGATGGAATTAAAGATTACACAAATCATGTCCGAATCAACGGTGTAACAACTGTCGCATTAAATATTTCTAAGCAGTCAGATGCAAATGCAGTTGAGGTAAGCAAATTTTCACGCAAAAAAATTGCAGAGTTGGAAGAAAAATACAAAGCGTATGATTTGAATTTCAATATTGCTCAAGATGGTTCTCTCTTCACCATTGATGCGGCAAATGCTGTTAAAAAAGATCTCGCAATAGCAGTCGTACTTGTTGCATTAGTGATGTTAATGTTCTTACACAGCTTAAGAAATTCTTTAATCGTAATGATAGCAATTCCTTCCTCCTTGATTGCAACTTTTGCATTGATGTATGCTTTCGGGTTCACGCTAAATTTAATGACTTTGCTCGGCTTATCACTGGTAGTTGGAATTCTTGTTGACGATTCAATAGTAGTCTTGGAAAATATTTATCATCACATTGAAAAGGGCGAAGAAAAAAGTGTGGCATCACTTAAAGGCAGAAACGAAATAGGATTTGCTGCACTTGCAATTACGCTGGTTGATGTTGTAGTGTTCTTACCTATTGCATTGGTTGGCGGAATTATTGGAAATATCATGCGACAATTTGCACTTGTTGTAGTATTCTCTACACTTATGAGCTTATTTGTTTCATTTACAATTACTCCAATGTTAGCCTCACGATTTGCAAAGCTTGAAAGACTGACAAGCAAAACTATATTCGGCAGATTTGCTTTATGGTTTGAAAAAATTTACCACATAGCAGCTTACGATTACATCAAAATACTAAAATGGTCGTTAGCCAATCGTGGAAAAGTTGCAATAGCAACGGTTATGCTCTTCGTTTCATCATTTGCACTAATTCCATTTGGATTTATCGGTTCAGAATTCATTTCAGTTGCTGACAGAGGTGAGTTTGCAGTTACAATTGAATTACCTCAAGGAGCAAAGCTTGATGAAACAAATAGAACATCACAGAAGATTGAAAACATACTAAACAGTTTGTCGGAAGTTGAAAGAACTTTTGTCAATACCGGTGCTTCAAATGAAGGGCTGATTGGTTTTGCATCCAACAATACAAGCGAAATAAGCGTTACCCTTGTTGAAAAGAATCAAAGGAAAAAATCTACAGATGATATGATAGCTGAAATTAAAGAAAAGCTTGCATTGATTCCTGGAATAAAGGCGAGAGTTAATCCAATCGGTATTTTTGGTGTAGCAAATCAAACTCCAATTCAATTACTGATAACCGGACCGAATTACGATGATGTAATCAGTTCGGCAAAATTAGTGGAAGAGAAAGTAAAACAAATTCAAGGTGCTTCGGATGTTCGTCTTTCATCTGAGCAGGGAAAACCTGAACTGCGAATCGTTATGGATAGAGAAAAGATGAATAGTTTCGGATTAAATCTTTCTGAAGTTGGGCAAACTTTAAGAATAGCTTTGACCGGAGACGATGAATCGAAATTTAGGGATGGACCAAATGAGTTTGATATTAGAATTCGTCTTGATGAATTTGATAGAACACGCACTGAAGACATTAACAACATCACTTTCATGAATCGAAAAGGGCAGCAAGTTGAACTTGAGCAGTTTGCCTCGATTGAACGTAGTCTTGGACCCACAAAACTGCAAAGGCAGGATAGAAATGCATCCGTAACAGTATTTTCCCAAGTTGTTGGTAGACCAAGCGGAACTGTTTCTGCAGACATAGAAACTGAACTGAAAAAATTAGATTTGCCGAAAGGTGTTACATATTCTTTTTCTGGTGATGTTAAAAATCAAAAAGAATCATTTGGAAGTTTAGGTCTTGCCTTATTCGCTGCTATAATTTTTACATACTTGATAATGGTAGCACTATATGATTCTTTCGTTTATCCTTTTGTCGTTCTCTTTTCAATTCCGCTCGCAATGATTGGTGCTTTCCTTGCACTTGCTTTAACTATGAAATCTCTAAATATTTTTTCGATTCTTGGAATTATAATGCTCGTTGGGTTAGTCGGTAAGAACGCAATTCTTCTTGTTGACAGGACTAACGCAGTTCGTAAAGAAGGAGTTAGAGTTTATGATGCACTTATTGATGCGGGCAAAATGCGGCTCAGACCAATTCTTATGACAACTCTAACCATGATTTTTGGCATGATGCCAATCGCACTTTCAGGTTCTGCTGGTGGTGAGTGGAAATCCGGTTTGGCTTGGGCAATCATTGGTGGATTAACCAGTTCTCTCGTATTGACTTTAATCTTTGTCCCTGTTGTCTATTCAAAAATGGAAGAGTTGAGAATATCAATCCCGGCATTTGTAAAAAAACTAGTTAGAAGAAAAGAAAACCTAATTGAACCTATCCTTGAACCGGAAACTATTAGAGTAAGAGTTGAAGATTAATCTCGTCATTCCTCATCTCGCAATTGCGGGATGAGAAATCTTTCACTGAGAAAATAGCTGTCTCTCCCCCGATTCACATCGCTAAAGCATTATAATGGAGGAATTCAACATGACAAACGAGTAAGATCGTTATTTCGATCCCGATTACACCTGGTTAAGAACATCCTTAATTTGGATAGAAATCTTACACTTAGGACGCGTTACCTCCCTTTTTCATAACTTCTATCTGGTGTAAGTGAACCTTTCCCAGATAAGGATTATAATTAAAATTTTTTTCTTTATTCTTGTTTTATTCATAAAATTATTTCTAAATTTCTTTGAGAAAAAAACTTTTTCTCCACCTTTCGAGGAAAGTTGCACAATATTGAATTGCAGTTAAATTCTCGAATTACGGAACTACAATTTTCCCCACAAGGCGTGAACACTCAACATTTGAGGGGCGTTAGCATTTAGATGTTCACCAATGAAAATAAATTCCAGTCTTATAAATTTTCAAGTGATTGCTCTGCCCTGCCGATGAATTCATACATTATTGTAAATAGTTGCTGCTGAGTGTATTCATAGATATGATAAGTTTAACTTTTTGATTGCAGATTAAAAAATATTTTAATTTTCAGATTATTTTCCCTCTAGATAACTGAGAGTGTAACTTGATAAAAATTAGTTATGTACCGGTGATCATATCATTAATCACACAAATCACTTGGGGTCAAAACCCATCGAAGATAAAAATTCACCATTGTAATACTCATGTAATAATTCTCACTGTTGACTCTACGATCCATAATAACTATGGACTGAAATACCCAATGACATATAAGATCGCAATTCATTCTGATTATGGCTTGCTTAAAACATTCAAGAAGTATCATAGTAATGAGTCATGGTCATTTGTTCAGGAAAAAACACAAAGCGATTTCTTCAATGATATTGAAGCGGTACGATACGATTACATAAATAGAGTAGCTTACGTTTCATTAGCTTTCAGTTCCACATCGGATTCCATATTCGTAAAAGTTTGTGATATAATGAATAATAACGTTCCAATACAATTTAATGATATCTCCAAATACTATGACAACCGGGATGCGGTAGTTACAACAACGGCTGATGATTGGGAAAAGAACACATTGAATTCATTTAATCAAGCAATTTATTTTTTTAGAAGTCGTAGTCTTTGGTTATCTGGTGCAATCATGACAGATAGTAATTGGGCGACAAACAGCCAGTTTTGGTATACAGTTCAAAAACAATTGGACTCGGGATTTGTTGAGGTAGTCTCTCATTCAAGAAATCACTTGCATGTGCCGTATAACTATCAATCAGAAGTAGTTGGATCAAAAGAAGATATAGTAAGAAACTTGAATTTGCCTTCCCTATCCTCAAGAAACAATAAAGAATATATTTATGCTTATGTTCATCCCTTCGGAGAATGCAATGATGAAATTGATTATACAGCAGGAAATGCGAATTATTTAGTAACCAGAGGAGTTTATGCCTATCACTATAATTTTACACCGTGGAATCCACTCAGAAAGATTTATGAAAGAATGGACGTAGCGTGTGAATTAGGACCTCTCTGGGGCGGAATAACCGATCTTCCCACTTTAAATTCCATGTTTGATGGAGCCGTTCAGAATAAAGCAATTTATCATTTTTACATTCACCCTCAAGTAATTGAAAACTCAAATGTATGGAATATACTGACACAGCACCTAAATTATATTTCACTTAAGAAAAATATTTGGTATTCAGCTTTTGGTTATTTGATTCTTTACCACCTTTTACAAGAATCAACCATTCTGTTTGATCCGCCAAAAATAATTTCTACTCCTATTACATCAATAACAATAGGACAATCGTATATCGATACTCTGAGAATAAATAGCTATCCTAATCCGAAATACTATCTCAATAACGGACCAAGTGGAATGATTGTGGACAGCATGAGTGGAATAATCAATTGGATGCCTAACTCATTGGGAACTTTTTCAGTAGAAGTAAGAGCGGTGAATAATTGGGGATCAGATACACTGAGATACCACATAGAGGTATTAGGCATTGCTCCTATGATCACATCAATACCAGATACAATTGCGGTTTTCGGGCTGCTGCATATGGACACAGTTAAAACAAATGGTTATCCGGCACCAAAATATTATTTAAATGTTGCCCCAAGCGGAATGCTGATAGATAGTATAAGTGGAATAATCAGATGGACTCCAAACTCATTAGGAACGATTGAGGTAAAAGTTAGAACAGTAAATAGCATAGGATCAGATACCATGAGATACTACATCAAAGTGGTAAGGCCCTTGCTTTCTGTGAAATTAATACTTGAAAGTTTATATGACTCTGTAGGCACACATATGAAAAAAACTTTCAGTTCCATCATACCAACGACATCGCCTTATGCAGAAGACCCAAGAAATATAGATTCAATTCCGCAAAATGTTGTTGACTGGGTATTATTAGAATTAAGACCTGATGCTTTTACATTACCAATTTACATTAAGAGTATTTTAATAGACGAGAGTGGATATTTGGTGACCGATGATGGAACTAATAATGGTTTAGTCTTAGATGCAGCATTTGGTACTTGTTTCATAGTTGTTAAACATCGCAATTCAATAACAACATGGAGTTCGAGCAGAGTGAATTTCGCATTAGAACATATCAATTATGATTTTACTTCCGACTCTTCGCAAGCTTACGGATGTAATATGATAAAAAAAGGAAATAAGTGGTGCATATTTTCTGGTGATGTAAACCAAGATGGATTTGTTGATTCTACTGACTTAATCCTTATCAACAACAATGCATTTAATTATTCATCTGGTTATCTCTCTACGGATTTAACAGGAGATGGTTTTGTTGATATGGAGGATTTGGTGATTTGCGATAATAATGCGTTTAAATCAGTGGAGGTGAAAAATCCTTTGGCTGATATATTTGGAAAGCCATCAAATGTTTCTGATGAACCCGGAAAAACTAATAAGTAGTTACTCAAAAGCTAATAACCTCCGAAGTTTTGAGGTGGAACTGCGTACCAAAACTTCGGAGGTTTTTTATTATCGCTTCACTTATTCACATTTTCACAGGGGATTTTGTATGGGTCACCAACACCATCAAATTTAGTTTTTTGAAATTTATTGCTTACATAATCCTGCTGAAATGTAACAAGCTGCCAAACAGTACAAGTACCATCTGCATTTTTAACTGCGATGGTCGCTCGAATGTAGCGATGCAGAATCGCTCCAGTAAATTCATTCCTTCGTATTGTCCAGTCAGGATCAATTATTACTAATCGAATTATTTCACCTTTGATTCTATCTTTAAAAGTTTGAGAATTTTTAATTACCGAGATCATTTCCTGCTCGAGCTTTTTGTCAGTCATAGCTGATTTAGGCATTAAAGCATCTTTTGTTTTCAGATTATCTGCCGATTCATTTAATTGTTTAGCAAGAGATTTGTAAAAGGAGAAGTCATCTCCTTTAATCGTGAATCTTCCTTCAGCTGCCACTGCATAGTTGATATTTATTCTAACAATTATAGTATGTTCTCCCCCATCAAGCTTAGCAATGGCTTGTGCATACTTAACAGGCCCATAGAACTCTTTACCAAACTTTTTATAGAATAAATCCTTATTTCCGTATGCAGTGATTTGTTCTGGGTTTGGAGCAATATCAACCATTAAATATTTGTTATTCATAGCATCACCCGAAACTTGGAGATTGCTGAACTCCATTTGCATATCTTGCGGCTGCTGGTAAGAATAAAGCGGCGGCTTTAATTCATAAAGAAATACCTCAACATTTATCATTTTTGGTTCATCTT
Organism: uncultured Ignavibacteriaceae bacterium; assembly: GCA_964613805.1. Taxonomy (GTDB): domain Bacteria; phylum Bacteroidota; class Ignavibacteria; order Ignavibacteriales; family Ignavibacteriaceae; genus XYD12-FULL-36-8. Next base: position 34,557 of record CAZTJF010000015.1, on the reverse strand, counting down.
GATGGCTGAGCGTTACAATATCTTTTGGGAAATATGCAACTGCGTAAACGTTTTCACCTGATTGAAATTGAGTTTTGAGATTGGATGGATTTAACGGGTCAATCAAGTTAGTGGAAAAAATAATTTCGCCGGGCTTTTGTGAGTGAACGTTAACAGCGAGAAAAATAGTGAGGAAGGAAACCAAAGTAACTAAAGTTTTGATCTTCATAAGATCCCCCGAAATTTGATTGAACAATTTGTTGGCTGCTGCAAGTTTAGTTAAAACTCGCTTCTCAAAATTATGAAAAAACAGTTTAAAAGTTAGCTTAACTTAACCGTAGAATAATTTGGCTAATTTTTACCGGCGAATAAATGCTCACTTATCATTTCATCTTGGCGATAAACATCATCTCTAAAATTTACTACACCATTCTTATCCACCCAAGCTGTATAATAATCAATGAAGAGTGGAATTTTATTTTCAAGCTTAACTTCAGTTGTTTGTCCATAACTAAAACCTTTTCTCAGTTCATTCCTTTTTTGCCTAAACTCTTCTATAACATTTTTGTCATCCACTTTGGAGCCGGTTTCAATTTTCACATAATCAACACTCCAGTTTGAATTGTTTGCCAATAAATACTCGGCAAGCAGAAAAGGTTTTTCAACTCTAACGCAGCCATGACTAACAGCGCGATTTGCATAACTGAATGGAGGTCTTGTTGGTGTATCGTGCAAATAAACACCAAATGGATTGTTGAACATAAACTTTATTTTTCCTAAAGCATTTCCTGCTCCGGGATTTTGGATAATTGTATAAGGAATATTCCCTGAACTTAATTCGCTTAGCTTAACTTGAGCTGGGTCAATCTGTGATCCATCTTTGTATACTCGGAAGTTTGCTTTTTTAAGGTAAGCAGAATCCCTTCGAACTTTGGTTGCAATTTCCTCTCGCATAATACTGAACGGGACAGTCCAAGTCGGATTTAGAATTAAATGAGATAACTGAGAATATAGCACAGGTGTCTCCCAGTCTTCTACTCGCGGCTTTTTTGCTTTTGGATCTTTGAGCGCTTTCAACTGCTGATGAACATAAACTGAACGCCTTCTGCCAGTGCAGACTTTTATTTCAAATTTTTCTTCACCGTTTTCATACGCGTGCAGCTTAAATTCAGGTATGTTAACAAGCAAATATGTGGCAGAGTCTGAATAATCAATCCATCTAAATCTTTCAAGATTAACTTTTATTTTATTTATGTATTCTTGCGGAGTTACATTCAATTTATCAACTGAGTTCTTACTAATTACACCATCATCAATTAAACCATTAGCTGCTTGAAAATTTTTAACAGCAGCTTCCAATACAGAATCATAAACCGTGTAGTTATTAAATTGAATAATTGAAGTATCAATAAAACCGAGTACTGTCAATCTTTCAGCAACATGAATGAGAACTGAATCAAAATCACCTCGTTTTATCTTTTGAGCATGAAAAATAATCTTCTCCCAAGATTTGTCTTTATAATTTTCAAATTGCCTGAGGGCTTTTTGAAGATTTAGATATTTCTTACTCTTAGGTTGTATGTTGAAAAGATATCGGATGACATTTGTTTGTTTTAGTGGTTCAAGAAGATTTCGGCTCGATGAATCCGGAACAGGAATGTTGTAACTATCGAGTAAAATCTCTTTTGGATTAACAACTCCATATCGTAAATGGTACGCATATCTCAGAACTGCGTCACAGACAAGAAGTTCTGTATTTGCAAGGTGTTCATATCTTTCTTGCTTTTCCGTACTATCTTTAATCGAGTTGAAAAACTCATCCTTAATATTAGTAAAATGATAATACTCAGGATTCAATCCATGTTCATTGGCTTTGTTAAAGATATCCAATAATGAATCAACAAAAGATTTTTCTTCAAAACTTTTAACGAAAAGAGGTTCGAAGTTTCTACTAGAATACAAATGCCTTAATGTATCAAGATAGTGAAAGTTAAACTTTGCAGCTTCCTTTTCTGAAACTAGATCATTAAAATAATTATTAATATATGAATGATATTCCTCTGAATTGAAATTCAACTTTTGATTCAGTCCAAAATCAAATTCAGGTGATTTTTTTTTGCAAGAAGATAGCAGTAGAAGTGCAACAGCAAATATGAAAATGCCATAGCGTGATAATTGAAAAATTACTCGTTCATTTACTAATATTTTTTTCATAGTTTTCAATTTATTGGGGCTAAAGATAGCAATTTTAGCTCGAGATTAAAGTGATTTTTGTGTTGTTTTTTTTAAATGAATTCATTTAGGAAATGATTTTTAACTCAATATTCTTTAGTTCTAAATCAAATAGCTTGCCAAAAATAATCGGTTTTTGTTGGGAGGAAAGTGGTACGATTTACATGTAGTATAATAGACATTTTCATTGGTTTTCAATCTAATAGCTATCTTAGAGCTAAATAAATTTTGTGTGTGTGATTTGTATAACACGTGAATACAATCTGCTTAAAATATGAGTATTTAATTTTTGTGTTTAATGTATATTATTTTCTATCTTAAGTTGTACAAACCTTAATTTTTTAATCTAAATCACATAAAGTAGAGGATCGGTCATTAAGATTTTGATGCTATGTTACGAGTTCCCGCCAATTGGAGGTGGAGGAGCAAAAGTCGTGGACGGCTTGACTCGTGAATTAAGCAGAAAAGGAATTGAAGTTCATCTTGTTACAATGGGCTTTAAAAAATTGCCTGCTTATGAACAAAAGAATAACCTCCTTATTCATCGGATCAAGTGTCTAAGATTGAAGGAATCAATTTGTACTTTTCCAGAAATGCTCACTTATATAATTTCTGCAATTCCAACAATTATTCAGCTGCAGAGAAAACATAAATTTCAAATTAATCACACCCACTTCATTCTTCCCGATGGCATTCTTGCTTATTTAGTTTTAAAGTTGACACGACTTAAGTATGTACTCACTGCTCATGGTTCTGATGTTCCAGGTTATAATACCAACCGCTTCAAAATATTTCATAAATTTTTAAGACCTCTTTGGAAGCAAATCGTCAAGTCATCAAGTCAAATGATTTTTCCAAGTGATAATTTATATACTCTATTTAGAGAAATTGACCAGAAAACTAAAGGAATAATTATTCCAAACGGAATTAACCTAGATAAATTTTCTCCATTAAAGGAAAAACAGAAGGAAATTCTTGTTGTCACCAGAATGTTTGAACGAAAAGGTGTTCAGTATATTCTTAAAGCGTTGGAAGGATTGGAGCACGATTATAAAATTAACATCGTTGGTGAAGGACCTTATTTAGATTCGCTTAAACGATTAGCAATTGAATCAAAGCTTGATGTAAATTTTTTGGGTTTTATTGATAACCACTCAGATCAGTTAAAAAAACTATACGAAGAATCAATGATTTTTATTTTCACATCCGAATCTGAAAATTTTCCAATCGTTTTATTGGAAGCTATGGTTGCAAAAACAGCCATTATCACCACAAAAAATACTGGCTGTGCTGAGGTTGTTGGAGATTCGGCAATTTTGGTTGATTCAAAGGATTCAGATGCGATCAGAAAAGCAATTATAGAATTAATAAACAATCCTCAGCTTACAGAAAAGCTACAGTATGCTGCGAGAAAAAGAGTTGAAGATTTATTCGGCTGGCAAAGTGTTGCAAATCAGTACTCAAAAGTGTATGATAGTTTCATTCGTAATTAATTTAAGTTCAAATTCTACTTATTATTACAAGAAACATCTGAAGATTCCAAACAATATTATAATTCCATATCATGATTTTAGCACTATATTTGAAGAATGATCTTTGTTTCCTACTTATTCGAAATTTTTCTTGAACAAACGAGATTATTATAATTGAATGAAAATTTGTTTTATCTGTACTGAAATATTTGCGTGGGGAAAGTACGGTGGATTCGGCAGAGTGACACGAAAAATCGGCAGTGAGTTGGTCAAAAAAGGTGTGGATGTGTATGCTGTTGTTCCTAAAAGAAATGACCAAAAAGATTTCGAAATTCTTGACGGAATAAAAGTGCTGGGTTTTCCAAAATACAATCCCATAGCGGCAAAAAAATTATTAGTGAATTGCGATGCGGATATTTACCATTCTGAGGAACCTTCTTTTCTCACTTATCTTGCTTTGAAAATAATGACTTCAAAAATTCATTTGGTAACTTCAAGGGATCCACGAAATTTTTCTGACTGGGTAAGTGAATTTATTCATCCATCATATAATATCTTTCAAGTTATCGGCAATTTTATTTTCGAAAACAGCTTTCTGGTTTCACGCGCAGTTCGAAAAGCAAATCGGGTCTTTTGTACAGCAATATTTTTAAAAGAAATTGTTGCTAAAAAATATAAGCTAAAAGAAAAAGTCGAGTTTCTTCCAACGCCAATCAAAATTCCACAAAAAGTGATTGTCAAATCTCAAATTCCGAAAGTATGCTTTATTTCAAGGTTAGATCGGCGTAAACGCCCGGAATTATTTTTTGAGTTGGCTAAACATTTTCCCAATGTTCAGTTCATTGCAGTTGGTGAAAGCCGCAATAAAAATTATGAGAAGTATCTAAGAAGTAAGTATTCAAATTTAAATAATCTTGAGATAAAAGGTTTTGTAAATCAATTTAATTCTGATTTAGTTTCAAATATTTTTGAAGAGAGTTGGATATTGGTAAATACAGCCGTGAGAGAAGGTTTACCTAATTCCTTTCTAGAAGCTTTGGCGCACAGATGTGCAATTTTAAGTTCTGTTAATCCGGAAAATGTTTCGGAGCGTTTTGGTTACCATGTTACAGATGATAATTTTCAAACAGGATTAAAGAAACTCCTAGAAGCAAATGCTTGGATTGAGAAAGGTCGGGCAGGTCAAAAATATGTTTCAGAAAACTACGAACTGAATAAAGCCATCGCCGAGCACATTCGAATTTATGACGAGTTTTGCATAGAGAAAAATTGAATTGATGAATAAAACTAAACCAAGCCGTTTAATATCTGTAATAATACCTACGATAAACAGAAATTCATTGAATTCGGTTCTTGATGCTTTAAATAATCAAACCAGGAAACCGGACGAAATAATTATCATGGAAGATAAAGAACGACTTGGGCAAGGTATCATGAGAAACAAAGGATTTGAAAAATCCAAAGGTGATTTAGTTGTTTTATTAGATGATGACACAATACCAAACAATAATTGGTTAGAAAATTTTGAAAACAGCATAATTCTTTACGATGCTGATGGAGTAAGCAGCGGTTACTCAGAGGATGATCCATTCCTTCGTGAAGTCAGAATGAGGCGGAATTTTCCAAAAGATGTTGAAATAAATCCCAACGACTACTTTGGGATTGGTGGAAATGTAATATACAAACGTGAATGCTTATTAAATTGTTTAACAAGAGATGGCTATATTTTTAATCCCCGCTTTAAATACACAAGTGAGGATATAGAATTGGTGTGGCGGTTAAAATCTGATAACCGAAAACTTGTCTACATTCAAAATGATGTACGGCATTTAAAGAGAGTAAATGCGATGAGTTACATTAAGTTTCAATTTGTTCGAGGAAGAGGGCTTTATGATTTATTTCGAGTTAGTAAAAATTATACAAACAAACACAAATTGGGTAAAAGTCTTTTGTGGAATGAAGATAAAACAGCGTTACGCATATTTAGATTGAGTGTTATTTTCATGAAAAGGATACTGGGTCCGTTTGATTATAAGAATTTTTCCAAAGTTCGCTATTTTATTTTGTATTGGTTCGGCGAAAAAATTAAATCCCTTGGTTTTGCCTATCAGATGTTAATGGGAAATAAATAGTCTCAATGAAAAATAAAATTATTTTGCTCTTAAAATTAATTCTGACTTCCCTATTACTTACTTATATATTTATCAAAATTCCTTTTACTAGTATTCTAAATGCTATTTATTCATCCAATCTGGTTTTAATTTTAATTTCAGTTTTATTAACAATTCCAGTTGTTCTTTTATCTTCATTTGAAACAAAATACTTAACATCAATTCAAAAAATGTCCATATCCTTCAAGGAAATTTTAAAGGTTGATTTAACAACGGGTTTCTATTCATTATTTCTTCCCGGAGTTTTGGCAGGAGGACCGGTTAAATGGTATAAATTTTCTAAATATGGTTCTAAATCATCCGCTGCAGCTGTTGTAGTTTATAATCGTTACTTAGAAATTTTAATTGTGATATTCATAGGAATAATTTTTTCCTTTCCATCTTTAATTACAAGTTCTCGTGAACATCTGCTTTTAATATGGTTTGCAGCATTAATTTTATTACTTGCCTGCTATTTGCTGCCATTGCATACAAATAGTTTAATGAAAATTGAAAAACTGTTTGATATTATGCCTTTACCTCAAATCATAAAAGTAAAAGCTGAAAGTTTTTTTAATGCAATGCATCAGTTTCAAAATTTATCATTGGAAGACCATCTTAAAATAATTTTTTTAATGTTGACATATCATTTTATAAGTGTTTTATCATTTTACGCTTTAACAAAAGCAATCAACATTTCGATAAATATTTTTGTTTTAGGATGGATAAGATCAGTGATTATGATAGTTACTATGATTCCCATTTCAATATCTGGATTTGGCGTTCGAGAATGGAGCCTAATATATTTACTTAACTTTTACGGAATTTCCGCCGGTGAAGCAGTAGCTTTATCATTCTTATCTTACTTTAAGAACCTTACTGCCCCAATTGCTGGTGGATTTTTAGAGTTAAAAGATTTTTTATTGATTAAAAATAAAAACCAGACTGAACTTTAAATTTGTGAATCTAGATCACATGATAAAAGAAAAACTTGTAATTATTATAATTCTCAGTTTTAATAAAAAAGAAGATACTCTCAATTGTCTTAGGAGTGTTGAAGATTTGGATTATCAATCTTTTGAAGTAATTGTGGTTGAAAACGGGTCTGCTGACAGATCATTGGAGGAAATTAAAACGAAATATCCATTCATTCATTTAGTAGAAAGTAAAACTAATCTTGGTGTGGCTGGCGGGAGAAATTTAGGAATAAGGTATGCAGAAAATTTTGATTATCAATATATCTTATTTCTTGATAATGATGCTCTAATAGAGAAAAGTGCCTTGCAAGAAATGGTTACTTTTTATAATGCTGCAAAAAACATAGGCATTGTAACACCAAAGTGTTATTTCATGAATAAACCAAATACTATTGCATACGCTGGGGGTTTATCAGCGAACTTATTTACAGGTAAAATTGCAGATATTGGAAGCGGACAAGAAGATAAAGGACAATTTAATGAATCATTTTTTGTTGATGCTTCTGGAGGATTATTTTTAACAAGCAAAGAGATTATAAATGAAGTGGGTTTGTTTGATGAAAGATTTAATCCCTATGGTTGGGAAGATGTTGATTTTTCTTTAAGAGTTAGAAAAAAAGGATACAAAATATGTTTTAATCCAAATGCAATTTTTTATCATAAAGGTGGGAAAAAATCAAGACTGAAAATTGCTGCTGATTATGAGAGAGCAAAAGCCAAAAATTATTTATACCTGCTAAAAAAACATTCAAATATTTTTCAGTTATTCACTCTTTCCTTTGTGCTGCCTTTTAGGATATTAGGAATAATAGTTCAAGGTTTAATTAATGGAAATTTTCAGTTACTGCTTAATCAATTTAAAGGATTCTTTGGCTATCTAAAAAATGAATGAGCTGAAAAATAATATAGAGGATAAAAAAACTCTCATTGCTCAGGTTTCAGTTATCATCCCCTTTCATGGTAACAAAGATGACTTGGTCAATTGTCTAAAAGGATTAATGAATCAAAAAACCGATATTAATTTTGAAATACTTGTTGTTGAAAGCGCTAATGTTTTTAGCATAAAAGACTATATAAATTCTTTTCAAAACGTAAAATTGATTTCCTCACAAGATTTATTGTATCCAGGCAAAGCAAGAAATATAGGTGTAGCTAACTCCAGTAGCAATTTATTGGCATTTATTGATGCAGACTGTGTTCCCCCTGCTAACTGGTTAGAAGAAGTTTATTCAGCACTAAAAAAAGGAAATGAAATTGTTATTGGTCCGATAATCAATTTATATCCTTTTCATCCAATTGCATCAGTAGATAATCTGCTGCAGTTTCCCGATTTTCAAAAACGCCGCAGGTCAAACAAGATTGCACATTTCCCAGCGTGTAATTTGGGCATAACAAAGATGTTATTCCTTAAAGCAATAGGATTCCCAGAAGATGTTATTATAGGTGAAGATATCATGTTCAGCGAGGTTGCTATAAATAAAAATAATGGCAAAGTATTATTTAATCCACGTTTGGTTGTAAAACATAGCGGTAGAAAACAAATAATATCTTTTCTGGAACATAATTTCAGTCTTGGATTTTATAGAGGATACTTAAGTCTTAAAATATCCTCCGACAGAAATAAATTTAGAGGAACATTTCTATATGCTTTACTATTTGGAATTAAAAGATTGGTCTATATTACAGTTAGAACATTGCAGTGGAACCCGACAGGTGTATTTAGGATTATCTTTTATTTTCCTTTTTTAATAATTGGTTTATCTGCCTGGATGATTGGATTTTGGAAGGGCAATAAAAAATTAATGAAAGAACAAAATTGAGTTCTAAAATAAAGATCGGTTTAATCGGATGCGGCAGGGCGGCTGAGTTAATTTATGCACCAGCATTGACTAAATTCTCTGATGTCGAAGTAGTTGGTGCAGTAGATCCCATCAGAGAAAGAAGTGAACTACTTTCCAATAAGTTTCGAGATTGCAGTTTTTATAGTTCTATCGAAACAAAATTTATTGAGCAAATTGATGCCGCAATTATAAGCACTCCACCCGATTCACATGTTGAATTAGCTTCTCTAATGTTAAAGAATAATAAGCATGTCTTGGTTGAGAAGCCGCTATCACTATCAATGGATGGAATAAAGGAATTTAGTGAGATAGAGTTGCATTCAAATGCTTCGCTCATGATGGGTTTTAATCACAGGTATTGGCAGCCAATAACTGATTTGAAGAACAACCTGATGATAGATTCAAAAATAGAATCAGCTGAAATTATTTTTACCAGCGATAATTCCAAATGGAATCCGATTTCGTTCACAAGTGATCCACTTGATGATTTAGGACCTCATGTTTTTGATCTAATAAGATTTATTTTTAATAAAGAAATAAATTCCATAGCCGTAAAAGAAAAAATAAAAAATGATTATCAGCTATCAGCTTGTGTTGAAGGTAATATTTGTGTAAATGTGAGAATAGCATTTTTACAGCAGACATTAAAATCAGTTTCATTTGTTACAAACCGTAAACAATATCACTTAACAATTGGCTCTGAAAGAATCAAGGAACCGTTGGTAATGAAAAGATCAGTTGTAGATTTCTATGATCGAATAAAGCGAAAATTCTTAAGGCAAACCTCTCCATTAAAAAGGAGCTACGAATTTCAGTTGAATAATTTTTTTGAATCGATTACAAATAAGAGCGAACCCTGTCCTGGAATAACTGACGGAATAGCCGCAATACTAGCTGGTATCGCCGCTCGCAAATCATTGAATGAAAATGGAAAGGAAATTTATTTAAATGAGGACTGATAAAGTAATTGTGATTGGACTGGATGCAGCTGAACCAAGTCTAATTGAAAAATGGATTGATGAAGGTTATTTGCAAAACTTAGCCGCCATACGTAAAAAAGGTAGTTATTGCAGATTGAATTCTTCTGCAGATTGGCTGGCTGGTTCTCCTTGGCCCACCTTCTATACAGGTACTTTGCCAGATGAGCATGGATTTTATCATTATCTTCAGTGGAAAAGTGATAAGATGGATTTCGAAAGACCAAATCCTGATTGGATTACTGCAGTACCTTTTTGGCGGCAGCTTGGAAATGAGTATAGAGTTATAGAAGTTGATATACCTTTGACTTTTCCTCCCTCGCCAATAAACGGTGTAGTCATTTCCAATTGGGCTTCGCATGACAGACTGTATCCACCACTCTCCTATCCAAAAGATAAAATTAATTGGGTGAAAAAAAACTTAGGTGAACTGCCCATCAGTGATGAGGTTGGAGGACTCCAAGAGTTTGATGATCTTATGAAATTAAAAGATGAATTGATTCTTGCAAACGAAAAAGAAGCTGAACTTGTTACTTCACTTCTTCAATCAGAAGATTGGAATTTATTCCTGTGCTGTTTTTCTTCAACGCACAGAGCCGGACACAAGTTTTGGGATACTTCAAATGTAAAAGATAAACTTAATGATGAGCAAACAGTTCAATTTAATAATTGTCTTAAAGAAATTTATTTATCCTGTGATATTGCAATAGGAAAAATTTTAAAATTGATTCCTGATGATGCATCAATTTTTATTGTTTCGCTTCACGGGATGGGTGAGAATACTACTCTCTCGGATAAAATTCTTCCTAAGATGATTTCAACGGTAATGAATCCTAATACTCAAACCATTGTTAAGCAAAACAATAGCATAGTTAAGAAAGCAAGAAATTTAATTCCACTGGAGTTAAGATCGAACTTGAGAAAATTACTTCCAGTTTGGCTGCAGGATAAAATGACTGCTTATTGGAGAATGGCAGGGATTGATTGGTCAAAAACTCAAGTATTTAATATGATTGCCGATCTTCAAGGTTATATAAGAATAAATTTGAAGGGAAGAGAAAAAGAAGGTATTGTTGAGAAAGGTAAAGAGTATGATGAATTATGTTCAAAATTAATTGAGGGACTGAAAACATTTTATAACGAAGATACTAATGAACCGGTAATAGAAAGCATCTTTAGGAAGGATCAAATTTTTAGTAAAGGAAAATGTTTGGACCATCTACCCGATATTCTTGTGAAATGGGAATTTAAATCTGTTGCAAACTATAAAAAAATTAAGTCAGAAAAATTTGGGGTAATCGAATTTCCAATGTCAGGTAAAAATCTTGATGGGCGAAGCGGGAATCATCGTCCCCAAGGATTTTTAATTGCCAAAGGAAAAGCGTTTCAAGCCAACTCTACTTTAGATGATAAACATATCATTGATTTAGCACCAACAGTTCTCAATCAGTTTAACTTTCCGATTCCACAAAATATGAAGGGACAGGTTGTAAGGGCACACTAAGTATTATCAAATGTTTGCGTCTTTGATATATGGCTTTACGATATAATTTATCATAATCGGGAAAATCCCAATAAAAGTATATAAGATTCGCGATTTCTAAAGTATTTAAGGGGATGAGTTTGTGAGTTAACACTCATCGTGTGATTTAGATCACATCACCATAAATTTAAAAGTTTATATTACCGTCCAATTATTCCCGAATTTTCGACAACTACAGCGAAATTGATTTTGGGATTTTTTTATTCATTTCCAGAAAGGAACGGTACAGTATGAAAAAGCTTTTACTAATTGTTTGCTTGTTTGCGTTTGTGTTTCCTGTTTCTGCCCAATTCAAATCTGTTTGGGATAAAATTCCTGAAGAAGTTAAGCAAAAGAATTCATTTAAAAGATATGAATGGTTTTACAGAACTCGAACAGATGATAATGGAATTTTTCCTAAAGAGCACATAAATCAGCAAATACTTCTTGAAGAAAGAAAAATTGCTGAACAAAATATGAGTCGCGGTTCACTTTCAACTTCAGACTTGTGGACGAATATCGGTCCAAAAGCAATTGATATGAGTTCAAGTTTTATTCCTTATTGGGGTAATACAAGCGGAAGAGTTCGAGGTCTTGACGTTCACCCAACTGATCCCAACATCGTGTATATTGGTGCCGCTGCTGGCGGTGTTTGGAAAACTACCAATGGCGGTACTACATGGGCAGATAAAAGTGGTGGCTTAAGTCGCCTTACATTTGGTTCTATAGCAATTGATCCAAATAATACAAACACTATTTATGCAGGCACTGGAGAGACTATTTGGTTTTATAATAATGTTACATACGAAGGAAATGGGCTATATAAATCAACAGATGGAGGAGATACCTGGACCCAAATTACTAGCGGTATAGGCATCCAAACACAATTCTCCGATATAGAAGTAAATCCCGGTGATTCAAATATTCTTTTAGCTTCACTCGGTTCAGGTACTTGGGAAAATGGTTTTCCCGGAAATGAAGGAATATGGCGAAGCACTAATGCAGGTGCATCATGGACAAGAACTTTAAATGTCGACGATGCTTTTGACGTAACATTTCATCCCTCAAATAGTCTGTTAGCTTATGCAGCTTGCGGTAATCAATCTGCCTCAGGAGGGTTTTACAGATCTACAGATGGTGGGGCGACATGGACACAAAGCAATACAGGGCTTCCCTCAGCAACATTAATTGGAAGAATGCAGTTTGATCTTTCTACTTCTTCGCCTCTCACAATATATTCTCTGATCTATAATAATTCTGCCTCATTTAGTGGACGAAATTCTGCTGCGTTCAAATCTACAGACGGTGGATTAAACTGGGCTCAGATATCTTCAGGTGTACTCATTTCAGGAACGTACAATGGTTCTACAGTTAGTGATCAGGGAAGTTATGATCTTTGCTTATCGGTTCATCCAACAAATCCAGATATAGTTTGTTTTGGCAATGTTGAAGTAAGTCGAACAACTAATGGTTCAGCCATTTCGTTTGTTCGTAAAGGTGTTGGCTCATATGGAGGCGGTACTTTAGCTTGGGACGGTTATACTCATACTGATATACACAAAATTCACTTCGCCCCTTCCAACGGCAATATCGTCTACCTTGGATGTGATGGTGGAGTTTATAAATCTACCGATGCAGGTGCAACCTGGTCGAGTTTAAATAATAATATTAACACTATACAGTTCTACAGAGTTGCTTCACATCCCACGAACTCATCAATTCTTTTTGGAGGAGCACAGGATAACGGAAATTTCAGCACTTCCGATAAAGGTGCAACTAATTGGGTTTTTGAAACAAGCGGTGATGGAATGGAATGTTTTGTAGATTACAACGATCCCAATTATGTTTTTATGGCCACACAAAATGGCAATTTGCTAAGAAGTACTGATGCTGGAGTTAACTGGTTAACCGCTGATAATGTGGGCAGTGCAGCTTGGGTCGCACCATACTGGCAGCATCCTTCCATTTCTACGCGAATTTTTGCTGCTATAAATGGTCGAATACGCAGGTCAAATACTTCGGGCGCAAGTGGATCTTGGTCATATCTCTCAGGTTTAATTAGCGGCTTTCATGTTACGTCAGTTGCTCAATCAGCTGTGTCGACTAGTAATATGATTGCTATTTCGAGTTATTATACTACTTCACCGAACGTTCATAAATCAACTGATGAAGGAGTAACATGGAGCAACATAACAACTAATATTACATCTGCTGGTTTTACCGGCACTAATATCCAAAGGGTTGTTGCTGATCCGGTGAGTGCAAATACTTTTTATATAACCAGAGCTTCATATGGTGGCGGACAAGTTATCAAATCCACAGATTTCGGAACAACATGGACAAATGTTAGTGGTAATTTACCTACAGTTCCCGTTAATGATTTGTTTATTGATCCCGCAAATACAAGTCATCTTTACGCTGGAAATGATTTTGGCGTTTACTGGTCAAATGATGGCGGAACAACTTGGACTAAACTTAGTAATGGAATGCCCTTCGTTCCTGTTCAGGATTTCAGCTTTTTCGATAACGGATCAGTACGTTTTCTAAGAGCAGCTACGCATGGGAGAGGTGTGTATGAATTGAATATAGATTCTCCGCTCCCTGTTGAACTAACTAGCTTCACGGCTGTTACTAAAGAAAATAATATTTTACTAAAGTGGGTAACTGCATCGGAAGTTGACAATTATGGATTCGAGATTGAAAGAAGTGTGGATCAAGGAGATTTTAAGAAAATAGGATTCCTTCCTGGTCATGGCAATAGCAATTCACCGAAGGAATATTCTTTCACAGATAACTTTGTGAACGGATTTCTTTCATACAGATTAAAACAGATCAACAATAACGGTTCATATTCTTATTCTAACATTGTTAAAGTTGAAGCTCTTACCGTTAATGATTTTGCTGTTTACCAGAATTATCCCAATCCTTTTAATCCTATCACCTCAATTAAGTTTAAAACACCTGTTGACAGTAAGGTGAGGTTGACTATAACAAATTCTTTGGGTGAAGAGATTGAATCTTTGTTGGATGAACAACAAAATCCAGGCATTCATGAAGTAGTCTGGGATGCAAACAAATATTCTTCTGGAGTGTATTTTGCAAATATAAAAATTACTTCGAATGATGGAATAGCCCAATTGAATAAAACGATAAAAATGATTTTGAATAAATAATTCCTTCATTACGATTTCGTTCATGCCCGCACATTTACAAAAGTGCGGGCATTTTTGTTTTTAGTAAATACTTTTAAGAATGTTGGGATGGTTTTAATTTTAATCACAAAATTACACCTGAGTCTAAACTTTAATGCATATCTCATTTACCGTTCATCAAAATCTTTCCTATCTGCATTGGGATAATTCTTAACTATCACTTAATTTTTAATTGATTTTTCTGAAACATTGTCTTATGTGTTTCAGCCAATCAATTTTTCCATTAAAATTTTTTAGGTAATCATAATGAAAAAGTTCTTCATCACATTCATTTTAATTATACTGTTTCTCATTGCTTCAAATTCACGGGCACAAAAGAATACTGAACCGGATTCACTTAAAAATATTTCTTTAACTGGACTAACATTCAGAAGCATTGGACCCGCTGTCACCGGCGGCAGAGTAATTGATATTGCTGTGAACCGATTAAACCATAGTGAATATTATGTAGCATCAGGACACGGCTCGTTATGGAAAACCAGCAACAGTGGAATAACTTTTTCTCCAGTATTCGATGGTAATAAATCTTACGCAATTGGTTCAGTAGAAATTGATCCCTCTAACCCAAATGTAGTTTGGGTAGGTACAGGTGAAAACAAAAATCAAAACAATGTTATTTATGGTGACGGTATTTATAGAAGTGAAGATGCCGGTAATAGCTGGAAAAATATGGGGATCGGAAACTCCGAACACATCGGGGGAATTGCCATTGATCCTGAAAACCCGATGATAGTTTATGCTGCTGCTTACGGTTCTCTGCGAAATGCTGGAGGAGATAGAGGAATTTTCAAAACTGTAAATGGTGGAAAAACATGGGAAAATGTTTTGCAGATAAGCGAATACACGGGATGTTATGAAGTCCACATGGATTCACGATACTCAAACATTCTTTATGCGACTGCTCACCAAAGAATGAGAAATTTATACACAGGAGTTTATGGCGGACCCGAAAGCGGCATCTACAGAACTTTAGATTACGGCGTTACCTGGGAAAAATTAACGAAAGGATTGCCTTCAGAAAATGTTGGGAGAATTGGAATGGCAATTTCCCCTGCCAACCCCGATGTTCTGTATGCAATAGTAGAAGCGACCGATGATGATAAAGGTGTTTACAAAAGCGTTGATCGTGGAGCAAGCTGGACAAAGCAAAGCAGCTATGTATCTTCCTACCCATTTTATTTTCAAAAGTTATATTGCGATACAAAAGATGTAAATCGAGTTTACAGCGATGATGTTTTCATTCAAGTAACAAATGATGGTGGAAAAACATGGAAAAATCTTGGCGAAAAATTTAAGCATGTTGATAATCATGCTATTTGGATTGATCCAACCAACAATGAACATCTGCTTGCAGGATGCGACGGCGGTGTTTATGAAACTTATGATCAAGGAAAAAATTGGGATTTTAAAGCAAACATTCCGATTGCTGAAATTTATAAAGTCACCACTGATAATGCTGAACCATTTTACAATGTTTATATCGGGACACAGGATAACAACAGCTTGGGCGGACCATCGCGCACAATCAGTTCTGCAGGCATATTAAATCAAGATTGGTTATTTACAAATGCCGGCGATGGCTTTGAGACTCAAGTTGATTGGAAAGATCCGAATATAATTTATTCTCAATCACAAAATGGCGGGCTTGTTCGCTTTGATAAACGAAGCGGGGAAAATCTATTCATTAAACCCTACGATTTTAATGACACTGCTTATCGTTTTGACTGGGATGCAGCTTTGTTAATTTCTAAGCACGATAATAAGAGACTGTATTTTGCTGGTAATAAACTTTTGCGAACAGATGATCAAGGAAGTACTTGGAGAGAAATTAGTCCCGATCTAACTCGTGGGGTTCCCCAGGAAATGCAGAAGTTGATGGGACAAAGCTGGAGCATTGATCAGCTTGCACGCAAAAGTTCGATGGCTCAAATTGTTACAATTGCAGAATCACCATTAGACGAAAAGATTCTATTCGTTGGTTCTGGTGATGGCTTAATTCATTATACAATTAATGGCGGTCTAAAGTGGGATAAATCCACAATATCAGGATTACCTGAATACGCCAGAGTTCATCACATCATTGCATCAAATTTTGATAAGCAGGTAGCGTATACTGCCTGTCATAATATGATTGGCGGGGATTACAAACCTTACATCTATAAAACTAATGATGGAGGAAAAACCTGGTTTCTAATTAATGCTAATCTCCCAGCAAAAGGAAGCACTTACTCTATTGCCGAAGATCATGTTGATCGAAACTTACTTTTTTTAGGAACTCAATTTGGAGTTTACTTCACAAATAACGGAGGCGAAGAATGGATCGCTTTGAAGAGTGGAATTCCTCCAGCGTGTGTGATGGATCTCGATATTCAGCGAAAAGAAAATGATCTTGTTGTTTCAACTTTTGGAAGAGGGGTTTACATTCTTGACGACTATTCTCCACTGCGATATTTATCGAAAGAAAATTTAAAGAAGGAAGCAGAAATCTTTCCGATTAAGGATGGACTCATGTTCATACCTTCTAATCCTTTAGGTTTTAGAGGAATATCATTTCAAGGGGCGAGTTTTTATTCAGCACCAAATCCGGAAGTCGGTGCAGTATTCACATATTATGTAAGAGATGAGTATAAATCGCTTAAGCAAAAAAGAAGAGATGAAGAAAAAGAAAAACAGAAAAAAGGTGAAAATGTTAAATACCCGCCTTATAACACTTTGCTTCAAGAATCAGATCAGCCATCAGCTTATTTGCTTTTTACAGTAACAGATGAGCATGGAAAATCAGTGCGCAAATTGAAGTCTGAAATTAGGAAAGGTGTTAATAGAATCGTGTGGGATTTCCGATATAATTTGCCTACTCCAATTTCTTTAGAGCCGGTTGATGATTCAGTTCCATGGAATGAACCGGGAAAAGGTTACATGGTTGTGCCGGGGAAATATTATGCCTCACTTTCCAAATTTGAAGATGGGCAATTCACCGAGCTTGTTGGAGAAAAAGAGTTTTTTTGTAAACCATTGCATATTGTATCACTGCCGGCAGAAGATAAACTCGCATTGGATACTTTCAATAAAAAAGTCGCGGAGTTAACAAGAGCCGTCACTGGTTTAGATTCATACCGTAAGGAGTTAGTAAATAAGTTATCCTACTTAAAAAAAGCTGTTATGGAATCTGCAGATGTACCCGTTGAAACTTATAAGAATATATTAAACATTGAGATGAATCTTAAATCATTCAACCGGAAGCTAAACGGTGATCAGCTAAGAACAAGATACGAAGGCGCAGCGCCAACTTCAGTGAAAGACCGAGTTGAACTTATAACTGGAGCTTTATGGAGCACAACTGCTGCACCAACAAATACATTTATTAAATCCTATGATGCCGTAGCAGAAAAGTTTGATGAATTAAAAAACTTAATAAAAACAATTGATGAAAATATAAAGCAAGTTGAAGAAACTCTTGAAAGATTTAATGCACCTTACACTCCTGGCAGATTGCCTGATTGGAAGAAGGATTGAGTGATTAGTTTAAAACTGCTGCTTATAATTCCAGTATAATTTATTAGACTTGAGAAATTCATAAGTGATCAGATTTCTTTGCGGTGGATAAAATCTTGATGCTGGAAAAGGGGCTTGGAACTCACTCTCTAACATAAAATGAGATAAATCATTCATCCAGCAGTAACATACTCCATCAGAAATTTAGGATAACTGCCAAATTGATAAGAAAACTTTATCTCCTTCCCTATTTCAACAGGTGCAAGGTTTTGATCAAAATAAAGTTTTGTTAATCCGGTTTCGTCCTCTTCTGAGAGAATTACATCATTAAAAATTATTATCTCCGTTAGCAAAATAAGATCCCTCATTCTACCCACTTTACTTTGAATATGAATACTTGGTAAAGAAATTTTTTTTTCAGTCAGGTTGAGCATATCATATTTTTCTCTGATATTTTTATCAAGTACAAAAATATCTTTCAAGAAGATTCTTTTATTCTTTGCATCAGCACGTTTTATGTTAAACCAAAAATTAGTCCATTTACTTGAAGAAGAAGAAAGTTCACTTTGCAGATCAGCTAATACAGCAGATATTTTGATTGCTTCAGGTATTAAAAATCCATCCTTTGCTAAATATTGCGAAAAATGATTTGTAATGGCGACCTGCGGCTCAACAGATAGTGCTTTCTGCATCGTTTCAATTATTATTATATCAAATAGATGGTCTTTCTTATTTTGATAGTTCAATGCATCTTCACATAAAATTTCATTAAAGTAACTGTTAAATCCATGACGGGAATGCAGTAATTTCAAAGAATCAATTGATTCTTGGTGATAATCAATAAGGTTGATTTCTAACTGGTTTTCATCATAGAAAGGGATTAAAGGAAAAAGAAGTGTAGCATGGGGTCCGCATCCAACATACATTATATGTACCTTCTTTTTCTTTAGAGTATTTACTTGAAAGTCGAGAGCTTTTTTTATTCCTCTTAAAAATTTAGTAGTTCGCACATAATCAAAAATGCACCCTGCTGCTGTCTGTGGAGTTAGCGCTTCACCATCAGGCAGAATTGTCCCATGTTCAGCTTTTTTTAAATTGCCCGATAGATTGGTTATTTGATAAAAATTCATAGCAAGCTTATCTATCGAATCTTTTATATCGCTATACTTAGATTTTTCATTCAGTATAATCTTGATACTATCTTTAATCAAATTTTGCATAAAGAATTCCTCCATTTAAAACTTTGTCAGCATTGCTTTTTGCAACAAACCAATTTTTGATTTTATCACAACTGAGGTAATTATGATAATGAATTTGCATAGACTAATTCAAATTTACATCATTAATCAATTAAAATTTGAGAATAATAGCTCGCCCCAATCTGAATTATAAGACATCTGAAAAATACCATTTGTCAATTCGATCCCGATTATATGTTAGTTGGAATAGGTTAATCGGGAGAGAAATCTTATATTCAGAACAGATTTCTCAGTCGCTTTGCTCCTTCAAAATGACCTTTCATAATTATTCAGAGGCATCATTATTATAGTCATGTGATACAAATCACAAGAAGTCAAACCAAATCGTGCTATATTAAAATAGAAAGTAAATTCAATTAGTCTTGTAATCTTTATGAGTCTTAGCCATGGAGCATCATTCAAAATATATTGACCTGAGTAATTAAAATTCAATTTATCCAAATAGTTTTTATAAAAAAATTTAATTAATCAATTTTCAAAATCATCTTAAACGAGAGGCAAAAATGGACGATAAAGTAACAATAAAAAACAATTCAAAATCACGCAGAGGTTTTCTACTTGACCTGCCAAAATGGATTGGCGGAACAGCATTGTTGGCAGCAGCAGCAAATATATTTACTTCAAAAGAAATTAAAGCAGCAAGTAACCCTAATTCTCCACTAGTAGGGATTGACCCTTTCATTGGAAGTATAGATATGGTTGGTTTTAATTTTGCACCAAGAAATTGGGCACTATGTGATGGTCAAATATTGTCAATCGCTCAAAATACCGCTTTGTTCTCCTTATTAGGTACCACATTTGGCGGTAATGGACAAACTACATTTGCATTACCTGATTTAAGGGGTAGAGTCCCAATTCATCAAGGTCAAGGACCAGGGTTATCTTCATATGATCTGGGCCAGAGAGCTGGAGAGGAAAATCACACATTAATTTCGAGTGAAATACCGGTTCATAACCATTCTCTTACTGTTAACTCAAATGGAGGAACAAGTGATAATCCAGCCGGAAATTTTATGGCTTCAAATTCTGAGGGAATAAAACAATATTCGAATTCAGCAGGTTCAACTGCAAATGGTGCTAGTGTTAGTAATACCGGGGGAAGTCAACCGCACAACAATATGCCGCCTTATTTATGTGTTAACTTTGTAATTGCCCTAAGTGGTATTTACCCTTCACGAAATTAGGGTTTGGAGGATAAAATGAAAAACAATACTATAATTGATTTTAAATCGCGGAGAGGTTTTCTTAAGGGAATAACCAGATTGATTGGGGGAACTACCTTACTAGCAGCATCAACAAACCTGATTACTACCACAGAGATTAAAGCCGCCAGCTACCGTAAATCGGTTTTAGCAGAAGGACAACCTTATATGGGGAGTATATGTATGGTTGCTTTTAATTTTGCACCCAGTGGTTGGGCACTTTGCAACGGTCAATTACTTCCTATATCTGAGTATGATGCTTTATTTTCATTAATAGGAACAACTTATGGCGGTGATGGACAAACAACTTTTGCACTCCCTGATTTACGTGGCCGAGTCCCTATTCATAAAGGTCAAGGACCAGGATTGCCTAATTATGTTTTGGCACAAAGCGGTGGACAGGAATCTGTTACATTAACATTAAATCAGATACCGCAACATAACCATCCTCTTGCCGTAAACACTAGCGGAGGAACAAGTGATAATCCTGTCGGCAATTACATGGCTTCAAATTCTGAGGCGGTAAAATATTATTCGAATTCAGCGGGTTCAATTGCTAATTCTGCTAGTATAACAAATGTTGGGGGTAATCAGCCACATGATAATATGCCTCCTTACCTATGTGTCAACTTTATTATTGCTTTATTCGGTTTATACCCTACACAAAATTAGAATTTAGGAACAAAATGAAAAACAAAATAATTCAGTATTCAATTTTATCATTTATCGTCTTTTTATTATATGACGAAACAATAACAGGTCAACAATTATATTTTGTTGAAAACCAATCGGCAAAAGTTCAAAAGAGCGATTATGATGGCAATAATTTATCTCTTCTAACTACGTCATTGCTCGGTTTATATGGAATTGCCACTGATATTTCAAATAGTAAAATTTTCTATACCAACGTTGTAAGTGATGAAATTTTAACCGCTGCCTTGGACGGATCTTCACCGACAGTTTTATTAAACTCTTCTAACGGAGTTAATGGTCCCCGGGGAATTGCAATTGATGGAATAAACAGTAAAATTTATTGGGCAGAAGTAATATCCGGTAAAATAAAAAGAGCTGATTATAACGGTTCAAACATATCCGAAGTTCTTCCCGGGTTATCCTCACCTGTCGATGTTGCCTTAGATTTGATAAACAATAAACTCTACTGGAGTGACAACGGTGTTGGACAAAAAAAGATTAGCCGAAGCAATTTAGATGGTACTTCCCCGGAAGATATCATAACTGGCTTAGATCAGGTGGGCGGAATAGAGATTGATGCTGAAAACGGCAAACTCTATTGGGCTGACTTTGGAACAACAGATAAAATTTCCAGATCTAATACTGATGGTTCTGTACCTGAAGTATTAATTACTATTCCAAGTGGAAGTCCACGCGGAATCGCGGTAGATAAAAATACCGATAAATTATTCTGGTCCGATGTTTTAGGTAATGTTATCAATACCGCAAAGCGGGATGGTACATTACCCTCAGTAATTGTTTCAACTCTTTCTCATCCAATTGGTATTTCAACTGATTGGGCTGTGCAACTACCTGTAGAACTCACAACATTTTCTGCCTCGATTCTTAATAATACTGTTGCACTTAATTGGGAGACTGCTACTGAAACAAATAATTATGGATTTGAGATAGAGAGAATCCATGGTTCAAAATTGGGAAATGAAAATTGGGAAAAAATTGGATTTGTTGTAGGGTATGGAAACAGTAACTCCCCCAGGAAATATTCATTCAATGACAAACTAAAAATCCAGGGGCTATATACATACCGATTAAAACAAATTGACACTTATGGCAGCTATGAGTATAGCGAAAAAATTGAGGTGCAATTTGAGATTGTTCCGACAAAGAATTTTTTACTGCAAAATTATCCCAATCCGTTTAATCCGAGCACTAATATTCAGTACTCAATTATTAATCGCCAATTTGTTTCGTTAAAGATCTTCAATGTACTAGGAATTGAAATTGAATCGTTAGTTAACGAAGACAAAAATATTGGTACTTATGAAGTGACTTGGAATGCAGCCAATCTTCCTAGCGGATATTATTATTATAAACTGCAAGCAGGAAATTTTATTGATACGAAGAAGATGCTGCTGTTGAAATAAATTGACATAATCTAAAACTTTAATATGGTTGCATAGTTTCTCACTTAGTTGTGATAAAAGCATAGATAGCTTGCCTAAGCCATTGCTACCTTCCGGTAAAAGCATTTTTATTTTTATCAATTTAATTTTCCTAGAGTCTTCTTCTTTAATTAGATTGAAGTTTTAAATAGAATCCTGATATTTTAATTGAAATAATTATTGCCTTTTTTAAATATTAGTTCCATGTTCTATCCGTATTTTTCCTCTGTTCCGAGGGAGCACAACTATCTGAGTATTACTTTTACACACCGATACTCTCCCGTGGCAGACTGCTGATCAGAAATATTATTTAACTATTTCACAGGAGTGTGCGATGCAGAATTTTCTACGAACCTTCTTTTTATTTTTATTAATCACGCAAATAAATTTTGCGCAATGGTATCAACAAAACAGTGGAGCAACGGTAAACTTAAAATCAGTTCATTTCGTAAACGCAAATAATGGCTGGGCGGTTGGTGACAGCGGTAAGATTTTACATACTACCAATGGAGGAGCTATATGGGATGTACAATCAAGTGGAATAATGAATGAGTTGCGAGGAGTATTCTTTACAAATCTAAATAATGGAGTTGCAGTTGGTGGTGGCTGGAATGGTACTAGTAATGCCAGTACAATATTAAGAACCACAAATGGCGGATCAAACTGGGCATCGGAGACAAGTGGAACAACTAATGGCTTAAATTCGGTTTTTTTCATTGATTCAAACACTGGATGGATTGTTGGTAGTGGTGGAATTATTTTAAAAACTACAAACTCTGGAATAAGCTGGACTCCACAAATAAGTACAGTAACCGATCCCCTTTACTCAGTTTTTTTTATCAATTCAACTACAGGCTGGATTGCTGGTGAAGATGGAACTATTTTAAAAACTACCAACGGGGGAACTATCTGGATATTTCAACAAGGCATTCTTCCTAAAAGTATATTGGCAATTTATTTTACTGATCAAAATAATGGATGTGCTGTTGGTGTTAATTATGTTGGCGGCAATTATGCGGGAGTAATTATCAGAACCACTAATGGAGGAGAAAACTGGAATACTCAAGCGAGCGATCCCAGTTATTGGTTGTTTTCAGTTTATTTTACTGATTCAAATACCGGGTGGGCTGTTGGTACCGGGGTAATATTCAAAACCGCTAACGGTGGTGTGAACTGGACACCACAGATAGTCGGAACAAATTACGGATTATACTCCGTCCAATTTACTGATTCGAATACCGGATGGGCTGTTGGTTGGGATGGGAATACATCTTCAGGATTAATTCTTAAAACCACCAATGGCGGTGCGACCTTTATTGAAGAAAAAGTACTCAATGAAATACCGACTGAGTTATTGCTCACGCAGAACTATCCTAATCCATTTAATCCCTCAACAAAGATAAGATATTCAATTCCACAGAGTTCTAATATTATAATTAAAGTGTTTGATAATCTTGGAAATGAAATTGAAACATTGGTGAATGAAGAAAAATCAGCAGGCACTTATGAGTTAACATGGTACACAATGGATCTACCAAGCGGAGTTTATTTCTACAGATTCCAAGTTTATGCCGCTGACGGCGGGGCTGAAAATTATATTGGTTCGAAAAAGATGATTTTACTAAAATAAATTTAAGCAGATAGTTAATAATATTCCTTTTAAAGGATATAGTATGCACAAAAAATTTATCGCTGCTGTTTTAATCCCAGCTTTATTAATTCAATTATGCGGTTGTTATAGCATGAAAGAAATTCCTAAAGATGAAATAGCAGGATTGAAACAGGGGGGTGATCTTATCGTTCGCACAAACGATTCAATTGTTTATTTTTTTGGAAAATCCAATTACCGAATTTCAAACGATACTCTTTATGGAAAAGGATATGTTAAAACATATAACATATCAGATTTTAGAGTAGTAAATGAAGGTGCGGTAGCACTGACAAATATTGAAACAATACAACAAGATGAATTGAATATCGTTAGAACAGGACTTCTATCAGGAGGTATTTTGTTAGCAGTCATTGTAGGAGTTGTTATAATATTTCCAAGTACACATTCGAACGGAATTCAGGTCAGTCCGACATATTCTGGTAATTAAGTAAAGAGCTCTAAATTTTATCGCATTACGATTGTGAAAAGGAATTTATTTTCCCAAACTGACTGTCCCGGCTTGGACGAGGCGAGACGGGAAGGTAAGTGATCGTTCTTCAGCTTCATGACAAGACTTGGCTGTTATAAAGACAATGGTTTTAAAAAATAAACTTGGGAATTTAATTCAAAATACTTTTTAAAGAATAAAGATATGCACAAAAATTATATTGTTTCTGTTTCAATGGCTGTTTTATTAATTCAATTATGCGGTTGTTATAGTATGAGAGAAATTCCTAAGGATGAGCTGGCAGGATTGAAGGAGGTGGGCGATATCATTGTACACACAAAAGATTCAACTATTTATTCCTTTAAAGAATTCAATTACCATATTTCAAACGATTCCCTTTATGGAAAAGGATATGTTAAATTTAATGATGCCTCTGATTTCAAAGTACCAATTGAGAGTCCTATAGCGCTCACAAATATTAATACATTACAACGTGAGGAATTAAATTCTACTAATACTACTTGGCTTATAATAGGATGTGTATTGTCCGCCGCCGTTGTGGTGCTCGGTATACACGTTCTTCTTTATTTAGGCGGTATATGAAACTAAGGGATTAACTTCCATTTTCTCTAATTCATTAGAATATCACTTCTGTTTTAAACTTAATTTTTTTGACAGTTTTCGCCCTCACGAAGTAATGAGAATAAGATACGTCTGCGCCTACCCTAGGAGCACGGGCATTTTTATTATAATCAATTTGTTTTTCCTAACACCTTCTTTTTTAAAATTCAATGATTAATCACAGAGATTTTTACAAAAATATTCTCAATGGCAGGAGGCAATAAAAAATTCCTTTTTCTTTTCTTCCCTCCAAAAATTTCTTTCGGCACAGATTTAATTAGTTTCGCGAGATCATCAATCCAATTTATATTTTTGCTCAAAAATTCCTCAATTTAAAATCGATCGCTAAGTATCTGCTTTTACCAGAAAAAATTAAAAGTTAGACTTAAATAATTCTTATCACTATTTTTAACTACAATATTTCTTGAATATAATGCCAATAAGCTGGAACGAAATAAAATCCAATGTAGTAAAGTTCTCTAAGGAATGGGAAGCTGCAACTGATGAATCTGCTGAATCACAAACTTTTCTAAATGAATTCTTCGAAGTGTTTGGAGTAAGCCGCAAGCGTGTTGCAACATTTGAAAAGCCAGTAAAGAAAATTGATGGAAGAGATGGTTACATTGATTTGCTCTGGCCCGGGAAAATTCTGATTGAACATAAAACTAAAGGAAAGAGTTTAGAGAAAGCAAAGAACCAAGCAATTGCGTATTCCTTTGGTCTTAATGAAGAAGAACTTCCGCGTTACATATTGGTTTGTGATTTTGACCGATTCCAACTGCACGATCTAATTGAAAATAAGCAACATGATTTTGTCTTAAAAGATTTAGTTAAAAATGTAAAGCTGTTTGGTTTTATTGCGGGATACGAACAGCGAATCTTTAAAGAAGAAGATCCGGTAAACATAGATGCTGCTGAACTGATGGGTAAGCTGCACGATAAGCTAAAAGCAATTGGATACAAGGGTCATGAATTGGAGGTATATCTTGTTCGACTTGTCTTTTGCTTGTTTGCTGATGACACAAATATTTTTAACAAAGATATTTTTGAAGAATACTTAAAACTACACACTAGAGATGATGGCAGCGATCTTGCTGCTCAAATTGCCAGCTTATTTTATATCCTCAATAAGCCCCCAGATGGGCGACTAAGAAATCTTGATGAAAGCTTAGCTGAATTTCCATACGTGAACGGAAAACTTTTTGAGGAGAATTTATCTCAAGCTGCATTTGATAGAGAAATGCGAAACATTTTGCTTGATTGCTGCAAACTTGATTGGGGAAAAATATCACCAGCAATATTTGGTTCATTATTCCAATCTGTAATGAATCCCGAAGAGCGCCGAAATCTTGGAGCACATTACACCTCGGAGAAGAATATTCTAAAGGTAATTAAATCCTTATTTCTTGATGAACTTTATAAAGAATTTGAATCTGTTAAGAATAATACTAAGCAGCTTAAAGAGTTTCACAAAAAACTATCTGCATTAAAATTTCTCGATCCGGCTTGCGGATGTGGTAACTTCCTTGTTATAACATACCGTGAATTACGGTTGCTTGAAATTGAAATCCTCAGAATTCTATACAAGACAAACCAAATTGAATCTGATATAAGAAACATCGTTTGGGTTGATATTGATCAGTTTTACGGAATAGAAATAGAGGAGTGGCCCGCAAAAATATCTGAAGTTGCCATGTGGCTTGTTGATCACCAGATGAACATGAGAATATCGGAAGAGTTTGGAGAGTACTTTGTTCGCCTTCCATTGAAGAAAACTGCAAACATAATTTGTGGGAATGCACTCAGGATTGATTGGGAAAGAATTATTCCTAAAGATCAACTTTCTTTTATACTTGGTAATCCGCCATTTGTTGGAAAGCATTTGCAGAATGCCGAACAGAAAATAGATATTGATAATATTTTTAGCGGTGTTAGGGGTTCGGGTGTTCTGGATTATGTTACATGTTGGTATATAAAAGCATCACAATATATTCAGAACTCAAATATTAAAGTTGCGTTAGTATCTACAAATTCTATTTCACAAGGTGAACAAGTTGGGATTTTATGGAATGAGCTATTTAATAAGTATAGAATAAAAATACATTTTGCTCACAGAACATTTAAGTGGTTTAATGAAGCAAAAGGAAAAGCGGGTGTTTATTGTGTGATAATTGGTTTCGCTAACTACGACACAACTACCAAAAGCATCTTTGAATATGAAGACATAAAAGGAGATGCTCACGAATTGAAAGTTAAAAACATCAATCCTTATTTGGTTGATGTAAGAGACTTATTTATAACCAAAAAAACAAATCCGATTTGTGATGTTCCGAAAATGTTCAAAGGAAGTCAGCCAACAGACGGCGGAAATTTTCTTTTTACGGAAGAAGAAAAAAATGAATTCATATCCAAAGAACCTAAAGCAGTGAAATATCTTAAATCATTAATCTCAGCACAAGAATTTATTAATGGAGAAAAAAGATATTGCATATGGTTAGTTGATGCCAAACCAGATGAGTTAAAGCAAATGCCTCATTTGCTAAATAGAATTGAAGCAGTTCGACAGATGCGATTAAAAAGTTCAAAACAAGCTACTGTTCAATGGGCTTCAAAGCCAACTCTGTTTACTGAAAATAGACAACCTTATACTGATTATATCTTAGTACCTTCGCATTCATCAGAAAACAGAAATTTTATTCCAATGGGTTTTATGACCAAGAATGATATATTAAATAATTCTTGTTTTTCCATTCCAACTGCTACATTATTTCACTTTGGTATTTTAACATCTTCAATGCATATGGCTTGGGTTAAATATGTATGCGGTAGGATTAAAAGTGATTTCAGATATTCAAATGATATAGTTTACAACAATTTTCCTTGGCCAGAGAGTCCGACTGATAAACAAAAGCAAGCGATCGAAGCAAAAGCTCAAAAAGTTTTAGATGTGAGAAAAGAATTTCCAAACAGCAGTCTTGCAGATTTGTATGATCCATTAACAATGCCACCAGCTTTGGTTGAAGCACATCAAGAGTTGGATAAAGCGGTTGATTTATGTTATCGTCCACAACCATTTCCTAACGAAACAAAAAGGATTGAGTATTTATTTGAACTCTATGAGAAGTACACAAAACCACTGCTTGTGGAGAAGAAAGTGAAAAAGAAAAGGTAAAATTTATTTTAGGTTATAAGAATAGTACTAAAAAGTAATTTCGTAATGCTAAAAAAGTGGTGATTAACTAAATAGTGGTTGCTTTGTAATTTTTGTTCACTATTAGGTGTTATCCCAAATCACCAAGTAGCTAAATTCAAAGTCCTAAATCCTGTCGAATCTAAGAATAATTATGATTATTCGATCGTTAGAAGCGTGCAAAATATCACAAAGAATTTAGTTTGAGCAATTGCAGCCAAAAGAAGAAATAAATTAATATCATCTCTCCCTCTGGTGTGCAACAAAATGCAGCCGTTTTCACACGTGGGCGAAGATAAAGGGTGAGAGTATTTAGCTATCCTGTGACCAGTCTATAACAAGCATATAACCAGCATATAACCAGCTCCTAACCGGCTTCAACTTAGCAGATGAAAACTTTTGTTGAACGTTACGAAGCATATCCTTTTGTCAGTCTTTATTTGCTTTTCTTTTGCTTTCCCATTCTTACAGTGATTACTAGTAACGATTTTTGTAAAATTGTACCAGTCATTGACAAACTATAAGGAAAGCATAAAATGGCAATTTTGAGTGGAAATGTTAATTATAACCTATAAGGTTGAATGTTGCAAAATGATCGGTAATTCAGGCCATTACAAAACGAATGAATACTGTATTAAATGGTCATCACTGACATTTTATTAGGTAGTTCTATATAAATAAAGCAATAACGATGCAGCTATAACGAATTACTTTGATGATTAATCTTATGAATGGAAGTATAATTTATTTGTTAAAGTGAAGTTAAACATAGACAATAATACCAGTAATAATACTTTTTTACCATGTAAATAGTAAAAATTTTATCAAAATACACTTAGAAAATATTATTATTTGGAGATTAGCTATACAAATCGCTTATTACAGAAGCGTATTCATTAGCATAAGAATTGATATTCTTGTGAGAACTAATAAAACGAAGCATCAAAAACCATGATGGAAGATTTTAATCAAATCGAATATTATTGGAGATGAAGTGATTCGCTATTTACCAATTAAAACTTGGTCACAAAATGAAAAAATTATTGTTACTTCTTGTTTCTCTAAACTATCAAATACTTTTCAGTCAAACGGCAACAGCTCCATCTGTCGGAGACGGCACGAGTGAAAATCCATACCAAATATCTTCTTTAGAAAATCTTTACTGGATTGCTGAAAGCAGTACCAGATGGAGTTATCATTACATTCAGACGATAGATATTGATGCCGCTTCAACTTCGGGATGGAGTGGCGGTGGTTGGACGCCTATAGGAAGCAGCACAACACAATTCGCCGCTACATATAATGGTGGCGGATATAGTATAAATGGATTGTATATCAACCGCACAATTGGTGACTATCAAGGATTATTCGGAAGCACAAGCGGAGCCACTATATCAAATTTGGGTATGAAGAATGTCGATGTAACCGGCAGATATTATATCGGAGGATTGGTAGGACAGAGTTCTACTACCATCATAAGCAATTGCTTCAGTACAGGCAGTGTAACGGGAAATGAGCGTGTCGGGAGTTTGGTTGGATTTAATACTAATAATTCCACTGTAACTAACTGCTATAGTATGGGGAGTGTAGCAGGGGTTAAAGCTATAGGTGGACTGGTGGGAGCTAATTATAATTCTTCCACTTTGAGTAGCAGTTACAGTACATGTAATGTTACGAGTAACGATCGCAGCGGCGGACTGTTGGGGTTAAATTATATTTCGACGGTCAGCAATTGTTACAGTAAGGGAAGTGTTAGTGGCGATAGTTATGTTGGCGGGCTCTTAGGATCAAATTATAATTCTTGCACCGTAAACAATAGCTATAGCACGGGAAGTGTAAGTGCCAATAGTGCCGTTGGAGGATTGATAGGGTATAATTTAAATTCCGCTGTTAATAATAGTTTTTGGAATATAGAAACATCTGGACGAAACACAAGTGCAGGCGGTACTGGTAAAACCACTGCAGAGATGAAATCTCAAGTAACATTTACTGATGCAGGATGGGACTTTTCAACTATGTGGAAAATTCGAAGTTATAAAAATGATGGCTATCCATATCTTAAATGGCAATATCCAACACCGGATGCTATTGCTCCCACTGCAGGAGATGGGACAAGCGGCAGTCCATACCAAATCGCTATTTTAGAAAATTTATACTGGATTGCTCAGAACAGCTCCAGATGGGGTTATTGTTATATTCAGACAGCAAATATTGATGCTTCAGAAACTACAGGCTGGGGCATTGAAGGATGGATACCTATTGGCGACAATACGATTCAATTCACCGGTAATTATAATGGTGATGGTCATATTATTGATGGATTATATATCAGTCGTTCAGGTATTGAGTATCAAGGGCTATTTGGTAAAACCAATACAGCAACTATTGCGAATTTAGGTGTAACGAATGTGAATATTACCGGATATTATCGAGCCGGCGGAGTTGTAGGTAGTAATTATAATAATTCCACGGTGACTAATTGCTACAGTACAGGTAATGTGGCAGGGAATTCGGTGATTGGTGGTCTTGTGGGAGACAATTCTTATTCCGCAACTCTAAGCAAATGTTATTCTACTTGCAGTGTTACTGGTGATCGAATGTTGGGTGGGTTGGTGGGAGTAAGTATATATTCTGCTAGTGTGAATAACAGTTATAGCAGGAGCGGTGTAACTGGAAACAGGTATGAAGTGGGAGGACTTATAGGATTAATTGGTTATTCAGCTACTGTGAGTTACTGTTACAGTTCTGAAAGTGTTGTAAGTCCAAGTTTTGATGTCGGAGGATTGGTTGGGCGGAATTATTCTTGTCCCCCTGTAAGTAATAGCTTTTGGGATATTGAATCTTCTGGTCGAACTACCAGCGCCGGGGGTACTGGAAAAACTACGGCAGATATGAAAACCCAAACTACTTTTATGAATGCTGGCTGGGATTTTACAAATATCTGGGAAATGATAGGAACAAACTATCCAAGATTAAAAGCTATACCAGAAGCTGCTTTGCCCGTTGAATTAACAACATTTTACGCCTCAATTCTTAATAATACTGTTGCACTTAATTGGGAGACTGCTACTGAAACAAATAATTATGGATTTGAGATAGAGAGAATCCATGGTTCAAAATTGGGAAATGAAAATTGGGAAAAAATTGGATTTGTTGTAGGGTATGGAAACAGTAACTCCCCCAGGAAATATTCATTCAATGACAAACTAAAAATCCAGGGGCTATATACATACCGATTAAAACAAATTGACACTTATGGCAGCTATGAGTATAGCGAAAAAATTGAGGTGCAATTTGAGATTGTTCCGACAAAGAATTTTTTACTGCAAAATTATCCCAATCCGTTTAATCCGAGCACTAATATTCAGTACTCAATTATTAATCGCCAATTTGTTTCGTTAAAGATCTTCAATGTACTAGGAATTGAAATTGAATCGTTAGTTAACGAAGACAAAAATATTGGTACTTATGAAGTGACTTGGAATGCAGCCAATTTTCCCAGCGGATATTATTATTATAAACTGCAGGCAGGAAATTTTATTGATACGAAGAAGATGCTGCTGTTGAAATAAATTGACATTAATCTAAAACTTTAATATGGTTGCATAGCTTCTCACTTAGTTGTGATAAAAGCATAGATAGCATGCCTAAGCTTTTGCCACCCTCCGGCAAAGGCATATTTATTTGCTAAACAGTCTTTTCAATTTCAATCTCTATGCATCTTCACCATATTTTTTCACAGCGGGGTAATTCAATTATTATTTTTCTTTTAATTGACAAATATGCTTAGTTCAATAGTTTATTTTGATGGATCGGACCACAAAATAGCATATTCGCAACCATCTTCATTTAGGTGCGATATAATGCACTCATTAATCGTTTTGAAAATTTGTATTTTTCCTTATGTTTGTCATTCAAAAGTGTGGGCATTTTTATTTATGGCATCATATCAAAATCAGGATTTAGTATTTAGAAAACACTCATTTTTCCAAATATAATAAAGACATAGACAATTTGATATTATTGACTTACAGCAATTCTCCTTAGCCATTACAGCGGAGAGATGTAGTCCCATTTTCAAGCTTTAGTATTTTTGATTTATTTTATATTAGGACGTACTTTAAAATTGAACATTTTTCAAAAAAAATAGAATGGATTATTTTGTATGATTTTTTCAGCCACATTGAGAACCCTTCTTGTAATATTTTCTATATTATTTCTCTTTGCATATAACATTCATGCTCAGGTTGTAATAACCGATATATCCACCACTAATCTAATAGGCGATGCCTATAATAATGGATTGTACGGAGGACATGGAGTTATGTTTGCAGATGCTGATGGTGATGGAGACCCGGATATGTATATTACGATGAATAACTCTTCACCGATGGCTGATCTATTTTTTGAAAATACGGGCAGCAGCGTATTCGTTGAAAAAGCAGTTCAGCGAGGAATAGCAAATTTCGATCAGTTTGGCAGCCATGGTTGGGTTTGGGCTGACCTAGACAATGACGGAGACTTTGATGGATGGAATGGATCATATAATGAAAACATTCCTTACAAAAATAGAAACAATCAGCCTGGATATTTTGATGATTTTTTTAGCACAAGCGGTATTCATGATTTAGATCATGGAACTAGAGGAGTTGCAGCATTCGATTTTGACAAAGATGGTGATTTAGACTTATTTGCTAATAATTTATACGCTTATGGAGCAATGGAGGAAAATGAATTCTACAGAAATAATGGAAACAGTACTTTTACAAGAATTGACAACGGATTGACATTCGCTAAAGGTGATCAGGGTGTTTGCGATGGCGATTATGATAACGACGGCGACATTGACTTGATACTATCTGTCTTTAGTGATCCCGGCAACCCCACCAGATGTGTGGAAATATGGGAAAACAATAATGGACAGTTTACAAAAGTGTTAAATACCGGACTAAACCTTTGTGGAGCAGTTGACGGGGTAACTTTCTGGGATATGAATAACGATGGATGGTTAGATGTGGTCAGCGGTGAAAAAATTTTTATAAATAATGGTAATAAAACTTTTACTGAATTACCAAATGTTCCAGCCGGAACCAGATTCATGCGAGGTATTGCAGATTTGAATAATGATGGATATTGGGATTTAATAAGTCCAGGATTAAACAAAGTTCATATCAACAATGGTAATCTAACGTTTACGGCTGTGAATTATACAACTGGAACAATAGCTGATCCGCGCACAGTTTCTTTCGCAGATATTGATGGAGATGGGGATGTTGATTTTGTCTTAGGTCAAAAGGAATATTTTAATAGACTGTATCGCAATGATTATTCGGGAAATAATAAATATTTATTTGTAAAACTTAAAACAGCAAATAATCAAATTGGTGCTTTTGGTGCAAAGGTTTATATATATTCCGAGACTGGTGATACACTGTTAAGTTACAGGCAAGCAAGAAGCAATCAAGGATATTTATCTCAAGATGATCCTACTTTACACTTCGGCTGCGGGCAAAGATCAAAAGTTAAAATTAAAGTGGTATTCCTTGATAATAGTACTTATGAATTTGTAACTAACACTAATAAAACATTAAACATACCTTCAAAGCTTAATTTGAACTTATTGATCGAAGGATTATACAATGGTTCAACTATGGTCTCTGATTCAGTTACCGTTGAACTGCGAAATGCTAACTCCCCTTTTGAATTAGCTCAGCAAAAAAAGGCGGTAGTTGATGCAGAAGGAAGTACTAATATTACATTTAATTCGTCAATAGAAGCCGAATCTTATTATATTGTGGTGAAGCACCGTAATTCCATCGAAACTTGGAACGCTGCAGGTAAGTCATTTACTAATGGTACGATGAACTATGATTTTACAACCTCACAGAACAAAGCGTATGGCAATAATCTCACACAAAAGGGAACGAAGTGGTGTATTTACAGCGGGGACGTAGACCAAGATGGAATAGTTGATTTAAGCGATTTAATCTTGGTGGATAACGATAATGCAAACTTCATCACCGGATATGTTATATCAGATGTTAATGGTGATAATAACAGCGATTTATCAGACATGATAATAGTTGATAATAATAATGCTAAATTTGTGGGAAAGATAGTTCCGTAGGGAGCTTTAAATTCTAAAAAAGAGTCTGTAAAATAATTTGTGTAAATGGGATTTAGATTTAAAGAACATT
>CAZTJF010000014.1:1538-109603 GCA_964613805.1 uncultured Ignavibacteriaceae bacterium | reverse complement strand
CCAAACCTTCTGATCCGTAGTCAGATGCTCTATCCAATTGAGCTACGGGTGCATATTTTAAAATCACAAAAAACAAATAACAAAATACAGTGAACTATTAAATTCAGACTATTTCCACAACAGCAAACTTGCAATAACTACAATTACAATTTTCTTTGCAAAATTAAGATAATTACTAAGGGTAAACAATTGAAAAATAATTTTAGTGCCTTTCAGATATGATGGAATAACACCAAAAGCTTTTCAGCTTTAAATGCAATTTGTTCAGACTCCTGCCTCAACTCAAGCACAAATTTATTCTCATCATATTTTCCTCGTACATTTTCAAAATCTTTGTTTCGGATTTCCTCGTCGCCATCAATTCCAAAACCTATTTTGCTTGTTTGATCAAATTCTTTTTCTGCGTCTTTCAAAATCATATTATTAAGCTTAATACTGCTATCACGCCATTCGATGATAATTTGAGATAACTGTTCCTTGGATAATTTGCTGATGTTAATATTAAATCTTTTCTCAATTAGATTTGCGGACCATGCCCATGAAGAATCAGAATACCGTTCGTCTATTTTTTTGAGTTCATCATTTATGTCATTAAGATTTTCAATTTTTCCACTCGTGATTGAGTTAGCAAACAAATCATAATCATTTTTGCTGATGAACATTCCTGCTGCATCAATCCATTTTTCAAAGCAAAGTGAAGGATTATAGTTTAAAGAATCAACAATTTTATTGAAATCCTGTTCATCTTTAATTTTATCAAAACGCCTTAGTATTTCCTGCCCAATATATATCTTAACAGCCATCTCATAATATTTAATACACGTTTTCAATAAAAGGCGTTTTATGTGCAATCCTTTGTAAGTCACATATTCTTGATCCCTGTTAGAATTCTCTAAAAGTTCCCTCATTTTGTTTGAACCTTCAAGAATTTTCCCTATGATATAGGGATTGAACAAGTCGAAATGAAGTATATCAAGTTTTATAGCATCATTTCTTCTGTCGCGGGTAGGCCATTTTTTACTATCTCGGTGCGTTCCAACTGTGAACATATTCATTGCAGGTGTTAAAAGACTTTTTCCATCTTCCTCATTAATGTAGGAAAATGGAAATTCGCTCGCATCAAAGTTTGTGTGATGTTTCCCGATAACAACTGAGAAAGCACCTACTCTTGAAGGCCAAAGCATATATGAAAAGGAACCTGTCTTAGCCCCGCGTTCCAAAATTCCCTGGTGCAATGGACCAAGTTTATACATATGATTACTTTGATTTGATCCACTGCCAGAATTAAAAAATGAAAACATTGCAGCAATTAAAAGAGACGATTTATGATGTGTTACTGTATAAGGTCCGGCAAAAATACTTACTGCTTCACCATGAAACCCTTCGCAGTTGGAAAAGAAAGCGCAGTTCTCGGCTGAATATTGCTTCCCAATTTTAACTCCTTGACCAATGAAACAATTATCTATCAGAACACCATCGGTCACGGATGAGCCAGATTGAATGATAAAATTTTTTGCTATAACTCCGTAACCAATATTAATTGGGTCTAAAATGCTGCTAAAAATAGTTCCTTCAATTAAACTAGCAGCACCTTCAAGTTTTGCAAATTGCTCAACCCAAATATTTTTTAATACTCCACAATTCTTAATTGATGTACCTTGACCAATTTTACCAATTGAAGATTTATGTGATGCAGTATGCTTTTCAATTATTGACTCGAGTTTATTGATAAATTCCTGACTGTGTCGGCAAGTAACAAGGAAGTAAGCTAATTGCGATGAAAGTTGATCATAAATCATTAGTGCTCTACCACTGCTTTCATTCAAAACACTAATCTTTATTCCATTGCCAAAAGTTGATTCTCCCTCAACACTTAGAGAAGAAACATTTTCCAAAACAACATTATCTTCAAGTGTATAGTTAGAGATATACTTGACATGTCGCATGTGCACATTGTTGCCGATAACAATTTCTCCGTAGAAATTAACGTACTTAATATGTTCTGGAGCAAATTTTTCCACAACATTTATGTTGTTCCAATTTTCAGCAAAACAGCCATTGTGTTTAAGCTGCGCAAT
Source organism: uncultured Ignavibacteriaceae bacterium (assembly GCA_964613805.1). GTDB lineage: Bacteria > Bacteroidota > Ignavibacteria > Ignavibacteriales > Ignavibacteriaceae > XYD12-FULL-36-8. The sequence goes on along the minus strand of CAZTJF010000014.1, from coordinate 107,525 downwards.
TTCATCATTTGTAAGTATTCTGTAGCTCATTTAAGATTCCTTATTTCATACCATGACATAAATTAAAGATGCTAGTAGATTCAAATAAGATATAGTTAAACCATGGGTAATGTGCTTAAGGTTTGGCTTTCGATTTCTTTGAAATACTTTACCGTTCCAACTCTCAACTCGAGTGTTGATTCTTCATCACAAGCGATAATTCCATGAGGATGAAGCTGAAGCATAGAAACCGTCCAAATGTGATTTACACCTTCTTCAACAGCCATTCTTAATGCACGGGCTTTACCATATCCACTCACAATTATAAAAACTTCTCGTGCATCCATTACCGTTCCCACACCAACTGTTACAGCAGTTTTAGGAACTTTGTTTACATCGTTGTCAAAGAATCGTGCATTTGCAAGCCGCGTATCATAAGTTAGTGTTTTAATTCGTGTTCGAGACGATAGGGAAGAGGCAGGTTCATTAAATGCGATATGACCATCGGCACCAATACCACCTAAAAAGAAATCAATACCACCATATGATTTTATTTTCTCTTCGTATTGTTCACATTCCTTTTCAAGGTCTTTAGCATTACCATTCAAAATATTTATATTTTCCTTTTGAATATCTATGTGGCTAAACAGGTGCTGCCACATAAAATAGTGGTAGCTTTGTGGATGATCTTCCGATATATCAACATATTCATCCATATTAAATGTCACCACATTCTTAAATGAAACTTTGCCTTCACTGTGAAGTGCAACTAGTTCAGCATATGTTCCAATTGGCGAAGAGCCAGTCGGTAGTCCTAGAATAAATGGCTTATTGGCTGTAGGTTTTGCCATATTAATTTTTCTAGCGATATAATGTGCTGTCCATTTACTCAGGGACTGGTAATTATCATAAATCAAAATTCTCATTTTTAACTCCTATATTATTTTAAAGCATTATTTTGGCATCGGCTACAAAGCTGCCTTTACCATCTTCCAAAACTATTAAAGGATTGATATCTAACTCTCTGATTTGCGGACATTCGATAGCGAGTTGAGAAAGACGCATTATGCAATCCTTAAGTGATTTAATATCTCTCATAGGGCGACCCCTTGCACCAGAAAGAATTGCTGATGCTTTTGTTTCTGTTATAAGTTTATTGACTGATTTGCTGTCAAGCGGGGCAATTCTAAAACTCACATCTTTATATATTTCTACGAAAATTCCACCAAGCCCAAACATAATTACGGCACCGAAAGTGGAGTCGCGCTTTAGTCCTAAGATTACTTCTTCTCCGGGAGGAATCATTTGTCTAACAAAAACACCTTTAGTTTTTACATCAGGTTTATTTTTTTTAACATTTTGTATAATAGTGTAGAAAGCATTTTTTGCATCCTGCTTTGAATTGATATTAAGTATAACTCCGCCAACATCAAATTTGTGAACTATATCGTCAGACATTATTTTCATAACAACTGGATAACCAAGATTATTTGATATTTCCTCTGCTTCTTCATCGGATTTTGCTAATCCACTTTTTAATAAAGGGAAATTATATGCTTCAAGAATCTTAGCAGCTTCTTCTTCTGGCAAATATTTTTTCCCCTCGTTTATAGCATTGTTCAAAATAGAATGAGCTTTTTTCTTATCAACTTCGGAAAACGATTTTACCTTCTCTGGTCTATCTTCTATCATTGTCTTGAATTTATATGTTGTTGCAAATGCAATTGACATTGATTCGGGTAAAATATAATGAGGAATTTTATTTCGCTGAAGTATATCAATTCCAGTCGCAACATCTGCTTCACCCATAAACGATGTATAAATTGGTTTTGAGAATTGACTTGCTATCTGACTGATTTCTTTTGCAATGCTTTCTATCTCCGTCATTGATTGAGGAGTGAGAATAATAAAAACCCCATCAACATTTTCATCCTTAAGAACACTAGTTACAGCAACGTTATAACGGTCAGCACGAGCGTCACCGATTACATCTACCGGGTTATTTATGTTTGCAGTCTTGGGCAGACTTTTTCGTAAAATATCAGTTGTTTCAGGTTTAAACTTAGCCAGCTCAAGTCCGCACTTAATTGCAGCATCTGTAGTGAGAACCCCAGGTCCACCAGCATTAGTAATTATTGCAACTTTATTTCCCTTAGGTAATGGCTGGTAAGTGAAGGCAATTGCTTTGTTAAACATCTCTTCAATATCATCACAACGAATAATTCCAGATTGTTTAAATGCAGCATCACATGTTTCATCACTTCCTGCAAGTGACCCGGTGTGTGATGCAGCAGCAGATGCTCCCGCTTTTGTACGTCCGGATTTTATTGCTAAAACTGGTTTCCCTGTTTCCTCGATTATTGTTTTTGCTGCCTTCATCAAACCTGGTCCATCACTGATTTCTTCAAGATATAAAAGGATAACTTTGGTTTTAGGGTCATCTTTAAGGTAATACAATAGGTCTATCTCACCAATATTTGCTTTGTTGCCAATGCTGACAAATTTTGAAAAACCTATATGCTTTGCTTGAGCATAATCCAACACAGCAGTGCATAATGCGCCGCTTTGTGAAATGAAGGCGATGTTTCCTTCTTCAGGCATTTTACGTGCGAAAGATGCATCTAACATTACTGAAGGGTCTGTGTTGATAATTCCAAGGCAGTTTGGACCAATGAACGACATACCATAGTTATTAGCTATTTCTTTGATTTGTTCTTCCCGCTCAATTCCTTGTCCACCAACTTCCTTAAATCCTGCAGAGATTATAATTGCTCCCTTAATTCCTTTTTGCCCGCATTGTTCAAGAGCCATATGCATTACTGAACTTGGAAATACTATAACTGCAATATCAATGGAGTCTTCAATATCAACTACATATTTATAAGTTTTAATAGAGGCGATGTGTTGTTCTCTGGGATTGACGGGATAAACAACTCCTTTATACCCAGCTTTTAAAATGTTTGTAAGTATATCACTTGGAACTGTTCCCTTAACTTTATTAGCACCTAAGACTGCAATGGATTTAGGATGAAATATTCTGTGGATATATTTTAGTTTATCAGCATCAACATTGATCATTATCATTCCTTATTTCAATTACTTTAGATACTGTGAAATAAACTTTACAGCATTAGAAACAGTTTGTATTTCAAGTGCTTTGTCTTCGGGCAACTCAATATTGAATTCTTCTTCAAAGGCAGCAACTAATTCAACACTTTGCAGAGAATCTGCTCCAAGATCAAAAACAAAATTGGCGTTGTCTGCAATATTTTCATCATTCAACTTAAGTACGTGAGCAATTACTTTTTTTACGCGTTTTTGTACTTCAATATTATCCATAGAGAGAATCCTTTCTTGACTTAATATAATTGAGGGAAATGTTAGAGAGTCATTTACGAGAAAAATAATTTTTGCTATTCTAAATTAAAAGATATTACTTAAACTTAAAAGCTGATAAGGGTATTGCAATTGGAACAATTAATTATTATGTCTCAAATTACTTCAAACTCTCAAAAATATATTTTACTTAATACTTCAGTTTTTAATCGGCTTGAAAATACGGTAAAATAAGCGGCATATAGTTTGAATGAAGAGAAAATAAATTCATTTTACATACATACTGCCGGTTAGGGAGAGGAATAATGGCCGCTTAGGCCTGGAGGGTGTTCTTTTCTCGCCGGCGGTACCAATTTAAAGAAATAAGTTCAAAATACTCTCTACAATTCTAGTAATAAATTACAGTATGGTTAAAATATTAATTCCTATGCAGATAATCCGATTTTTTCCCTCTCAGCCTTAGTTACTTCAAAAATGAATCTTAATATGTTCTCATCAACATCTGAAAATTGAACTTTTCTTCTTGCTGTTACTCTTTTAGCTGTTTCAATTGCTTTTTCAAGTATATTTGTTTCTAAAGATTCGGAACCGCCGTAACAAAATGAAGGGATATATTTAGGAGGAAAACCTTTTCCGAAAATAATACTGGAAACTCCTACAAAAGTTCCAGTATTGAACATTGAGTTGATCGAACATTTTGAATGATCACCCATGATTAATCCTAAAAACTGTTGTCTGCTGTCCATCAACTCACCATTAACATAAACTTTAACAGTGCTGTAATTATTATTCAAGTCACTATTAGTAGTTGCGGCTCCAATGTTAGTCCATTTTCCTAAGTAGCTATGCCCTAGAAAACCGTCATGCTGTTTATTAGCGTACGCGTGAATAATTGAGTTCTCAATTTCGCCTCCAACTTTACAAACCTCACCAACACTTGTGTTCTCGTAAATCTTTGCTCCGATTTTTACAACACTGTTATCTCCGATGAATGCTGGACCATCAATCACAGCATTAGGGAAAATTTTAACATTCTTTCCAATATATATTGGTCCGCTTTCAGCATCCAACACAACTCCTGGTTTGACTTTTGCACCTTCATCAATGAATATATTTTCTTCATTTAACAAATGAGCACCTGGATAAACCTTACCTTTAATTTTACTTCCTTTTATTTGAGAAGTTAACAAATCAAAATCGCTGATAATTTGTTTACCATTATTCGAAATTAAATCCCACGGATAATTTATGAAATCCGCATCAACTTCTTTCTTAAAAAGATCATGAAAGTCTGAAAATGTAAAAAGAGCATTCAATTTATTTTTAAGTAATTCTAATTTAGAAGCACTGACTCTTGCTGCAACAATTGCTTCACCCTTAACAAAAAGAGTATCCACATCGGTAGTGATTTGCTCGGCTAATTTCGCATTGACAATTACTCTACCATTAATAAACAAACAACTTTTCCCCTTTATTTCATTAACAGATAATTTAGGATTCTGCTGTTTCACCAGCTCACTTAAATATTCACGGCAATGCAGCGAAATCGGTGTGTCGGGAAAATAGTGTTGAACTTTTTCTCTTAAGGTTAAAATACCGCATCTTAAGTCATAGGTTGGTCGAAAATAAACAAGAGGTAGCAGGCGGGAATAATATATACCTTCAAATAGACAAATTGAATTTACCATTTAAGCTCCAATGTTAACGATGTATAAGAAATATTTATTTCTATAACAAATATATTGAATTTATGAATGTACATTTCAACTTAGTCTTCTGTAATTAATTTGCATTCTTTAGGAATCTCGGGTCTAACTATTAAAACTTTTTCCTTTAGCAAAGCAACTTTCCCGAGTTCCATACCTTTTCGCTTAATCACATATTTTTTCTGAGTATAAGAGACCGGGACTAATCCTGACGTCTTTGCCTTACTGTAAAATGCTGCAATTGATGCGGCTTTTTCCAATACACTTTTTTGAATTTCACCAAATGATTTATCCCATCTCAACACAACGTGTGAGCCAGAAACACTTCTTGCATGAAACCAATAATCGTTTTGTTTTGCAAAACCTGTTGTCAGCTCATCATTATTTTTACTGTTCTTACCAACATAAATAAAATACTTATCGTGTAATATGAATTCTCTGAATTTACTTTTTAAATTTGAAACAGTTGATTTTACGGATTTTTTAATAGAACCCGATTTAATTTCACTTATATCAGTATTTGCAGAATCATCAATCATTTTAACCTCCAACAAATTTTTCTTTGCTTTAGTTATTTCACTTTCAATCTCACCCAACAATCGTTTTGATTCGGTGTATTCTTTTCGCTCAGATTTAGATTTTATAAAATATCTTTCAACATTTTCTTTGGGCCTCAACTTTGGGCTCAAATCAATTATGATAGTTTTGTTTAAGTCATAAATATTTTCTAACTCAATCTGTTTTAATCCAGTATAAATTTTATCAAGATTCATCAACAAAAGATTCCCAATCTGCATATATTTCTCATCTTTACATCCCTCTTTTAATCGCTCTTGAATGTGAACTTGTTTTCTTTCAAGGTAATCTAATTTTTTAATAATTTTATTTTCATTATCGTTGCTTGTCTCAGCTCGGTGTCCAGCTTTTTGATTTTTCATGATTAAAAACTTCAAAGCTTCATTCACACTCTCAAAGAATCTTGATTCTTTTAATGTAATAGAATCATCCGGGAAAAGTGAGAGTTTATATTTGTGCGTCAATTCATCTATATACACAAAGGGTTGGGAGATTTCTATTTCGTGCAAAATATTTTTCAGAAGTGTTTGTTTATTACTTAATGGATATGTCAGAATTCTTTTTCCAAGCTCAGAAATAATTTCTTTTCCAAGATATGGATATTTTTTAGAAAGGAGATACAATGTATTATCATAATCCTCCAAGTTGATTTTAGGTATGAGGAATGTTTTAGAGAATTTAAGATTGTCAATTACATATATAGGATTTTGTTTATCTGCTACTTTTTTGAAAGTTGAGAAATATTTATCCCGATCAACAGCAAAAACATTTGTATCCTTTCCATGAATATAAAAATAAATAGAGAATGAATCGAGATTGAACTGAATTACCCTATCAAATTCTGCGATTCTAATGGATTGAATATTTGAAGGAACATACGATTGAAAAAAATCTAGTGTGTTTTTCTTAGCTCTATTAAACCTATCTCGAATAATAAAGTAGGGGAATGATTGATCTGCATTTAGCTCAACAAAAAGCTCTCGCGAATCTTTTTGCATGAATAAAATGAGCTTATTCTCTTCTTGAGTAAAAACGCTTCGAAGAGTAAATCCACTCAAAATCTTATCTGTTTCTATCACCTGTCTATTTAAGATGAAAAAATTCTTGAACATTTATGAGCGTTTATCTGAAGTAAAAATTATTTATTCATCACAATAAGGAACAAAAACAAATATTATTGCACTACTTGCCCTGGCATTAGAAACATAAGATACATATGTCATGCTAATATAGTTCAATAAAAACCTTTGATAATGTAACAGTGCTTTAATATATTTCAAACGGTAATCAAAAATATCAAACCTCAAACAAATATTTATATGATTTTTAAAAAGAACGATTTTCATCCAACATTTTGGGTTGCCAATGGAATGGAGTTATTCGAAAGATTAGCTTATTACGGTCAGCAAATCATCATGGTTGTTTACCTGCGAAATACCCTTCATTTTAATGAGCAGGAAGCAGGGCAGTTATCAGGATTATTTGGCGGTTTAATTTATCTTCTCCCAATTTTAGGCGGCACTTTAGCTGATAAATTTGGATACAGAAAAGCTTTCGCTGCTGCCTTCGGAATTCTTGCAATAGGATATTTTTTAATTGGCTCTGTGGGAATGGATTTATTCAAACCCATATATTCTGGAATTCCCACATACTGGCTTTTAGTGGTGTTCCTTATTTTCACAGCTTTTGGAGGGAGTTTTATTAAGCCCTCCGTTTTGGGAACTATCGCTGCTACTTCAACAAAAGAAAATAAATCATTAGGTTATGCAATTTATTATTGGTTAGTTAACATCGGCGCAGCAATAGGTCCCACTATTGCATTTTTTGTTCGCGACAGCATAGGTTATCAATATGTATATGTTGTTTCAGCAATTTCTTGTGCGGCAATGTTTATTGTTAATTTAATCTTCTATAAAGAAGTGAAAGACAAAACACACGAAGTTGTGGAATCACTTGTTGACAAATTAAAGAATTTGGTTCTTGTTTTGAAAAATGTCAGGTTCATGATATTTCTATTTATCTTTTCATTATTCTGGATTATGTTCTGGCAGGAATTTGTAGTTATTGCTTTATATTTTAATGATAAATTTCCTGATGCACCATACGAAATAATTCAGTCTTGGTCTGCTGCAGGAGCTATTATTACGTTACAATTAGTTGTAAATCGTATTACAAAAAATATTTCAACTCAAAATGCAATCGTAATAGGTTTTGCAATTTCTAGTATGATGTTTTTAATCATCGGTATTTATCCAAGCATACCAACCGTAGCAGCAGGGATAATTATGTTTGCAATAGGTGAAATGACTCAAGCCCCTCGATATTACGAATACATTTCTGATATTGCACCTAAAGGTCAGCAAGCTCTTTACCAAGGTTATGCATTTCTTCCGATTGCTATTGCTTGGTTTGTCGGCGGTCCAATTGGCGGCTGGATGTATAGAATTTTTGCCATAGAATTTAAAAAACCGGAGATAATTTTCTTCATACTTTTTGCAGTTGGTCTTACGGCAACCGTGCTTATGTTTTTTTACGGCAAATTAGTTAGAATTAATACGAAGCATAGCAGCTGACTTATTGTTTTCGCTTATTTTTTTTGCATGATTAAAAGTTAATCAATGATGATCAAAGAAAACTTTAAACATAATATTGTTAAAAAAATTTTTCTGGGGAGTATTTTATTCATTATTGGATTTCTCATACTTGACCTTCTAGTTTTACCTTGGTGGGTAAGTAAAGCGGAAACAAAAGTACCAAGGGTTGTTGGGATGAATGAACGAGAAGCATTAGCCCTCTTGGAAGAATATGACTTAGACCCAGTGATAAGTGATACAACATTTAACGAAAGTTTTCCAAAAGGAACTATAGTTCTGCAAAAACCAGAAGATGGAGCAACAGTAAAAGTTGGAAGAAGAATATATCTTTTTATTAGCGGGGGAGAACCCACAGTAATTGTTCCGCTGCTTAAAGGTAAATCTTTACGTGATGCTAAGTTTGCTTTGGAGAGAATTGGGCTGCAGCTTGGTAATGTTGAACAAGTTCCATCAAGCAGTCCCAAAAACATGATATTCGATCAAGAATTTGTCGAAGGAACGCCAATTAAAAAGGGCCAAACAGTTGGAGTATTTGTCAGCATTGGGATTGAAACAGGAGAAATTTCTGTGCCGGATTTAATTGGGAAATCATTAATGGAAGCACAAAAAGTACTTGCAGACAGCTCACTTAAGGTGGGAAAATTAAATTATCAAATATCTTTTTCATTATTACCTAACACTATTATAGATCAATATCCAAGTCAGGGAACAAAACTATTTTCAGGGGATGCAGTGGATTTGTTCGTAACCAAATCGGGTGATGGTAAAATTCAAAATGAAGTGGAGGAAAATTAATGTCTATCTTAGCTCCTTCGATTTTATCGGCTGATTTCAAAAATCTTGCTCAACAAATTCGCTTAACAGAATTAGGTGGTGCGGATTGGATTCACTGCGATGTTATGGACGGTCATTTCGTTCCTAACCTCACTTTTGGTCCAATCATCGTTGACGCAGCAAAAAGATCAACTCATCTTCCACTTGATGTTCATCTGATGATTAAGGATCCTGATAAGTTTTTAGAAGATTTTGTAAAAGCAGGAGCAAATTATCTTACAGTTCACTATGAGGAAGTTGTTCACCTGAATCGAACAATTAATAGGATTAAAGAACTCGGCTGTAAATCCGGAGTCTCGATTAATCCTTCAACACCTGTTCAATTGTTGGAAGATGTTGCAGAGTATGTTGATTTAATTTTACTCATGTCGGTCAATCCAGGTTTTGGCGGTCAATCATTCATTCCAAATGTTATCAAAAAGATTAAGGAACTCGTTGCACTAAGAATAAAATTAAATGCAAATTTTCTTATAGAAATTGATGGAGGCATTGATAAAATAACAATTCTACCAGCACTAAAAGCCGGTGTAGATGTGTTTGTTGCTGGTTCTTCAATTTTCAAGGCAAACAACATCACAGCCGCAACAGCCGAATTAAAAAATATTATCAAAGCCAACAACTGATTATTTTTATTTTATAATTTTTTACATCAGTCAAATAAATATTTTTTGCGGAAACTAAATTGTTAGCTCAAATAATAGAATTAGAAAATCCAAAGATTTTTGAGAGATATCGCCTAAAGTATGATTATTCATGGGATAATCTTCACGAAGGATTATTCGGATTGGAGATCAGAAAGATAAAGGATGATTACTTCAGCCAGTTGAAAAATGAGATTAGAAAAATAACCACAAATTTTTATGCAAACGAAGAAAGCGCAGATAATTCAAGAATTCTTTTATTAGGTAACATCAAATTCTTCCAAGAAATTGCTGATAAAATTTCGAATGAGGTGAACACCAGAAATCTATTAGATAGGACCTTAAACAATTATGAAAATTATGATTCTATTTCGTATGAAATAAAACGAAAGGAATTTAATTTTAGTTCTGCTTATGTGATGGGAATTCTGAATGTAACTCCCGATTCATTTTCCGATGGCGGAAAATATTTTAATGTGGATACTGCTGCTGAACATGGTATCGAAATGATTGATGCCGGAGCTGAGATTATTGATATCGGCGGCGAATCGTCACGTCCAGGCTCGGAATCAATTTCAGCTGAAGAAGAAATAAAAAGAATTATTCCTGTAATTCAAAAAATTTTGCTGGAAAGACCGTCTGCAATCATTTCTGTTGATACAACTAAAAACTTTGTTGCTATTGAGGTACTTCAGTATGGAGCCGCTTTAATAAATGATATTAGCGGACTGAGAAATGATCCAAAAATATTGGAAACAGTTAAAAAATTTAACGCTTCGTTGGTTATAATGCATATGCTTGGAACTCCTAAATCTATGCAGAACAATCCAGTGTATGAGAATGTTGTTGAGGAAATTTATGATTTCCTTTACTTGCAATCTGAACTTGCAATCAATTCAGGAATTAAAAATATTATTATTGATCCTGGTATTGGATTTGGGAAAACTGTGGAACATAATTTGGAAATAATTCAAAGACTTGGAGATTTTAAATCGTTAGGTTATCCTATTCTAATTGGGTTATCCAGAAAATCCTTTCTGGGAAAACTTCTTAATCTTGATATTGATAACAGAGATATTCCATCAGCAATAGTTGAAACTCTTTCAGTAAAAAATGGTGCAAGGTTGATAAGAACGCACAATGTTGAGTTTGGTGTTCAAGTTTGTAAACTACTTTCGCATTTAATTTAAATGATAGAATTATTTAAAATCGGATTTTTAAGTGTAACACTGCTTGATATAATTGATATTACTTTAGTTTCGTTTATCTTTTATAAGCTGTATACTTTGCTTAGAGGCACGATTGCAATTCAAATATTTTTTGGTTTAATAATAATTTTTGTTCTTTCATTCATTGCACAAGTTATAAATCTAAGAACGCTAAGCTGGTTACTGAATTTGGTTACCGGTATTTGGGTAATTGCGTTTATCATTTTATTTCAACCAGAGATAAGACGACTGCTTGTTTTCTTAGCTCGAAATCCAATTTTCAGAATATTTGTTCGTTCTGAATCACCTGAATCGGCTTATACAATTACTGATGCAACATTTGAACTTTCACAATTGCAGCATGGGGCAATATTTGTCGTGATCAAATCAGGCGGAATAAGAGGTTTTGTAGAAACAGGTGAAGAGATGAATGCCAAGGTCAGCAAAGATTTATTGAAAGCAATTTTTTATCCGCGTTCACCTTTGCATGATGGAGCAGTTATAATTAAAAATGATATCATTGAAGCAGCGAGATGTACACTTCCTCTTTCAACTACAACTATGGTTGACGGAGAATCTTTAGGTATGAGGCATCGTGCAGGAATTGGAATTTCGGAACAGGCAGATGTAATATCTGTGATTGTGTCTGAAGAAACCGGTGGAATTTCGATTGCCGAAGAGGGAAAACTAATTAAAGGATTATCAAAAGAAGCACTCAGAAAAAGACTGATAAAGGCATTTAGCACTCCAACACTTAAGAAGTGGAAGATGTTGAACGAGCAGTCTATTTTTAATCATTCGAATTAATTTTATCAAATCATTTTGGCAAAAAAATGCCAAAGACAAAATCCTGGGAAATAAAAAAAGTATCTTGTAACAAAGATTTAACTACTTCTGCAAAAGTAATTCTGCATCATAGAGTGGAAAATCTATTGAATTCAGTTTCTTCTTATTTGAACGAGATGAATGAAGACAATTTACATCAGCTTAGAATTGTCTTACGAAGAATTAGGTACTCAAGCGAACTTTTTATCAAATGTTTTAATAGAAAGAAGTATTTGAGTTTTTATAAATGTATTTCTTCCCTTCAAGACTTAAGCGGTGAAATCCGGGATTTAGATGTCCTCAAACAAGACCTAAAAAATTTTAGAAGTTCAGATAGTGCAATTACTTCAGTAATAGACTTCAACAAGATTGAATACACAAAAAATAAGTTTCAAACAAAATTCAAACTTGAACTAATGAAATTCATTCATAGCAAGCAGTTGAAAGAATTCAAGAAACTTATTGATGCTTAAAAATAAACCTTAATAAATATTAGGAGGTTAAAGCAATGAAACTAAAATATTTTTCACATTCGGCGTTTCAAATTACAACAGAAAAGGGATTACAAATTTTGATTGATCCTTTTCTTGATGATAATCCCACTTCACCAGCAAAAGCCATGGATGTTGATGCAGATTATATAATTCTTACGCATGGGCATGGCGATCATTTGGGTGATTCATTTAAAATTGCAAAGCGTTGCAATTCAATGTTCATCTGCGTGAATGAACTTGCAAATTATTGTATTGAGCATGGTTTCAAAGCTCATAATATGCATATTGGTGGTGGGCATAATTTTGAATTCGGCAGAGTTAAGTTTACTATTGCTCATCATGGTTCTAAAACACCTGATAATCAATACGCTGGTGAACCCTCAGGCGTTATCCTATCAATTGAAAATAAGAATATTTATCACACTGGTGATACAGGTTTATTTTATGATATGAAACTTATTGGTGAAATGACTCCCATTGATTATTTGCTTTTACCGATTGGAGATAATTTTACAATGGGAATAACTGATGCTGTAAAAGCGGTAGAATTAGTTAATCCTAAGATAGCAATACCAATGCACTACAATACTTTTCAGATTATTAATGCTGATCCCAATCAGTTCAAAAATGATGTCGAAGCTAAAGGAATTTCGTGTAAAGTTCTAAATTTTGGAGAGGAGATTACACTTTAGTTTAGTATTTTTAATTTCATTTTTGTAATAAGATATCTAACAAAGTATAACTTTTCTGAATGGCAAAAGTAATTTCCATAGCGAATCAAAAGGGAGGTGTTGGTAAAACCACAACAGCCATCAATCTCTCTTCATCACTTGCTGCGGCTGAGAAGAAAACTTTGCTGATTGATGCTGATCCTCAGGCAAATTCTTCATCCGGATTGGATATAAGTAAACATTCGCCGTCTGTGTATGAGGTTCTTATTGGTCAAAATAAAATGGATGAAGTTATCATAAACTCATTCATGCCGTATTTAGATATTCTTCCTTCCAATATAAATTTAGTTGGAGCCGAAATTGAGATGGTTGAAATGCCTTATCGGGAAAGTTTGTTAAAGACTGCATTACAGGAATCAAAAAATGATTATGAGTTTGTAATAATTGACTGTCCTCCGTCATTGGGAATTTTGACTTTAAATGCTCTATCAGCTTCTGATTCAGTTTTAATTCCAGTTCAATGTGAGTATTTTGCACTTGAGGGACTTGGTCAACTTCTAAATACTATAAACATTGTAAGACAGCACTTTAATAAAAACCTTCAGATTGAAGGAGTATTATTAACAATGTTTGATACAAGATTACGGCTATCTCATCAAGTTGCTGAAGAAGTAAGAAAATATTTTGGCGATAAAGTCTTTAATACAATCATTCATCGTAACGTAAGAATTTCAGAAGCACCGAGTTTTGGCAAACCAATTATTCTTTACGATGCTGTTTCATCCGGCTCAAGAAATTATTTGTCGTTAGCTTCTGAACTATTACTGAGAAACTCAACTATTATTAGCGAAAATTAATATGAATAAAATAAAAACAGGTCTTGGCAGAGGATTAGATGCACTAATTAGTCAGCAAAGTTTTCCAACTATAGAAGATCGTGCAGCAGATTATTCCGAAGTCAAAAAGGATGATGGAAAGCAAACAGATATTCTTGCTAAGATTCCAATTGATTCCATAGCACCAAATCCTTTCCAACCCAGAATTCATTTTGAACCGGAAGCATTTGAAGAATTAAAAAAATCTATTTTATCAAATGGATTGATTCAACCCATTACTGTAAGAAGAATTGGGCAGTACAAGTATCAAATGATTTCAGGTGAAAGAAGATTAAAAGCCTGTCATGAAATCGGCTACAAAGAAATACCGGCTTATATTATAAAAGTTGACAGCGATGAGGCAATGCTTGCATTAGCTTTGATTGAAAATATCCAGCGTGAAAAATTAAATCCAATTGAAATTGGACTTGCGTATAAAAGATTAATGGAAGAATGTCGCTTAACACAAGAACAGATTGCTGATAAAGTCGGCAAAGATAGAACTACAGTTGCAAACTCTATCCGTTTGTTGAGATTACCAAAAGAAGTTCAAGATAGCTTAATAAAAGAAGAGATTACAGCCGGACATGCACGTGCTTTAATAAATTTACCTTCACCTGAATTGCAACTTGAAGCATTGAAGAAAATAGTAGATGGAAATTTATCTGTTCGAAAAGTTGAAGAGTTAATGAAGAAAATGACATCAAGAAACGGAACACTTCGCACTTCAACAAATAACAGACCAACCATCAATTTAAAATCTGCCAATATAAAAGATGTTGAGGAAAAACTTCGAAATGTTTTTGGAACAAAAGTAATTTGTCGTCAAAGGCATGATGGCTCTGGCGATATAACAATTGAATATTACTCTAATGATGAATTGGAAAGATTGTTTGAACTCTTCGAAATCATCAATAAATCATATCATTAAAACATTTCTTCTCGTTTTAATTATCTTTACTTCTGCATTTGCTCAAATCGAAAATGCTGAAGACAAATCTATAAAAAGTGATACTGTTTTTGTATCAACCAAATCGCCATGGACAGCAGTTTTAATGAGTGCTGCAATCCCCGGGGCGGGCCAAATTTATAACGAATCTTATTGGAAAGCTCCTGTAATTTGGGGAATTTCTGCATGGCTGGTTTACAATTGGATCCAGAATAATAAAGATTACAAATCGAATCAGGAACTATATTCACAAACCGGCAGGGAAGAATTTAGAACGCTTAGAACTTTTTATCGTGATCAACGGGACCTCTTCACTATTTATATGGGGTTAACATACTTTCTAAACTTGGTGGATGCTTATGTTGACGCACAGCTTTTTGATTTCACTGTTGAAGAAGATTTTTTTACAAGGCAGCCAAGATTAAATTTAAGAATTAATTTCTGATGAAAAAGGAAGTAATTTGTAAAAACTGTAATGCTCCAAATCCTTTTCATGAATTGACTTGCCTAAGCTGTGATTCCTACTTACGGGAACGTGTTTATAACATTGATTTCTGGAAAACTCTTGAATACCTCATCGAAAGTCCGGTTAAAGCATTTACAAGGGTTATTTATTCTGAACAAAAGAACTTCTTAGTATTTATTTTACTTTTTGTATCCATTAAATATTTCATCAACACAATTTTCTTTTATCTAGTAAACCCCGACAATCAAATCTTTGCCGCCAATATTCTAAGAAACTATATAATTGTGCTTTCATCTCTTTCGATAACTATACTTATTTTTTCATTTCTAATCAAAATCAGTAACAGATTCTATGATAACAAAACTAGGATAAAAGATATTTTTTCAATTCTATCTTATGCTTTACTCCCAAATATTATTGCATTACTATTTATTTTTCCATTGGAACTAATATTTTTTGGAGGGTATATTTTTTCAAACAATCCATCACCGTTTTTAATTAAAGAAACTGCAGCTTACATTATGCTTAGTTTGGAAGTTATAATTATTTTGTGGACATTGTTTCTTGCCATGATTGCTTTGTTTACATTGACGAAGAGTACTGCTTATTCTATAATTTTGGGCGGATTATTTGTCCTTGTACAATATTTTACACAATATCTATCATCATTTTATTTGTTAACAAATTAAACATAATCAAGAATTATAATCATTAAATTTTAGAAGAATTATTTTATATCTCATGAGGAAATTGAAAAGAAATGTTAAAAACTGATGTGCTTATAATTGGAAGCGGAATAGCAGGTTTATTTGCAGCTATAAAAATTTCGGATTATGCTGATATAATTTTAGTCACAAAAAAAGATAAAGCCGAGTCAAATACTAACTACGCTCAAGGCGGAATTGCATCTGTAATTGATCATACTGATTCATTCGAAAAGCATATTAATGATACGCTTGTTGCAGGAGCAGGTTTGTGTGCTCCTCACGCGGTAGAGATGATGGTAAATGAAGGACCGGATAGAATTGAAGAGCTAATAGCTCTTGGTACTAAATTCACTGAAGCAAATGGAAAACTTGATTTAGCTAAAGAGGGAGGACATTCGGCAGCAAGAATTGTACATGCTAAAGATCTTACCGGCAAAGAGATTGAAAGAGCTTTAATAACAATGGCTAATAGTAAAAAAAATATAGTTATTATGGAGAATACTTTAGCAATTGATTTGATAACTGAACATAATATTCCGACATTAAGATGCTCGCCCTTAGAAAAACGAAACTGCTGGGGTGCCTATGTTCTGGATGGTAATCAGCAAAAAGTAGTTACAATCAATTCAAGGGTAACAATTTTAGCTACAGGCGGATTGGGACAAGTTTATCAGCATACCACAAATCCAATGATTGCAACCGGCGATGGATTCGCCATTGGTTATCGTGCCGGAGCAAAGGTAAGTAATATGGAATTTGTACAGTTTCACCCGACTTCTTTTTATTCTCCTAATAAAAACACCAGCAGACCATCCTTCCTAATATCTGAAGCGGTACGAGGATTTGGAGGAATCCTACGGTCAAAACAAGGAGATGCATTTATGGAAAGATATGATTCCAGAAAAGAGCTTGCTCCACGAGATATCGTTGCGCGTGCAATTGACTCAGAAATTAAAAAGAGTGGTGAGGAATTCGTTTATTTAGACATCACGCACAAAACCAAAGAAGATATTATTCAACATTTCCCCAATATTTATCAAACTTGTTTAGAGTCTGAAATTGACATTACCCAAAATTTTATTCCTGTGGTGCCCGCTGCCCATTACGCTTGTGGCGGAATAACGGTAAATGAGTTTTCGCAATCTACCATCAACGGATTGTTTGCGTGCGGTGAAGTTTCAATGACAGGCGTTCATGGAGCAAATAGATTGGCAAGTAATTCTCTCCTTGAAGCGATAGTTTATGCTCATCGTGCTTCAGTTAAAATTAAAGAAATATTAAAGGAATTCAGATCATCAATTCCGGAAATTCCGGATTGGGATGATTCAGGAACATTGTCCAGCGATGAATTAGTTTTAATTACACATAGCTTAAAAGAGGTAAGGCAAACTATGTGGGACTATGTTGGAATTGTTCGTTCTAACAATCGTCTGGAAAGAGCTATCAGAAGAGTGCGGAATCTTCACGAAGAAATTGAGCAGCTTTATAAAAAGACAAAGGTTTTTAACGATATAATTGAATTGCGTAATATTATTTGTTGTGCAAACATGATTATCAAATCTGCAAAGTTAAGGAAGGAAAGCCGCGGGCTTCATTATACTATTGATTATCCGCTTCCAAATGATAAAATAAAGCCCAAAGATACCATCATTCAAAACCGTGAACTTTAAGTTTATTCAAGAAATCATATATTGCACCGTATCTGACTCCCTTGGCACTTACAATAACTTCATTAGTATGAATATGACTCATGATTTCATCTAAAAGTATTACACCAGCCAATAGAACACCTTCACGCCCCTCAACAATGCTCTGAAATGCTTTTTTAATTTTCTCTGAACTCATCGTAGAGAGATTTTTTGAAAATGATTTGATTTCTTTATGCGTTAAGATTTCACCTTCAATCACGGATTCATCGTATCTTTCCAAACCTTTTTTAATACAAGCCAGAGTTGTTGGTGTGCCCGCTACCGCAATCACTTTATGAAAATACGGAATGTGATTAACCATTTTTGCCAACTGGTTTTGAATATCTATTCTTAAATTTTCAATCTCTGAATAAATTGGTGGATTAGTTTGAAAATATTTTTCTGTTAAACTAACAACACCTAACGGCAAACTGCAATCGGTAAGAATTCTATCCTTTGTTCCAATAATAATTTCAGTACTTCCACCGCCAATATCAATCACAGCGTATGTCTTATCTTTCTTCAAATCAAATATGGCACCAAGAAGAGTCAATCGTGCTTCTTCATTTCCTGATATTACATTTACCTGCAATTGCAAATTAGTGTTGATTTTTTCAATTATTTCCATTTGATTAGAAGCAATGCGGAAGGCATTAGTAGCGGTGACCAATATTTTTTTGCAGTTGTACTTTTGTGCTGATTTTTTGAACAAAGCAAGAATTTTGAGTAAAAGGTTTATTTTATCTTCAGAAATTGGTGTTCGTACTTCAATCCTTTACCAATTCTCGGTATTTTTTGATTCTCAAAAATCACTTTCATCTGCACATCCTCTGGACTTATTTGAGCAATAAGCAGAAGAACCGTATTTGTTCCAATATCAATTGACGCAATAGTCATTATTTTTATTTATTTTTTGACATAGTCGATTTTTTTTTATGAACAAGTTAAGCAAATTCTCAAAAATATCATTATTTCTATTTGCCAGTTCAGGTGTTATTTGGATTGGAAGCTATATAACAAGGTTATCACTATTTTACCGTCTTTTTCAGCCAGCAGAATATCAGCTAAAAGATTATGTAAATGATCAGAATATTGGTGGAATTTTTGAAACACTAATTGCCGCAGTATCTATCAATTTAATTTTTTATGTGATAATGATCATAGCGTTCGTATTATTCCTTATCACCTCAAAAATTAACTTAAAACAAAACGGTTGGCTTTTTATTTCTATGGTATTAATACTTTTTACAGCTCCTTTTGAAATTTATCTGCTCTCAATTGACTACCAAATGGTGTTCAAAATTTTCTATGGAAATTTTGATTCACATGAAATTCTGACACTTGTAATTAAGCGATTTACAACTCTTAGCAGTTTTCCGATAGTGGAAATTTTAGGATACATAGCTGTTCTATATTTATTTTTATTTCAACCTCTTAGTGGATCACATAAAAGGTTAGCAGAATGAAAATCAAAGAAAAAGAGTTTGAAGAAATGGTGCAAGATTTAAAATCAATTGCTGCACAGCTCGGTGCTGAAGTCAGATTTGAAAAAGGAGATTTCAAAGGCGGGTATTGCATCTTGAAAGACAGTAAAGTTATTGTGATTAATAAAATGACAAACCTTCAACGTAAAGTTATAGTACTTTCAATGGCTTTAAAGGAATTAGGAGTCGATAAAATATACTTGACGCCAAGAATGAGAGAAATAATAGAAGAAATGTCGGAAACGAAATGAAAATATTAGTTATCAACGGTCCCAACTTAAATCTTTTAGGAAAAAGAGACAAAAAAAATTATGGTTCGCTCACGTTGAATGAAATCAACTACTTAATCAAGAAGGAATTTCCCAAAAACATATTTACATTTTTCCAATCTAATTTGGAAGGTGAAATCGTCAGCAAGCTTCAAGAGGCAAGAGATGAATTTGATGGAATAATAATAAATCCTGGTGGATATGCCCATACCTCGGTAGCAATAAGAGATGCTTTGACCGATTGTACTTTACCTAAAATTGAAGTCCACCTTTCTAATTTAAGTACTCGAGAAAATTTTAGGAATGTTATGTTAACGGCTATTGCTTGTGATGGTTATATAACAGGATTCAGAGAAAATAGTTACATAGCGGCTGTATATCTACTCAATAAGATTATTAATAAAAAGAAGAGGAAAAATTGATTAAAGCAGTAGTGTTTGATCTAGATAACACATTAGTTGATTTCATGAAAATGAAACGACGAGCAATTGAAGAAGCAATACCTGCAATGATTGATGCAGGTTTAGAAATAACTCCTGAATATGCTAACAAACTAATTGATGAAATTTATAAAGAACAAGGAATTGAGTATCAGCAAGTATTCGATGAATTTTTAAGACGAGTACTGCAAAAAGTGAATTATAAAATTCTCTCTGCAGGAATTGTTGCTTATCGAAAAGCACGTGAAGCAGCGCTCATTCCATACCCGCATGTCTATTCAACACTGAACAAGTTGGCTAAGTTAGGAGTTAAGATGGGAATCCTTTCCGATGCTCCCAGCAAAGAAGCGTGGTTAAGATTAGCATATTTAAATTTTCATCATATCTTTGATGCAGTTGTTACATTTGATGAAACAGGCGAGAGGAAACCAAGTCCACTCCCTTTTAAAATGATTTTAGAACGACTTCAAGTAAAACCTGAAGAGGCACTTATGGTAGGTGATTGGGCAGAAAGAGATGTTATTGGTGCGGCAAAAGTTGGAATGAAAACAGCATTTGCGAGATATGGTGATACTTTTAATACCGAGCATCATACAGCTGATTATGACTTAAAGGATATTCGAGAATTAGAGGACATTATCATCAAAGAAAACCGTTTGTAATCATTACTTAAACCAAATGGTTAAAAAATTGATATAACTTGCATTTACAACTGTAAATCTTTATTTTTATTGAAGATAAATATAAGTATCAAATGAAAGACTTATCCATCAAAAAGTTATATTATTCAATCAGTGAAGTAAGTAAAATTACTGAGGTTGAGCAGTATGTTCTTCGATATTGGGAAACTGAATTCGAACAGCTTAAACCGCAAAAGAATCGTGCTGGTAATAGAATCTATACTAACAAAGACATTCAAACCATTTTGCTTATTAAAAATCTTTTGAGAGAAAAAAAATACACAATTGAAGGCGCTAAAAATATTTTAGCCGAACATAAATTTTTTGAAGAATCAGAGCGAAATGATTCTGATGAGCAGGAAACTATTTCTCAATTCACAAAAACTCTTGATAAAAAAGAAATACCTTCATTAAAAAAGGATTTGCAAGAAATTAAAAATTTTTTAGAGTCGTTAAAATCTTACATTACATAACGGAACGTAGCGCAGTCCGGTAGCGTACCTGAATGGGGTTCAGGTGGTCGCGGGTTCAAATCCCGCCGTTCCGACTACAAGGGTGCATTAAGTACCTTTTTTATTTTTATTCCTACCAATATTTTTTCAAACAATGTTTATATTTATTCACAATTAATTTTTCATTTATAGCATTATCACTTAATGATTATTCAACCCGATAAACCAAAATGTAATTGCGGTATCTTTGGAATTTTTGATTCTCAGCATGCTTCACTTCAAACTTATTATGGATTACATGCTCTGCAGCACAGGGGACAAGAAGCATCAGGCATTGTAAGCAAGAGTGTCAGCTCGAAGGGTAACACAATTTTTAATATCCATAAAGGAGTAGGGCTTGTAACAGAAGTGTTTGCTGATAAATCTGTTTTTCATTCGTTATTACCTGGCAGGGCTGCAATCGGTCACAATAGATATTCTACTACCGGATCTTCCGAATCAAGGAAAAACATCCAGCCGTTTATAGTAAACTATAGAATGGGAAATTTAGCTGTCGCACATAATGGTAACCTGACCAATGCTAAGCAGTTAAGAAATGAACTTGTTAATGATGGTGCAATATTTCAAACGACAAGCGATACCGAAGTTATCCTGCATCTAATCGCACGAAGTAAATTAAACAATCAAATTGATCAAATTAAAGAAGCCCTCTCAAAAGTTGAAGGCGCATATTCATTGGTTATCCTTACGGACGACAAATTAATTGCGGCACGCGATCCATTGGGATTTAGACCACTATCTTTAGGTAAAGTAAATCAAGCATTTGTGTTTGCTTCCGAAACATGTGCCTTTGATCTAATAGCTGCCAATTTTATAAGAGAAGTGGAACCCGGTGAGATAGTTGTGATAAATGATTCAGCACTTAAAAGTAATTCCCCAGAGTCTTACAGAATTAATAATCTTGATTCTCCTCACAAAAATTGCATCTTTGAGTTTATATATTTTTCTCGGCCTGATAGTTTTATTTTCGGGCATAATGTTGATAAAATGAGAAGAAGACTAGGGAAAATTCTTGCTAGAAAACATCCGGTGCGTGACCGTGATGGCGAAAAAGTGATTGTGATAAGTGTTCCCGACAGTTCGAACACGATGGCTCTTGGATATCAAACAGAATTAGAGAAGCTGAACATCAATTCTAAGTTGGAAATAGGATTGATAAGAAGCCATTATATTGGAAGAACTTTTATTCTTCCCGGACAGGAAAAAAGGGAGATAGGTGTTAGAATTAAATTTAATACTGTTAAAGGAGTGCTTCAGGGAAGGACAGTCGTGCTGATTGATGATTCCATTGTGCGTGGGACAACCTCAAAGCAGTTAGTTAAGTTAATTCGAGAGGCAAATCCTAAAGAAATTCATTTACGAATCTCATCACCGCCTATTACTCATCCTTGCTATTTCGGAATGGATTTTCCAAACACTGATGAATTAGTAGCAAACAAATTTAAAGTAGATATAAAAGCAATTGAAAAATATTTGGAGGTTGATAGTTTAGAATTTCTTACTATAGATGAAATGCTGGAAGCTGTCTCAGAAGCTAACCATGAGAATTTTTGCACAGCTTGTTTTTCCGGTTTGTATCCTTCATCAGTTGATTTAACTCTTACAAAGGAAATGTATGAAATCTAGAACTCTCAACCTGTCCATGCTTTTAATATTTTTATTCTCTCTCACATATGCTCAGACTAAAACTTATTTCATTAAGTATAAAGATTTTATAAGTAAGTCTGATGTACAATCAAGAATAAATAATAAAGAAATTCTTTCGGGAAACAAGAATACATTTCTGAAAACTGAAAGTTTCTCTGCAGATTATTTCGCAAAGGGTATCGCACAAGATATTGATGAACTATCGAGAATTGTTAAGTTAACTTTCAGTTCTGAGCAGCAAGCCGAATATTTTTTTACTTCAGCTTCTGAAGATCCTCAAATTGAATATGTTCAAATCGGAAATGTTTATAAAATAGATTATACTCCTAACGACAGTTTAATATCCCAACAATGGGCATTAAGTAAAATTCAGGCATTTGATGCATGGAATATTAGTCTTGGAACTGATACAGTATTAATCGGTATAATTGATACTGGTATTGATTACAATCATTTTGATTTAACTTCAAAGATATTTTATAATAGCGGGGAAATTGGTTCGGATGCGTTAGGTAGGGATCGTAGAACTAACAATATTGATGACGATGGCAATGGATTTATTGATGACTATATGGGTTGGGATTTTACTGATCGTGTTGGCTTTCCATTCGACTCAACTGGCGGTGATTACTTAAATTGGGATAATGATCCTAAAGATGAACAAGGTCACGGAACTTATATTGCAGGAATAGCAGGTGCAAGCACTAACAATCTTTATGGAATTGCTGGAGTAGCTCCAGAATCAAAACTTCTCAACATTCGAGCTTTCGATCCCAACGGTTATGGTGAAGAAGATGATGTTGCAGCGGCAATTTTGTATGCTGTTAAAATGGGAGCGAAAGTGATTAACATGAGTTTTGGTGATAATGCATTTTCTTATGTACTTCGTGATATTGTACGATATGCCTACTCACGTGGAGTTGTATTGATTGCAAGTGCGGGAAATTCCAATTCAAGCAATCCGCATTATCCATCAGGTTATTCAGAAGTAATTTGTGTAGGTAATTCAACCTCAGATGATTTAGTTGCTGGCAGTTCTAATTATGGTTCTACGATAGACTTAGTAGCTCCTGGTTCATTAATAATGACTACTGCAAAAGGAAACAACTATGCAATAATATCAGGAACATCAGCATCTGCTCCATTTGTTTCTGGCGCTGCTGCCCTAATACTTTCTCTCGAGAATTTTTCAAATGAAGAAGTTAAACAAATCTTAAAATCAACTACAGATGATATTGGAGCATCCGGATGGGATTTGCGAAGTGGAGCCGGAAGATTAAATCTATTTCGAGCATTAAATGTAATTGCTCCTTCAAAAATTAAATTTAATCACCCTACTCAGGATTATGCAACTTCCTCCAATGTAATTGAAATTAATGCGACAGTCCTTTCATCTTATTTTACTCGCTATGAACTCTATTACGGTGTTGGATTGAATCCAACTAATTGGACATCTTTAATTCAAAACGGCTTGAATCAATTCAGCAGCCAAAATATTTATTCATTAAATATTTCATCTCTTGCAGATACGGTTTACAATCTAAGACTCGTGGTTTATCTCAACAATGGAAGAACTTTAGAAGAGCGAGTAAATTTTTATGTTGATCATACTCCACCAGTAGGGGAGTTGATCTCAATTGGTCCAGCTTTTTATGGAAACAGAACGACAATTTTGGCAGCGCTGCAGAGCAATGAACCATCTATAGCAAAAATGTATTTTCGAAAATTAGGTGAAACAAATTTCAACTTTGTTACTTTGGATGGTTTTGCTTCTAATAATCAATTTGTGAAAAAGCTTCATTATGGATTTATTCCAAAGCATTTAGTCGAACAGAATGTTACGTACCAAATTTATTTTCAATTAGAAAATTTGGTTGGATTGAAAAAAACACTAATCCGAAATAATGATTCACTTTTTACTGTTACTACAGAGTTCGCCGCTTTGATAAGCTCGGAAATAGAACTTGATTATTCGCTAAACAAAGGAACCATATTTAAAAAGCCGACAAACTTTTTATCACAGAGTTTTAATGAAGTACTTTTCAGTGAGTTTTATCCGTCTCAAGATTTGTATTACAGCTTGTACAAATTAGAGGGGAACAATTTTGTTAAAGTTGATTCAATAAAAAATAAATTGCCAAGGGATGTTGGAGATTTTAACTTCGATAACAAAACCGATTTACTAAGTTCGATTCAGCGAAACGGTTACATTGATGAACAGAATGCTCCTGGAACTTTCACTTTATCTAATAAATTCACAGATTCTACAGGAAAGTTTTGGCCTGTGATGGCAAGAGATATTGATCTTGATGGTATTACTGAAGTCTTAGCTATAGATAGCGATACAACTTTAGCTATTTGGAAAGTGAACAGTAATCTTAGTTTAAATAGTCCACCAATTAGACTATCGAATTTTACTGCCAAAGGTTTTGGTGGAAACATAATTGATGCTCCTAATGCTGTTATCACAGATACTGATAACGATGGCAAGAATGAAATTTGGATGGTTGATCGTGATGGTGATGTTTATTCTTATAAAATACAAAGCTCCAATAATTACATTCAGGATAAAATATTTTCGACAGAATTTTTAGGATCATCGGCTTTAATTGATGCCGGTGATTATAATGGTGATGGATTTCAAGATTTAGCAGTTTTAATCCATTCAATTGATGATCTTGATATAGCTCCTTTTTACCGAATTATTATTTTTACATTTGCTAGTGGCAGCTTAAGCATTATTTACGATCAAGCATTTATTGACGCTTCGGTAGAGTTTAATGCCTCATTTAGATCCGCTGAGAGCAGTATCAAATTTGCTGATCTTGATCTTGATGGCAGACAGGAGTTGATTGTTTTCATGTTTCCTTATTCGTACATATTCAAATCATTCGCATCTCAGAATCTTGTTGTATCCTACAAAGAAAATGTGAACTCAAGCAGTATTTTTGTTGGAGATTTGAATCGCAATGGTGTTAAGGAAATAGCATTCCCGACCAATGAGGGAATAAAATTTTATGAGTTTGCTTTTTCTAATCAAGCTAACAGTCCATATGATATAACTGGATATAGCAAGGATTCAACAAACATTTATTTAAGATGGATTGGGCTCGGTAACAAATTTTACATATATCGTGGTGATAGTGAACAGAACTTAACGGTTATAGATTCCTCTCTTATTTCCGAGTATAATGATGCTACAGTTCAAAATAATAAAAATTATTTTTATGCTGTTAAATCTTTTGATTCTTCAAAACCAATTCCTATGTCAAACTTCAGTCAAACTATAAATGTGTATTCACATACTCCGGCAAGAGTGGATAAAATAATTTCAACGACAGCCAAGAGCATTACTATAAAATTCACGGAACGAATCAGTAACACAATTGATAACCTTAATTCATTTACAATACTTAACTTTGAATTACCTAATTCAATTACACCGCAAGATCAAAAATCCTTGCTTCTGACTTTTAATAGAAATTTACCTGTGGGAAATAATCGTTTGGTAGTTAATGATATACGAGATTTTTATGGCTCACCTTTAAAAAAAGATACAATTTCTTTCAATGTTGATACAACGATAATTCAACAGGAGCAATTTTTTATTTCGTCTCATCAACTTATATCTCCGTATCAATTAAGAATTATATTCAACATAGATGTTGATGATGAGACCGCAATAAATTCATCAAATTATGTTTTCACGCCTTCTGTAATAGTTAGCTCAGTTAGTGTTGATCAAAGCGATAAAAGAAATGTTATTTTAAGCTGGGATAAACAAAAACCGGTTGGTTCTGTCGGTAGAGAGTATGTATTAAAAATCAATAATTTGAAATCATCTGCTCAAACCGGTAATCTGCAAATTGCATCGGGCGCGGGTAGTTATCTCGTGTTAAGCAGTTTCGCAAAGGATTTATCAGATGTTTATGTCTATCCACAGCCAGCAAAAGTTAATAATGGTTTAGGAAAAATTACGTTTGCAAATCTTCCCAACAAAGCAAAAATTTTAATATTTAATCTAGACGGAAAACAAATTGCATCCATTGAAGAGAATAATGGCGATGGGGGAGTAGACTTTTTCCTTAAAGATCAAAATGGAAATGCAATGAATACAGGTATTTATATCTATCGTATCAGCAGATTAGATAATACAGGAAATGAAATCGAAGAAAGAATTGGTAAGTTTGCAGCAATTAAATGACCAATGAAAAAAATAAAATATTAACTATTTCAAATGCCCTAAGCTTTTTCAGACTCTTGCTTTTTATTCCGGTCTGGTTCAGCTTAAACAACTTTCCAAATGAATCCTATCGCATTCTGACAATCATTCTAAGTATTGTTGCAGCCATAACAGATTACCTTGATGGTTATATAGCTAGGAAACGAAATGAAATTACGGAATTAGGTAAAATCATTGATCCACTTGCCGATAAAATATTAGTTGCAGTGCTTTCAATTAAGTTATATCTGCTTGGTGAAATAAGCAGTTATTATCTGCTTATTATCATATTAAGAGATGTAATAATCTTTTTAGGAGGAATTATTGTTTCATTAAAACTTAAAAAAGTACTTCCATCAAACCTCCTTGGAAAAATAACTGTAACTGCAATAGGAATCGTATTTCTTTTAGTTATTCTTGGAATGAACAAACCGAATGTTGCATTTCTTATATTTTATTACGGTAGTATAATACTGATTTATGGCTCACTGGCGGGCTATTTAATTCGTGCAATTGAATTCTTAAAAAAGAATAAAAAGAATGAGCATATTTAATAACCTTAGGGATAAACTTGCCAAAACTAGAAATAATCTTGTTAATAGAATAAAAGAAACTGTCTCCGGACAAGCGAATTTAGATACAAACACAATCGAACGGCTTGAAGAAATTTTAATCTCGTCAGATGTTGGATTTGAACTTAGCAATAAAATTATTGAAAACGTTCGCACTGAACTGCTAAACATTAAAGACAGAATGAATGAGAAAGTCATTTTTTCTGTTCTTAAATCTGAATTAAAAAAGATTTTTGATAAGACAAATAATTCGAATATAAATGAATCAAATAATCATGTAAGACCCTATGTTATTTTAGTTGTAGGTGTAAACGGGGCGGGGAAGACAACTACAATTGGTAAACTTGCTTATAAATACAAACAGCAGGGAAAAAAAGTTTTAATTGCTGCTTCCGATACTTTTAGAGCCGCTGCGAGTGAACAGCTTGAAATTTGGTCTGAGCGAGCAAAAGCTGATATTTTAATCAATGAAAAATCCATAGATCCTTCAGCAGTTGCTTTCGAGGCAATCGAGAAATCACTTAAAGAAAACTATGACGTACTGTTAATTGATACTGCTGGCAGACTTCATAACAAAACTTACCTCATGGATGAACTGATTAAACTGAACAAAATTATAGCCAAGAAACTTAAACGTGCTCCTGATGAGGCATTACTTGTCCTCGATGGGAATTCGGGTCAAAATGCTGTCGTACAAGCTGATGAGTTCTCTAAAACAGCTTTGTTGACGGGTTTAGTTATAACAAAACTTGATGGAACAGCTAAAGGCGGTATCGTTTTTCAGGTTTGTGAAAAAAATAAAATTCCTGTAAAGTATATTGGCATCGGTGAAGCTATTGATGACTTGCGTGAATTTAATTCAGATGAATTCATTTCAGCTATTGTAGATTTGGACTGAGGTAATTAGATGTTCATGAAAAAACCTAATCACCGGGTATTTGATTACATGCCGAGATTTTACAAACCCGAATTAGACGAAAAGGAACGTAAAAAAAGAAAGTTAGGATTTTCATCCCAACGAAGAATACTTCGAAGGAAGCGAACCCCAATTTTATGGATATTGTTGATCTTAATAGTCATTTATGCATATTTAAAACTAAGCAGCACAATCTAGAACTAGGGTATAAGTAAGTTTACATAATATACATTATCGGACAAATACAAGTTTACTCTTTATTCATACATACTTAAAATATTAAACATCAGTTGTACTTAAAGAACCCTTCGCCTGTTTTTCTACCTAACTTTTTCGCTGCAACCATTTTTTTTAATAATGGACATGGACGATATTTCGTATCATTGAATCCGTTATAAAGAACTTCCATTATTGCCAAACAGATATCAAGACCTATAAAATCAGCTAAAGTTAATGGTCCCATGGGATGATTCATACCAAGTTTCATAACAGTATCTACATCCTCGGCTTTGGCAACACCTTCCATTACTGAATAAATTGCTTCGTTTATCATTGGCATCAAAATCCGGTTGGATATAAATCCAGGATAATCATGAACTTCAACCGGTACTTTATCTAATTGAACTGCTAAGTCTTTTATCAAACTGAAAGTTTCATCACTTGTAGAATAACCCCGAATAATTTCAACTAACTTCATTACTGGTACGGGATTCATAAAATGCATACCGATGAATTTGCCTGGACGTGAGCAAGATGCAAGTTCAGTAATAGAAATCGAAGATGTATTACTAGCAAAGATTGATTCTTGTTTAATTATAGATTGTAATTGATTGAATAACAATAACTTAGCATCTTTATTCTCATAAATTGCTTCGATAATCAAATCTGAATCTGGGGGTGTATTTTCAATCTTAACAATCCCAGAGATTCTTGCCAAAGCTTCTTTCTTTTGATGCTCATCAATCACGATCTTTTTAACTTGTCTATCCAGATTTACTTCAATGGTCTTCAATGACTTACTAATCAATTGTTCAGAAATCTCTACCAGATTAACTTGAAAACCTTTGAGGGCAAAAACGTGGACAATTCCATTACCCATCGTTCCCCCTCCAATGACAGAGATTTTCTTAAATTCCATTTCGGTTACCTTTCATACTTTTTGATAATAAGAGCAGATGCTTCTCCACCTCCAATGCACAGAGAAGCCAGTCCATACTTTGAATTTCTTTTTATCATTTCGTGAATCAGAGTAACTAAAATTCGTGCTCCGCTTGCACCAATTGGATGACCTAAAGCAACTGCTCCGCCATTAACATTAACTATAGAAGTATCCAGTTTTAATAGCTTATTTACTGCGAGTGAAACAACAGCGAAAGCTTCATTTATCTCAAATAGATCTATATCCTCAACTTTCAAGTTTGCCTTATTTAAAACTTTCAATATAGCATCGGCTGGTGCAGTAGTAAATTCAATAGGTGCTTTAGCAGCAGATGATTGAGCCACAATTTCAACCATTGGTGTAAATCCAATCTCCAAAGCTTTCTTTTCAGACATAATTAACAAAGTTGCAGCTCCATCATTTATACTTGACGAATTTGCAGCAGTTACAACCCCATTTTTATCAAAAACAGGTTTAAGCGATGGGATCTTATCAAATTTTACTTTTTCTGGTTCTTCATCTTTATCTAAAACCATTTCTCCTGCTTTTGATTTAAGTGTAACCTTAATCATTTCGTCATTAAATTTTCCCGACTTCTGTGCATCGAGAGCTTTTCGATACGAATTGATGGCAAATTCATCGAGCTCTTCCCTTCTGAAATTAAAATCTTTTGCACATTTCTCAGCACAGTTACCCATATGGATATTGTTGTAAGCATCCCATAGTCCATCTTTAATCATCGAATCAATTATCTGACCATCACCTAACCGATAGCCGAATCTCCCGCTTGGTAATAGATATGGAGCATTACTCATGCTTTCTTGACCCCCTGCAATAATAACTTCAGCATCACCTGAATGAATTGCCTGATGAGCGAGCATTACAGCTTTTAATCCGCTGCCACACATTTTATTTATCGTCATACATTCTGTTTTATCAGATAATCCTGAAAATAATGCGGCTTGTCTTGCAGGAGCCTGTCCTAATCCTGCAGCAAGAACATTACCCATAATCACCTCATCAACTATTGCTGGTGATAATTTAAAGTCGTCAAGAAGCGACTTTATGGCTAAGCTGCCGAGTTGTGACGCAGTAAAGGAACTCAAAATACCGTTAAAGGAGCCAATGGGAGTTCGCTTGGCACCTACTATTACTACTTTTTTACTCATCTATGTCTCCATCATAAAATGCAATGATTAATTAATATAATTTCTTGTACGAACTAATCCTATTTGGTTAATGATGAAATATTGTGAATCAAATTCATCGCAAGCAAATTAGGATTAATATTATTATCTATCAATGAACTTAGCCGATCCAACTTAAAAACCAAATCATTAATATTTGATTTAGGAAATTTAGAATTAAATTTTTCCAGAGTTTCCTTATAATCAGAATAAAAGAAATCCTTGCTTGCCGTTCTATATCTCTGAAGATCATTTAACCACGTAATAATCATTTGAATAAATAATTTGAGATTTTGACTATCACCTTGCGTGATTAAACTTATCATTTCTGTGTAAGCTAAATGAAATTTTTTACCTAATGAGTATCTTAGAAAACTGATGGTCTTACTTTTAAGTTTTCGGAAATCATGTTCAATAAGATGATTTGCAGTTGTTACGGAGCCATCTGAAAACAAAGAAACTTCTTGTGCTAAATCATTTTCAATTTTAAAATATTCAACTAGGATCTTTCTCAAATCTTCAGAGGAAAGTGGACTAAAGTACAGGGACCAGCACCTTGATCTTATAGTTTCTCTTAGAAGTTCAGGGAACGGAGTTGTAAGAATGAAAACTACCTTTTCCGGAGGTTCTTCCAAATTCTTAAGTAAAGCATTTTGAGATGTCTCATTCATCATATGAGCGTTTGATATTAGTACAAACCGGTAATATGATAAATCAAATTGGAGTGATAAAAATTTATTGATATCCCTAATACTGCTGACTTTTATCGTATTTGCTTTTGCTAACTCAATGTGGTAATAGGGGTTTGCAATCTTCTTGTTTATTTCATCTTTAATTTCTTCTAAATCGTCAGAAGTTAATTTTTCGTAAGGAGAAGACTCATCAGTTTCATTTTTGCCACGTGGGAGTGCAAATATATATTTAATATACGGCTCACTGAAATGAGCTAAACCAGTAACTATTTTTTGCAGTTCTGAAATCGGACCGAATTTTTTGTTTATCAATTGAGCTAGGCGAACAGCAAAATAATCTTTGCCAATGCCTTGTTTACCAGCAAAAAGAAACGCGTGTGGTATTTTAGAAGTGTCAATTATTCGATTTAGTACTTCCCTATTGTGAAAATGACCATAAATGCCGTTCCAATTTTCATCCATAGACAAGTTTAGGTAAGAAAATTATATTGAAAATTACTATTTAAAAATCATCTTCATTATAGAAGAAATCTTCATCTGTGGGATAATCTGGCCAAATATCCTCAATTGATTCATAAGGTTCGTCAGAATCTTCAAGCTCCTTTAGGTTCTCAATAACTTCAAATGGAGCCCCAATCCTGTCAGCATAATCAATCAATTCCTCTTTAGTAGCTGGCCACGGTGCATCGTCCAGAAATGAGGCAAGTTCTACTGTCCAGATCATTTACTAAAACTCCGTTGAATTTATTTTTTATTTTTTGGTTCGAATAGAGCTAAGTCATCGAAAAAAAACTGCGAGGGGTCCAATTTAATTCCATCATGATGAACTTCATAATGTAAATGAGGACCAGTTGATAAACCTGAATTCCCGGTTAGTGCAATTGCTGTCCCTCTATTAACCTTTTGCCCCTCTTTAACCAATACACCTAATAAGTGAGCATAGACAGTTTTGAACCCTGACTGATGTTCAAGTTCAACAGTCAATCCGTATCCCCCTCTAATTCCTACAAAACTTACAACTCCATTTCCTGTACAAAGAACTTTTGTACCAACATCTGTTATAATATCAATTCCCTCATGAATTTTATTGATACGAAGTATCGGATGCTCACGCATTCCAAAGCCATTAACTCCTATTAAACCTTCACAAGGTTTTAATGCTGGTATTGAGGCGTAAAGGGCTTCATTCTTTTTCAGTTTATCGGATATCAGTTGATGTTCAGATTTTTCAAATCGTAGCTTTAATTCAAGCGATTCAACATATTTCACTAATCCGTCCAAATTTTTTAGTGAACTATTGCTCAACTTGAAAGAAGTTTCAAATTCGCTTCCGCCAATTCCCAAAGTCGCTTCGTCTTGAGATAAAGGTGGCAAATTAACGGCAAGCCGCAAATAATTTGCTTCTGTTCTAAGGTTTTTAAACTCCTTATCTAAATTTTTGTACGATCTGGTTAAGCTGCTTATTCTATTTCTAAGCTGCACATTCTCCGCTTCAAGCGAGGCAATATTTTGTGAGGATGAAGTTAGAGTCGAGATTAAAGTGAAAGTTCCCCAAGATATAATTAATAGAAAAGAAACAATAATAGCATAGATAAGTATAGATTTTGGCTTAAGATACTCAAATTGTTTGAGTTTTTGCTTCGATTTCGAGATATAATATAATTTTCTCATATTTGGTGCGTGAATGTAAGGAAATACCTCATTTTTGTCAAGGTTAGCGCAGAGATTTTTTATTCAAAATCATGCTCAAAATACTTAACTCCTCTAACATCATGTTCTTTTTCATTCTTACTAATTTCTTTTTTTAAACGTTCTTGAAAAAATTTTGGTGCATCATAACCATAATGTTTAAGTAAATAGTTTAAGCTTATTACCTCAGAGATCACTGTTATATTTTTACCTGGAATAATCGGAAGTTTAACATAAGGGATTTCTATTCCCGCTATATTCACTTTAGTCTCTTCAAGACCAGTTCGTGTATAGTCGCTTTTTTCATCCCACAACTCTAATTCAACAACCATTTCAAGACGCTTTTGATAGCGAATCGCTCTAATTCCAAACATTCTTTCAACATCAATAATTCCTAAGCCGCGGATTTCCATATAATGCTTACCGACATTCGTTCCAGAACCCATCAGTATACCTTCGCCTTTTTTGGTGAGAATAATATGATCATCTGCAACGAGCCGGTGTCCCCTTTCTATTAGATCAAGTGCAACCTCACTCTTCCCTATTCCAGACTTTCCTATAAATAATAATCCAATACCATACACATCAACAAATGAACCATGCAGAGAAATTCTTTCAGCAAATTGATCATCAAGAAAATCTCCGACAAGATAAATAATTTTTGTGGTGGAATATGATGTTCCCAACACAGGAATATGATACTTATTTGCTAACTCAATAAGTTTAGGAAATGGTTGATTTCCATTTGTAAGGATGATGCAAGGAACATTAAATTGAAAAATTCTCTCAATCGCTTCTGCCTTTTTTTCTTCGCTAAGTTGATTGAGATATCTCATTTCAGTATTCCCAAAAATTTGAACTCTGGAATATGAAAACAAACCTACAAATCCTGCCAGAGCTAACCCTGGACGATGAAGATTTTGATCAATAATTTTTCGATCAAATCCCGAGTCATCTGAAAATAATTTCAGTTTGAATATATCTTTGGAATTCGTAAGTAAGTAATCAACCGTAATGAATTCCTTTCGCGATATTGATTTTTGGCTGATGTTCATGCCCTTTTTCTTGCCGTTTTTTTGGTTTTTAATTTTGTTAATTGTCTTGAAAGTTTATCAACTGCTATGGTTACTGATTTTTTGTAATCATCGGATTGCTCAGCTGCCTTTAATGTTTGACCAGGAACCTGAATTATTATTTCTGCAATTTTAACACTGTCATGAGAATTCTGGTAGCTTAAAATCACATCAGCACTTAGTATTCTGTCATTGTACTTTTCTAAAGAATTTACTTCAGCTGTGATAAATTCTTTGAGAATGTCACGAGCTTTAAATTTTCTTGATGTTATTGAAATGTTCATTTTAACCTCCGATGATTTTTATGATTTAGGATGAGATTTTTTATAGGTTGATTTTAACCTTTCAATGCTTACGTGAGTATAAATTTGCGTAGTTGATAAATTTTCATGTCCTAAAATTTCTTTAACAGCTCTTATATCTGCCCCTCTATCAAGCATATGGGTCGCCGCGGTATGACGAAGTACGTGCGGGCTTTTTTGTTTTACATCGGTTACTTTGCTTAGATATTTATTGACTATTCTATAAACAAATCTTTGATAAATCCTTTCCCCTTTTACATTAATCAGAAACGCATTTGTACCATTAAAGTTCTTCCTCCAAGAAATATATGTCTTAACGATTTCTAAAGATTTATCACCAATCGGAACTATCCTTTGCTTATTTCCCTTCCCTTGAATTTTTAGGACCTTGTTCTTCAAATCTACATCAACAAAATTGATACTACAAAGCTCTGAAACTCGTAATGCACAACCGTACAGTAGTTCGAAAATAATTTTGACTAAGATAGGATGCTCTTCAACTTCATCAGCTAAATTATAAATATTTAATATTGAATTAAGTGAGATCACTTCAGGTAATTTTCGATCAAGCTTTGGATTTGCTATTTGAAGAGCAGGATTTGAATTTATTATTCCTTTTTGGAAAGCATACTTAAATACACCTCGTGTAGATGCCAGCTTCCTTGCTATCGAACGTTTATCTAATCCGGAGTCGTTAAGATACATAAGGAAATTTTTTATAAACCTATTTGTAATATTTTCGCAATCAAATTTTTGATTTGCTTCACAGAAACTCTGAAAACTTAGTAGATCTTCTTTATATGATTTAACAGTATTAATCGAATATCTTTTAATGCTTTTAAGCTCACTTAAATATTGTTCAATAACTTGATCAATTTTCATAATCCTCTTTAACTTCTTCTAAGATTAGCTCTGTACTGCATGTTGGACATTTAAGGTAATTACCCTTCTTTTTGGTGTACCTCTGTTCCATTAAATCAGAATCCCCATGGGGACAAGCTTGCACGATCGGTTTATGCCAGCTAACATAATCACAGTCAGGATATCTTGAACATCCATAGAAAGTTTTATTACGTTTAGATTTTCTTTCTAAAATTTCTCCCTGCTTACATTTGGGACAAGCGATGCCAAGAGTGATGTTCTTTATATAGTCACATTCAGGATATTTTTCACAGCCAATAAACCTTCCGAATTTTCCTTCGCGATAAACAGTTTTACTACCGCATTTCTCGCATTTCTCCCCAGTATATTCAATTTCCTTTTGCTGAGAATAAACCTCACGAAAAGATTTTATGTTCTCACATTTTGGATAATTATTACAAGCTAAATATTTTCCAAAGCGTCCAATTTTAATTACTAATTCACCACCGCATTTTTCACAGATGATCTTCTCAATTTTATTTTCTACTAACTTTAATGCTTTAACAAAAGGATTATAAAAATCACTCAATACTGCAGCATATTCATTTTCACCTTGTGCAATCTGATCGAGTTCACTTTCCATATTGGCAGTAAAGTCTTCATTTATAATATCGGGAAAATTCTTCACAAGAATTTCATTTACCTTCTGTCCAAGTTTAGTAGGAGCTAATTTCTTATCTGTTAAATGAACGTACCTCCTATCTTGAATTGTGCTTACGATTAATGAATATGTGCTTGGACGACCAATTCCCCTATTTTCTAACGCCTTGATTAACGAGCTTTCAGTATATCTTGCCGGGGGTTTTGTAAAATGCTGCGTCTTCTGAAGTTCGTTAAGACCGAGTAGTTGATCTTTTTCTAATCCTAAAGGAATCTTTTCATTCCGATACTCATCTTTGTCTTCTGCATTTATTTTAGGTTCAGGAATATCGTCATAAACTTGCTGAAATCCGTTAAATAAAAGTGTTGAACCAAATGCTTTAAATACAAATTCTTTTGCATAAATTTCTATCACTGTCGTTTCGAATAAAGCAGCATTCATTTGTGATGCGAGAAATCTTTTCCAAATTATTTCATACAGCTTAAACGATTTATCATCTAAAAATTGTTTGACATATTCAGGAGTAAATTCTAATGAAGTCGGTCTGATTGCTTCGTGAGCATCCTGAACATTTGATTTACCTTTCTTATCATAGACAATTGGTTCAGCAGGCAAATAATCATTGCCAAAATGATCTTTTATAAATTGACGAACCTTTGGCATGATCTCATCACTTATTCGGGTCGAATCTGTTCTCATGTAGGTTATCAAACCAACGAGTCCATCTTTACCTAATTCAACACCCTCGTATAGTTTTTGAGCAAGCATCATTGCTTGTTTTGGTCTCATTCGTAATCTTCTTGAAGCTTCAGCTTGCAGAGTACTTGTAATGAATGGTGCTGGTGCAGTTCTTCGGGTATGTCTTTTAATTATATTCGAGATGGAAAACTTATTGATCTCAGAAATTTCATCATAATATTTTTGAGCAGTTTGTTCATTACTAAGAGTAATATTTTTAGCATTAAATTCTTTCCATTCTGCTTTGCTCATTTCAAATTGAAGCGGAACTTTTATGTCCTTACCAGCGATGCTAAAAAGTTTTGCTTTAAATATTTCATTAGTATCTGTTTTAAAGATTGCCCAGATGGACCAATACTCAATCGCTTTAAATTTATCAATTTCATATTCGCGGTCACAAATCAATTTCAATGCAACCGATTGAACCCTTCCAGCAGAAAGAGCACTGCTTCCAGAATTTTCAATTATTGTTTTCCATAAGAAAGGACTTATTTTGTAGCCAATGATTCTGTCCATCACACGTCTTGCGCGTTGAGATTGAACCAAATGAAAATCTATAGCTCTGGGGTGTTTCATGGCTTTCTCAACACCGGATTCAGTGATTTCATTAAATAAAACTCTGTAAAGTTTTGTTTCAGCTTTTCCATTTAAAATATCGGCAACATCTTGAGCTATAGCTTCACCCTCGCGGTCAGGGTCAGTTGCTATATAAACAGCTTGGGATTTTGCTGCAAGCCCTTTAATTTTTTTAATTGTATCTCCTTTCCCCCGAATTGTTACATATTCGGGTTGAAAACCTTCTTCAATTTTTACTCCAAGTCGAGTTTTAGGGAGATTTTTTATATGACCAATCGTTGCTTCAACAATGAAATTCTTACCTAAGTATTTATTGATTGTCTTTGCTTTTGCAGGAGATTCGACGAGAACTAAATTTTTACTCATTACCTTAAATTTCCATCTCTAATTATTTCTGAAACATTTCAAATAGAACACAACTTAAAAAAGAGTGCTGCGAAATTATAAAAATCTTATTTGTAACCAAAAAATGAATATAATAAAAGTCACTTTGCTTTATTTAAACGTGAAACACAAATCGTTTAAGCAATGAATTTTCTTTTGACTTCATTGATTTTCTTTCATTAATTTTTTCATCGTTGTAGCCAATTAAATGAAGTACCCCATGAATAATCAATCTATATATTTCTGCTTTATAAAGTGATTTAAATCTTTCAGCGTTCTTCAAAGCATCTTCAGTTGAAATTAGAATTTCACCTTCTAACATTAACTTACTTTTGGAGTAATTAAAAGTCAAAACATCTGTTGAGTAATTATGATTTAAATGTTTTTTATTTAACTGCATAATTTGAGATGAATTTACGAAAGAAATCTCCAAACTGATGATACTAAATTCGAATTCTTTTTTTAGAAAGTATAATAACCGGTGAATTTTATTCTTACTAATCGAATTATTTGTATAAACTTTCAGATTCTTAACCACAAATTCAATACCGTGAAGTTAATTGAATAATTTATAATATATCAGCGAAAAACCGAACTTTCTAAATAACTCCAACGGCAATGTAAAATCCAATTACCGTTTAGTTTTTAAAGATTCAACTGTTAATTCAGCATATTTTACATATCGTATTGCAGAATATTCGAAATCAGCTACCTCTTCATCAGTCAGATTTCTAATAATTTTTGCAGGAACACCTGCCGCCAATTTACCTGACGGCACAATAAAATTTGGTTTTACTACAGCACCAGCAGCAACCATTGCTTTCTTCTGAATAACTGCTCCATCAAGTATAATAGCACCAATTCCAATGAAACATAAATCTTCAAGCGTACAGCCATGCAGTTTTACACTATGCCCAATTGTCACCTTACTTCCAATGTTTAATGGATATTTTCCATTTGTAACATGAAGCATGGAGCAATCTTGGATATTAGTTTGTGAACCAATTTTAACGTAATGTACATCACCTCTAATAACGGAGTTATACCACACACTTGAGTCATCTCCTATTTCAACATTTCCTATAATCTTTGCTCCGGATGCTAAAAAAACATTATTGCCGAGTGTGGGAAAATAATTGAGGTAAGGGAATAACTTTTCCTCAGAAATTAATTTTTGTATTCCGGAGGTTTCCATCCTTCTCTCTTCCAACTTTTTAATTCAAGTTTAATGTTACCAATTATCACTTTCATGTGAGCAACAATAGGAATGCTTGCCTCATCATTTGAGAACCATCCTTCAAAATAACCTGTTAATCCGAATATACTTATAAAATCCATGTCACCATCTAACCTTACGCATTCAACATCGTAATCAATCGCGTCAATCGAAACAGGAATTGTCTCTTCATAAAAATTAATTTTAGTTTTCACTTTTTGTTCATTTACAAAACAAGGAAGCATCATTGAATTTTTCTTGCCGGACAGCATTCGTGCAAAGAAAAAAATAGAAAGTCCATCATGATATTGTTTATCCAATGAAGTTGTTGAATCCGCCCAAATCTCTTTTGGACTGAATTTTCCTTTTTTAATTCGAATCTTTAAATCTTTATAATCAAAATAATACTCGGTATAAGTAGTATATTCATCGCCTTTCACAATCCCACGAAAAAAATCAGAATAATAATCTTGATTAACCTTACTTTCATAAATTTGATGCAGGTTCACGAAAGGAATACCATCATATGAATCTATGTAAGCTGTTGCATTGTAATATGATTTGCCGTTAATTATTTTCTTGTCCTTAACTCGAATTTTAACTTCTCCAAGACTGATGAATGAATAGCTAACAACGTAATTTAGCTCTTCACCGGGAAGTATTTTTTTTTCAGAGCTAAACCAAAAGCTATAAGAGTAATTCTTTGCTGTTATTGAATTATCAATGCTGTTAAAAGCATAAGTTAAAATAACAAACAGAATTATTCTCAATTTCATTTTAGATTTGCTAAGTTCTTTGCTTCTTCAAATAATGTTAATGCTTTTTCGACCTGATTGTCCACAGGAATTAATACTGAATACCAGCCTTCATTTTTCCAATAATTGCGAGCAATCTGCGCTTTTAATCTTGCTAAGATAAAATCTTTATCATTTTGAAAATCATTCTCTACTAATTTCACATCCTTCTGTGAAGCAAATGCAATAAATTTCTCAACCTCATTTTGAGATAATGAAAATTCATCCTTGAATTTATTCAAATCTTTTCCATACTTAGAGCTAATATCTGCTCCTTTGG
Source organism: uncultured Ignavibacteriaceae bacterium (assembly GCA_964613805.1). Classification (GTDB taxonomy): domain Bacteria; phylum Bacteroidota; class Ignavibacteria; order Ignavibacteriales; family Ignavibacteriaceae; genus XYD12-FULL-36-8. The sequence goes on along the minus strand of CAZTJF010000014.1, from coordinate 67,622 downwards.
CATCAACAAAAGATAATGCATACAAATAAAAAACATTATTCTTTAAAAGCTTCGTTGTGTATTCCGTTAAGTTTTCTGATTTAACTATATAATCCGGGGTAATTCCTCCACCACCATAAACTAATCTGCCTTTATTAGTTTTGAATACAGGTCGTACTGAATCTTTTTCTACTGAGTGATAAAGATTTTCACCTTCGGTTTCGTTTTCTAAACCGGCATCGCTGTAGTATTCTGACTTATCTTGTTTATCTTTATAATTTCTTTGAATCAATCTGCCCGAAGGAGTAAAGTATTCTGAAATTGTTAAACGAACTGATGAATTATCTGACAATGTAAATTGTCGCTGGACTAATCCTTTACCAAATGTAGTTTCGCCAACGATTAATCCTCTATCCCAATCCTGAACTGCTCCAGAAACTATTTCACTAGCAGATGCACTTCCCTTATTGACCAAAATGATCAAAGGAATTTTTTCAAATGGTGATGGTTCTGAGGCAAAATATTCTTCATTAAATTCTGAGCGGCGACCTTTGGTATAAACAATTTTATTTTTTCCGGGAATGAATAAATCTGCTATCTTAAATGCTTGATTAAGATAACCTCCGGGGTTACCGCGGAGATCGAGGATACACTGCTTCATACCTTGTTGATTCAATTCAGTTAATGCATCAACTAACTCATCATAAGTTTTATCAGCAAACCGGGATACACTTACATATCCAGTTTTACTATCAAGCATTAATCTTGTATCAACAGAGTAAATTGGAATTTTATCTCTGGTGATTTCATAATTAAGCTCACCCTTGATACCAACTCTCAAAATAGTGACTGTTACCTTTGTACCTGCTTTACCTCGAAGCTTCTTCCGAACTTCTTCATTTGTGATTTTAATAACTTGTTTACCATCTATCTTAATGATTCTATCGCCTGCCATTATTCCCAAATGCTCACTTGGTCCACCTGCAATTGGTGACACAACTGTTAATGTATCGTTCACAACTTGGAACTCGATGCCTATACCTTCAAAGTCACCGCGAAATGATTCTTCAACGCTTTCCATCTGCTGTGCCGGAATATAAACTGAATGAGGATCTAATTTACTTAGCATTCCATTTATGGCAGCTTCAACAAGCTTTTGTGTGTCCACTTCCTCAACATAATATTTCTCGGTGTAAGTCATTACATCGTTAAACTTAGTTATACTGTCTCGAAGATTATCACCAGAAAAGACTTTATCAATTAGAACGCCTATCGCAATTCCGAATCCAAGTATAACTATCATTATTGGAAATTTTATTTCATTAAGTTTCATTCGCACTCCAAAAAATTAAAATTTTAAACTTGTTCCTAAAAATAACTGTATGTCGCCCGATAATTGAGTTTTATCTGAGGAATTTGAAATATATGAGGCAATTAGGTAAAATGTTGTTTGATTAAATGGTTCGTACAATATTTTAGTTAAAATGTTTCTTGAAATTTCCAGTTTACCATCTAAAAACTTTGTTGTTTCACTATCCATGGACCTATGACCTAAGTTAATATCTCCTCCAACATTCTTTATCGTGCCATCACTGTTAATAACATTTGCACCATGGGTGCTGTAACTAAAATCCGCTGAAAGGGTTAATCTATTTGTAAACCTATAATTTATTTCTAAAAAAAACAATTCACTGTTTGGTTGTAAAAATGTACCTAAATTATATCCCAAATGGGTGAAGTTGTTTCTGCTTAGCCGATGTGAGTAAGTATATGGTTCAAGCCGCATATACTCAAAAATGAAATCCAAGGGAATAATTTTATAAAAAGGAGAAGTCTGTGCACCAATATTGAAAAGTGCTTGATTTCCCCACCAACCTTTTCCAATCTTGTTAAATGAAATATCATCAATTAAAAAAGTAAAAAATATTTTTGTTTGGGGTATTGTATAATTACAGAAATCAAAAAAGAGCATTGTGTTATCACGATCACGATTAGAATGTTCAACGGATTTAAAGAAGCTGAAGGGAACCAGATAACTCAAGTCCAATGGTCTTTCTCCATAGACGACAATTTCGCCTAAACCAAAATTAAAATGAGGAGAAATGTTAAATCCCATTCTGTGGTAAGCAAAATACTTTTCAGAAATGTTATTATAACTGCCTCTTGTGCTGTCAAATATTATTGTTCGCTCTCCCAATAATTTCCCATGGAGATATGAAAAACTAAAAAAGTCATAATCTATTTTGAATTGGAAATAATCAAACAATGGTGAATTATTTTCTAAGATAGGTTTATTTTTTCCATATCCAATCATTAAGCGATCCCTGCCTAATTTTAATTTAACACTATTAAAGTCAGCAGTTAAATATGCTTGAGTTTCATCAAAAAAATTCTCATCCGGTTTCTCGGTAAACTTATAATTATACTGCAAGTCCTTTTTTAATAGTGCAGCAGCTCGATTTCCATTAGCTGTTCCATTTGTTCCCCGTGTATAAAAACCAACTTTATCAATTAGTGTTCCACGTAACTCACCCCCAATATTAAGCAGCGATGCTGAATTTATTTTATCTGAAACACTACTTTTGTTTAGAATTACTTCACCATCTGCAATAAGATTTATGAATAAACTCATTTTTGTCTTATTTGAAAAGTAATATAAATATTTTTCACTGTTCGAAAATAAATTATAATTTCCATCTCCAATTAATGCTTTAGAACTCTCTAGCGTTCCAAATAGTTCGTATTCAAATTCTACTTTAAAATCCTCAAGCATAAGTAAATCAATTTCATCAAGTTGTTCGGATATTTTCATCAATTGCTTTAAATGAACTGAAATTTCATTTCTGGTTTTGGGAATTTCAAATGAATTATAATTATCGATTAATTTAAGATCATTAATTCTTTCCAGAAAATCGTAAATACGGTTATCAACATTAACATACTCAGTTTGTGAAAATACCTTGAAGGTGATGAACACAGCTGCAAGTATTTTTTTCATTTATCTCACTTGCTCCCATTCAGAATGCATTGATCTATTTTTTAATATTACTGAGAAGCTGTTCAATATCCATGATAAAGTAACTCTAAAGTAACCATACCTTCTAAATCTTCTCGCCGATTCATAAACAAAAACTTTTTTTGAAAATAATATTTCTCCCATTTTTCTAATGCGTTTGAACAGTTCAAAATCTTCTCCTGCTGCACATTCCTCATTGTAACCACCAACGGTTGCAAAAATATCTTTTCTAATTACTTGGCACTCGCCTCTTCCCATCCCGACTCCGATGAAGTTCAATAGCCAAAAATAGATATTATAAATAGAGTGAAACGTTTTATCAGCAAACTTTTCTTCATCAGGATAAATCCACACAAAACAGGTAAAAGCCAAATAATTAGACTCATTGAATTGATGCTGTAAATAATCAAAAAAATAAAAAGCATCATTCAGAACAACATCCCCATTTAAAAAAATTAGAATTTCACCTGATGCAGATTTTGTACCGATATTTCTTCCCATCGCAATATTTTGCGTTCCACTGCTTTGCTTAATGACTACTTTATCTGCAGAATGACGTGCAATTTCTAACGTTTTATCGGTGCTTCCTCCATCAGAAATTATAATTTCAAATTGATAACGATTTCTTAATTCTTTATCAGTTAACTGTTTAAGAAGTTTTGGCAAAAGAACTTCTTCATTAAGTGTAGGAATTATTATGCTGTACTTCAATATATTTCTCAATAACAAAATGCAAAAAAAACGGCACCCGAAGTTACTCTGATTCCCGGCATTGGAAAATGAATAAAGTTCAGAGTGTTTTTAATAAATTGCCAGGTACTTCCATAAAGTGGGATAGTTTCGGCATCAAAATCCAAAGCGATGTAAAAATCTCGTTGCCCGCCGCCATTACCATCGAGGTTTTTTACACCCATTCCGACTGCGAGCATTAAAAACTCTGGCCATAATTTGGCAGTATTTTCTGGTAATAGATTCTTCATTCTTACAGAAAGCCAAAATTTTTGCCCATGATAATCATCCGCGATAATGTGCTTCTGCCCGCTGTTTGGATTTGTTTTATTTAAATCTGTTGGCCAATAGCTTGCCTTGAACATAATGTTTTTGAAGAACGGTACATAATATTGCAAAAGTGGATAAGCTGATCCAAAAACATCACCATAAAAATCGCCAGGGCTAAAACCCCATTGTGGACCAAAGCCATCTTCAATCTCCAAAAAAGTTTGAAATGAGAATGCTGCAAGCGAACCGTACCAAACGGATTTTTCTGCATCAAGGTTGGCAGCTTCTAATCCTGCAGAAATTCCATGCTGAATTAACATTGCACCATACGCATGACCAATTTTATCAATCCACAAAGCATAATTCCAATCATCCTGGAAATGAAATGCTGTTCGCTGCTCACTCCACCAAGCTTTTTGCTGATACAGATGAATAGCTGTGCCAGTTCCTAAAAAAGCTGCCCCCATACCTGCAAGTACAGGGTAATTAATATCATTTTCAAATGGATTAAAATTAATTTGTTTATCTAATTCTAAAATAGATAGCTTGTAACTGGAATCACTTGGGATAGGAACCGTTCGTAACTGCTCTGGAATATTTGAAGGCACATGAATTAAGCATTGAGCAAAATTATTAACCGCTGCTAATGAGAATAAAAATATTAATGAGGTCAACTTAAACAATGGAAACTTTTGCATGCGATTAAATTTGTAAAAACGATTTTAAAATAGCGGCAGCTAAAGCTTCTGTTCTGGTCTCATCTGGGGAAAAAATATCACATCTCTAATTGAGGATTGATTAGTCAGAAGCATAACCAATCTGTCAATTCCAATACCAAGACCTGCAGTAGGCGGCATACCATACTCCAAAGCTTTTAAGAAATCTTCATCAATTTGCTGAGCTTCCTCATCTCCTGCCTCACGCATTCTCATTTGATCATCAAATCGTTTCTTCTGATCAAGTGGATCATTCAACTCTGAAAACGCATTGCAGATTTCTCTTCCGCAAACGAATCCCTCAAAACGTTCCACTAATCCTTCCTTAGTTCTATGCTTTTTAGCTAAGGGTGATAATTCGAGCGGATAATCATGTGCAAAAGTGGGTTGGATTAATTCTTTCTGAATAGTTACACTAAATAGTTCATCAATAAGTTTAGCTTTACTTTCAATATTTTTCAGATCAATGTCAAATTTCTTCGATATTTGTTTTAGTTCCTCAAAACTTGTACGCAGAATATCCGTCCCTATTTTTTCATTAAGTGAATCAACAAGTGAAATTCTTTTCCAGGGCGGTGAGAAATCAATTAGGTGATTTTCAAAATTGAACTTGAGAGTTCCGAAAACTTCCAAACAAATTGAAGAAATCATTTTTTCAACGAAGTGCATCATCCAATCATAATCTTTGTAGGGAACATACAATTCCAGCATTGTAAATTCAGGATTGTGCATTTTATCCATTCCCTCATTACGAAAATCTTTTGATATTTCGTAAACACCGTTAAGTCCTCCAATTATCAGTCGCTTCAGATAAAGTTCATCAGCAATTCTTAAATATAGTGTTGTATCAAGTGTATTGTGATGAGTAGTAAAAGGTCTGGCTGAAGCACCACCATAAAGCGGTTGAAGCACAGGAGTTTCGACCTCAAGAAACTCATTGTAGTCAAGAAATTCCCTCATCGCAGAGATTATTTTACTTCTCTTAATAAAAACCTCTCGTACATCAGGATTAACAATTAAATCTAAATATCGTTGACGGTATCTTAATTCTTTATCTGCAAATTGATCGTGAATAATTTTATTTCCGTATTCATCAGTGGTCTCTTTTGCTATCGGCAAAGGTCTTAGTGATTTTGCAAGGAGAGTTAATGATGTTGTGTGAACCGATATTTCTCCAGTTTTAGTTTTAAAAACAAAACCTTCAACACCAATTATATCACCAATATCGAGCAATTTGAAAACATCATAATTTTCACCAAGGTCATCCTTTTTCAAATAGATTTGAATTTTACCCATGTGATCTTGAAGATGAGCAAATGAAGCTTTACCCATTCTTCTAATGGTCATAATTCTGCCGGCAATTTTAATTACCCGTTTTTCATTTTCATCGAAATTATTTCTAATATTATCCGAGTCACTATCAATTTCAAAAGAATAAGCATATGGCTCAATGCCTTTCTTCTTGATTTCGGCTAATTCTTCATGTCTTCTTTGAATAAGCACACCCAGATCTTGCTGAATATTTTCTTCCACTGATGTTTCCTTATTTTCGTTTTAAATTAGCTAATCTGTTGCAAACTAAATCTTGAATGTTTTCAGCGAGCTTTAAAGGCACAGTAAAATTATTGACGATCATCGAGAAAGCTATCGGTTCATTATCTCCTGTATTTACATAACCAGAGAGACTTCTCACGGAACCAATGTAACCGGTTTTTGCTCGAACGTTATTTTCAGCTTTTGTACCTTTCATTCGATTTGCAAGGGAACCATCAACTCCTGCAATTGGAAGTGAATTATAAAATGATAAATAATATTTATGATGATACATAAAACTGAGAAGCGATATTATTTGCTTAGGGGTTACTAAGTTCAATCTTGATAATCCGCTTCCATCAACCATAATCATATTTTCCGGGTTTATTCCCATTTCCTGGAAAATAGAATTACATGCATCTATTCCATTTTCAATTGAACCAAAGTTTTCTTTTTCTAGTCCAATGGTTTTCATCAGTTGCTCAGCAAAAAAGTTTTGGCTGTTTTTGTTAATGACCTTAACGATTTCTTTAAGTTTAACAGAATAATGAGTAAACAATTTTGATAATTCATAATTTTCGATTGGTGCAGATAAATCATCAACATCTATCGGGAAACCACCGACAGATATTCCTTTTTTCTCTATTATTTCTTTCAAAACAACCATTGTGAATTGAGTTGGGTTATTAACAGTAACAAAAGTCTTAACCGAATCAGACTTACGGATGGTTCCCAAAACTGATACTACATTAGTTCCTCTTTCGCGGTAAACATCAATGGATGTTATTGAATCATCCTTCACGACTGAAACTTTATTTATTATTACAGCATACTTAGTATCAGGATTTATGTCAATCCTTGCCTGACCGTTTAATTTATCAGCTCTGACTATTATATCAATACAATTATCGTTAAATGAAAGTGCTGAACTTGGTGCTGCATACCAATCACTTTCATAATCCCATTGCCATCCATCTCCTAACCCTCTATCATCAAATTCATTATCATCGCCGATAATGTTTCCTGTTATCTCATCAATACCAAGTTCCAAAAGTGAATCAGCCCAATCACTAAATACCTTAAATAGATCATTTTTATAAAATCTGCCAGAAAGTGTAGGATCACCTTTTCCCTGAACAACTAAATCACCAATTAGAGTCGAACCTTCTATCCTTCCTCGCATAAAGATATTCGTAGTAAATCTATAATCATCACTTAAGGATGCTAATCCTGCGCTGCTTGTGAATAGCTTCAAATTAGAAGCAGGCATAAATAATTTATTTTCATTTCTTTTATAAAAATATTCACCTGTTTCCAATGATTGAATTAAAACTCCCCAGTGTGCATTACTGAAATTTGGATCATTAAAAATATCTTCCATTTGAGACCAAAATTCAGACACAGTTGTATAGGAGTATTTGGGAATTGTGTCTTTAATAACCACTTGAGCATTTATGCTAAATATTGAAATGGCTATGAGACTAATGAGAATTAAAATTTTACGTCGCATATTTATTTACAATTTGGTTTATTTCAGAGAGAGATAATTTTCTATAAGCACCTATGGGAATATCTGCTTGTATTCCTGCAAAACTAAAACGATTTAAATGTTTAACAGTATAACCTAAACTTGAGAACATCCTTTTCACAAAGTGATTTCTTCCTTCATAACATTTTACAAACAGTAAAGATTTATTTTTCTTTTGAGGTGAAGTTATTGACTCAAATTTACTTTTCTTTTGATCAAGTGTGATTCCAGATATAAGAAGTTTTTTATCCTCATCGGACATAGCTCTGTCAAGTATAACCTCATATTCTCGCGGCACTTTATGTTTTGGGTGAGAAAGTAAGTAAGAAATGTCACCATCATTTGTTAAGAGAAGAACTCCCGTAGTATTATAATCTAATCTTCCGATAGGGTATATACCACGCTCATTTTTAATTAAATCAACAACTGTATTACGACCCTTCTCATCTTTAGTAGAAGTGATTACACCCTTCGGTTTATTTAATAGATAATACACGTGTCTCTTTATAGAAACGTTTTCACCATCTACATTAACTAAATCTTTATTTGTGTCAATTTTTGTTGCGAGTGACTTAACAACTTCATTATTAACCATCACCCTATTCTGAAGTATCAATTGTTCAACATTTCGTCTTGACGCGACTCCGCAATCAGATAAATATTTATTAATTCTAACCAGCATTTTCAGATTCAGCGGTGCTTTCTTTTTCTAGATTCTCTTCCATTAAGTTCATCATAATTCTTTTCTTTTGCTCAATAAAATCTTCATCATTCATTATATCTTCAATCTCGCGCGGTTTAGGCAAATCATTTAAATTCTTTAATCCAAAATATTTTAGGAATTCATCAGTAGTTTTATAGAGTAATGGTCTGCCGATGGTTTCTGCCCTTCCGGAAATTGTAATTAATTTCTTTTCTAACAGAGCAGTCAATATGTAATCAGAATTAACACCTCTAATAGATTCAAGTTCAGGTTTTGTTAAGGGCTGCTTGTATGCAATTATTGCAAGAGTTTCTAAAGCTGCCTGACTTAACCGCCTTTTACTTTTCTCGGAAGAAAGATAACCAACATATTTTGCAAATTCAGGTTTTGTTGCATGAACAAAACCGTTAGCAATTTTAACTATGTTGACAGCAAGATTATTTTGTGCGTAAGTTGAGTTTAATTCATCAACTGTTTTTTGAACATCTTCCGTAGAAATCTCAATTTCATCTCCATCAATTGCCTGAACAGCTTTTATAATTTCAAGCTCAGGTATTGGTTCATCAGACGAAAAAATAATCGCTTCAATAACAGATTTATAAATTTCATCCATTGATTATCTTATACAATTTGAATTTGTTAAAATCCTTAGTGGTTTTGATTCCAATCTTTCCCATTTTCGTTAATTCAAGAAGTGCGACGAACGTTACAACAATTCTGATTTTTTCACGCATCCCCTCAATCAATTCTAAAAAACCGATTTCAAGTTTTTCTTCAATCAGATTTAATATATGATCAATTTGCTCATCAATTGTAATGTTAACAGATATAACCTCATGAACAGGTTCTTCTTTAATGCCTTCAATTATTTTCTTGAAAGTTTTTGCCAAATCATAAATGCTGATATCTTTTAGCAAAACATCATATTCTGAATATGATTCTTTGGGATCAACTGAATAATTTCCACGAAAGCTCACTTTACGCTGGTTTGATTCAAAGAAAGAAAGTTCCTCCGACATTTCCTTATATTTTTTATACTCAAGCAATGCAGCAACCAGTTCAGCACGTGGATCAATCTCCTCGCCTTTTTCATCAACTTCACGCGGTAAGAGCATTCTAACTTTAATGTGCATTAAAGTTGAAGCCATTAAAATGAAATCACCGGCAATTTCTAAATCAAGCAATTTTATAAGACTCACATATTCCAAGAATTCTTTTGTGATTTTTGAAATTGGAATATCGTAAATATTCAATTCATCTCGTTTGATAAAAAATAGTAGAAGATCCAACGGACCTTCAAAATGATCTAATTTTATTTTGTACATTTAACCGATCTTCATCTTTTCTCGAACTTCATTCATTGTTTTTTGAGCTACGATACTTCCCTTTCGTTCTCCCTCGTGAAGAATATCTTCGACGGTTGAAATATGTTCTTCATAATATAATCTTTTCGTTCTAATTGGTAAAAAGAAATCAGATATTTTTCCGGCACAATTCATTTTACAATCCACGCAACCTAAAGAACCTGATCTGCATCCTGATTCAATTTCTTCGACTTCGGAACCATTAAATTTCTTATGATAAGCAAATACAAGGCATATCTCAGGATTTCCCGGATCTCCTTTTCTAATCTTATTTGGATCTGTAACTGCTTTTTTCAACTTACTTTTTATTATCTCAGGACTATCAGAAAGCAAAATTGTGTTTCTCAATGATTTGCTCATTTTTGCATTGCCATCTAAACCAGGCAGCCGGGAAAATTTTGTCAACAATGGTTCAGGTTCAGGAAAAACATAACCGTATTGGTTATTAAATTTTCTTGCAATCTCTCTTGAAATTTCCACATGTGGAACCTGATCTTCACCAACCGGAACAAACTCACCCTTATACAATAGAATGTCCGCTGTTTGAAGAACCGGATAACCAAAATGTCCAAACGTTACATAATCAATGTGAAGATCGCGCATTTGATCTTTAAGCGTTGGATTCCGCTCAAGCCGATTAACAGTGATAAGCATTCCCAAAATTAAATTTAGTTCTGCATGCTCCTTAATTTTTGATTGCCTGAACATTGGGCTTTTATCTGGATCTAAACCCGCCGATAACCAATCAATAAGCATTTCAATACTATTTTGATAAATTGAATCTGTATTCAAATCAGTTGTTAGTACGTGGTAATCGGCAATTAGATGATAATTATCGTAATCATTTTGAAGCTGAACCCAATTTTCCAATGCCCCGACATAATGCCCAATATGCAATTTTCCTGTTGGTCGCATTCCGCTTAAGATTCTTTTTTTTGCCATGCCGATTCTTATTTTTATAAAACTATGATATGAAAAATACGAATTAAGATTTAATAAATCTGCTTTCTATTTCTTTTGGATGAAAAGAAATCAAGATAAGTAAAGATAGGGCTTCCAATTTTCGTCGAGTTTACCAACCACATGCTTAATAAACATTATGTGACTTGGTTTGAATGGTTTTTGACGCAAATACATTTTTGATTCTTCAGGAGTTCGGTCACCTTTTTTATTATTACAGCTTGTGCAGGCACAAATCAGATTTTCCCAGCTTTCGGATCCGCCGCGAGCTTTTGGAATAACATGATCAATTGTAAGAGGGAGATCTCCTCTTCCGCAATATCCGCACTTGTAACCATCTCTTCTTAAAATATTTTTTCTTGTAAGTACAACACGCTTATACGGTACATGAGCAAAACGACTCAAACGAATTATACTCGGCCATGGATAAGTCCTTGAAACTGTACGAAGACTTTTCCGGGTATCTCTAATAACCATCTCAGCTTTGCCGAGGAAAATTAATATCACTGCTTTTTTTATATTGCAAACCGTAAGTGGCTCGTAGCTTTGATTCAGAATTAGAACTTTAGCATTAAGCTTTCCATTAAGCTGTTTAGAGGGTTCGAAGACTTACTCCTTGTTCTTTTTATTTTTAAAAATGAAATAAAATCTAAAAGCGAATCTAATTCCCAAAAGAAATAAACTGAAAATTAAAACCGGAACATACCATGAGATCGGAATTGCTTTAAAGACCATCAAAATTAAAACAATGGCAACAAATCCAATTGAAGTATAACTGAATATCTCAAATATTTTTCGTCCGTTCACATTAATGCTCATTTATTCATTCCAAATATAGATAATTGATTTTTTTTATACTATCAATAAACTAGTAAACTGATGGATTGGCTTAATTGGTTGCTATTTATTATTCTTTGAATCAATCTTATAAATGATTGCCACACAAGTAACATAATCCCGTGAGTGACTCATAGAAATTTTCAAATCCTTACCTTTTTGTAAAAACTTTTTCAACTTCCCATGAAGTGTAACTATTGGCATTCCGTTCGGTTCATTTGAAATTTCTATATGATGCCAGCTCACATCTTCATTCCAGCCGGTTGCTAATGCTTTGTAAACTGCTTCCTTTGCTGCAAATCTTGCGGCAAGATGCTGGTATTTGTATTTCTTTTTCAGACAATAGTCAAGTTCTTTTTGTGTATATATTTTATTAAGAAAACGTTCTCCGAATTTTTCAACACTTTTCTTTACTCGATCTATTTCTATTATGTCAATTCCAATCCCAATAATCATGTGAATTTTCGTGATTAAAATAAAAATTAATATCCTTCTGCCGAGCCATAGCCGCGAGAATCGGTTGCTCCGTAAATAATATTCTTGTCTTTATCAATCAAAATCCCCTCGACTCGACCTAAAACTTTCATTTCACCAATCTTGTGTCCTTTGTCAATCAGGTTATTCTTAACATCCAATGTCAGTCCAAATTCTTCATAATCAATTTTATCTGGCAGCCATTGATGATGAATTCTTGGCTGGTTAATAGCTTCTTGTATATCCATATTAAATTCTAAACAGTTTAGAATAACTTGAAGTACAACAGTTAAAATGGTTGAACCACCAGGAGAGCCGATTATGAGATAAGGATTTCCATCCTTTAAAACAATTGTTGGAGTCATTGAGCTTAGCATTCGTTTACCAGCTTCAATTGAATTTGCTTTGCTGCCTACTAAACCAAATTGATTTGCAACACCGGGTTTTACGCTAAAATCATCCATTTCATTGTTAAGTAAAAATCCTGCTCCATCAACAACTAATTTGGAACCATAGCTAGAGTTAATTGTAGTGGTTGTACTGACAGCATTTCCCATCCCATCATAAATTGAATAGTGTGTGGTTTCTTCACTCTCCTTATACAACTTGGGCGAGCCAGGTATAATTTTTTCAGAAGGAATCGCAGAATCAAAAATCTTGCTGAATAATTCACGTGCATAAGTTTTTGATAATAACCATTCTTTCGGAACCGGATAAAAATCTTCATCACCTAGATGAACACTCCTATCAGCAAAAACAAATTTCATTGCTTCAACTAAAGTGTGAATATACTTGCTGCTTCCCCACTCGTTTTTTGCAAATTTGAAATTCTCAAAAATATTCAACAACTGAATTAATCCAATTCCGCCCGCACTTGGAGGACCCATCGAAACAATTTCATAACCTTTATAGCTGCCGAGAATAGGTTGACGCTCAACTGGTTGATAGTTTTCCAAATCGTCTTTGCTAATTATGCCGCTAAGTTTTTTGCACTGTTCAACTATTAACTCTGCAACTTTTCCCTTGTAAAATCCATCCTTCCCCTTTTCTTTAATTTGCTTTAGTGTAAAAGCAAGATCAGACTGCTTAAAAATATCACCTTCAATATAAGGTGAGCCATTTTTGGAAAATATTTTCAGAGATGATTCATATTTTTTAAAATCTCCTAAGCTGCTTTGAATTGATTGAGCCAATCTATATTCAAGTGGAAAGCCATCTTCAGCTAAGCTAATTGCTGGTTGGATTACATTTTCTAATTTCATTGTTCCATATTTTTCCAGCGCATAAATCAAACCTGCCACACTGCCAGGAACTCCTGCTGAAAGCGCTCCTTTCTGAATCTTTTCCGTATCTACATTTCCTTTTTCATCATAGTACATTTCCGAGGTTGAATTCCTAGGTGCTTTTTCTCTATAATCAATAGTAATGTTTCTTCCATCTTTAAGATGAATAACCATGAATCCACCGCCGCCAATATTTCCTGCAGAAGGATATGTAACAGCTAAAGCAAAACCAACGGCAACAGCAGCATCAACTGCATTGCCTCCCTTTTTAAGAATTTGAATGCCGACTTTGGATGCAAGTGTGCTTGCTGAAACGACCATTCCGTTTTTACTTCTTACAGGGTCGGGTGTTTCTGCATGTAATAAAGCAGATAAGGATAAATTAATTAACCAGAGGAGGAAAAATATTTTTTTAAAATAAATCAACATTTGCGTCCACTTTAAAACCATCCCCTTTTAGCTGCTCAAGAATGAGCTTTGTAAGTTCGTTTAGCTGTGTGATTGATTTGTTCAGATTTGAATATAATTCTTCATCATATAAAAACTTACCGACATTATTTTTCTTAGTTTTTATTTCATCAGCAAATTCATTGGCTCTTGAGACTAATGAATTTGTTTCTTCAAGTAATGTTTTCAGCTCTTTAAAAGAATTACCAAGTTCATCTTTGTTCTTGGTAAGAAATGTTTTTGCTTCTTCACTCAAATCAACACTGGTGCTGATAAGTCGTTTGAGATTATCTCTGTTATCATCCATCATCAAATTTAATTTTTTTGATGCTTCGCTTAAGTTGTTCACTGAACTTTTAATGTTATCACTTAATTGCTTATCTGTCAAATAGTTATTTAGAGCATTCAAAGTGATTTTCATGTCCTTTATTGAAGCATTAACATCATCTTGAATTCCTCCAACCATTGACATTACAGTAGCAATATCGGCAGTAAAAGAACCTGTTTGCACTTTGGAATAATCCATAATTTGTTCTGATAAACCAGGATAAATCTCCACTTTTTTCCCACCCATTAAATCTAACATTGCAATTCTGAAAACAGCATCTTCTTTAAGTGAAACATCATTTGAAATTGATAATTTAACTTGAACTTCGTCTCCATGATTTTTTATATCATCCACAAATCCTTTTTTAACACCGTTGATTGCCACCTCATCACCCACTTCTAAGCCGGAAACATTCTTGAATTTCACTTTGACTATTTTATCGTTTGCTGATAAGCTAAAGCTTTTTGCCCATGTTAAAATCCAGATGAATAAAATTATTCCTACTACAACAACCAGCCCAACCTTTATTTCAGTTTTTCGTTGATCTTTCATTTTACTTTTGATTTTATTAGTTGAGAAATTTCTTCAAGTTCTGATTTTTGAATTAAACTATCCGACATTGCATTTTCAATTGTGTTTATCAATTTTTTAATATCCTTCTCTTTAAACTTTTTAATTGCTTCGGTATTTTCAGAAAAATCGCGGATTATCTTTTGCAATTCAGTTCTTTCAGGTGAATCCTTAACTGATTCTAATTTTTCTTCGAAATCCTGCCTAACAAAACCTGCTAACCATTTTTTACCTGGATTCAGAACTAAGGTATCAAAATGATTTTGAAAAATATAAAGTGCTGCAGCAACAAAAATTGTTAGAACAACAATTGCAGTTATGAAACATCCTCTTTTCATAATCTCTTATTTTTCTGCGATTTTTTCGATTAGGATTCTTTTAATTCTCTTGTTAAGAACTTCCTTGACCGTAAACTTATAAGTTTCAAATTCAAAAGAATACCCTTCTTTGGGAATTTGACCTGCATAATTTAACACTAATCCTGCAATTGTATCATATTCAATTTCTTCCGTATTTATTTGAAGGTCTAACAATTCTTTTAGTTCTTCAATTGTAATTCTTCCAAGAACGAAATAATTATTATCATCAATTTTGGTGATAAGGTTTTCCTCTTTATCATACTCATCTCTAATCTCTCCGATTATTTCCTCAATTATATCCTCAAGAGAAACTAAACCAGCCGTACCGCCGTATTCATCCACCACAATTGCAATATGCATTTTCTTTTCCTGAAACTCATGCATCAGGTCATCTATCATTTTGGTTTTAGGTACAAACATCGGCTTACGAGCTATTTTAGCAAGCGATAAATTCTTACGCAGCTCCAAATTTTTGAAATATGGAAGAAGATCTTTCGCATAGATAATTCCGATAATATCGTCGAGATCATCTTTGTAAAGTGGAATTCGACTTCTTCCTGTTTTTGTAATTTCATTCACAACTTCCGTAAACTCTGAATCTGAGGACACGGCAACCATGTCCACTCGCGGCGTCATAATTTCACTGACCGAAAGCGTATTAAAACCAACTATACTATGAATTAAATCATGCTCATCATCTTCGATTGTACCTTTTTCAAGTCCTAAAGTTGCTAACTCCTTGATCTCATCCGATTTGATAGCTGATTTTTTTTTATCAATCCTCAGCTTGGATACAAAAAATTTTATGAGCTCAGTTATTGATTCGGAAATCGGATAAATGATTACGTCCACCCAGTGCATAGGAATTGCAATTAATCTGGCAAAAGTAACAGGATTTTTTGATGCCCAGATTTTAGGAGTAATCTCGCTGAAAAGCAGAATTAGAAAAGTAAGCAGTATGATCTGAAAAGTAAGTGCTATGTTTCGCGAAAAATGAAAAGATGCAGCGATCTCTAATGCTAAAGATACAGAAATGATGGATGCTGTTACGTTTACAATAGTATTACCGATTAAAATTGTTACTAATAATCGTCGCGGATAATCAAGTAAATTTTGTAAGTACTCTTGAATTAAAAGTGATTTAGGAAACAACGTTTTAATTTTCTTTTTATCAAGAGAAAATAGTGCTACCTCCGACCCTGAAAAAAAAGCGGATGCTGCAAAACAGACTAATAAAAGTATTGCCCTTAATTTCCAATCAATATCCAAAAAGTACAATTACTCCGCATTGTTAAACATTCTATTTAGAACGGTAGGTCTTCATTATTTTCAGGAGTTATATCTGGTGGTGCTTCAGAAGATGCTGTTTTATCTTCCTCACCGGAAGCACCCGCAGTACTTTCTAAAGGAATTAGTCGTTCAGAGATAACTTCAGTAAAATATTTTTTATTTCCATCTTTATCTGTGTAATCTCTTTTAGTTAGTCTGCCCTCAACAAAGAATTTCTTTCCCTTCTTTAAATTTTCCTTCATATAATCTGATAAAGCAAAAGATACGATATTGTGCCATGTAGTTTCATCTTTCCAATTACCGGTTTTGTCCTTATAGCTGTATGTTGTAGCAAGTGTGAAATTAGTTACAGAAACATTCCCGGTTGTGAATCTTGTTTCACAATCTTTGCCCAGATTGCCAATTAGCATAATTTTATTCAAAGAAAAAGCCATATAACACCTCCAAAAAATATTTTATTAAGAATTTATTTTAATTTAATCAAACTTTGTAATAAATACTATATTTTGAACGAAATTCACTCATATCGCAAAAAAAACCCGACCTTGTGAAAAAGTCGGGTTTAGAAATAGTGATAACTGATTTTAGAACAATAAATTATCTAAAGTGCCTTTTTCAAACACGGGTATTCCTAATGAACTCGTTTTTGCAAGAATCAAGCTTCCAGGAATTTGAGAAATATTTACTAAGGGAATACTTGCTCCCCATTTTGCATTGATAACTTTGATAAATTCATTAGCAATAATTCCCTGCCCTCGGCTCGTTGGATGAACACCATCTAAACTGAATAACCCACCAGTAACAAATGTTGTTGTGAAAACGATTCCATCATATGTTGTTCCACCCGAAAAATCGTGTGAACGAATTTGGTTAAAAACTGAATTCATATCAACAAGTCCGAAACCTTTACCAGCTGCAATAGATGTGATCGCTGTGTTATAAGCCGAAGTGGCGTTTCTTGCAGTAGTAATTTCACTTGCATCAAGAATTAATGCATCTGGCCAAGGATTTTTAGGATGTAATCCAAATACTTGGTTCGTATCTAATATTCCAGCCGTTATAAGTGGTGTTATATCTACATTATTATCTCTATAAAATTTTCCTGTTGATGTACCGAGAAGTCCAGCATAATTTTGCCCAAGCAATGTTATTAACGCAGAATAATTTGCTAAAGCCGACACAGGCAGAACAGTTCCATTGTATTGTCCATGCTGCTGGTAGTACATTCCTGCAATACCAAGTGAACTTAACTTCTGAGCAATACCAGGACCCACAGTAGTAAAAAATGGAATTGCTGCTACATCTGGAATATTTGCAACTACAATTTTAGCACCTGTTGTCAAAAGACTATCAGTCAATTGATTGTATAGAAATGTAAAAGTATTCGCATCCGTTGGAGTTGTTGGTCTAACACCTCCGCTTGTAGCAAAACCTAAAACATCATTATTGCCAATCCACAGCGAAATAAAAGTTGGTTTATTTCCATTTAAATCTTTTGCCTGAGCAAACTGTGTTCCTTTTCCTCGTAAAATAATATCAATGAATGGACTTTTTGAAAATGAACTAACAGTATTCACTGAATTCATAACATCTGCTAAAACAATGCCTGGTATTCCAAGATTATTATAATACTGAGCATTAGGATTAGTCAATGATCCACCACTTGGATTATAAGTTAAAGTGAAAGGATTTAGTGATTTTATTTCAATTCTACCAACCGTCCCCGGATCATTTATTATTGGTTGGATAAAATCAGTCCCAACTTCCTTAGCAATCAGGTGGGGATATGAATAGAGTTGAGCGCTTTCATACAAAGAGCTAGATTGGTAGCCTGAAGTTAAGCTATTTCCAATTGCAACATATCTTGTGAAATTAGCATTGCCTTGAGTAAAATTAGGTGCGCTTGGTGCTTGAAGTTCAGAACGATCCTCACATGATATCAGAAGGACTGATGCGATTAAAACACAAACGGCTAAAATTAATTTCTTTTTCATTTTATTAATCTCCTTCCTTAAAAGCTATATGATAAACTAAGTGAGAATATATTCGCAATTGAATTATAAGTCCCATTAAAGGGAGAAATACCGGCAGTATAATCCTCCTGAGAATTAGTTACAGTATTCTCTTGGGACCTGATGAATAAGTAGGAAGCAGAAATTCCGAATTTTGGTGATACCTTAAAATCAAATCCACCGCTAAATCCTAAACGGTTTGCATCTGGTAAAGATGGACTGACCTTTTCAGGCACAACAGGATGATTATCGTAATATACTCCGCCAAGAAGTGATAATGCAGGTGAAAGTCTATACTCAAATCCAAATCTGCCAATAAACGTGTCTTCATAATCACGTGGGCTGGCTAAATCAGTAAAAGCCGGATCAATAAAGTTTACGGCTAAAACATCATAACTTGACCAGCCGACAAATTGATAATCAAAACTCAACGTTAATTGCGATATTGGATCTAATGCCACTCCAACAGCAATATTCATAGGTGTTGTTAATTTTGCTTCTATATCAGCATCCTTTGGAAGTCTTTTTGTATCGATCAATTGCTGAGCACCTGTTGCATCAGCTTTACCTTTAAACTTGTAATCAACTTTGCTATGAAATGAAGCACCAATAGTTACATTTTTTACAGGTTTATACATTAAACCAAATTGATAACCGAATGCATCTTTATCATCACCCTCTAAATGTATAAAAGCGTCACCAGCAAACGGCGCCTGAGAATTTTTTCTTGTGATAAGAACAGTTGCATAACTGTATTGAAATCCCGCACTAATCGAAAAATTATCTGTTAAGCTGAATGCCCAAGTTGGCATCACAGCGAAAGTCATAAGTTCAGTTTCAACAGCAAGATATTTTCCAATCCAATTCTCGTCCCATTTAGTTCCAAGACCGAATGGAGTGGTAACTCCAATTCCCCATACTATATTTTCGTTTGCTCGAAAAGCAGCAAAAACATGGCTCGGAAAGAAGGTTTGTTTTTCCATTTTGTATTCGGTTATTTGAGGCGCAACACCACGAAAAGATGAAACAGGAGTAATTAATGCTGTCCCAAGCATTATCTGGGTTCCTGTTAATTGAGTAAGACCAGCACCATTCCAATAAATTGCTGATGCATCATTGGCAATAGCGGTAAATGCACCGCCCATTCCCATCGGCTTAGCACCATGTTCATTTAATTGAAATCCTCCTGCAAGTGAATTTTCTGTTGAAAATGTTAAAAGCAGGACCATGCAAAGAAAGAAAGTTTTCAATTGACCTCCTATTCTGAGTTATAGATATAGTTATTTATAGAGAACTTAAGTTTCTACTGAAAAAAGTAACGTACCCTTTTCTACTGCTGCCCCTTCTTTCACAAAAATTTCTTTTATAATGCCGTCTCTAAGCGAACGAATTTCATTTTCCATTTTCATCGCTTCAAGAATCATTACTGCTTCACCATGATTTACCATATCACCCTTTTGCTTCTTCAATTTCAATATCATTCCCGACATTGGGGCTTTAACTTCTAAATGATGATGTGAAGAAAGTTTGTTTGCCAAAACCTCATTTGCTTTATCCTGAAGTGAGGTTCGAACAGTTAATTCAAATTTTTCACTTTGTGAAAATAGAATAATATTTTCATTGTTTTTATGAGTACATGTAAAATTGAACAATTTTTTGTCAATTCTCAAGAGGTAAACATTATTTGCTAAATCAATTATTTCAAAATCTAACTCTTCATTGTTGTAAATTACTTTTGAATCACTTAGAAAATTAAGTGTGTTTTTTTTTCCATTAATTGAAATAACAAACTCACTCATAATTTTGTTCTATCCAACTATTCTTAGATAAGCTTGGCTTTTGCTGCAAAAATTGAGTTCTCATTCTCAATTGACCGGCAAGTATGGCTGATGCTTTTTGAATATCTTGATTGTTTGAATTACCGCCATTATCATCATACAATAATTTTTCTCTATCTAAAAAATTTATATCAAAATTTCCTGCCATAAATTTATCGCTGCTGATAACCTTAGATAAAAAAGAAATATTATTTGTAAGCCCGGCAATATTAAATTCTGTGAGAGCACGCAATGTTTTGTTTATCGCACTTTTCCTGTCTGAATCCCAACAGACTAATTTAGCTAACAATGGATCGTAAAAAACTGAAATGGTGGAACCTCGTCTAATACCGGAGTCAACTCTTACACCTAACCCTGATGGCTCGCTGTAATCTGAGATTGTCCCGGTGGAAGGTAAAAAATTATTTTGAGGATCTTCAGCATAAATTCTTGTTTCGATGGCATGACAATTAATTTTAAGGTCATCTTGTGAAAAAGATAACGGTATTCCTGAAGAGATTGCAATTTGTTCTTTAACCAAATCCTTTCCGGTTATCATTTCGGTTACAGGATGTTCAACCTGAATCCGTGTATTCATTTCAAGAAAATAAAAATTCTTATCAGCATCCATAAGAAACTCTATGGTTCCGGCGTTAAAATAATTGCATGCCTTAGCTGCATTTACTGCGGCAAGCGTAATTTTTTCACGAGTAGTCGAATCAACAAATGAAGATGGTGCTTCTTCAATAATTTTTTGGTGTCTTCGTTGTATCGAGCATTCTCGTTCAAACAGATGCACATAATTTCCAAATTTATCGCCAAAAACCTGCACTTCAATATGGCGAGGATTTTCAATATACTTTTCTATGTAAATATCATCATTGGCAAATGCTTTCAATGCCTCACGTTTAACCGCTTCAAATGCTGAAGAGAATTCGGCTTCAGAAGTTGTTTTCCGCATTCCTTTACCTCCGCCTCCCGCAGCGGCTTTTAACAAGACTGGGTAACCAATTTGCAAAGCAAGTTTATGTCCTTCATCTATATTCTGAATTGGTTTAATTGTTCCTGGAACTATAGGAACTTTGTGTTTACTCATTAATGATCGAGCTTCAGTTTTATTTCCCATCATGCTAACAGATTTTGATGATGGTCCTATAAAAATAATACCAGCATCTTCAACACTGCGAATGAAATCAGAATTTTCTGAAAAAAACCCGTAGCCCGGATGAATTGCATCAGCATTGATTTTCTTTGCTAGTTCAATTATTTTGTTTTTATTCAGGTATGATTCACTTGCTGGTGCTGCTCCAATGTAATGCGATTCATCAGCAAGAGCGGTGTGTAAAGAAGTTTTATCAGCATCAGAATAAATCGCTGCTGAAATAATCTGGAGTTCTCTGCAAGCACGGATAATTCTAACTGCAATTTCTCCACGGTTGGTTATTAGGATTTTTTTAAACAATAAATATTCTCAGATATTGAATTTAAGAAATTATTTTAATTCGGCAATCGTAATTCCATCTCCACCTAAGTCAATGGGTGCAAACTGAAACTCTTTAACCTTATCATGTTTCTTCAAGATTTCTTTTACTAATTTTTTTAGAACACCCGTACCCTTACCATGTAAAATTTCTACACGGGATAAACCTGCGACATACGCATCATCAATAAACGTAAGAACCTCAATCTCTGCTTCTTCAGGTTTCTCACCTCTAATATCCAAACGATATGAAGGATTTGCAATAGAAAAATTAACAAAATTATCCCGAATTATCTTTTCTTTTTTAGTTTTAATAAGATCTTTCAATGAGACTTGAATCTTTAAACCTCCGGAAATTATGGTTGCTTTATCCTTAGATATTTCAATAATCTCTCCAGATGTGTGCGTGTTTTTAATTTGAACAAAATCACCCACAATCAAATTTTCTTCTTTAGATTCAATCTCCAAAGTTTCAGAAAATATCGCTTTATTTTTTTCTTTCAATTCCTTGATAATAACTTGTGATGATTTAATCACTTCTTTGTTAGCGTTAGATTCTTTCAAATCTTTAATTATTTTTTCAAATTTCTTATTTAAACCTTTGAGGTAATCATCTGCTTCTGATTTTGCTTTTTTTATTATTTCCTTTTTTTCGTTGTTAAGTTTTTGAATGTTGGATTTGTAGTTATCTGAAAGTTCTTTCAACTTTTCATTTTCAACTTTTACTTTATTTAGATGCAGTTCTAACTCTTGGGATTTTTCCTCGAGGTTAATAAGAAACCTCTCAACATTGTGCTTATCTGAATCAAGGTAATGTTGTGCAGAAGTCATAACCTTATCATCCAAACCAATTCGCTTGGCAATTTCAAATGCATAGCTTGAGCCGGGAATTCCCTGCTTGAATTTGTATGTTGGCTGCAGATTTTGGTGATCAAACTCCATAGCAGCATTTTCAAAACCGAGCATATCGTGTGCGATTATTTTCAAATTACCATGATGTGTCGTGGCAAAAACCAAAGACTTTTTATCTCTCAGTTGGAGTAGTATTCCTGCTGCCAATGCAGAACCTTCTGCAGGATCAGTACCCGTTCCAACTTCATCTAATAAAATTAGAGAATCGCTTGAAGCACAATTCAAAATGTGATTGATATTTGAAAGATGAGAACTAAAAGTAGATAAATCATCCTCGAGAGATTGTTCATCGCCGATATCAACTAAAATATTATTGAAGAAATGAAAATTGGAGTCGGGATTGCACGGAATATGAATACCGGAGTTTATCATCAAATGAAGCAATCCTAATGTTTTAAGTACGACAGTCTTGCCCCCGGCATTAGGTCCGGTTATTAAAATTACATTTTGCTTGTCAATATTTACAGTGAGAGGGATAGTTTTATCCCTCCCAAATTTTTTCAGAAGGATTGGATGTCTTGCATTGTCAATGTAAATAGGTTTTGAATTAACTATTGAAGGAAAGCAGCCAATTATTTCAATAGAATATTTAGCTCGAGCAAAAATCGAATCAATTTCTGTAACTGCGTTAAGACTTGCTCGCAATTCAGGACTAACAACACCGATTCGCTTAGTAATTTCCTTAAGTATTCGTTCTATCTCCCTTTTTTCAGCAAATGTTAAAGAGATTATATCATTATTTAGTTCGAGTGTTTCTTCAGGTTCAATGTAGACTGTTTGACCAGTTGATGATTCTGAGTGAATAAATCCCCGAATATGTCTTTTGTGCTCAACTTTAATCGGAAGTACAATTCTACCATCTCTTAAAGTAACATAATCCTCTCTAACTAAATTGTCTTCTTTTAGCTGCTTAACAATTTTGTTAACAGATCGAATCAGTTCTTCTTTTCTTGAAGAAACCTCTTTGCGAATTTCATTTAATTTAGGACTCGCATTGTCCTTAATCTCACCTTGTTCATTTATGATTCGCTGTATATAATTCTCGAAAGCTTTATCAACAAACAGGAACTGACTTAAGGTGCGAATTAAGGAAATATTTTCAGTATTCTCTTTTAAGAATTGAAATAAATTTCGGGAAATCACCGCCAGTTTAAGAATATCCAGATTTTTTTTACTTTCAAGTAAAGCTCCTTCAATTGCACTTTGAGATAATACATTTTCAATATCAGGTAAAAAATCAATCGGAGGATTTGCATGTTTTGTAAGAATATCTTTTGCTTCGGTTATCTGCTTTCCGGTTCGTATAATATCTTCTTGATCAGTTAAGGGAACTAATGAAAGTACTCTACTTTTTCCTTTTTCCGTAGCACAGTAGTTGGAGATATAGGTTAGAACTTTCGTAAACTCTAATTTTTCAAATGCTGATTTTGCAATCATCAGACAGAATCTTTTTCGTTGATGTAATCTTTGATTAGTTTTCGAGAATCGGGTGTGTACTCTTGAAGATAATCAATTGTGGATGGAATAACTTTGTAAACATGAGGATAAATGAGAGAAGACTTTGCAGTATTTTCGCTTGGAAGATCAAATATTTTCATGATAATAAATACTGCACTGAGAAAAAATAAAACCTGTAGAACTCCAACTGCGCCGCCAAAGATTTGGTTAAATAAATTGTTCACTTTATCAAATGGATGAACTACCCTCTTAACTATTGAGATGATTATCATAATAACAAGAAAAACAACTGCACCGCCGATTATTTCAGAAAGATAAAACTCGATTCCAAAAGTAGATTCAATTAAACGACCTGAAGGTGCTGCCAATAGCACTGCTAAATAAATTGCAAGAGCTAAACCAATTAATCCAATAAGTTTTCGAACAAATCCGTCTTTGTAACCAAGGATAAATCCGATTAAGAGTACAATTAAAATGATGATATCTAAAAATATCATTTTCAGTTTAAGAATTTTTCAACAATACTTTTAACTAACTTTCCATCCGCTTTACCTTTTAATTCCCTCATAACCAAAGGCATTAGCTTGGGAAAATCTTCTTTCGATTTTGCTCCAATTTCAGAAGCAATCCGTTTTACTTCATCTGCTATTTCCATTTCATTCAATTGCTTCGGAAGATAATTTAAGAGAATGCTCAACTCTTTTTCTTCCTTTAATGCAAGTTCCTCACGCCCAGCATTTCTAAATTGTTCAATTGATTCTTTTCGTTTCTTAACTGCTGTACTTAAAATTTTAACTTCATCTTCGGCCGCCATTTCGCGGTTAACTCCGCTTTTTTCAAACTCAAGTATTAAAGCTCGTATCGAGCGAATAGTTTCGAGCTTGACTTTTTCACCGGATTTCATAGCTTCTTTTAAATCGTTGTTGATTTTTTCTCTTAAAGTCATTTTGATTCCTCTTAAATAGAAAAAGGCAGGCTTAAAATAAACCTGCCTTTAAAATAACCTAACTTAAATCACTAATTATATTTTGATATTAGTTGAGTAATTTATCCTTAAGCAATAAGCTTTTCTAAGCTCTTGTTGAATATCAGTAACAAGTCCCATTTCCTGACCTTTATCTATTCTCATGGAAACTATTACATTAGGAAGTTCCTGGCGTTTTTTATACATGATATTTTGAATTTCTTCAAGCTTAATTAGACTGTCATTCACTTGAATTCTTCCTGTGTTGCCAACCCACACATAAGAAACTAAGCGTTTATTTTCTATCTTTTCTATTGCTTTAGCTTCGGGTAGTTTGAATTCTACAAAAACGTCCACCTCTCTTAGGGTAGTTACAGTCATAAAAAACATTAATAACATAAATACAATATCTGGCATTGATGAAGTCGGTATTTCCTGTTTTGTGTTTGCCCGTCTTTTGTCAAATTTCATTTAATGTTTCCTTAAAAAATTATTTCTTAACTGACTCTGGTTCCGCAAGAGAAATAATAATTGGTATTTTATCTTGAACTTTTTTCTGATCTTCTGCACTCAAGTCATTGTACTTATTACCGAAGTTAGAATTCGAATATTCGTCCCTTAATTCAAAATACGACAGTTTCACCTGGTCGAGAGTTTGAATATAAATATTATAGTTTGTTTTTCGATCCGTCTTGACCGAAACTATTAATTTTTTATTCGCAGGAAGGTCAATTTTGGATACAATTCGCGGTTTTAATTGACTTTTAATTTGAAAAATAGAAATTGGAGTACCATCAAGTAGAACATCTCCGTTTTCATTAACAAGTAATGCTGCCATCCTATCTTTAGAAACTGGGACAATTTCAGTTTCCTCAATAGGTTCGGGCAGTGACAACCCAATTCCAGTATCAACGTCTATCACCGTTGATACCAAAAAGAAAAGCAATAAGAGGAACGCTAAGTCGGCTTGAGATGCTGTAGGAATTTCAGCTTCTTTGATTTTTCTTTTTTTTATCATTTGACTTTAACAATTAAAATAAAAATATTCTTAAAAGTAAATTATTTTTTCTTATTCTTAAGATCATACAAAGCATCAATTAATGCAACGGAACTTTCTTCCATATCACTTACAAGGCTATCAATTCTTGAAACAAAATAATTATAAAACACCTGTAAAATCATCGCGACAACTAATCCAAACAACGTTGTTAGAAGAGCAATTGCTATACCGTCAGCGACAATTGCAGGAGAGATTTGAGCAGCTTCCTTAATAGCATCGAATGCCTCAATCATACCCTGAACAGTTCCGGTAAATCCTAACATGGGAGCTAAAGTAATAAAAGTTGAAATCCAGATTAATCCTTTTTCAAGAAATCCCATTTCAATTCCGCCATAAGTCATGATTGCCTTTTCAGCGGCTTCAAACCCTTCATTAGCTCTTAATAATCCAGCGTGAAAAACTGAAGCAACCGGCCCGCGTGTATTAGCACAGATTTCCTTTGCGGCTTCTATGCCATTGGTTTCAAGAGCAGATTTTACTTTCACAATAAAATCCTTAGTATTAACTCTGGCTCTCGAGAGTGTCCACAATCTCTCAAAAGAGAAAGCAAGCCCAATGACTAAACAGGCAAGAATCGGATGCATGAATATTCCACCTGCTTCGTACTTAGATGTTAACCAATTTAACGTACCAGAATTTTGTGCGGTTTGTGCAATAACACTTACCATCGAGTAAATAGCGACTGCAAATTCCATAGAGAAAGACCTCCTAAATAAATAATATTAAATGAATCAAAGGAAAGTTAGTACAATTATTATAAAATAGCTTGTCTACAATAATGATTTCAAAAAACAAAGTCAATAAAATAATAGCTATGTTTTTTATGTATTCAAAAATACAAAACGTTCTTTTAAAGTAATTATGTTACCACTAACATAATTAAAATTACGGAATAACGAAAAAGCAACTTCCCCTACTTCTTCTGGTTTTATCCATTTATTAAAATTAGCATCGGGCATCCATGACCGGTTTGCCGGTGTGTCAATTATATAAGGTGAAATCCCGTTTGCACTTAAGTTAATATTTCGCCCCTCCTGCGCAAGAGTTTTAATCAAATGAACTAAAGCTGCTTTGGAAGCTCCGTAAGCACTTTTTAGGGCTTCGGGATTTTCAGCAGTGAATGCGGCAGTTATACAAATTGAACCACCTTTTGATGCTTTAACAAGCCATGAAAAGTGCTTTGCTATTAAAAAATTTGTAGTGATGTTCATGTTGAATAATCTTTCCCAATCCTCAAGCTTTGTTTCCCAAACTGTTTGTCCACCCCAAAAGCCACCAATTGTTGAAAAAAGGAAATAACAAGTGTCTTTATCAGGTTTTATGTTACTGAAAGCAGCTATTACATTTTCCTCTTTTGTTAGGTCTTTTATTTCGATGTTAACAATTTTATTATCATTGTATCCCGATTCTTTCGCATTAAAATCAAACAAATAAACTTTATCGAAATTCTTTTTTGTAAGAACTTCCGTAACACCTTTTCCTAAAGCGCCATTAGAGCCGAAGATTAATAACTCTTTTCTCATATAATCATCTTAGTAAAAACTTAGCTGTTACAGGGAAATGATCACTATATCCGCCCAAATAACGATTACCGCCATAGGTTGGAAATGGTGTACCTTTATATTTTCCTGATCGTGTTGCAGTTAAATCGTTATTAAAAATTGAATATGAATCGCACAAATAACTAATGCCTCTATTTATTGCAAGACTTGATGAAATTATTATTTG
The DNA here is from genome assembly GCA_964613805.1 of uncultured Ignavibacteriaceae bacterium. Lineage (GTDB taxonomy): Bacteria > Bacteroidota > Ignavibacteria > Ignavibacteriales > Ignavibacteriaceae > XYD12-FULL-36-8. The sequence continues at coordinate 39,805 of CAZTJF010000014.1, read as the reverse complement.
ATCAAACAAATTCCAATCATCACGATAAGTAATTGCACCTAAACCTTTCTCGAACAAATTGTAGGAAAGATTATACAATTCCTTATCCGGAAGGTCGATATTTTGTGTACTTGATATATCGCATTTAAATGGCTGTGCACCAAGCGTATGAAGTATGGAATTGTCAACTGGGTCGTCATTGAAATCACCCATTATAATTATTTTAGCTTTCTCGTCTTTGTAAAATAATTTATCAACTTCTCGTTTTAAAACTTTTGCAGCTTCAATTCTTTTATATTCAGATTCGCTTGCACCATTTCTACGTGAAGGCCAATGGTTTACAAAGAAATTCAATTCTTCATCATTTTGTGTTTTCAAAGTAGTATGCAAAATTAATCTTGTTGGAGCTGATTCTAACTTTTTGATTTCGTAACTATTGTAGCCAAGTAAAGTGAATTTATTCGCATTATAAATAAAACCGCAATCAATTCCTCTATTATCAGGAGATTCAGCGTAAGTAATTTTATAATTTTTATCTCGAAAATATTTTGAAACAAATAATTCAAGTATGGCTTGATTTTCACATTCCACTACACCGATTATGTCAGGACCTTTTTCATCATTCATCATATTAAATACACGAGCAAGATTATACATTTTCTTATCCAATCTTTCCTGCGTCCATTCCTTCGCTCCATCAGGAAGAAATTCTTGATCATCTTTGTTAGGATCATCAATCGTGTCAAAAAGATTTTCAAGATTCCAAAACGCCACAAATAAAGTATCAATCTTCTCCGGTGTTTGTGCTCTACAAGAAGAAATACAAATTAGGAGTAAAAGAATGTGAACTATTTTCATTGGACTTATTTTCATTTTTAATCACATTAAAATTAGTTGAGCTATTATAAAAATTGGCAAAAGAATAATAATCGAAAATTTTATCATATAGCTGAAAAAATCCGGCATTTTAATATTGTTTTCTTCAGCAACAGCTTTAACCATAAAATTAGGTCCATTGCCAATATAAGTCATTGCACCAAAAAATACTGCTGCTGTACAAATTGCTTTAAGAATTTCTTCCGGAATTCCGGCAACTAAAGTTGGTGCAGACTGCTGTAAGCCAAGAGCAAGGGAGTGAAATGTTACTGCCGTTGGTGTATTATCAAGAAAACTACTTAACAATCCTGTGTAGTAATAAAATTGTGTTGTTGTATTTACACCAAGATGTCTTGCATTTGACTCAAGATAAAGCAAGCATGGAACCATTGTTATAAATATACCGAGGAAAAGATATGCAACTTCCTGAATTGGTCCCCATGTGAAATTGTTTGAAGTTCTTGTAATCTTTGGTGTAGTCAGCATTGACAAATACGCCATTGCAATTATTGTAATCTCTCGGATGAATTTAAAGTAATGATTGGTTTTAATAAACGGCAGATATTGCTCATTCAGAAATGCCACGGCTAAAATTACACCTATGAGATAGAAGAAATTTATTCTTCCTGCAATTTTAATTGGTCGAATAGCAGTTTTATCAAACTGAATTGTGCTTGGTTTTTCTTTCTTATAGTAATAATTGTCAGCGATGAAATACAACAGTAACAATAGAAAATTAGTCAAAAGCCATTCAAAGGCAAGGTTGAAGAACCACTCGAAAGGTGCACCACGTAAATACATCATGAATAATGGAGGATCTCCAAGCGGAGTAAGTAAACCACCGCAGTTTGCTACAATTGCTATGAAAAACAAAATCGTGTGAACTTTAAATTCTCGTTCCTTATTAGTTTGAATTACCGGACGAATTAATAACATTGCAGCACCGGTAGTTCCCATGAACGATGCAAGCACAGCTCCAATTCCGAGGAACACAGTATTAATTGTGGGTTTTGCTTCTATGTCACCGGTTAAATAAATCCCTCCGGTTATTACAAATAATGATCCTAGAAGAACAATAAAAGGTAAATAATCGAAAACAATTGTTTCAAATAATTTTTCGGTTAAACCTGCGGATAACAAATAGATTATTACAGGAATACTTAGAATCAAACTGACTATTAATTTGTTTTTATTCTTCTCCCAGAAATGATTAAAGGTTAAGGGTAGAACAGCAATCGAAACAAGCATTAGCACAAATGGCAGCATGCTTATTTCAGGAATGTGAAGAGATGTATGTTCCATAGAATTTAATTTATGATTACTGTAAAGATAAATATATTTCTTAAAATTCTATTCTTGTTGCAACACCATGGAGTTTTCGGTAATTCAATTTATAAAATGCTACGAAGTGCGGCGTGATTTTCTTTAAGAAAGAATAAATCCTCAAGAATGGTTTTCGAGTAGATATTTCTTCGATTCCATAAAATATTACTTTTTCGCTAATGCCTGCATCCTTAATTATTTTAGGAATATCAATGAACTCCATATAGCCGCTGCTAATTATCAATCCCTTGAGTCCGGGAGCAATTTCCTCCACTTTAGTTACATTGATACCGTATGGAGAATCAGAAGCAGAAATTGAAAGGAAAATATTTTCTTCATAAATAATGTTCGTTCTAAGCATACAATGCACAACATACGGCGGAACTTTCTTCAAATTTTTAGTGAGATAAATAGCTGTTCCTTTAATGTTGTTTCCAAGGCGATAAACTTGATTATAGCTCTCAAGAAAAACATCTATTGCCAGCGATCTAAATGCCACCTGTAGATTTTTATTTCCAACAGTCCATAAAATAATTACAGATAAAGGAATAGAAGCAATTATAATTGACCAGTATCCGCCGTGAGGTATTTTTGTAAAAACAGCAATGAGAAATAGTAAATCTATTAATAAAACAAAGACAACTGCATAAAATTTTAATTTGATTTTGTCGATTTTGAAAATCCAAATCATAAAAATTGCACTGATAGTCATTGTAGCTGTGACTGCTAATCCATATGCTGCGGCAAGATTCTCAGATTTTTTGAAGAGAAGGATCATCACAATTACGGCAAACAGAAGTATCCAATTTACAGCGCCAATATAAATCTGTGATTTTAAGTGCGACGATGTGTATTTAATTTTCATTAATGGAAATATTCTCGTGGTTATTCCTTGATAAATAAGTGACATGACTGCACTAATCATTGCTTGAGATGCAATTACAGTTGCGAGTAATGCAATAATTATAAAAATTATATACAATGAATTAGAGATTTTATGAACCATCTCAAAAAGTATGAACTCGGATTTTCCATATAACTGAAGATACGCACCTTGTCCAAAATAATTTATTACCAATGCAACAAACACAAAGTACCACGCATGCCTAATTGGTTTAGCACCAAGATGCCCCATATCGGCATAAAGTGCCTCACCTCCAGTAGCACAAAGTATCACCTCACTTAAAATGAAAAAACCCGCCAATCCATTATGCAGCATAAAATCAATTGCGTAATGTGGACTAACTGCTAATAATACACCAGGAATTTTCAGAATGTAAAACATTCCTGAAATAAATAATGACAGAAACCACAAAATCATTATTGGACCGAAAGAGGATGAAACTTTGTCTGAACCTTTATGTTGAAATGCGAAAAGAATTATAGTTATGACACAAGTAATCAGTAATATCATTTCTAATGTTATGTTTCCAAGTCCAGGGAAAAGTTTTAGTCCTTCAACTGCAGAAAGAATACTTATTGCAGGTGTAATGACTCCATCACCCATAAGCAGTGATACCCCAATATATCCAAGATAAACAGCAAATAAGTTTTTCTTTCCCCTAACGATTTTGGAAGTTAAAATTTCCTTAAGCACAATTATTCCGCCCTCCCCTTTAGTGCTTAAGCTCATAGCTAGCCATGCATATTCTACAGTTACTAAAATTATTAAAGTCCAGAAGATGAGAGATAAAACTCCCATTACATTTTGAATTGTAGGTGCAGTTAGGGTAAAGATTACTGTTAAAGTATAAATTGGACTTGTACCAATATCCCCAAATACTAGTCCCATTGCTTTGATATTTTCAAAGATAGAATGCGAATTCAGTCTCTTAGCCATTTAGTCAAAACCGGTAACAATTAGGCGGTTTTTAATTTCCCTTTCAAATTGCTAAACAAAAACATTTTTTCGAATAATCTAGATAACATTCTTTTTATTTTTATCCCAAGCTAATTTTATTAGGTAAAATAATGATAGCATTAGAACGATCATTAAAGCCCTTGCTCCCCAGATATAAGGAACATTTTCAGATTTAACGCCAGTTAAAAGTAGTGTTGGAATTGCATCATTGACGAACCACCAAATCATTATTACAAAAAGCACAACCGGAGTAACATATTTCATTATGTAGTAAAAAATTCGCGGTATTGCAATATCTCCTCCTTCGTTCATTTCCTTCCAGGCTTTGTCTGCACCAAATACCCACATGAAGAGAATTGTTTCAACTAATGCAAATACAGCAAGCCCAAATGTTCCAGCCCAATAATCCATTTCGTCCAAGAAACCATACTTTAAAAAGAAAACTACAAACTGAACACTAATTAAAACCACTACCGCAAGAATTGCGGTTGCTTTCTGTCGGCTTAATTTGAATTCATCTTCAAGAAAAGCAATGATTGGCTGCCCCATAGCAACCGATGAAGTTATCCCTGCAAAAAATAAAAGAAGGAACCAAATGAAGCCAAAGAATGAACCGAATGGAATCTTTTCAAATATTAACGGCATAGAAACGAATCCAAGATCAAATGCTCCGCCTCTTGCTATTTGAGTTGTCATTACAACTCCAAAGAATGCCACTGCTGCTGGAATTGCAATTGATCCGCCAAGCACTACTTCAGCAAACTCATTAGTAGCAGATGTACTAAGACCGGATAGTGCAATGTCATCTTTAGGTTTAAGGTAACTTGCATATGCTTGAATTGTACCCATTCCCACTGATAATGTGAAAAATATTTGTCCTGCTGCTGCTAACCAAACCCTCGCATTACTAAGTTGTGAGAAATCAGGATTCCAAATGAATGCTAAACCATTCAGTACATTATTTTCTGGCTTAGCTGGATCAGGTGTTCCTAAAGTTAAAACTCTGATAGCTAAAATAATTGCAAAAAGAAAAAGCAAAGGCATTGCTATCTTTGCAAGTTTTTCTATCCCTTTTGATATGCCTCTGAAAATTATCCAAAAATTTAATGCAAGCGTTATAATTAAAAAAATATACGATGGCCAGATTGATGAAAAATGTTGACTGGTTTCTCTGCCTTGAAAACTATATAGGAAATTTCGCATGGCATCGAAAGAATTTAAATCAAAATAAGTTTGAGTAATCGAAAAGAAACTGAAGGCAAGAGTCCATGATTCGATATAAGTATAGTATATCATAATAACAAGAGAAATAATCAAACCAAGCGATCCGAAGTATTTTGCAACACGATTCTTCCAAATTACATCAAACATTCCTGGTGCACTGCCGTGTCCATATTTCCCACCATGACGTCCTATCCCCCATTCAATCCACATAAGCGGAATACCAAGAATAAGAAAGAAAATAAAATATGGTATCATAAATGCACCGCCGCCATTTTGTGCAGCTTGAACAGGAAATCTTAAAAAATTTCCTAATCCAACAGCATTACCGGCAACTGCTAAGATCAAACCGATTTTACTTCCCCATTGTTCGCGTTCACCTGTTTGGCTCATTTTTTCTCCGAGATATTTTTGTAAAGATTTGAAAATGAGAAAATTTCTGTTCCTAATTTATCAAAACAATTTTATTAAATAGATTCACAATCAAGCTTTTTTTAAGTCGGGATGAAGTATTTCTCCTTCAGAAGAAGCCACAGCTACTGCGACCGCCGCATCACCTGTAATATTGGTGATAGTTCTACACATATCAAGAATTCTATCTACTCCTAAAATTAAAGCAATACCTTCTTCCGGAATTCCGACTGATTTTAAAACTATGATCAACATTATAATTCCAACTCCAGGGACAGGTGCAGTTCCAATAGAAGCAAGAGTTGCAGTTAGCACAATTGTAATTTGTTGCATGAAATTCAAATCCATACCAAAAACTTGTGCAATAAAAACTGCCGCCACTCCTTGATAAAGTGCAGTACCATCCATATTTATTGTGGCACCAAGAGGAAGCACAAAACTCGTGATGGATTTTGAGACTCCAAGATTTTCATGGCAGCATTCCATATTAACAGGCAGAGTTGCTGCACTTGAACTTGTACTGAATGCAATTGTTTGAGCTTTCCTCATTCCTTTGTAAAAAGTAGAAATATTTATCTTGCTGAATAGCTTGATTATTAAAGTGTATACACCGAGTGTATGAATTGATAGCCCAATGATAACTGTTGCAGCATACCAAAAAAGTGTTTGAAGAATACTAAATCCAAACTCACCAACTGTGGCAGAGATAAGTGCAAAAACACCAATTGGCGCGATCAGCATGATGAGATCAACTAATTTTATCATTGCTTCGCTTAGTCCATCAAAAAATTTTATGACGGGATCACCTTTTAGTTTTGGAATGAGACTGAGAACTAAACCAAGCATCAATGCAAATAAAACTATCTGAAGCATCTCAGCGTTTGCGATCGCCGCAAATGGATTGCGTGGAATAATTTTTACAATTTCCTGAATGAAATCATATCCTTCTGCACTTTCAACTTTTGTTTCAACATCTTTACTATAAACTGAAAGCAATCTTTCCTTAGTATCAACATTCATTCTCTCACCAGGCTGAATGAGATTTGCTGCTATTAAACCAATGCTGATTGCGATTGCGGTTGTAAACAAATAGAACGAAATTGTTTTACCGCCAATTCTGGCAAACTTTTTAATGTCGCCTAAACTTGCTGCACCAACAATAAGCGACCCAAGTACTAAAGGAATTGCAATCATATTTAAAAGTCGAATGAAAATATCACCAAGCCATTTTATTTTTGTTGCAATTGTTTTTTCTTTATCAATCGAAATTACATTTGGGAGATTTGTAAAATTAGATTTCCCTTCAGTTTCACTTGAAGAATATTTTTCAAGAATTATCGAAACATTTCTATCTGAAGATTGCACTTTCTTAAAATAATTGATTATTTCAATTTGCTGATGAGCGTTAAATTTTACAGTATCTGAACTTATTCCATCAGTAATTATCCAAAATTTTTCCCAATCCCGAACGCTGATAGTTTTTGTCTCGTTATTAACTTGGTATGAAATAATGAGTGCAGTTCGGCTTACATTAAATATTGATCCGAAAATTGCTCCTGCAACGAGAGCAATTAGAATCTGATTGTGAAGCTTTGGAAGTTTGAATTTCATAGCGGCGGTTAAAATATAAAAAATGATTTATAATTCCTTTAGGAAAATTAATTTATTAGATACTTATCTTTTGAATTAACTTGAGTAATCTTTATTTTCAATTTAACAAAATGCAGAAAGTATTGATGGAAACTCGCCCAAAGAAAACTCATCTAATTCGTGGTTTAGGATTGACAGCGGCAATAATGATTGTCGCCGGTTCAATGATTGGTTCAGGTATTTTCAGGAAACCCGCCACGATGGCTGGTCAACTCATGTCCCCAGAGTTATTAATTACTGTTTGGATTGTTGCTGGACTGATCACATTCATCGGTGCATTGACTAATGCTGAAATTGCAGGAATGATTGATGCAACTGGCGGGCAATATGTTTACTTCAGAAAAATGTATGGAGACTTCACAGCTTTCTTGTACGGCTGGTCAATATTTGCAGTCATTCAAACCGGAAGTCAAGCCGCAATTGCTTATGTATTTGCAGAATACCTCGGATATTTTTTCAAGTATCCGCAGTTACCTCAATCATTTCAGGATTTTTCGGTATTCATGCCCTTCGTTGGCAAAATTTATCCTTTTCTCGACTTTGGAACAAAAGCAGTTGCTATTCTCTGCATTCTCTTTTTAACAGGAGTAAATTATTTGGGAGTTGTATTTGGTGGAATTGTACAGACCATCGTTACATTCATAAAAATTGCCTCGATAATAATTTTAGCCATACTCCTCTTCACTTTTGGACAAGGCAGCTTCGCAAATGTTTACTCTGGTTTTCATATACCAAATGAAACGATGACAAATATAATTGCAGTAATTGGTTTAGCATTGGCTGGAGCTTTTTGGGCTTATGATGGGTGGAATAATGTTACTTTTGTAGCAGGCGAAGTTAAAAATCCACAAAGGAATGTTCCTTTAGCATTGCTTTATGGAACATTAATTGTAATCGCAGTTTATGTCTTAATCAACATTGCATTTCTTTATGTACTTCCAATTGAGGAGATGTCAAAATCGCCGTTAGTTGCCGCAACCGCCGCAGAAAAAATATTTGGTGTGAATGGTGCATCAATAATTTCGATTGCAGTTATCGTCTCAACTTTTGGCGCTTTGAATGGAAGCATTCTTGCGACAGCAAGAGTCCAGTTTGCAATGGCAAGAGATAAATTGTTTTTCTCACCGCTTGGTAAAATTCATCCAAAATTTGGAACACCTCATGTTTCGTTAGTCATCCAGGGATTGTGGTCGTGTGTGTTAGTTCTAACAGGATCATTCGATACAATTTCCGATTACGTAATTTTTGCAGCATGGTTATTCTACATGCTCGGTGCTGCAGGAGTATTTGTTTTAAGAAAGAAAATGCCGGAAGTTAATCGTCCTTATAAAGTTTGGGGATATCCGATTGTACCCGCAATATTTGTGATATTTTCATTTTTATTTTTAGTTAATTCATTAGTGTCAGATACAAAAGATGCAGCGATGGGATCAATTTTAATTTTGCTTGGTTTGCCTATTTATCTCTATTGGAAGTATTATGGTAGAAATAATTCATCAAGTAATATTTCATCGTGAGGATATATGAAATAATATTCTTGGCGTCTTGGCGAGAAAATATTTCACGCAAAGCCGCTAGGTGTAAAGAATACATTTCATAATGTTCCTAAAATCATTTAAGGATTTTCATGACTAAAAAATTCGTAATCATAGATGCAATGGCTTTGGCATACAAAGCTTATTTTGCCTTCATCAGCCGCCCGCTAACAACTGCGAAAGGTGAACCAACATCCGCAGTATTTGGATTTGTAAGTCAGCTAATTAGAATATTAGAAGATACAAAACCGGATTATCTAGCCGTTGCTTCCGATTCAAAAGAAAAAACTTTCCGTCACGAAGAGTACAAAGAATACAAAAGTTCTCGCCTTGCAATGCCTGATGATATGATTCCCCAAATTGGAAGAATTAAGGAAATCGTAGAAGCAATGAACATTCCGCTATATATTCTACCAAGATATGAAGCGGATGATTTGATTGGTACAGCAGTACGAGAAGCAACAGAGCTTGGATATGATTCTTATGTTATAACTCCTGACAAGGACATGAACCAGCTTGTGGACGATAAGGTGAAAGTACTTAAACCAGGTAAAAGCAATGATGATTTTTTAGTGTTCGATGTGGAAAAGGTAAAAGAAGTATACGGATTCGAACCTAAACATATGATTGATTATCTCGCACTGGTTGGCGATGCTTCGGATGATATTCCCGGTGTTGCCGGAGTAGGACCGAAAACCGCAACTCCGCTTATTCAAAAATATGGCAGCGTTGAAAATCTTTACAAGCATATTGATGAAATAGAAAAAGAATCGCTTAGAAATAAATTACTAGCAAGTAAAGAGAACGCATTTCTTTCGAAAAGGTTAGCGACAATTAATTGTGAAGTCCCAATTCAATTTGATTTTGAACATGCTAAACTCACTCCTCCGGATTTTGACAAACTCAAACCCCTTTGTTTGGAGCTTGAATTCAGAACATTTTATAGCAAGGTTACTAATTTTTTCTCTTCTGTTAAACCACAAACCGAAAAAAGAGTTCAAGAAGAAACGAAAGTAGTTGAAGAACTTACAAGCGATAAACTTGAATTTGACAAATCAAAAGTAAAATATGAACTGATCAATGATTTGAAAAGTGCAAAAATTCTTGCGGAAAAATTAAGCAAGACCAAACTTTTTGTATTTGATACTGAAACAGATGGACTCAACCAATTTCAACTAAAGATTGCGGGAGTTTCCTTTTCAACTAAACCTAACGAAGGTTTTTTTATTGCAATAAATCCCTTTGAAGAAGTTGAAGGATTGTTCGCAAATAATTTATCCGATCGTTTACATGTGAAAGAGTTTATAAAATTATTTAAACCGATTTTAGAAAATAAAAAAATCAAAAAGGTCTGTCAGAATGGAAAGTACGATATTGCTGTTATGAAAAGTATCGGAATTGAAGTAAAGAGTTTCTACTTCGACACAATGCTTGCCAGCTATTGTTTAGATCCCGATCAGAAGCATGGAATGGATGATCTCGCACAAAAATATCTTGGATATAAACCAATTCCTCTTTCAAGTTTGCTCGATGTTAAAAAAGATTCAGCAAAAATATTTGAAGTTGATCTCACATCCCTATCAGATTATTCTTGCGAAGACGCTGATATCACCTTCAGACTTTATGAAAAACTAAGTAAAGAAATTGAAAAAGAAAATCTTACTAAGCTTGCTTATGAAGTTGAATTTCCCCTTGTTGAAGTGCTTCATGATATGGAGCAAACTGGAATAAAAGTTGATACTGAAGCTCTAGGTGCTCTCAGCAAAGATTTACAAATCCTTCTTGATAATTATACAAACCAAATTTACAAAAGCAGCGGAGTTGAATTTAATATAAATTCGCCCAAACAGCTTCAAGAAATTCTATTCAACAAATTAGGATTGCAATCGGGCAAAAAAACTAAAACAGGATTTTCAACTGATGCTCGCTCTCTCGAAAATCTTAGAGGTGAGCATGAAGTTATTGATATGATTCTTGATTACAGACAAATATCAAAACTGAAATCAACTTATACCGATTCGCTGCCGACTTTGATTGAATCTTCGACAGGAAGAATCCACACAGATTATAATCAAACAGTGGCATCTACTGGAAGGTTATCAAGCATCAATCCTAATTTGCAAAACATTCCGATAAGAACTGAACGCGGAAAAGAAATTAGAAAAGCATTTATTCCAAGGGATAAAAATTATCTTATTTTAAGCGCTGATTACAGTCAGATTGAACTTCGAATTTTAGCGAGTCTTTCCAACGATGAGGGGTTGATAAAAGCATTTAAGAACAATGAGGATATTCACAGAAGCACCGCTGCTCAAGTCTTCATGGTCTCGCCAAAAGATGTAACTGCTGATATGAGAAGAAAAGCTAAAGAAGTTAATTTTGGAATTCTATACGGCATTGGTCCGTTTGGTTTGAAGACGCGGCTTGGAATTACTCAATCTGCTGCAAAAGAAATTATTGAGAAATATTTTGCGACTTACAATCGAGTAAAAAGTTTTATGGATGATTCCATTGCCAGAGCAAAAGAAAAAGGTTATGCTGAAACTCTTCTGAATAGAAGAAGATTTTTAAGAAATATCAATAGCAACAATAGAGTTGTACGTCAGTTCGAAGAACGAGTTGCTATTAACATGCCGATTCAAGGAACTGCCGCAGATATGATCAAGCTTGCGATGATAAATATTTATCATGAGTTGAAGAAAGGTAAGTATAAAACTAAAATGCTTCTTCAAGTGCACGATGAATTAGTTTTTGATACTCACAAAGATGAGATTAGTGAAGTAACTCCAATGATAAAAAAATTAATGGAGAAAGCGTTACCACTTAATGTTCCAATTCATGTTGATACTGGAGTTGGAGAGAATTGGCTAGATGCACATTGAGGGAGTTGGTCATTGGTTATTGGTGGTTGGTTGAATTGTTCTACTGCTAAATTGCTCAATTGCTAAATGGTCAAATTGCTAAACAGTTATATCGTCCTGTTTATGAATGGCTGAATGTCTGGAACAAATTGCAACTCTCTTTACAACAAAAACAATTTAACAATGCAACAATTAAACAATCAAACTTATGCACATAAAAAAGTTTTGTCATTGATGAATTTTAAAGACATTAAAAAGATACTTCTAGTCAAACCCCGCGGGATTGGGGATATTGTTCTCTCAACCATAATCCTTGATGATTTAAGAATATCTTTTCCATCTGCTAACATACACTACTTGACAGAAACATTCGCAAAAGATGCCCTGGCTAACAATTCACTTGTTGCAAAAGTTCAAACGATGGAAAAAACTGAATTTGTTTTGAAGGTTGCTGCAAGACTGCGAAAAGAAAAGTATGATATGATAATTGATCTTTGGTCAAATCCACGTTCGGCACAAATTACATTTTTGACTCATTCTAAATATAGAGTTGGATTTTCCTATCGTGGAAGAAGATATGCCTATAATATTTTGGGAACTTCAAAAAAAGGTGAACATCACGCCGCCGAACATAATTTGGAGTTACTAAAAGCGCTTGGAATCGAAATCACTTCAAAGAGAATTCATTTTTATGTAAGTGAAGAAGAAAATAATTGGGCACAACAATTTATCAAAATGAATTTGCCAGCGGGCAAAAAAATAGTTGGAATTATTCCTTCCGGCGGCTGGGCTTCCAAAAGATGCGATGCAAGCAAGTGGGTTGAGATTTGCAATGCTATTCAACAAGAGTATGATGTGGTTTTTTTAATTCTTTGGGGACCTGGAGATGAAAGCGATGCAAACTTTATAAAAACCAATTTAAAGGAAGATGCTGTACTAATTCCCGAAGTTAAAATTGGAAAGCTTAGTGCATTAATTAAAAACTGCGATGTAGTTATAGCTAACGATTCGGGACCAATGCATATCTCAGCAGCGTTGGGTGTTCCAACACTCGGAATTTTTGGTCCAACAAATCCAAAAGCACATGGACCTTACTCCCTAAACTCTGATTATGTGATTAAAGAAGATTTGCATTGTATAATTTGCAATAAGCTTGAATGTCCTTACAATCATGAGTGTATGATGCAGTTGCCGGTTGAAATGATCCTGACGAAGGTGAAAAAGATTTTAGGACTAACAACAACTAGTTGACTCTTATGCCTGTTCTAATTATTTCTTCCACAAAAGGATCATCAGTTGTGAAATCTTCTGTTTTGAATGGATGAAGTTGGATATCGGTATTAACTTTCACTAAGTATTTAATTAATCGCTTCCTATCAAAAAATCGTATCCCCTCAAAATCTCTTGATACAATAGCTAAGTCAATATCACTATATTTAGCTGGAGTTCCTTTTGCATAAGAACCAAAAAGGTAAACTCCATCTATGTGTATTTCATTTCGAATAGCGTCTAAAAAATTGCGAATGATAATTTCTATATTTTCTTTCGAATACATTCAATAAATTCCTTTATCTCGTTTAGATATTTGTCCGTAAATTCTTTAGTGCATTTTTGTACAAAAAGATTTTTATAATCAGGATACCGTACTTCAATGTTGAATGATGAAACCTCAGCCAAAAACTCTTTCTCCTTATCAGAAAAAACCAAAGTAGTTTCATTAGCAATTCTGTTCAAATCGTGAGCCCTTGGGGGAAAGTTTGATTCATTATCTCTAACCCAAAATGCTTTGAGCAGTTTTTCAATAGATAATTGTGCAATGAATAATGCCCAAATATATTTTCCAGTTTTGTAAATAGAAAAAGATGATTCCAAATCTTCTTGTGAGCTTGATAACCAGTACTTTATATGTTCTTGTTTTGTCATTTGTCCGGAAATTTTGATGCTAACATATTATTTTTTTGATGAATTTCAAATTGACGATTCGTTTATCAGTCTAAGAAACATACAATTGAATTAATTACGATTATGATCAATACAAAAGCAATTGAGCAATAACTGAAGAGATTTTTTATCACTTTTCTTACAACTGCAATTAAGAAAGTCAACTATTGACTAACCCAATTCACCAACTTTATTAAATTATCGCCTAAATGCTTCACCAAAAAATTATTCATGACCTTACCATAAGCATTCTCTGCCAATTGTTTTACTAGCGCTTTATCTTCAGCAAGCTTATTTATTTTTTCGACAAGCTGATTTGGATTTTCAACTTCAAATAAAAGTCCGTTCTTTCCATCCTCAATAAATTCATCATTACCAGGAATGTTGGAAGCAATCAGCGGCAGTTTTGCAGCGGCGGCTTCGAGAAGTGCAAGTGAAAATCCTTCCGATCTAGATGGAAGTAGAAAAGTATCCATCGCTTTGTAATATTCCCAAATGTTATCAACATAACCGGGCATAAAAATTCTTTTTCTTTCTATTCCGAAACTTTCTGCATATTGGTTTACTGCTTCCTGCATTTCTTCCGGAATTCCGACAATGAGTAAAACAAATTTTTCATCAAGCAGTGTAAATGCTTTGAAGAGAATATCGAATCCCTTTCGTTCTTTATGAAACCATGTTGAAAGTCCAAGCACAACCTTTCCTTCAAACGGATATTTTTTCCTATTTGCTTCCCCGCTAATTGAATCGATATTCTCAGGCACTTCAATGCAGTTGTGAATTACTTTCACTTTCTTTTTTCTAATTCCCGATTTAATCAAACTCTTCCCTACTCCATTGCTGCAAGCGATCAAATAATCATTGTAAAGATTATAAATTATCGCCCCAATTATCGGCGCACTCTCAGACATATTTTGTCTGTAGCTGATGTTTACAATTTTCTTTCCATATTTTCTCTTTAGCGCAATACCCACTTTTCTATCCAACGAGTGATATGAAATAACGATTTTCGGGTGTTTATTTTCTGCATGATCAATTATTTGCTTAATTAGAAGTTTGAATTTTTGAGAAGAATCTAATTCAACATGTGGAATATTTTTTAATTTTGCTCGTGACGCAGTAAGAGAATTTTTTGAGGCGAAAAGTGTTACATCAAATCCTTTTTGAATCAGAACTTCGGAACTAAGCAAAGCCATCTTAGCGCTTCCTGCAAAGCCGTCACCAAAACTGAACTGAAAAATTTTAATTTGATCCACAGCAGGTTAGTCCAATAGTGCTTTAAAAATAATTTATTTAGTAGATTTGACAATAGAACTTATTAAAATTAAATCGTTCAATCAATTTTTAATATTGTGTTAAAGCAAAATTAGATTTATGAATTTTAACATATTCACTTTCGCTCGCAAAGTAAAAAAACCACTCCTTTTGGATGGAGCAATGGGCAGCTTGCTTCAAAATAAAGGAATAAAGCCCTCAGGTGAATTGTGGACATCATTAGCCAATATTAAAAATCCGGAAATCGTTTACAATATTCACTTGAACTATATAAAAGCCGGTGCTGATATCATAACCACAAATACTTTTAGGACAAACCCTGTTGCTGTTTATTCACAAAGTAAAATTAAGTTCGAACGGTTCGTAAAAGCGTCTGTTCAAATTGCAAAAGATGCTGCAAAATATTTCAACGTAATGACTGCCGGTTCAAATGCTCCCGCAGAAGATTGTTATCAAGTTAAAAGAAAAGTTTCAAAGAAGCAGCTTGAAATAAACCATAAAAAGCACATTGATGAGTTAATGAAAAATGGATGCGACTTTGTATTGAACGAAACCCAAAGCCATTTTGATGAAATCAAAATAATATGTGATCATTGTTACACGAAAAATGTTCCTTTTGTTATATCTTTGCTTGTAAGCAATAATTTGAAATTGCTTTCGGGTGAAAATTTATTGGAAGTAATAAAATATATTCAGGATAAGAATCCATTGTCCATTGGATTCAATTGTATAACCCAAAATATTTTTAGCAAAATTATTGGCAGATTAAAACTTGATTTTAATTGGGGATTTTATCTCAATCTAGGTGCTGAAAATTATCATTCTGAAAATTTGATTACTGACATTACTCCCAAATCGTATGCAAAATTTGTAAACAAGTATTTTAACAAACTGCCTTCATTTGTTGGAGGATGCTGTGGTTCAAATCCTAATCATATTAAAATCTTAAGGAAGATGCTGGATGGAAAATTTAATAATTAATACACCCGCAAAAATAAATCTAGGATTGAATATCCTTCGCAAAAGAGAAGATGGATATCATGATATCGAAACATTTTTTTATCCTATAAATTTATTTGACACGCTTACATTTTCTGATTGCTCCGAATTTAAATTCCTCTGCAGTGATGTAAACTTGAATACACAGGATAATCTTGTAGTAAAAGCGAAGCAGGCGCTAGAGGAAGAGATTAAGATGAAGATTAACATTAAGATAGAATTAGAAAAAAGAATCCCTGTTGGTGCCGGATTAGGAGGGGGCAGTTCTGATGCGGCGGCTGCATTATTAGGAATTAAAAAGTTTTTAAATCTTCAAGTTGATGAAACTACATTATTCAACATAGCAGTAAAACTCGGTGCAGATGTGCCTTTCTTTTTAAATCCTCATCCATCATATGCTGAAAGTAAGGGAGATTATATTACTGCTGTGGATTGCAAACTTCATTACCCAATTTTGATTGTTAATCCCGGGATTCATATTTCAACCAAATGGGCATACGAGAATGTAATCCCAGTAGAACCAATCTACCCTCTAAATAAATTAATTGATGATTGCGAGCTTGATTTTCTGTATATGCAGAATAAAATTAAAAATGATTTTGAACCTATTGTATTAAAAGTATATCCTGAAATTGAAAACATAAAAAAAGAATTTTATAGGCTCGGAGCAATGTTTAATCTCATGTCCGGCAGCGGTTCAACAGTTTACGGCATATTCTCAACCAACGAAAAAGCAGAAAATGCACTAACCTATTTTCAAAATAAATATTTTACATTTTTACACCATGAAGCACATTAGAATTTTCTTTTTACTTTTTTCGTTCATTTTAATATCATGCAGTACGAGTAAAGAGATTTCCATCTTACCTCGCTCAATTTGGAATGCTGCTGATCCTAAGCCGTTCAAGCAGCATCTTCCGGAAAGAATCACTATTCATCATGAAGGAACTTTAATTACTAAAAACGATGATGCTCCCGCACATATTATAAATGTACAAACTTGGGGAATGGGTAAGGATAGAAATTGGATTGATATTCCATATCACTATTTAATTGATCCGAACGGAAATATTTACGAAGGTAGAAATGTTTTTACTGTTGGTGAAACTGCAACCGAATATGATCCTTCGGGACATCTACTAATAACCTGCATGGGAAATTTTGAGGAGCAGGAAGTATGTGAGGAACAACTTAATTCACTTATCGAACTTATTGCTTATTGCAGTGATAAATATCAAATTTCTCCAGAGACTATTGCATCTCATAGGGATTATTCAACTCAAACAGTTTGCCCCGGGAAAAATCTATATAAATATCTGGAGAATAATTATATCAAAGAGGAAGTGATCAAACTGCAAAGCAAAAATCTCAAATATCAAAAGACAAATAACAAATAAATTCTAAACATCAATATTCAAGTTAGTAACTGTATTTTGAATTTGATTTGTTTATTGCTCCGTTTTCGTTGGAATCTAACTAACAGCACCTTCCTCATACTCTAAAAAACCTTTTGTTGCATTCAACCTGGTTTTAATTCCAAAAGGTACTGTCACGTTATCCTTTATATGTCCATGCTGAAAATTATATACAACAGGTTTTTTCAGCTTAGTAAAATAATCTTCAATCACCTCTCCCAAAGTTAAAGTTTTTTTACTGTGGTCCAATTCTTTACAGTCAGTAAAAGCTCCAAGTACAACACCCTTAACTTTGTCGAAAACATTTGCGATTCGCAGTTGATTAATTAAACGATCCAAACGATAAGGCGCTTCACCAGTATCTTCGAGTATGAGAATTTTATTTCGAATATCAGGAAAATATTGTGTTCCCATCAACGAAACCAGCAGAGCTAAATTTCCTCCCACAATTTGACCTTTTGCACTTCCCTTTCTAAGACAATACATTTTTTCACTGTTTGGGTTTTTTATTCTGCCAATCTTTTTATTCGAAGTAACCAATCTCCAAAAAAAACCTTCTGTGTATGAACTAACTTCATCATGAAAATCCACGGCAAGCATGGGTCCGGCAAATGTTACAAGATTTGCTTTCTGCAAAAAAGCCATTTGCAAAACTGTGATGTCACTATAACCAACAAAAATCTTCGGATTTTTTTTAATGAGCTTGTAATCAATTTTGTCAAGAAGTCTCGGTGACCCATAACCGCCGCGAACACACATGATCGCTTTTACATTTTTGTTCTTAAACATACTGTGAAGATCGGAAATTCGTTCCTCATCGGAACCTGCTAAGTAACCATGATTTTTTCCAACGTTCGAACCGACAAGAGTTTTGTATCCCAGCTTTTCGAGGTACTTTACGCCAGAATTTATCCTCGATAAATCATCGGGTGTTGATGCAGGAGAAATTATTCCTATCAAATCTCCTTTGATGAGACGTTTTGGTTTTATGTATCGCATAGATGTAAATCCGAAGTTTGTTAATTTAGGATTAGAAAATAGTTAGAGTTAGACTGTGTGTCAAATTTTAAGGCGTCTAAATGAAAATTTATTTTTTAAATCACATAATTTTGCCGATGCTTGAAATACGACTGCTAAAAATTCAAAAAGTGTATTTAATTGCAATAATCGAAGGAATTTTATGAAATATACTCCAAACAAATCTCGTTCTGTATCACTTCAGCACAAAATAGCTCAAATCAAGCTGGTGCTAACAGACTGCGACGGTGTGCTCACGGACACAGGGGTTTACTATTCTGAGCAAGGTGAAGTAATGAAAAGATTTTCCATTCGGGATGGAATGGGTGTTGAACGACTTAGAAATTTGGCGAACATTGAAACAGGAATTGTCACCGGAGAATTTTCGGCATCGGTTAAAATGCGTGCTGAAAAACTAATGATAAAAGAATTACATCTTGGAATAAAAGATAAGGTTTTGCTTTTGAATAATATACTGAAACGAAAAAAACTTCAACGGGAGAACATTGCATACATTGGTGATGATATGAATGATTTTGAAATAATCAAATTCGTTGGATTAAGTGCATGTCCTGGAGATGCTATCTCTGAAATAAAAAAGATTTCAGATTATGTCTGTAAGAATCGCGGAGGTAATGGTGCTTTTAGAGAATTTGCTGAACTGATAATCAATTGGCATTTAAAAATTAAAATTATCAGGTAATTTTACTCAATAAAATTTACCGTGGCACATTTGAACTTCAATTATACTGCTAGGTAATCAACTTTTTTCACCGCATCAACACCATTTTACCAGTTGTAAGTTTATCTGCCACTTTAAGATGGTAAAAATAAACTCCGCTGCTTACTTCTTTTCCTTTGGCATTTTGTCCGTTCCATTTTACAATATAATTTCCGGTTGGAAGAATATCATTCACAAGTTTAATTATCAGCTCTCCATTTAAATTATATACGGCTAATTCGGTTAAGGAGTTAGTCAAATCAGAAGGAATCTTAAACCAAATGATTGTTTCCGGGTTAAAGGGATTTGGATAATTACCCGCTGTGACAAAATCCTCTAATAAAATAGTCGCCTCATCATTTTCGATTCCTGTAATTAAACTCGGTCCATTTCCTTTTGAATTACCTGAACTATCAGCTAAATAAATATTAACCCAGCTTGGGCGTAATGCGGATTGAAGATATGTACTTTCCCATTCTTGATCTGTCAATCTTAAAAAATTATACGTCGTATATTCATAATAAGTTGAAACCGGACCAACAAAAGCAACATCTTGATTGCTATAAGCTTTGGTAATAAAGACTCCAAGGTTAACATCGCCAGTTCCAACATGTGGAATGGCTCCGATAATTCCACCTCCACAATCAGCTGGAACGGTATGGATATCTGCAACGATGTGATCTTTTTTCATCAAGCCATCAAATTGATGATTGTGATCAGAATAAAATAATTTGGAGTACCAGCCGTTAAAACCTTCAGCGCAGCCAAATGCTTCCTCATAAATCATTTTTTTGAGAAACAGCATTTCAGCATCAGATAAGGATACTCCATCAAGTTCTTTTTGAGCAATATTTTTTAAAGTGTCCATTATAGAATAGAACTCATCAAAGTAAGCCATGATTTCAGTTTTAGTATATGGATGAGCAAAGTTAAATCCTTGTATTCTATTCCGTGCAACAACAGAGAGATTTTTCAGGTTCGAATAAAGTTCCGGAAATGGCTCCACATAACTATATGGGAATGAACAAATTGGAACACCAGTGTAAGATTGTTTTGCATAGAGTAAGTTATCGTGTCTTAATTGCGCCCAAGATGTTAGCTGAGTGTTTATTTTTTCCTGCCAATACGCAGCGGTCTGCATAAACTGTGGAAGATTATTTCTATCTGCAGGCGGATTTAATTTTCTAATTGAATTGAGCCACAGATTATAAAGTGTGCTGTCCCAAAAATCAAAACCATAAGAATTTATCAAGTATCTTAACGCAGCAAGATTAGATGAATAAAAGTACTGATCTAACTCCGGTTTCAGAAGCTGAGCCGCAGCATCATTTCCTAAAGCAAAAATAGGATCAAGCGTTGATGGAAATAATCTGCAAATTATATTGCTATTAAATGATATTCTATCGAATACAACACTCCCGGTTGCATAAGAATCAATTACAAAACGCTGACCGAACAATAAGAATGCCGATGCCGGAACAATACTATCAGGACGAGTAACAGAATAATTAGCAAGAATTTGTGAAAGAATTAGTTGATAAGCATAAGGTTGATTTTTTAACGAATCTTGAAAAGCTAATAAAACATTATCATCAAAAAGCTGTGATGCATTTGTTGCTTGTACCGAGGATGCAAGTGATATAATATTTTTCAGCGTGACATTATCCTGCTCACCAACAAATATTTTTATTATACCTTCGATTTCTTCATACATCGAATTTGCATTTGCCAAATCAAATAACTCTCTAATTAAGAAAGCGTCTATTGTCTGTCTTCGAATATCTTCAAAAGATGGCGGTGGACAAATTTCATCAGTAACGGGAGCCAACAAATAAATTTCTGTCCTTCCCAGCCAAATCATTGCTCTAAAATATTTTTCAAGGATGGGATTTTGCGGGTCAACATAATGTCCGCGTGGTTTAAACTGACTCCAATCATACACGACACAATTACTATCAGAAAATAATGTATAGCCAACAAAACCTTGTTCTTCTGAGATTAAAGTTAAAACTTCGTTGAACTTAGTTGAGTTATCAACATAGTACAAATTTGCTGACGGATTCAATAATCGTCTTGGTACGGTTAAGTATAAATCTACATCACGAAGCATTTTATTCATCTGTGGAAATGCTTCATACCTTGCCGCTAATTGAGGCATTTTTGCGTGAAGTGAATTTAGTAAACTTGTTACTCGATCAATTAAAATTTCAAGTTCGACAGTTTTCAAAATTCTATCATATGAAATGTGATATGCATGCAGAATAGCATCAGCAGAGACAAACACAGGTAAATCTTTATGATAAACATCCAACATTGATGTTCCGTATGAAGGAAATTTTAATCTCTCCGTTACCATAAATCCATTTTTCTGAAGCAGAAGTTTTTCATAATCAGTAAGATTATATCTCATTGCTATTGTATCGAAATACAATGCATCCTGATAATTCAAATTTAGATTTCCGTTGAATAATCCTGCCGGATGCATATTAAGCAATTGAGAAGTCGTCATGTTTTGATTTGCCTGAAGAAATTGCCTGTATGCGTTAATGTTAAATTGGGTGGGTTGTGCTTGAACTGTAAGAGTCGGAAAGCTAATTAAGAATATGCTGCAATATAGTTTGAGGAATTTCATAAAACACCTCTTTTTGTTGGTAAATTTTACTCAATTTTGAAAATAAAAACAAATATCTAGTCCATCATTGCGCAAAAGTAAATTTGAAAAGTTTCGAATCGAGTTTAAAACGAAAAAGTCTCTTAAGAATTAACCTAAGAGACTTTAAGTGACTCCAAGGGGATTCGAACCCCTATTACCGCCGTGAAAGGGCGAGGTCCTAACCATTAGACGATGGAGCCAAACATTAGATAATAAAACTTAAAAATCAAATCACAAATCAAACATCTGGCTTTTATTATTTGAGATTTATATTAAATGTTGGGGTGAGCGATGGGATTTGAACCCACGACCCCCAGGGCCACAACCTGGTGCTCTAACCAACTGAGCTACGCTCACCATTAATAAAAAATATCAAAAAGTAAAAACCAAACCGCAAAAAATATTCAATTTTCAAATAACAAAATTCAGTTTGTTATTTGGCATTTGAAAGTTAGAATTTTAGCGTGTACGCCCGAGTGGATTCGAACCACTGACCCTCAGCTTAGAAGGCTGATGCTCTATCCAATTGAGCTACGGGCGCTCAAAAAAAAATATTAAAGAACAAACTAATTTCAATATCCAATTAATCGAATTGGGATTTGGTTTTGTTAATTGCGATTTATGCACGTCGGGGCGGCAGGATTCGAACCTGCGACCTCCTGCTCCCAAAGCAGGCGCGATGAACCGGGCTACGCTACGCCCCGTATTGCAAAATTTAGCGTACAAATATATTGTTTGATTCTCTAATAAACAATGAAAGGACATGTTTTTAATTCTTCGTTCAGCGTGAAAATTTAACTTTTGTAAAAAGTTTTAATTCATAATCAGGTTACTTAAATTTGATTAAAGTTTAAATCATAAAAATTAAGAATGGCATTTCCCTTTTTTGTTTCTAAAAAATTCACTCTTTCAAGGAAAGATTCCCGTTTCATTACTCTAATTTCTGGAATTTCTATAGTTGGAATTTCATTGGGAGTTGCAACCCTAATTATCGCTTTAAGCATCTTAGAAGGTTTTAAAGAAACAATACAAAAAAAAATTGTCGACTTTGATGCTCACATACAAATCACTTCATACCAGACTACCTTGCCAAACTATAAGTTTGTTATACCGAACATCATTGAAATGCTAAAACCTTTTGTTCAAGAAATAAATCCGTACGCATCAAATCTTGCAATTATAAGCAGCAAACATTTTCAGGAAGGTGTGAATGTAAAAGGTATTTTACCTGAAAATAAAAGTCTAAAGCTTGATGAAAATATTATCGAAGGAGAATACAAATTTCCTCAATCTGATTTACCTGCTATAATTATTGGTAAAAAGTTATCTGATAAATTATTCGTAAAAGTTGGCGATAGTGTTATAATTTTTGCATTAAGTAAAAATCAAATTCCTTCACCGGAAAATTTACCCAACATTCAAAAATTTTTGATAACAGGAATATTCGAAAGCGGTATGGCTGAATATGATGATTTGATTGCTTATACTGATCTCAAATCAGCTCAGTCCTTATTTAATTTTGGCGATAATATCACTGGCTATGATATCAAGCTGAATGATGTTACTAAAATTGATAGTTTAACGATTCTGCTCTCTAAAAAATTAAGATATCCACACTCCGTCGTTTCAATTTATCAAAAGCATCGTAATATTTTTACATGGATTGAATTGCAGAAAAAACCTATTCCAATTGTATTAGGACTTATCATTATCGTTGCAGTTTTTAATATCATCGGAAGTCTTCTGATGATTGTGCTTGAAAAGACCAATGCAATTGGGATATTAAAATCTTTGGGGGCACTAAACAATCATATCTCAAGAATATTTGTGTACCAAGGATTTTTCCTCGCAATGGTCGGAATTCTGTTTGGAAATATTTTAGCTTTTGTTCTTATGAGTTTACAACTGAAGTATAATATTATTTCTTTACCTTCTTCTGTTTACTTCACTTCGACGGTACCGATATTATTTACGATAAAAATATTTGCAGGAGTTTCAATCTTAACCATGCTACTTTGCTTAATTGCCTCGTTTGTTCCCAGCTTTATCGCATCGAGAGTAAAGCCAATAAGTGCCTTGAGGTTTGGCTGATGAGTTTTGAATCATTTATTTCCAGAAGATATTTGGTCTCTAAGCATAAAGTGAATTTCATCACTATTATTTCATTAATTTCAATTGGGGGAATTACAATTGGAGTCGCTGCATTAATTGTGGTACTTTCTGTTTTTAATGGTTTTGGAAGCTTAGTAACTTCATTCCTAATCAGCTTTGATCCACACATTAGAATAGTTTCGAGTACGCCAGCAGAAAGTATTAATATAGGTGAAGTAAAAGCATTGCTCAATAATTACAAAGAAGTGAAAGATGTTTCACCCTATGTTTCTGGTAAGGTTTTAGCATACTCTGCGGGATTGAATCAAGTTGTTACACTTAAAGGAATCGACATTCAATCAGGAAAAGATGTATACGATATTGAACAAAATATTATTTTTGGTAATTATTCCTTTGAGGAAAGTGAGGGCATTTCTAAAATAGTCATTGGATTAAGATTAGCAGATAAGCTCCAAACAATAATTGGTGATACAGTAACTATTATCTCACCTGCTGGAATCGAAAAAGCAATTACTCAATTTTCTCTTCCCACAATGCGGAAGTTTATAGTCTCAGGAATATATAGTTCCAACAACAATGAGTATGATGCACAATTTATTTTTTGTTCTCTCGAAGCATCACAAAATTTATTCAATTATAAGAATCGCATTCAAGGTGTGGATGTTAGATTAAATTCATTGAATTCATCTTTTGATCTTAAAGAAAAGCTTAAAGTACAACTTGATAATAAAAAATATTCGGTGAATACATGGTTTGACTTTCACAAGGAACTGTATACAGTAATGCAGATTGAAAGATGGACTGCATATATCATTCTTTCATTAATTATCGCAGTTGCCTGTTTCAACATACTTGGTTCTTTATCTATGTCAGTCATTGAAAAAAAACGTGATGTTGGAGTGCTTCGGGCAATGGGAATCACCGAAAATTCAATACTTAAAATATTTATGTATGAAGGATTACTCATCGGAATTCTAGGCACAATTCTTGGCTCAATTATCGGATACCTTGTGTGTTTTCTCCAATTGAAATATAAACTTTATCCACTTGATCCAATGCAATATAAAATTGATGCTTTGCCAATAGAAATTCAAATAACAGATTTCTTCTTTATTGCGGGAGCAGCACTGCTGCTTTCCTTCCTTGCGTCATTATATCCGGCAAAAAGAGCCGCTAAGGTAAACATTCTCGATGCTATTAAATGGGAATGATTTATATGTACAATCTTTAAATTAATTCTAAGTTCATAAATGCCAAACACAATACTTAAAACAGAAAAACTGGTTAAAACTTTTACAACAACCAACGAAATTAAGCTTGAAATATTAAAATCTATTTCGCTAGAGATTATCGAAGGTAAAATAACCTTAATTGTTGGTGTATCTGGCGCAGGTAAGAGTACTTTACTACATCTTTTAGGAGGATTAGATAGACCTGATGCTGGAAAAATATATTATAAGGATGAAAATATTCTGGATTTCTCTGAAGATAAACTTGCAAAATTTCGTAATAAAAATGTCGGATTTGTTTTTCAGTTTCATCATTTACTGCCTGAATTTACAGCAACTGAGAATATCGCTATTCCACAAATGATTTTAGGAACATCATTCCATGAATCATTGGAGCGAGCACATAATTTACTCAAAGAAGTTGGTCTATTCGATCGCAAAGATCATAAACCCGCGGAACTATCTGGTGGAGAGCAGCAAAGAGTTGCTATAGCACGAGCATTGGCAAATGATCCAGGAATTATTTTAGCAGACGAGCCGACAGGAAATTTGGATTCTACAAACAGTCAGATTATATCAGACCTAATTGTCCAACTCAACTCAAAGTACAAAAAAACATTTGTTGTAGTTACGCATAATAAAGAGATGATGGGAATAGCCGACCAAATTTATGAAATGAAAGATGGTATTACACTTAGCAGATAATATTTATAACACATTATAAATCAATAAGATGCATATTCCATCTCCTATTTATTCAAATACTCAAACAACAAACGTACACCATATCCTGTCATATATTTTTTAGAGTAATTGTTATAATTATTCGCCATTGCGGGTCCCGCAATATCAATGTGTGCCCAATTAATATTCTTATTAACAAAGTTTTCTAAAAACTTTGCAGCTGTAATTGCTCCGCCCCATCGTCCACCAATATTCTTTACATCGGCAACATCACTCTTGTTTAGAGTATGATATTCATCCCACATCGGCAACGCCCAAACCCTCTCATGAGTTTTAAGACCTGATTGAAACAGTTCTTTGGATAAGTTTTCATTCTTTGTGAATAATCCAGCTACAAATTCACCAAGTGCAACAACACATGCACCTGTTAAAGTAGCAAGATCAATAATTGTATCAGGATCTAACTTGCTTGCATAATTAAGGGCATCAGCTAGGATCATCCTTCCTTCTGCATCTGTATTATCTACTTCAATTGATTTTCCAGAAGAAGTGATAACTATATCTCCCGGTCTCATTGAAGTTCCGGATAGCATATTTTCTGCGGCAGGTATAACTCCAGTAATATTAATCGGCAGTTTTGATCTCGTTGCTGCTAAAATTGTCCCGGCAACAACTGCGGCTCCCGACATATCCGCCTTCATTTCCCACATGTCGTTGTAAGGTTTTATTGATATTCCACCGGAATCAAATGTGACTCCCTTTCCAACAAGAGCAACAGTTTTGGGATTCTTCTTTACCTTTGAATATCTGTTAGCTCCATTGTATTGGATAACAATAAATCGTGGTAGATTACTACTCCCCATGCCTACTGCCAGCAATCCTCCCATTTTTCTTCTGCGAATTTCTTTCTCATTAAATATTTTAACTCTTACACCTGCTTTAGTTAAAACACTTTTCACTCTTTTACTAAGCTCATCAGGAGTTAAAACGCCTCCAGGTTCATTCTGTAAATCTTTTGTAAAATTAACACCCTCCATTAAGTATTGAGCCAAACTCAAAGCATTCTTCAGTTTCTTTTCATTTTCAGTATAAAAAGTGACTGTGAGTTCTTTAAGAAACTTTTTATCTGACTTATACTTTGTAAACTCATAATTTCCTAAATGCAATCCTTCGGCAAAAGTCTGATAATAATATTGTTCATCCGCAAAATATTTCTTAAAGTAAATAAAATTGGGAATGAAAATATGGAGATACTTAACTTCCTCTTTTTCAATTGAAGGCAAAAATCCAGCAAGATGGTTTCTGAAAAAATCATTATTGAATTTATCATCAAGCTTAACCTTGATTAAATAAATTTCATCCGGCTTACCATTTAGTCTTGATACTCTGATGCCTGTGGAATTATTTGAAAGGAAAGTTTTTCTTTGAAGTTCAGTTAATGCTGTTTTTGATAACCTTTCAAAATTTTTAATGCTTTCCTTAAGTTTTTTATCGTCAATAAAATACTTTATGCAAACAGATAAATTCTTGTAAGCAATTTTTTTTCCACCGCTTTTTATAGTTATTTTGAACATTATGTCACTCGTTATAGATTTCTAAATATTTGTTTGCTTTATCAAGAATAATTGGAATCGTTTCACTCATTTTCTGATCGTGAAACCTTGCTCCAGCAGCATTTGTATGACCACCTCCATTAAACTCAGCCGCTAACTTATTCATTGGAATATTTCCTTTTGAACGAAAACTTACTTTGAATCCATTACTCAGTTCAATAAAAAGTAATCCGATCTTTACATTTTGAATTGATAAAGAAAAATTCACGAAATTATCCGTATCCGATTCTAAAGCACTGAATTTATGAAAATCGTGCTGAGTTAAAATCATGTATCCAATTTCTTTTTTCTTTCCGAATAATTGAAGTGATTCCAGAGATGCTCCTAGCAATTTTATTTTACTCAAATAGCTTTGATCATAAATTTTGTCGGCGACTTCACCCGGAATTATCCCCAACTCCAAAAGTTCGGCTGCAATTCTATGAAGTTCAGGAGTTGTTCTTTCAAATCGAAATGAACCTGTGTCAGTCATTATTGCTGCATAAATTGGAAGTGCCAAATCATAATCAAGCTTAACAATTCCTGTTTGCTTAATAAAATCATAAAGTATATGCCCTGTTGCGCTATAGTTAGTGTCAATGAATTGGTGATCAACAAAATCTTCTTCATCTTGATGATGATCAATACAAATTTTTAACTTAGTAGATTTAAGGAAATCATCTTTCATTCTGACAATTCTATCTGAACGGTTAAAATCGAGAGCAACTAAAACATCAACTTCATTTAGAATTTTTAAATGTTCATTAACATCAAACTTTTCAATTAAATCTTCTTTATCTAAAAACTTAAGATTATAAGGTGTTTCGCTGTGATTGATTATGTAAGCTTCTTTACCAAGTTTTTTCAGGATCAAATGAAAAGCTATTTCAGAACCGATTGCATCTGCATCGGGATTTACATGGGTTGTGATAAGAAATTTATCGTTGTTTATGATTACTGATTCAAGTGTTTTAAAGTCTATCATCGGACTAAATTAATTATAAAATAAAAAGGCGAAGAAAATCTTCGCCATGAAAATAAGAATAACAAGCAAACTAATTCACTAAGATTAATGTACTTCCCAGGTATTTGAAGTGAACATTAATTTTTTATAATCGCCAACACCTTTTGTTGATTTCAGATGTTCAATCTGATGTACATAATCATCATCATAAGTTGGTTTATTAAACTGGCGAAATACTCCGATTGGCGTCGGAAATCCTGGCAAATCAGTGAACCGTGCTAATAAGAATACACGAGTTGGATTTTCATCAAACTCATCATGCACCCAGCAATCGTTAATTGAATGCTTGCCATCATTAAGATCAACTATGACAGGATTTAAACCATCGAGTATAATTCCTTTATCTTTGTTCGCACCAAACACAAGCGGCTTACCATGTTCAAGCATGATTACATTTTCCGGTTTGGTTTCTTTTTCAGTAAGAATGGAAAAAGCTCCATCATTGAATATTGGACAGTTTTGATAAACTTCAATGAAAGCAGCTCCCTTATGTTTTGCTGCTCGAGAAATCATTTCCTGCAAATGCTTTGGATCTCGATCTAATGATCGTGCTACAAATGTAGCACCTGAACCTGTTGCAAGTTTTATAGCATTGAATGGAAAATCAACAGTTCCATACGGAGAGGACTTTGTAACTTGTCCTTTCACAGATGTTGGAGAATACTGACCTTTAGTCAATCCATAAATTCTATTGTTAAACATTAAAATTTTAATGTCGATATTTTTTCTGCACATGTGAATGAAGTGATTGCCGCCAATGCTAAGCATATCGCCATCTCCAGTTGCAACCCAAACTTGCAATTTTGGATTTGCAAGCTTAACACCAGTTGCAATTGCTGCTGCTCTTCCATGAATAGTATGAAAACCAAAAGTGTTCATGTAATACGGAAACCGGCTCGAACAACCGATGCCAGATATCCAAACTATATTTTCTTTCCGCTCACCAAATTCCGGAGAAGTTCGTTGAACTTGTGCAAGAATAGAATAATCTCCGCATCCCGGGCACCATTTCACATCAACATCTGATGAAAAATCTTTTGCTGTGTATTTAACATCAATTACATTATCATTCACTTTAGTTTCCATTATTTCCTCCTAATACTTCTATAATTTTGTTTTCAATTTCAGATACTTTAAATGCTTGACCTTGTACTTTATTATACTGAATCACATCTTTCAAGTACGTGCTTCGAATAACCGTTGCCATCTGTCCCAGATTTAATTCAGGAATAAGAATTTTCTTGAATCGGTTCAATACAACACCTAAATTTTTAGGGAAAGGATGAATATATCGAATGTGAGCTTGAGATGCATTGTAACCTTTGTCTTTAATATGTCTTATTGCCTCTTTGATCGCTCCATAAGTACTTCCCCAACCTAATACTAATAGCTCACCTTGCTGATCACCTTCAACAATTAATTCTGGAATATCGTTTTTAATATTATCAATTTTCTCTTTTCGTTTGTTTACCATTAGCTGGTGATTATCAGGATCATAGCTGATATTTCCGTATATATCCTTCTTTTCCAAACCACCAATTCTGTGTTCTAATCCAGGAGTTCCTGGGATTGCCCAGGGTCTCGCAAGATTTTCATCTCTTGTGTAAGGATGAAAATCAACTGCATCTTTTCTAAAATGAACAGGAATTTCTGGAAGTTCATTCAGATCAGGAATATTTAACGGCTCAGATCCGAATGCAAGATAACCATCAGTTAAAAGAATTACAGGAGTCATGTACTTGACTGCTAACCTTGCTGCTTCGACTGACATGAAGAAACAATCAGCAGGGCTTTGAGCACTTAGCACAACGACAGGTGCCTCACCATGCCTGCCATACAAAGCTTGGAATAAATCTGCTTGTTCAGTTTTTGTTGGAAGACCTGTACTTGGTCCACCTCTCTGCACATCAACGATACATAGTGGAAGTTCTGTCATAACAGCTAAACCAAGTGCCTCTGTTTTAAGCGATAAACCAGGTCCCGAAGTAGAAGTTAGTGCCAATGAACCTGTAAAGGCAGCACCTATTGCAGAAGCAATGCCTGCTATTTCATCTTCAGCTTGAAAAGTAACGACGCCAAAATTTTTATATTTGCTTAGCTCCTGTAAAATTTCTGATGCCGGAGTTATAGGATATGATCCGAGAAATAGCTTTAGTCCACTTCGCAAGGATGCGGCGATAAAACCAAGAGCAACTGCTTCATTACCTGAAACATTTCGATATATTCCTTTTTCCAGTTTAGCCGGTTTAACATCGTAACGGGTTGTGAAAATTTCTGTTGTATCACCATAATTATATCCAGCCATCAAAGCACGTTTGTTTGCTTCAAGAATATCAGGTTTCTTGGCAAATTTTCCTTCAAGCCAATGAAGTGAATGCTCTACCGGACGATTGTATATCCAATACATTAATCCAAGCGCAAAAAAGTTTTTGCATTTATCTTTCTCTTTCATTGACAGAGTAAGATCTTTAAGTGCTGACATAGTGAGCTGAGTCAAATCCACAGGAACAACATTATAAGCTGCGAGTGAACCATCTTCTAAGGGGTTGCTGTCATAGTCAGCAAGTTTTAAATTCTTTGCATCGAAAGAACTGCTGTTCGCTATTATTGTTGCATTAGGTTTTAAATCCCTCATGTTGACCTTAAGAGCGGCGGGATTCATTGCGACTAAAACATCAGGCGAATCACCTGGAGTTTGTATATCTGTACTGCTGAAATGCAATTGATAACCGCTGACACCTGCAAGCGAACCAGCAGGGGCGCGAATCTCGGCTGGAAAATCTGGCAATGTGCTTACATCAGTACCTAATGCCGCTGTTGTATCTGTGAATTGAGCTCCGGTTAATTGCATACCATCACCGGAATCTCCAGCGAATCGAACTGTAACTTCGGAGAGTGCTTTAACTTCTTTTTGTTTAGCCATATCTAATCTTAAAAATTATTGATAAATATTTGTTACTAGGATTTCTTTTCGAAAATAAGTCTTAAAAATTGTTGCACGAATATAAATAATTGCACACTTAAGAACATGATAAAAAATATTCTTTTTAGTAAAAATTAATTGATAGGGTAAAACTTATTCTCGCCAACCCTGAACGATTGGGTATCGCCTTCCATAACCGAATGCTTTTGTTGAAACTCTTAGAACCGGAGCAGCCTGTTTACGTTTGAATTCGTTCATATCAACCATTCTCAAAACTTTTTTAACAACATTCTCATAACCAATCACTTTAGATATTTCGTTATACTCTTTGTTGTGCTCAAGGTACATTCTTAGAATATTATCTAACAAATCATACGGAGGTAAGGTATCCTGGTCAGTTTGATTATGTTTTAACTCCGCTGAGGGAGGTTTAGAAATAATTTCTTTAGGAATAATTTCTTCATTACGATTTATGAAATTTGCAATTTTATAAACATCAGTTTTGTAAACATCCCCGATTACAGCTAAACCGCCGCACATATCGCCGTAGAGAGTACAATATCCGGTTGCTAACTCAGATTTATTTCCAGTATTCAATAACAAATAATTAAACTGATTTGCAAAAGCCATTAAATATATTCCACGTACTCTTGCTTGAATATTCTCCTCGGTTAATCCTTCGGGAATTGAAGTGAAAGGTTCCTCGAGTGTGAATTGAATTTCATCTACGACATTTTGAATTGAAACTTCATTGTATGAGATACCAAGATTCTTAATAAGCTTAAGAGAATGACTAATACTTCCCTCGCTGGAATATTTGGAAGGCATAAGCACTACATGAACGTTTTCAGCTCCAAGTGCTTTTACTGCAATGTAAGTAACAAGTGCTGAATCCATTCCCCCGCTTAATCCTAAAATCACTTTCTTGAATTTTAATTTCTCACAGTATTCCTTCAATCCGAAAATCAGAGCATTAAGAACTTCGATCTCAAAATTATTTTCAATATGATTTAGTGCTGAATAACTTTTCTTTGTGTCGAAAATTAAATAATCTTCTTCAAAGGAATTACCAATGAGAACTAAATTTCCATTTGAGTCAAAACACATGCTTGCGCCGTCAAAAATCAATTCTGTTTGTGACCCAACACTGCAGACATAAACTAACGGAACTTTATCATTCTTTGTTAAAACCGAAAGCATTTCGCAGCGGTCTTTTCTTTTGCCGTAAGCGTAAGGGCTTGCTGAAATATTAATTAGTATTGTACTTCCATGTTCAACAAGCTCTCGAACAGGGTCTTTAACGTAACGGCGGCGATACCAATAATCTGCATCATTCCATATATCTTCACAGATAGAAATCCCTAACTTCTCACCCTTGAATTCATGAACATGAACATCCTTTGCAGAATCAAAATATCTCATCTCATCAAATACATCGTAATTTGGAATTAGAGTTTTATGTTGAATGAATTGAATTTTACCGTTGTGGCAAAGAATTGCGGAGTTGTGAATATCAGTTCCAATCTTATCATCATCTTCTGTGATTGAACCAAATATTAGTCCAACATCTTTTGTAACTGCGGCAATTTCTTCAGCAGCATTGACTGCAGCTTGACGAAATTCTTTCTTCTCAACTAAATCTAAAGATGGATAACCAACGAGAGATAATTCCGGAAAGATTACCAAATCAACTTTATCAGCGACTCCGCTTTTGTAGCCGTCAATGATTTTAGTTTTATTATTTTCTATGTCGCCAACGATTGTGTTAATCTGGCAGATGGCAATTTTCATAACGTTAATTCGTTTTTCAAAAATAGAGAAGTTGGGAAGGTTTTACAATCTAATTTCCTTTATTTTTGTATAACTTAAACTAAGTTTCCAAAACATCAATAAAATAAAAATGAAAAAACTTTTTGTTTCGCTACTCTTAATTATAATCAATTTAACATTCTCGAACTTTAGTTGCAGCAATAAAAATAAAGAAGGTTTTTTTCAAAACTATTCGGTATCCTTACCCAACAATTATAATAAGAGTGAAAAATATCCTATTCTCTTTATGCTTCACGGTCATGGTGCGGATTATAAGCAATGGAGCGAGATCGCAGATTTACAACATTATGCAGACAAATATAACTTCATCATAGTTTGTCCAGATGGCAATTACGATAGCTGGTATGCTGATAGTCCAATATTGGAGGAAAGCCAATTTGAATCCTATTTCTTCAACGATTTAGTGCCGGAAATTTTTAGCAATTACAATATAGACTCAAACAACATTTTCATAACTGGTTTAAGCATGGGCGGACACGGTGCAATAAATTTGTTTCTCAAGCATTCTCAGTTCTTCAAAAGCGCAGGAAGCACAAGCGGAATACTCGATCTTCTCCCATTTCCTAATAATTGGGGAATTAAAGATGTTTTAGGTGATCAAGAGAAACATCGAGAGAATTGGATTGAACACTCAGCTATTTACAATCTTGATAAGATTAAAAATTTAGATAAGAAATTTTTAGTTGATTGCGGCACTGAAGATTTTGCATTCGATGTGAATCGGAGATTTAGAGACTCATGTATTGCTCGCGGAATAAATATCAATTTTAGTCAGACTTCAGGAAATCATTCTTACGATTATTGGTCAGAATCAATCAAAAAGCATTTCGAGTTTTTTGCGGAGATGGTTAGGGAATAAATTTCCGATGTGACCTTGATACATGACCTCATCCCAATGGGGCTGTCTCAAAAGTAAAATTTAGCGACAAAATAGAACGCTGATGACGCAGATTTTAACTGATTTACACAGATTTTTAATTTGAATAATTACTTTTTAGTCAACCCCACTTATAAACATTGTGTCCTAATGTAAATAATTCTATACGAATGTTATGTTTAGGTTTTAATATCAATAAGTCTCTCTCTAGGCAGGAGAGGGATTATCCCATAGGGATTGAGACTGTGTTATAATTGTCATTTTTAGGTAGTCGCAAACTTTATGTCTGCATTTTTATTTAATTCTCGCAACCGAAAAGGTTGCGACTACAAATCACACGATTCATTCTTTAATATACCATTCTTCAATTCATTTTGCCGATTAACTAAATACGCTTCATATTTTAAATTATTAAACTCATATTTCGACCGAAGATAAAATAAAGCTGAGGTATAATCATGAACAAAAAATTAAATCGTTCTGCAAAAGCTAAGGTCATTGGCGGAGTTGCCGGTGGACTTGCTGAGTATTTCGAGATTGATCCCATAATCGTAAGGGTTCTATTTGTTGTGAGCTTATTTTTCCACGGAGCCGGATTTATAGCATACATAATCTTGTGGATAGCACTCCCTGAAGCACCTTATGTATTCCAAACTGCCTCGGATGTTAATTCCCCAGGCAATACGTCCAGCGATTCTGATTACAAACCAAATGATGCAGCAGCTGCTTATTTCAAAAGCTTAGATGAAAAAAAGATGAAGAGAAACAGAAACATTGGCATTGTTCTGCTTGTTTTAGGATGCATCTTCCTTGCAGATAATTTTATTCCTAAAATTAACTTTGGGGATTTTTGGCCGATTGTATTGATTGCTCTTGGTCTTAGCATGCTGCTCAATGCAAAAAAATCATAACATTTTAAGGAAAAGAAAATGAAACCTAAATACATCTTTTGGGGATTGTTTCTGGTTACACTTGGCACTTTAATTCTGATAAGTAATTTCTCAATTGTTAATTTAAATCTATCGGGACTGTGGAAACTTTGGCCTGCTGCTTTGATTCTTTGGGGTATATCGTTCATCATCAACAAAGATTTTATCAAAATTATTTTTGCCGGAGTTATAGCGATTGTACTTGCTCTAACAATTTATAGTGCGGGTCAGTCATGCCTAAATATTTTTGATAAAGGCATTGATTTTGAATTTGCCGATGGTGAAAATAATTTTTATGCAGATACAACCCGTTATGTGGAATCATATGATAAAAAAATAAAAAATATTGACTTGAGGATTGACGCAGGTGCGGGTTCATTCAATATTATCGAACCAACAGCTGATTTAATTTCTGTGATGGCATTGGGAATAAAAGATAATTACATCTTCAATCGAACTGATTCTGACAATTCGACTTCAATTGAATTGAAAATGAAAAAGACTAAGATTAAACTCCGCAAAGGGAATTTTAAAAATAAGGTGGAGATGAGCTTGAATACTGAGCCGATTTGGAATATGAATTTTGATTTGGGAGCGGCTGCTATTGATTTTGATTTGAGTCCTTACAAAGTCAGTACCCTGAAATTGGACATGGGTGCCGCATCGTTAAATCTTAAGATAGGTGATAAATATCCCGAAACAATGTTGGATATTGATGCAGGTGCTTCATCAATTGATATTGAGGTACCGGATTCGTCAGGCTGTGAAATTAAGTCCGATGCAGCATTATCGTCCAAGAACTTCAGTGGTTTTAAAAAAGTAAAAACAGATTTATACAGAACTGAAAATTTTGAGAAAGCAAAGAATAAAATTTATATTCGAGTTGATGCGGGAGTTTCTTCGATTGATGTAAGAAGGTATTCGGGAGGATGGTAATTACCACGAATGTCATTCCCGTGAAAACGGGAATCTAAACTATTGCTCTGAACCGATTATATTGGATTCCCACTTTCGTGGGAATGACAATCACGTCAACAAAACTTATATAGTCTATTTAGCGTTCTATATTTATTAAGCATTTTTGTTTCTTCTCTTCGGTATCCACAAGTGCTTATCCAGTTTCACATTTCCGTTCTTATCAAATTCAACTCCTTCAGAACGGAGCAAATCTTCCATAATAAACGGACTACCAAAATGAAGTTTTCCAGTTAATGCACCAAACCTATTAACAACTCTATGACAAGGTAAATTAGAATTCTTAGCGCCGTTTAGTGCCCAGCCAACAGTTCTCGCTGATGATTTTATGCCGCAAACCTCAGCTATGTATCCATAAGTGGTAACTTTGCCATAGGGTATTTTTTTTACAATAGAAAAAACTCTATCAAAGAAATCTTTTTTTCGTTTTTCTTTTTGCTTTGCATGAGACCGAATTTTGCTCCTACCACTCAAACTATTTATTGATTTTTTCTTTTTCAATGTGTAACTACTTTACTAATTAACTAAGCAACTTTATCAAGTTCGAGAGTTAAATCATTGTGTTCAATGCTGAAAAGGAATTGAGCTTTCGGATTTTTTTCTTTTGCTCGCTCAAGAGTGTAAGGAGATTCTGCAATGTAAACTAAGTTTTTATTTTTATCTAAGAACAAATTATTCGACCACAAACTTTTCAGACTTTCAATATCACTCTCCTTTTCATATTTAACCCAGCATGCTTTATAAGATGGATAACTCATAAATTCACAGCTTGCACCAAACTCATGAAGCAACCTGAATTTTATGACATCAAATTGAAGTTCGCCAACAACTCCAATTACCTTTCTATTTCCTTGATTCTGAATGAAGAGCTGTGCTAAGCCCTCATCTGTTAAGTGACTGATGCCCTTTTCAAGCTGTTTGGATTTGAACGGATCAGTGTTTCGCAATTCGCGGAATATTTCAGGTGAAAAACTTGGTATGCCTTTAAACATGAATGCATCGCCTTCAGTTAAGGTATCACCGATTTTAAATGTACCGGAATCATAAAGACCGATAACATCTCCCGCATAGGCATCATCCACAATGCTTTTTGTTTTTCCCATGAACGATGCCGGACTAGGGAATTTAATACTTCGATTAAGCCGAACATGATGATAAAACTTGTTGCGTTCAAATTTGCCGGAACAGACACGAAGGAATGCAATTCTATCGCGATGCTTAGGATCTATGTTAGCGTGAATCTTAAAAACAAATCCGCTGAAATGTTTATTGTCAGGTTTTACAAATCCTTTTGTAGTTTCGCGAGGTACAGGAGAAGGAGCAATCTCAATAAAAGTATCAAGGAGTTCCTTTACTCCAAAGTTATTGAGCGCACTGCCGAAGAATGCTGGTGCTTGTGACCCGTCCCTGTATTTTTCAATATTAAAGTCACCGTAAACACCCTTCACAAGATCAACATCATGCTTTAATTTTTCCGCAGTATCACCAAACATTTCTTGGAGTTCGGGATCATCAATTGAATTGAATAGTTTAATATCCTCCTCAACGACTTGTTTACTTGAATGAAAGAAAGCAAAACTATTTTTGTAAATATTATAAACCCCGCGGAAAGATAAGCCCTTACCCATTGGCCAGCTTAATGGTCGTACATGAATATTTAATTTTTGTTCAAGTTCATCGAGAAGTTCAATGGGTTCCTTCCCTTCCCTATCCAATTTGTTTATAAAAACAATAACAGGAGTTTTTCGCATTCTGCAGACTTGCATGAGTTTTTCGGTTTGCTCTTCTACTCCTTTAACACTGTCAACAACAAGAATAACACTGTCAACTGCGGTCAAAGTTCGATAGGTATCTTCAGCAAAATCTTTATGTCCCGGTGTATCCAATAAATTTATAATTGCATCTTTATAATCAAAGGACAACACGGATGTTGCAACGGAAATACCGCGCTGCTTCTCAATTTCTAAAAAATCCGATGCTGCTGTTTTTCTAATTTTATTTGATTTGACTGCACCTGCAATCTGGATTGCACCGCTGTAAAGCAAAAGCTTTTCCGTTAACGTCGTTTTTCCCGCATCGGGGTGACTTATGATTGCAAATGTTTTTCTTCTTTGAATATTCTTCAAAATACTCATGATGATTCTAAAATCTTTCTTTAAATAATTCGAATAAAAATAATTGTTGGATGAGAATAGTTTTCTATTCTCTTATTGGAATGATATCTAATGCAGTGTAAAATTCATGGTTCAAATATAACGATGAAATAGCTTAAACTGAAATGATTTATCTAAAGTATTTAGTTACAAAATATAATCCATTATGAATCACATTTCGACAAGCTCAATGTGACAGTA
>CAZTJF010000014.1:0-1438 GCA_964613805.1 uncultured Ignavibacteriaceae bacterium | reverse complement strand
GAAAAAGCTTCCCCAAGCGAGGAAGCTTTTGGAAGGATTGCACTAATACTGAAGATTAGAATTCTTTTGAATATGTTGTTGAATATTGAATTACTTTCCCTTCAGAATTTTTTGATGCAACTGCAAACAGCAGGATAGAGTTTTGATATTTAGCAGCTATGTTCTGTTGAATCACATTTAGAGCAATGTTTGACTCAAAGCTTTGATTGAAGACATAGTTTGGGATCTCATCATTCAATGTGATTATTTGGAATTTGGGATCTGCCGGGTTGAGCGGACTGAAGTAACATACCATTCCATTCGCCGAGAGATTGACTTCTTCCGGTGTAAAGACAGAAGCATCAGATAATTTTAACAGCTCAACAGAGACATTGTCTGCAACAACCGAAGATGATTGTACCGGTAATGGAAAACCACCAGAAGAAGGCGTTAGAACATTGTACACTGTTGGTCTATCCACTGAGGAGTAAGGAAAGTTGACTTTAAAAACCTCGTGGAAACTAGAATGAGGGGGATGCTTGACCTTCTTCCAGATTGCATTGAGGGTTGAAAGCGAAATTACCTTACTAGAAAATTTTGCTGTTACAGCAAACTTTGATCTGATAACAATGAATATAGGTTCATTGCTGGCATTAAAGCTCGCCGGGCGAGCTGATAAAACGGTCTTTCCGTTTACGGTTCTTGCAGAAAGATTGCCAAGCCTGCCGCTAAGGTTACCGATTACATTACTTTTTACTATAGCCATTTTTTTATCCTTTCTTTTTGTTTATAAAATAGCTGGTGCAATTTTACAATATCGTTTAGCGGTATTCACTGCAGGAATGAGATAGTAAAGCAAGGGAAAGAAAAGGGTATGGAAAGAGTAAGAGAAAGATTAGGATTAAGGATAAGTTTAGGATTAAATACAGGGAATAAGAATAAACGATATTTTTTAATCGCCTCAGTCGTAAACCAGAAATAAAAGCTTAAATCTGATGGGTAAATTACAAGCTGGTTATATGCTGGGCAGAAGCCGAGCAGGAGCTTGTTAGGAGGAGAGGTGAAAAGTGAGACGCCCACCGTGACAGGCGAAGGAAAAATGGTAAAAATTTTGGAATGAATGAATGGTTGAAGTGAGAGTTGGAAAGATTATAAATTGGAAAGTTTGTAAGGTTGAAATGTTTGTAAAGTTTGTATAGTTGAAGGAATGGATTTTTTTGTTCTTGGGCGAAAGAGAATTGTGTGAATTGCATCATAGGAGAGATGATATTTTTCTGAGAGATCAAATATTGCATCTAGTTGAGTTTGAGATTTGCGAAGCTGCTTGTATTTTTCTTTTATGACATAGTTACGCAAAGCAATTTCATCAATCAAACCGATAGAGTGAAATGTTTGAAACATCGGATGCGTAATAAGCTGTTCTATGTTAATGTTTTGATTTTCCATTGCTGATAATATA
>CAZTJF010000013.1:0-111029 GCA_964613805.1 uncultured Ignavibacteriaceae bacterium | reverse complement strand
GTGTTTACTTCTTCAGAATTAATGCAGGTGATTTCTCGGCTGTTAAGAAAATGTTGTTGGTGAGGTAAAATTTAAAAATGGCGGAGAGAATTTCTCTCCGCCAATTAATTTTTTTTTAGGAAATATGATGAAAACTTTTATTACCATTTCAATGATAATTCTGTCATTATCATCAAAATCTTTAAGTGATGATTTATATGGATCTTATCTTTTCACAGGATGGCCAAGTGACTTAGCACCTACAATAGAGCTAGCTTTCTCGGCTTATGGAACTTTTTCACACATTAGTAAAACTAATGATCTAGAGGGAGAAACAGCTACTATTTGGTCTGTTCGGAAATGGAGCATAAATACTGTAAGAGATGATAATCAGTACATTTCGTTCAATGTTACCATATACTCTCCAAACAATTTTAATGGTGTAACACTTAAGTTAAAATTAGATAGTTTTATAACGATTTATGGTGATGGTTCCTGTCATGGACCGTACAATGCTGAAATTAGATACAGATTTGGTACTTCCGGCAGCTTCAGTGGTTTTACTGGAAATAATTGGAGTCCAACAACAGGTTATACTAATTACGAATTTATTCTACCTACAGATTACTCTACAAAGAATTCTTTGGAGATAAGAATATATGGTTGGAATGCAGCTTGTGAGTCTCACAACCATATGTATTTTGATAATGTTAAATTATATGGAAGCGATTTTCCGACCCATGTAGAACTAACTTCCTTAACAGCATATGCAGTAAACAAACATATCGTGTTGAATTGGAAGACAGCTGCTGAGACTGATAATTACGGGTTTGACATTGAGAGAGCTTTGTTTTCAACTTCGCCTATCCAAGATTGGAAGAAAATTGGATTTGTGAATGGAAGCGGAAACAGTAATTCACCAAAGGACTACATCTTTATTGATAAAACAGCTAATGCAGGCAAATACACTTATCGGCTCAAACAAATTAATGTTAACGGGAGCTTTGAATTCAGCAAACAAGTCGAAGTTGATTTGGGAATACCAATGACATTTTCATTAGGTCAAAACTATCCAAACCCATTCAATCCGGCAACAATGATAAATTACCAAGTACCTGTACAAGCAACGGTTAAGATAGATGTATTTAATGTTGTTGGTGAAATGGTAACAACTCTAGTTAACGAAGTTAAAGAACCTGGTTACTACGAAGTAACATGGAACGCAGCTTCAATAACATCAGGTGTTTACTTCTTCAGAATAAATGCAGGTGGTTTCTCGAGTGTTAAGAAAATGATGTTGATGAAGTAATTTGCTTTTTAGCGGTTGAGCGATTGGTTTCGCTCTGCCGCGCTATATAAAAAATAAAATTTCTTTAGGAGGAAAATATTATGAAGATATCTATAATTACTGTTAAAGCATTTGTACTTATTTGCTTCATCAACACTTTACTATTTGCCAGTAATTGGTATGTAAGTACAACGGGAAGTAATATATCAGGTAATGGAACTACAGGCAATCCATGGCAAACGATACAATTTGCTGTAGATAATGTTTCTGTGGTGGCTGGCGACAAT
The DNA here is from genome assembly GCA_964613805.1 of uncultured Ignavibacteriaceae bacterium. GTDB lineage: Bacteria > Bacteroidota > Ignavibacteria > Ignavibacteriales > Ignavibacteriaceae > XYD12-FULL-36-8. Next base: position 109,475 of record CAZTJF010000013.1, on the reverse strand, counting down.
ATATATGTAGCTGCGGGGCTATATCAATTAGCGAATGATAATCCAAATAAAGTTCATAAAGGAGTTTCCTTAATTGGTGACATTAGCTCGCCATCCAATGTAATAATTAAAGCCCCAGCGAGTGGTGCTTTCCAAGGACGTGCTTCGTGTTTTGTAATTTATCACACATCTGGAACCGTAACAATTAAGGGCTTTACAATAAAAGATGCACCTATGCTTGGCGGCTCAAACCAAAATGCGGGAATATGGGTTGGGCATAACGGTAATACACAAGTTTGGCCTGTGGATAATGTAAACATTGAGAACAATATTATTGATAATTGTGCGAATGGAATTATCCTAGATGCAAATCAAAATATTACGATTAAAAACAATATCATTAAAAATTCACCTAGACCATCAGGCACATGGACCGGTATAGGAATAAATGTTTACGGTAGAGCGCAATGGCGGTTATCTCAAAATCTTGTTATTCAGGATAATGAGATTTTCGAAAACAAACGAGCAGGAATTATTATTGATAATTTTAACGATCCCCCCCCACCGCCTTGGGGTCCTGGCGGCACTGCAGTAACCAATCAATGGTTCACTGTAAATGCTTTAATCGAGGGAAATATTGTTCACAACAATGGCAGCGACATGACAGATGTTGGAGTGGGAGTGCTTTACAGAGGAATTCATATCGGTGGTCACCAAACAGACATTACGATTGAAAACAACACCGTATATGATCATACAAGCAATCCTGCAAATACTGGCACCAGTGCAGGAATAAACATTGCAGCATCCAAAGACATCATTATTAAGAATAACATTGTTTATGGCAATCTTCGCGGCATAGGAGTATATGGTTCAGGATTAGGATTGGCAGATGAAACAAGCGGGCATATAATGGAGAACAACATCATTTATAATAATGTCCAAGGTTTACAAGTACTTGGTAATGCGGGCAGAGCCAACTTTAATAAGATTTATGATAACAATGTTACATTTACGGGAATTACAAATTATGGCATAGAAAATACTGGTACCGCATTATTTGATGCGAAGAATAACTGGTGGGGTGATGTCAGCGGTCCGTATGATAATAAATCGTTACCTGGAATTCCTGATTATAACAATCCTACTGGCACAGGAAATCCTGTTACAACTTATGTAGACTATGCACCGTGGATTAGTACGAAAGTTAAACTAACACCAGATTATATCTTCCAGTGCGACCTTGATACAATCATGATCCATGTAGATGTTGAAAATGTAACCGATCTTTATGCTTTTAGTATTACAGTTGAATACGATAACACCGTGCTTAAACTAACTGGAAAAATGAATGGCACTTTCTTAGAGAGCAATCCAAACAGCAGTGCAGTGCATTATGAATCCTTTCCGGCAATTGCAAGCGCTTTTGACAGTATAACTGTTGATGCCGCTGTGTTAGGTCTTGATGGTGCAACCGGGAGCGGAAGATTGTTTAGCTTAAAGTTCGTTCCTTTAATCAGAGCCAGCACAGTTGTACAAATTAGATCCATCAATCTTAGGAACAGTCTGAATCAAGAAATATACGCAGCAACTGAATCTGCAATAATAAAAATTGCACCCCCTGTTTCATTGGATTTAACAATAGAAAATCAAGCTGTTGTTGGAAGTGACTTTTTCTTTGATGTGTATCTAACACGAATAGGCACAGATAATTTATTCCTTTCAAATGCTGATTTTGTTCTTTACTTCAATGATTTTGCATTCACAAGTCCAACACTTACCAAAGTTGGCGGCAGTCCTGGATTTTGTACATTTGTGCCAACTGATGCAACTGCACCAAATATTGCCGCAACTCGTAATCTTTATTTTACGAATACAACTGCTTCCATAGTGAACACTGGTTCTCCTTTTTTCGTTAATTTATTGATGATAAGTGTTAATATACCAACACCTGCAGATCAAGCAGCATTTGATGCAAATATTGCAAAGATAGATAATTCATCAGTTACACATCGCCTTGGGCGTTTTAAGATAAGCGGACTTTGGCTGACATCGGATTACAGCAGTTTAAGCTGGCGAATCACGAGTCCATACCCTACTTATGTAAACACTTTTGGAAATGAAAATCCATGGTGCGACTATTTAGCAAATATTAATCCGATTGATCCCCCAAGTATTCCATTGCCAATTGAGTTGGCTTCTTTCGAAGCAAAACAATCAGCTAACAACGTTGCATTAAGCTGGAGTACTTTAACTGAAACTGATAATTTGGGTTTTGACATCGAACGGCGGCTATCAACACAAGATAATTGGAATAAACTTGGATTTATTCCTGGAGCGGGAAACAGCAATTCACTTAAGGAGTATTCATATACAGATCAAAGTTTAGCTGCAAGCGGCAATTATTTATACCGCTTGAAGCAAATAAACTCCGATGGATCTTTTAAATACTCCCCTGAGGTGGAAGTAAGTGTGACACTGGTGATTGAATATTCACTTAATCAAAACTATCCTAATCCTTTCAATCCATCCACAAAAATTTCTTACTCTATTCCGAAGGATGGATTTGTAAAGATAATTTTATTTAATGCATTAGGAGAACAAGTAGAAACGCTGGTTAATGAATTTCAATCCACCGGTATTTACAATTTAAGCTTTAATGCAAGCAAACTTAACAGCGGAATTTATTTCTATAAAATTGAGGTGAATGATTTTTCTGCTGTAAAGAAAATGATGGTTCTAAAATAATTTTTATTGTCACTTCGAATCCCGATTACGTTCGCATAAAGCTCAGCTTAATCGGGAGAGAAGTCTTTGGTTTTAATAACATGTTGACGAGAAAGTAATTTGTCATCACGATCCCGATTTCAATCGGGAGAAGTGATCTAATTTTTTACACGAAATAAGTAGATTGCTTCGTCTGGCAGTGCCATCCTCGCGATGACAATTTTAAATTATTAGTCAACCCCAAAACAGTTGGTATTTTGAAACAAATACTGATAATGTTTACATATATATGACATCAAAAGATAAAACTCAAATAATTATATTAATTGTAATGACTGTTGTTATTACCATTTTATTTTTAATAAACGCTTTCGGTTAAAAACAACTCTTCCTTACTAATATTAAAATGAAATTTTTATACCTGCTTTATTTTATTCTACTGTTCGGATTTGATTCAGCAGCTCAAACAGCAGCTATCAGAATACTTCCGGAGATACAAATAATAAGAGTGGACTCTATCGCATTTGTAATTATCAAATTAGAAAATGTTCAACAACTTCACGCATACTCAATTCAAATTTCTTACGATCCTCTATTACTTAAATTCCAAAACTTGAACCGTTTAGATTTTCTGGGCGGATGGCAGACTTTTTTCTTCCCGGTTATTGATACAATTAGTGGAACCATCAGAGTGGATGAAGCTATTCTGGGTGCCTTTTCTCAGAGCGGGTCGGGTGAAATTTTTAAGATTACCTTTAAAGCAAAAGCTGAAGGGAATTGTAATCTAAGTGTTATGAGTCACGATCTAAGAGATTTAAATAATCAAAATATCTCTTCTGTAATTTCAAATGCACTCATACAAATATTATCAGTTGTATCAGTAATCAGTGAAAATTATCACGAGGCACCAAAACCTGAATTGCATATTTATCCTAATCCATTTAATTCATTAACTAATATTCAATTCAGCGTTGGATCGAGTGAAATAGTATCGCTGAAAATTTATAATGTAGATGGTGAAGAAGTTTTTAGTTATAATTTGAACACCTTGAATAAAAGAAGTGCTTTAGTTTGGAATGGACGAGATAATAGTGGTTATTCTTTACCAAGCGGTATTTATTTTATTCGTTTAGATATGCCACACAATTTCTTAATCAAGAAAGCTATTCTCCTAAAATGATTTTTAACAAGTTTAAACTTTTTATTTTATTTTTTCTGATAAGTGTCGCTCCTGATTCTTACTCGCAGCCAAACATTTACGTTGACCCTCCTAATCAAATTGTTTATGGACAAAAAACAGTTACTATAAATTTTCGCATATCCAATGTAACAAATATTCGTTCTTATAATGTAATATTTGTGTTTAATAATTCTGTATTGAAATATAAATCCTCAACCAAGGGAAACTTTTTAAGTAATAATAATATGTACAGCACATTATTTAGCACTATACAACAGGGTGTTGATACATTAAATACAGCCGAAGCTATTTTAGGCGGCGGCCTTGCAGTAAGCGGTTCCGGATTACTTTTTTCCGTGCAATTTGATATTCTTTCGCATGGTCAAAGTCCTGTAATGATTACATCAATTAAACAGTATAATATCAATAGCCAGCTGATAAGTGGAACTTTTAATTCAGGGTATGCAACAGTGGCGGGTAGAGTTTTAGTTGTTGATGATGATGTTACATTGAATAATAAAGCCAATAACTCTTTGCAAAATTCGGAAGGATTAAAATCACCACTTGGTTCATCAGCTAGTTTGTTTACTTCTTCGCTAACAACTGCAGGATACTTTGTTGACCACGTCAATTATAATTCGCTGGATACTAATACTTTTATCAATTATGATCTTGTAATTTTATCAGCAGGAGTTAAGGAGAGTGCAATTTTTGATGATTCAGATAAAAGACTTGCAATATTGAATTATACAGTCAATGGAGGAAAAACGTTAGTAGAAGGAGGAGATGTTGGGTTTATTTTCAGAAAAGAGGAAGAAACTGATATTGACCCTGAATTTCGCAGAAACTTGCTGCTTGACAGCGTTTGGAACAGCAACAGAGTGGGTGCAAATCTTCAAATTACAAATTCAACTCACGCGATTTTTAGGATACCAAACAATATTTCCAGTCCAACAACAATTACCGTTAATGATGGAGGACTTACCGGTTCTGGTGCGAGAGATGAAATGACATTGCTATCAAAAACAGGCATCAGCAGAATTGCAAATTGGGTCGGAGGAACAAGTTCAAATGGCGGAATTATTATTTACAACCCGAATGGAGATACATCAAAATGCCGCAACATTTTCTTTACATTTTCAATTGCTCAATTAGCTGATCAAACTATCGCAGGAAAATTAATAGTAAATACCGCAAGATATTTATTACGAGATTTAGAACCGCCATTTAAAATGCTAAATGTTAAGGCATTAATCGAGGGATTTTATAATGGATCGATTATGATAAGAGATACTATTACTGTGGAACTGAGAGGTGCATCATCCCCATTTAACTTAATCGAAGAGAAAAAAGTTAAACTTGATACGTTAGGGTCTGCAGTTATATTTTTTACCTCTGCTAAAGATGGAAACCCATATTATCTTGTTGTTAAGCATCGCAGCTCAATTGAAACCTGGAGCGCAAATGGCAAAACATTTTCTTCAGGTTTTTTAAGTTATGATTTCACTACTGATTCCGCGAAAGCATATGGAAACAACATGACAAAGAAGGGAACGAAGTGGTGTATTTTTAGCGGAGATGTAAATCAAGATGGATTTATTAACTCGGTTGATTTATCGTTAATTGGAAGTGATGCTTTTTTGTATTCGGCAGGGTATAAAGTAACCGATATTAATGGGGATGATTTTGTTGATTTGAATGATTTGGTTATTTGTGATGATAATTACTATAAAAATATAATACGTTTAAATCCTTAAAATTTTAGATTCAAAATTAAATCTTTCTCCCAATCACTTCAGCTATCTGTCTAATTTGTCTCATCATTTCATAAAACTGCTCCGGAAGAAGAGCTTGAGGTCCATCAGATAATGCATTTTCAGGGTCGTGATGTACTTCTACCATCAATGCATCTGCACCGGCAGCAATTGCCGCGCGTGCCATCGGAATAACTTTGTCTCGCAGTCCTGTTGCATGAGATGGATCAGCTGCAACGGGTAAATGACTTTGCTTATGAACAACAGGAATAGCCGAGAGATCAAATGTATTTCGGGTAAACGTTTCAAAAGTCCTTATTCCCCTTTCACATAATAAAACATTGGGATTTCCATTTGATAAAATATACTCGGCAGACATTAGCCAATCTTCAATAGTTGCTGCCATTCCGCGTTTTAGCATTATTGGTTTTATTGTTTTCCCAACTTCAATTAAAAGAGGATAATTCTGCATGTTGCGTGAGCCGACTTGGAAAATATCAGTGTACTTGCCAACTAAAGAAACCTGCGATGGTTCTATGACTTCTGTTACCATGAGTAAATTATATTTATCTGCCGCTTCCCTCATTAATTTTAATCCCTCTTCTCCCAGCCCTTGAAACGAATAGGGTGAAGAACGAGGTTTGAATGCACCGCCTCTCAAAATTTTTGCACCGCCTTTAGAAACAATTTCTGCTATTGTGAAAATTTGATCTCTATTCTCGATTGAACATGGACCAGCAATAACAACTACTTCATTTCCGCCAATCTTTACATCTTTGATTTTGATTATTGTATTGTCCTGCTTATAATTTCTACTTGCCAGCTTTAGTGGATCGGTCACACGATAAACTTCTGCCACTCCCTCAAGCATTTTTATTCGGCGAATATCAAAATTGGGTTTAATTCCTATACATCCTAAAACCATTTGCTCATTACCACTTGAGCGATGGACAGAGAAATCCAATTGTTCAAGTTTGTTTATTATATCTTCTATTTGCTTCTGTGTGGCATTTCTTTCTAAAACTACAACCACTTTATCTCCAGTTTTTTAATGAAATTTTTTCTCACCGGCTTCAATACTTAAATCAACATAATCATCTTTTGTCGGAATAGCACATGTATAATCTGCACTGTAAGCACAATATGGATTATAAGCCAGATTAAAATCAATTGTGTAAATAAATTCTTTATCGGGGTTTAATTCAAAGTCTAAATATCTTCCAACACCATACGATTGTTCATTTGTTGTTTTATCTGTAAACCAGATGCTGAAATACTCATCTCCGCTTTTGGTTGTTCCTTTATAAACATTTAAGCGGTAAGATTTTTTCTTGTACTCAAAATTAACAAAACCAAATCTAATTACTTTTCTTTCCTCACCTTTAGTACCAAAAATGGAGATTGTGTCTTTGGAAGTATATTCTGTCAACTTGCTTTTAAAAACAAAATTGGGATTTACATCAAAATATTTTAGAGAATGAAACTCAATTTTACCCTTAAAATTAAATGGTGAATTGGGATTGTTCTTCATGTAATCATCTTTTTCTTGCCGCTGTTTCTCAACTGAAGCAATGTACTCTTTCTGCTCGGCTGTATAATTCTCACCGCATGAAATAAGTAATCCGAGAAAAACCACTGATAGCGATATTATAATTGATTCGATTCTAAATTTTTTATTCATCATTCGATATTCATTATTCAAATTTATTTCTTAAGATTCCTCATCCCGACTGAAGTCGGAATTCGGAATGACAATTTGATGTTTTGTATTATGTTGCTGACTTGAATAATCGAACTCTTAATCTTTATCTTATTCAAAATCTTCATCTTAATCCAATTCGCTTCTATTTCGCATCCTCTTTAATCTTCTTCTTCAGCTCATCAAGCTTATTTAGTGCTTCCATTGGTGTGAGCTTATTGATTTCCAAATCACCAATTTCTTTACGCAGTTTATCATCTTGAAATTCGAATAGTGAGATTTGATTGAGATCAGCACCTGCAAATTTTCTTAATTTTTCCTTTTTTATTTCATATGGCGTCAATTCTTTGCTCTCTAAGTTAGCAAGAATTTCCTTTGCGCGGCTTGTAACAAATCTTGGCAGTCCCGCCATTTGTGCCACCTGAATTCCATAACTGTGGTCCGCTCTTCCGGGATTAACTTTATGCAGAAAGATAATTTTATCATCATATTCTCTAACTTCAACTTTATAATTTTTAATACGCGGAAATAAATCAGCCATTTCATTCAACTCATGATAGTGTGTAGCAAAAAGAGTTTTTGCAGCAACAGAAGGATTCTCGTGAATGTATTCAGTGATTGCCCAAGCAATTGAAATTCCGTCAAAGGTACTTGTGCCTCGTCCAATTTCATCAAGAAGAATTAAACTTTTGCTGGTTGCGTTGTTCAATATATTTGCTGCTTCCTGCATTTCTACAAGAAATGTACTTTCACCGGCTGTTATATTATCGCTTGCTCCGACACGTGTGAAGATCCTATCAATTAAACCTATCTTCGCTTCTTTGGCTGGAACAAGTGAACCAATTTGTGCCAACAGAACTATCAACCCAATTTGACGAAGGTAAACAGATTTACCAGCCATATTTGGTCCGGTTAAAAGAATTATTTGGTCTTTCTCAATATCAATATGGCAGCTGTTTGGAGTAAACTTTTCTCCTGGAGGCAGTATTCTCTCAACAACCGGATGCCTTCCATCAATAATTTCAAGTTTAGAATCATCGCTAAGAATTGGTTTACAATACTTATACTGTTCTGCACATTCAGCAAAAGATAGGAAGCAGTCAAGCATTCCTATCAATCTTGCATTAAGCTGAATTGATTCGGTTTCCTCAGCAATCATCAATCTTACTTCGTTAAAAAGCTGAAACTCTAAATCGTATATTTTTTCCTCTGCATGAAGAATTTTATCCTCATAATCTTTCAACTCTGGAGTAATATACCGTTCAGAGTTTACAAGAGTTTGCTTTCTAATGTAATTATCCGGAATTTTTTCTTTATGAGCATTCGATATTTCAATATAATAACCAAAAACTTTGTTATAGCTGACCTTCAATGAGGAAATATTTGTTCTCTCACGTTCAGTTTTTTGCAGCGCAGCAATCCAATCTTTTCCGTTTAAGGAAATATCTCTTAGTTCATCTAATTCGGCGCTATAATTCCGCTTTATTACACTACCATCAATAACTGCCATTGGTGGCGAATCAACAATTGCATTATTAATTCTCTCGACAAGTTTTTCCAATTCAGCTAAGCTTTCGCCAAGCTGTTTAAGTGTTTTAGTTTTTGATGACTCAAGCAGCTTTTTAATTTCTGGAATTTTTGATAAGGATGACTTGATTGCTACAACCTCTCGTGGATTTGCTCTGCCTGTGCATATTCTTGAAATTAATCGTTCAAAGTCTCCTATTTCTTTGAGCACTTCAGATAGTTTTGTCCGTGCAGATTTATTGAGCAATAAATCTTCAACGCACTCTTGTCGTTTTAGTATTGGTTCAAGCTTAATCAACGGAGCCGAAATCCACTTCTTAAGCATTCGTCCGCCCATTGCGGTTTGTGTTTTATCAAGAATTGAAATTAGCGATCCTTCCCTTCCGCCTTCTTGAATGTTGAATGTAATTTCAAGATTACGCTTGGTTGAATAATCAAGCAGCATATACTCGCTTGGAATATAAGAGGAGATTTTGTTAAGGTGAGATAAATTCGCTTTCTGAGTCTCCTGCAAATAATTTAAAACTGCACCGCTGGCTATGGTTCCAACTGAAAAATTTTCAATTCCAAATCCTTTTAAATTGACAGTTTTAAATTGCATTAGAAGCAATTCCTTGGAATAGTCAAAGTTGAAAATCCAATCGTCAAGTTTTGTAATTCGAATTGAGGGATTAAGTTTTTGAACAAGATTAGTAAAGAAATCTTTATCCCGCTTTTGAACTAAAATTTCAGAGGGCGAAATTGATTCTATTTGCTGTGAAATTTGTGATGATGGAATTTCAAAAGTAAAAAACTCGCCCGTAGAAATATCGCAGAATGAAATTCCAGCTATTTCTTCTTTTTGACAGACAGCCATCAAATAATTATTTTTTTTATGATCAAGCAGCCGATCAGAAAAGGCAACCCCTGGAGTTACAACTTCAATTACTTCCCGCTTAACAATTCCTTTTGCAAATTTTGGATTTTCAACTTGCTCACAAATAGCAACACGATACCCTGCACGAACAAGTTTTGGCAGATAAGTATCAATAGCATGATGAGGAAAACCGGCAAGTGGAACATCTTCTGCGGCGCCATTTGCACGTTTAGTTAAAGTAATCCCTAAAACTTTCGAAGCAATTTTTGCATCCTCCTCAAAAGTTTCGAAAAAATCGCCAATCCTAAATAAAAGTATCGTGTCAGGATTCGATTCCTTAATCTTGTAATATTGAGCCATCAAAGGCGTTTGATTCATAGCATAGCAATAAATTTGAATACTAAATTACCTTAATGGGCAAATAATATCAATTCATTACCCTAATAAGATATGCCGATTTTCACGTTCCTTTAACATCAGAAATCTGGCATATCTTACGAAACCCAAACACTTGAATTACAACCATAATTTCCTATATTTGCCCCTAAAATTCTCGGGTCGGCACAGCTCAATCTTTCCATAAAACCCGAATCATAAAACAAAATTTATTTTACTTTGAGAGAAGAATATCATAAATGGTACACGCAGCATCTCAGCAGAGATTTTGAGATGCTGGTATTTGGTCATGCGGGATTTCCCGTAATCCTCTTCCCCACTTCAAAAGGAAGATACTATGAATACAAGGATTTCAAACTAATTGAATCTGCAAGACATTTAATTGATGCCGGCAGAATAAAAATTTATTGTCCCGATAGTGTTGATGAAATGAGCTGGTATAATTATTCAATTCATCCGGCTGACAGAGTAAAAACACACATTGGTTATGAAAATGTAATCCTACATGATGTGATTGCATTTGCAAAGTATGATACCGGACAATCGGAAGTGGCTGTTGGCGGATGCAGCTTTGGAGGATATCATGCTGCAAACATTGCTTTTCGCCATCCCGATCAAATTGGATATTTGATTTCTATGGGTGGGTCATTTGACATTAAGCAATTCATTATGGGTTATTATGATGATAATTGCTTCTTTAATAATCCACCAGATTTTTTACCAAATCTATCAGATCCATGGTACTTAGACAGAATGCGAAATATGGGTATTGTTTTAGGTACAGGTGAATGGGATATGTGTCTTAACGACAATATTCACATGTCCAATATTCTTAATTCAAAAGGAATAAGTCACTGGTTAGATATTAAAAAATGGGCGGGACATGATTGGCAGTGGTGGCATCAAATGTTTCCAGAATATCTATCCCAGATTGGATGAGTCAATAATATTAATATAATCCATGCCGTCATCGAAAGTTCCATTGGGACGAAGCAATCTAAAGTATTAAGCGAGATTGCTTCGCTTCATTCCATTTCGCTCGCAATGACAAAGCGGTCAGTCATTGCGAGGGAGGAACGACCGAAGCAATCTTTTAAGGAAATAGAATTGGATAAGACATTCTTTGTTTATATAATGACCAATAAAAACAATAGTGTTCTTTATACTGGAGTAACGAATAATTTGGTTAGAAGAGTTTTTGAACATAAGGAAAAACTTCTTGAAGGATTTACAAAGAAATACAATTGCTCAAAATTAGTTTGGTACGAACAATACCAAGATTCATTAAATGCATTAGCAAGAGAAAAACAAATTAAGGGTGGGTCAAGAAAAAAGAAGGAAGATTTAATAAATCTAATGAACCCTCAATGGAAAGATCTCATTAAAGAAATTGTATGACAGATTGCTTCACTTCGTTCGCAATGACAGAACGATCGGTCATTGCGAGGGACGTTAGCCCCGAAACAATCTCAATTTATGTGGTAGATTGCTCCGCTTGCAATGATATTAAAAAACTAACACTTTAACATATACGAGTATAGGTAATACATGAAAAAAATCGGAATTCTCTTCGGACAAGAAAACACTTTTCCACCTGCATTTGTAGAGCGGGTGAATTCAAAAAAGGAAACTGGAATTACTGCGCAGCTGCTTAAGCTTGATAAAGTAATTCAAGGTGAAGCATGCGGCTATGATGTAATCATTGACCGCATTTCACAGGATGTTCCGTTCTACCGCGGCTTCCTAAAAAATGCTGCAATCAGCGGAACTGCTGTAATTAACAATTCATTTTGGTGGAGTGCTGATGAAAAATTTTTTAATAATGCTCTCGCCACAAAAATTGGTGTCGCGGTACCTAAGACAGTTTTGCTTCCTTCAAATCAGCACCCGCCCGATACAAATGCGAACTCATTTAGAAATTTGAGCTACCCTTTAGATTGGGAAGGAATGTTCAATTATGTTGGGTTTCCCGCTTACTTCAAGCCATTTGCTGGAGGCGGCTGGAAGAATGTTTATAAGCTGAATAATGCTGATGAATTTTTTAAAGCTTACAATGAAACCGGACAGCTTGTGATGATGTTACAAGAAGAAATTATCTTCACAGAATATTTTAGATGTTACTGCTTGGATAGAAAAGATGTTCATATCATGCAATATGATCCAAAGCAGCCGCATCATTTAAGGTATGTTCGCGGTGGAATGAAAACAGAGAAAAAAATGTTGGACAAAATTCGTGACGGCGTTCTGGCGTTGAATAAAGCTCTCGGTTATGATTTCAATACGGTCGAGTTTGCTGTTCGTGATGGTGTACCTTATGCAATTGATTTTTGCAATCCTGCTCCCGATGCCGACGTGAAATCTGTCGGTGAAGATAATTTCGAATGGATTGTAGAAGCCGCCGCAAATATGGCTATCAGAAGGGCAAAAGCTCACAAACCGGGAATGAATAATTTGACCTGGGGTGAGTTTGTAAGTTCGTTTGTAAATAATAAACTATTAAAAATTTAAAAGTAAAAATCAAAATTTCTGCCAAAGGCGGATCTGCCTCGGGCTGATAAAACTTGTAATTGATTGTTAGAGAAAGCAATGTCATGGAAGAGAAAAAATTATTTACGCTGGGGATTGAGGAAGAGTTTCAAATAGTTGACCCTGAAAGCAGGGAATTAAAATCACACATTCAGCAAATTCTTGATGACGGTAAATTAATTCTTGCTGAAAATGTTAAGGCGGAGATGCATCAGTCAGTTGTTGAAATGGGCACTGACGTTTGTTTCGATATTAACGATGCAAGAAAGCAAGTAACCCGGCTTAGAAGGGATTTGGCAAACCTTGCCAAAAAGCATGGTTTAAGAATTGCAGCATCAGGAACCCATCCTTTTTCCCATTGGAAAGATCAAAAAATTACTGTTCACCCGCGGTATAAAAATATCGTATCTGATATGCAGCAAGTTGCACGTGCAAATTTAATTTTTGGCTTACATGTTCACGTGGGTGTAAATGACAGAGAGATTGCTATTCATATTATGAATGCGGCAAGATATTTTCTACCACATATTTTTGCTTTATCTACAAACTCACCTTTTTGGTTAGGAAGAAATACTGGTTTCAAATCTTATAGAAGCAAAGTGTTCGACAGGTTTCCGCGCACTGGAATTCCCGACTACTTCACCAGCGTTTCAGAATACGATAATTATATAAAACTTCTTGTAAAAACTAACTGCATAGATAACGCCAAAAAAATTTGGTGGGATATCAGAGTACATCCAATGTTTGAGACATTAGAATTTCGCGTATGTGATATTCCTATGAGAGTTGATGAAACTATTGCTCTCGCTGCCCTTTGCCAAGCGGTTGTAGCGAAACTTCACAGGCTCATCAAACAAAATTTAGGATTCAGACTTTACCGCAGAGCGCTAATTGCAGAAAATAAATGGCGTGCTGCTCGTTACGGAATCTCCGGAAAGTTAATTGATTTTGGTAAGCAGTCTGAGGTTGAAACCACCGCATTAATTGATGAGCTTCTCGAATTCGTTGACGATGTTGCCGATGAATTAAACTCAAGACATGAGTTAGAGTACATTAAGAAAATTTGTGAACGCGGCACTGGTGCAGATCGTCAGCTTGAAATTTGGGAGCAGTCTTACGATACTAAAGCTGTTGTTGATTACATTATAGATGAAACACACTTCGGTCTGGAAGAAAAAAATAACTAATTTACAATTATAGGATAAATATTGACAAATGATACAAAAAATATTCTGTTTGATAAAGAACTGACTCCTGGCGCCTACAATGCAATAAATATTTGTTTACGATTAAAACCCGAAGAAAGAATTACTCTCATTACCGATAATGAAAATCTTGAAATAGCTTATTCACTAATTCATGAAATTGAAAAAGTGGGTGCTGAATACAAACTTTTTGTTCTTGAAGATATTTCGCAGCGACCTCTTAAAGACATGCCAAAAGTTATTTTGGATGATTTAGCAAAATCTCAAGTGAGTATATTCAGCGGCAATTCACAAACTGGGGAACTTCAGTCACGTGTTCAAATGGTTTCGGTTGTAAATGAGCACAAACTGCGGCATGGGCACATGGTGAATATCAATAAGCAGATTATGCTTGAAGGAATGCGAGCGGATTTTGTTCAGATTGATCGCGAGAGTGAAAGATTAGTTCAAAAAGCTCGCAAAGTAAAAACAATTTCAGCAACTTCTAAAAGCGGAACTAAAATTCAAGCGGAGTTTTCACCTGAATTAAAATGGTTGAAGACAAGCGGAATTATCACAAGTGCTAAATGGGGAAATCTTCCCGGCGGTGAGATATTTACTTCTCCAAAAATAATAAACGGACTTTTCGTTGTTGATGGAGTTGTCGGCGATTATCTTTGCCAGAAATATGGTGATTTGATCAACTCTCCTCTTTACATTGAAATCGTTGATAATAGAATTAAGCACATGGAGTGCTCAAACAAAGAATTGTTGGATGAATTTACTGCTTATACAATGACTGATGAAAACAGTAATCGCGTTGGTGAGTTTGCAATCGGAACGAACACCGCTATAAAAAATATTATCGGGCATATTTTGCAGGATGAAAAAATCCCCGGGATACACATTGCGTTTGGTCATCCGTATGCTGAACATACCGGCCAAACATGGAAATCATCAACTCATATAGATTGTGTGGGTCGTGATTTTGACATTTGGATTGACGAAGAAAAAATAATGGAAAACGGAAAATTTATTTTTTAAAAAAGTTAACAATGATTCTCGAATTACGAAAAAAATATAATGGCAGTTTCAGTCAAAAAGTTTATGATGAATTCATAAAAGACCTGCAGACTTTTACTTATTATCCGATTGATTTTAGAGTATCTGAAACACCACTGTTTCTAACTGATGACTTGACAAAGAAACTTTACGAAGCATCAGAAGATTTAATTTCTCAGCTAATTGACGAAAACTTTAAGCGAAAATCTGCAAATGCAGTACCCAAAGAACTCAATGCTCCAAATGAAGATTCGCACCCTCATTTCTTGTGTCTTGATTTCGCAATTACAAAAGATGATTCGGGAAACTTCGCTCCAAAGTTGATTGAGCTTCAGGGCTTCCCATCTCTTTTCAGCTATCAGTATTATCTTGATAAGATTGTTAGAAAACATTTTGAAGTTCCCCAAAACTTCTCAAGCTTTTTTAGCGGACTTGATGGCAAAAAATATGTCGAGTTACTAAAGCGAGTTATTCTCGCGGATAAAGATCCAAAACAAGTTATACTGATGGAAATTGATCCACCTCAGCAAAAAACACGAGTTGATTTCGCATTTACAGAAGAATTAACAGGAATTAAAACCGTAAATCTTTCTGATGTAAGTAAGAGAGGTAAAAAACTTTTTTACAATGACAACGGTATAGAAATTCCAATCAAACGAATTTACAACCGAGTTATCTATGATGAAGTTCAGAGAAAAAATTTTCAGTTCAGTTTCAATTTTACAGATGAACTTGATGTTGAATGGGCTGGACATCCAAACTGGTTTTTCAAAATTAGTAAATATTCGCTGCCATCTTTAAAAGGAAAATATGTGCCGCGATGTTATTTCCTTAATGAATTAGAGCGGTATCCCGATGATCTTGATAACTTTGTTTTAAAACCATTATTCTCATTTGCCGGTCTTGGCGTTGAGGTTGATGTAACTAAAGATAAACTGGATAAAATTTCTGATAAATCGAATTACATTCTTCAGGAAAAAGTTGAATACACACCAGTAATTGAGACTCCAGACGAATATGCAAAAGTTGAAATTCGTCTCATGATTTTGTGGGATGAAAAACCGATTCTTGCCACGAATCTCATCCGCACCAGCAAAGGAAAAATGATGGGAGTAGATTTCAACAAAAATAAAACGTGGGTTGGATCGAATTTGGCTTACCATCCCTAATTATTTTTTTCGAGTAAATTTCAGATCGAGCAGAAGTTCGATCCCTACTTTTTGTACGCAGATTTATTATATTTCCTTTGAACGCAAACTGAATTCGGACAAATAAATAAATCTTGAGGAACAGAAATGGAATCAGTTCCAAATCGAAAATTTACTTCTGCAAAAACTGCCTACGATTTTCATGTAGCAAAAAATCTTCGCACAAAATATCAGTTTGATAAATCTCTATTTACAATAAATGGTGATTTAATTATAGCAAACTTTCGGCAAGCCCGCGAACTTTCAAACAAAATAAATGAGAAGCGAAAAAGTGAAGGCAGAAGCGATCAGCAAATAACAGCAGGACTAATAAATGCCGTTGGTCTGATGCACGAAATATTTCACTTTTTAATTCGCTGGTATGAAGAAAAAGAAAACCCCGGTGTGTTTAAACGCACACTAAATTCTTTATATCAGCATCTTGGCGGCAAGGAACTTAATCAGGTCATGCTTGAGTATGTAGAAGAATTTCCGCCGCTTGATGTTTATCTTGGCAAAATAACTGCTGAAGAATATTTATCTTCCTCAACAGACGATAAACCCAATCCTGAAGTAGTATTAGAAGAATTGATACTGCTTCAGTTTGAAAATATAAATCCAGCCGGAAAATTACTTGAAGAATTTTACAACGATAAAAATCTCTCGAAAAGAACAAAATATCTTGAGCTAATTGATGAATGCGAGAATTATCTTGCATCAGAAAAAACTTTGGGTTCAGAAAACCTCCCGCTGATTCAATTTCTCAGAAAACCTATCATAAGCAATCCTCAGGACTTAGAAAAACAACTTGATTATATTCTTACAAAATGGGGTGTTTATGTATATGATCAATTCCATAAAAGAATTCTCTCCGGAAAAGATTTAATTCAAGAAGACATTAAATTATACATTCAGCATGGGGGCGGCGAAAAAGGAACTCCTCCTGTTCCTCAGTTTCAGGAACTCAATGATTATTATGAATATCTAAAATCAAAACTAAAATCCGGCGCTGAACTTTCGGAAGATGAAAGTACTTTTTATCATTCAGAGTATGAGAAGTTTACTTTAGATACTGATTGGATGCCTAAAGTTGTAATGATTGCAAAAAATACTTACGTGTGGCTTGATCAGTTATCAAAAAAATATAAAAGACACATGCACCGGCTTGATCAAATACCGGATGAAGAGCTTGATCGTCTGGCAGCATGGAATTTTACAGCGCTTTGGTTCATAGGAATTTGGGAACGAAGCAGCGCTTCCAAAAAAATTAAACATATTAACGGAAACATTGATGCTATTGCGTCAGCATATTCTCTTTACGATTATGTCATTGCAAATGAACTTGGCGGTGAAGAAGCTTTTGAAAATCTTAAGCATCGAGCTTGGCAGCGCGGTATTAGGGTTGCAAGTGATATGGTTCCTAATCATACAGGGATTTATTCTAAATGGGTTGTAGAAAAACCGGATTATTTTATTCAGTCAAGCTATCCTCCTTATCCGGGTTACAGCTTTACAGGTCCTAATCTTTCTGACGACGACAGAGTGGAGGTTCGAATTGAAGATAAATATTTTTCGCGCCAGGATGCCGCAGTTGTTTTTCAAAGAAGAGATAGATATACCGGAGATGTACGCTATATTTATCATGGTAACGATGGAACTCATATGCCGTGGAATGATACAGCGCAATTGAATTTACTTCTTCCCGAAGTTCGCGAATCATTAATTCAAACAATAATGCATGTTGCACGTAAATTCCCTATCATTCGTTTTGATGCTGCGATGACACTTGCTAAAAAACATTATCAGCGGCTTTGGTTTCCTGTTCCGGGAACTGGCGGAGCAATTCCATCAAGAGCTGATTATGCATTATCACATCAAGATTTTAATGATGCCATGCCGAATGAATTCTGGCGTGAATTGGTTGATAGAATTAATGCTGAAATGCCGAACACTCTACTTCTTGCAGAAGCTTTCTGGCTGATGGAAGGTTATTTTGTTAGAACTTTAGGAATGCATAGAGTTTATAACTCAGCTTTTATGCACATGCTGATGAAAGAGGAAAATGATAAGTATCATGATTTGATCAAGAACACTTTGGATTTCAACCCGGAAATTCTGAAGAGATATGTAAACTTCATGAGCAATCCGGATGAAGAAACTGCTGTCAATCAATTTGGTAAAGGCGATAAATATTTTGGAATTGCTATGATGATGGTTACTCTGCCGGGATTGCCAATGTTTGGTCACGGACAGATTGAGGGATTTGCTGAAAAGTATGGAATGGAATATAAACGTGCATATTATGATGAGAGTGTGGATGAATATTTGGTTCACAGGCACGAGCATGAAATTTTTCCGCTGATGAGAAAAAGATATTTGTTCGCTCAAGTTGCTGACTTTGAATTTTTCGAATTCATTGATGATTTTGGAAAAGTAAATCACAATGTTTTTGCTTATACAAATAAATACGGTAACGAAAAAGTTTTCGTGATTTATAATAATGCCTATCAGGAAATTAAGGGAACACTAAATTATTCCGTTCCCAAATCAACGACCGCAAATGATGATTCAAAGTATCTTAAAAAAACAAAATTGGGCGATGCTTTAACGATGAGATATGATCAAAATGTGTTTTACATTTGCCGCGATCACAAAACGAATCTTGAGCATATATTTTCAGGCAAAGATATTCTTGATCATGGGTTTTTCTTGCACTTACAAGGTTATCAATACAAGCTGTTCCTGGATTTCAGGGAAGTTTACGATTCGTCAGGTGTTTATGAGAAAGTTTACCATTGGCTTCAAGGAAGGGGTGTATATTCTATTTTAAATGCAGTAAAGGAGCATACGCTTGAACCTGTCCACAAATCATTTGAAGAATTATTTAATGAAAACATTTTTAATGAAGTTAATTCATTTTGTTTTGCAGTAGATAAAACCGTAAAAAAAACTGACGCGCTTGAAAATGTAATATTTAAAACTAAGCAGCTTGTTAATGAGATAAACCACGTTGAAAATATTCCGCTAAACCCGGATGATGTGGTCAAGCAGCTTCAAACTAATCTTAACGGAATAAAACGATTATCTAGAAATTGGAACGCAGCATTAAAAGATGCAAAAAACACAAGGGCATTTGACAATCTGAAATCAGCATTCACCATTTTTAATGATAATGCATTACAAAATCGTCAAATTTTGTTCATGATTAGCTTAATTAAAAATTTGAATGGTACAAAATCTCACAAAACCGAATACGAAAACATTTTTGATCGTTTGTGGATTGGGAAAAAACTTGCAGAACTTTTTGAATCGTGGCATTTCAATCACGATGCTAAGGAAAGAAGTGTAGCGCTCATAAAAAGTTTAAGCATGAATCCGGATTTATGGAACATGGAAATAAAAGCACAAGACAAAAGAAATATCAAAACCGACGAGGGTAGGAAAAAGTCTCCGGCTCAAAAAGTTAAAAGTGATGAAGCTAAAACTAATATTGAACTAACGCTTCTGAATAAAATATTTGATTCTTTCATTGTTCGTGAATATCTAAACTACAATGAATATGATGGAATCTTCTATTACTCCAAGGAGAGATTTGAAACTCTCATGGATTGGCTGTTCACTTTGAATAATATTCACCTGGCTAATGAACTTTTTATTCATGAACCCGTGTTAAAGGGAAAGCGAATTAAGAAAGATGATGATAAAGAAAAGAAGCTTAGAGCAAAGTTAATTTCTCAAGTGAAAAAGAATTTCGAATTCTTCAATAAGATTAAAACAGCGTCTGAAACCGCAGGTTATAAAGTTGAAGATTTATTAAACAGTTTTGAAACAAAACAAGCAACAAAAACGAAAGAGATCAAATGATGATTAAAAGATTTTTTTTACTCTCTATAATAATTTTACTAAGCTGTTCTGAAAAGACACTTTCTCAATTCACTCTGCAAAATGCTTTTCCGAATCTTACATTTACAAGTCCAGTGGATTTACAAAATGCCGGGGATGGATCCGACCGAATTTTTGTTGTTGAACAAGCTGGAAGAATTTATGTTTTTGAAAACAATCCAAACACAGCGGTAAAAAAAATATTTTTAGACATTGTGGATAGTGTTTCAAGCGGCGGAGAGATGGGCTTACTAGGTTTAGCATTCCATCCAAATTATGAAAGCAATGGATACTTCTACTTGAATTACACAAAATCATTACCTTATCGAAGAACTTTGATTTCACGATTTAAAGTCAGCAGCACTAATCCAGATTCAGCAGACCGGTCAAGTGCAACCATCTTAATGGAAATTACTCAGCCATTCAGTAATCACAATGGCGGACAATTAGCTTTTGGCCCTGATGGTTATTTATATATTGCTTTGGGTGATGGCGGTTCAGGCGGTGATCCAGACAATAATGGTCAGAACAAATCTTCGCTACTCGGGAAATTATTAAGAATAGATGTTGACCAAACTCAAGGTTCACTTAACTATGCAATTCCTCCGGACAATCCATTCAAAAACAACACGCAAGGTTTTAAGGAGGAGATTTACGCGTATGGACTTCGAAATCCCTGGCGGTTCAGTTTTGATTTTCCTACAGGGAGACTTTGGTGCGGTGATGTTGGTCAATCATCCCGTGAAGAAATAGATATAATAGTAAACGGTGGAAATTACGGCTGGCGATGCTACGAAGGAACTTTGCCATACAATACTGCTGGGTGTACAGGAACAGATTATCTTCCTCCTATTTGGGACTATCCACGTTCAGAAGGTTACTCAGTTACAGGAGGTTATGTTTACAGAGGTCCCAACTTACCCGAACTCTATGGTAAATATATTTACGGAGATTACGGCACAAGAAAAATTTGGGCGTTAAGTTATGATGGAGTAAATCCGGCAACAAATCAATTGTTACTAACTGCCAACAGCGCAATATCCTCTTTTGGAGTTGATTTGAACAATGAGCTGTATGTTGTTGGGTATAATGGAATAATCAATCGTTTCACACCAACTGCACCAATTGTTGCTCCATCAAACTTGAGGGTTACCTTTAACAGCCCAACTTCTGCTACATTAAATTGGAATGACAACTCTAACAATGAAATTGGATTTAAGATTGAAAGAAAAATGGGTTCAGGTGATTTTATTCTTATAGATTCTGTCGGTGCAAATGTTACTACTTATACAGATAATTCTATAAGCGATAATGAAATTTATTCATATCGTGTCTTTGCATATAATTCGAATGCGGTTTCGGGATACAGTAATATAGTTTCAATTAATTCAGTTATTCCAGTTCTAGGCCCCGAATTATATGCCGCTGTGCAAGGTAATTCTGTTACTCTAGAATGGACAACAATTACGGAAAAAAATAATAGGGGATTTGAAGTTGAGAGAGCTTCGTTTGCAACGTCACCTTCGGGACCATATATTAAGATTGGTTTTGTTGATGGAAAAGGAACTTCTACGATAATTCAGCATTATTCATTTAGAGACAACGATTTGAAAAATGGAATATACCGTTACCGCCTGAAGCAAGTAGATTTCGATGGAAATTTTACCTACTTGCCTGAACTTGAAGTAATTGTAGATGTAATTCCCAATAAGTTTCAGCTTAACCAGAATTATCCCAATCCATTTAACCCAAGCACAAAAATCAGTTGGCAGTCGCCGGTAGGCAGTTGGCATACAATAAAAGTGTACGATGTTTTGGGAAATGAAATTACAACACTCATTGATGAATACAAACCAGCAGGAAGATATGAGGCAGAGTTTAACACTTCATCATTGTCAAGCGGAGTTTATTTCTATCAACTAAAAGCGGGAGGTTTTGTTACTACAAAAAAGATGAACCTCCTCCATTAGAACTTAGACAGGGAGGTTAATCAAATTGTACTAAATAGAATGATTTAAAGTCGTACCGTTAAAAAGAGAAAGGGACTAATAGATGAATCTTTTTAATACCGTTAAATCTTATAAAGCTGACATTTCAGATATTGCCTTCACGAAAATAGCAGTATTTGCTGCAGCGCTTTTCATCGCAAAAATTTGGAATGGAATTCTCGGCTTAGATTGGTATTGGTATTTACTAATCTGCATTTTCGCAGCAATAAAACCGATGATGAACTTTTTTAGAGCAGCGAAGCAGAGAGAAACTTAAAAATGTATATTCGAAATCGCCGAAGTTTGCAAACCTCTCGCGTCAATTAACTTCGAAGTTTCAGTTTAAGATACTTTTAAAAACCGAACAACTGCTTCTGCAACGTTCTCACCATCCAAAGCGGAAGAAACAATGCCACCAGCATAGCCTGCACCTTCACCGCAGGGAAATAAACCCTCAACTTGAGGATGCATGTAAGTTTCTTTGTCTCTAATAATTCTAATCGGACTGCTTGTTCTACTTTCAGCGGCAACAATTATTGCTTCTTCAGTTACGTAACCTTTCATCCTTCTATCAAAAACAATAAATGCTTTTTGAAGTGTCTTTCGAATTATTGGTGGAAGCAAGTTATGAAGCGGTGATGGAGTTAATCCAGGTATATATGAAGCTTTAGGTAAACTTTCAGCAACTTTACCCTTAATAAAATCGGTTACTCGTTGAGCAGGCGCTTTTTGAGTTTTATTTGCCCATTCAAAAGTTTTTCTTTCAAAATCCTGCTGAAATTTTAATCCTGCGAATGGATCATCAGAGTCATTTTTGTTCCAATCATTAGAATTAACAGCTACAACTAAACCGGAGTTGGCAAATGGTGAATTTCTTTTAGACAATGACATTCCGTTTACTACAATTTCCCCAGGAGATGTTGCAGCGGGGACCATTAATCCTCCCGGACACATGCAAAAAGAATACACTGCTCTGCCATCAACTTGAATGCTCAAACCGTAACTGGCTGATGGAAGGTACTCATTTTTTTCTTTTGTATGATATTGAATTTCATTTATCAACGCCTGCGGGTGTTCAATTCGCACACCCATTGCAAAATCTTTTGACTCAATTTTAACATTTTTTTTGTGAAGCATATAAAAAATATCCCGTGCGGAATGTCCTACAGCAAGTACAACACAATCACCTAAAAATTCTTTTTCGTTATTTACAATAACACCCAAAACTTTTTCATTTTTTATAATTAAATCTGTAACTAAAGAATTGAAATGAACCTCGCCGCCATTGTTGATAATTGTATCTCGCATAGCTTTTACAATTAAAGGCAGCTTATTAGAACCGATATGCGGATGAGTATCAATTAAAATTTCTTCCTTTGCTCCATGCTGCACAAATACTTGAAGAATCTTTTTAACATTTCCTCTTTTTGTTGAACGGGTATAAAGTTTTCCATCGCTGTAAGTTCCAGCACCGCCCTCTCCAAAACAATAATTGGAATTGGGATTTACAATTTGATCTTGCTGAAGAGTTCTTATATCTTTTCTTCTCTCCTGCACATCCTTTCCTCGCTCAATAATAATCGGCTTGATGCCAAGTTCAATTAATCTCAGAGCTGTGAACATTCCGGCGGGTCCGCTTCCAACAACAATAGCTCTTTCTTCACCTTTAACAGGTTCATAATTTACTTTGGGATAAAGTTCTTGCGGTTCTTCATTAATAAAAACGCGGGCTAAAACTTTATACGTTGGTTTATTGCTGCGTGAATCAACAGAACGACGAATGGGTATGACAGCGGTTATATCACTTAAATCAAGTTGTAATAAATATGCCGCTTCTATAATGAGATAATTTTTTTGCGCGATTGATTCAGGTGGTACTTTAATTTCAATATCTGTAATCATTATTTAGTCCTTTAATTATAAGGAAATTTACGTCCATGGTTTGTAATCCTCATTTAATTTTTTTGTTTGTTAATTAATTTGATGTAAAAAAATATTGGTACAAATGCATTTTCTTCGGGATAAAATTTCTTTACCATGATTTGAGCTTGCTCACAATGAGTTGCCTATTTTTCAGTGAGTTAAAATGTTAAAATAATCCCTTTATCCATCCGCCATCTACCTGAATTGTATTCCCAGTAATATACCCGGCTTGAATGGAACAAAGATAAGCAACTAAAGAACCAATTTCTTCCGGACGTGCGAGGCGATTCATTGGAACCTGTTTTGCCATATCAGCTAAAACTTCCTCATGAGATAAACTTGCACTCTTTGCCCGGCTTACGGCTAAGTCATAAAGTCTGTTTGTCAAAGTATATCCAGGTGCAACATTATTGACAGTTATATTGTACCTTGCAAATTCGTTGCTTAAAGATTTGGCAAAACCAATTAAACCGCTTCTAAATGAGTTGGATAAAATTAAATTATCAATTGGCTGTTTAACAGAAACAGAGGTAATATTCACAATTCTTCCCCACTGTCTATCAATCATGGCAGGAATAATTAAATTGCTAAATCTTACCGCACTTAAGAACACTTGTTCAAATGCAGTGACCCAATCTTCATCAGAAAAATCTCTGAAGAAACCTGAAAGCGGGCCACCGCAATTATTTACGAGGATATCTATCCTGCCGAATTGTTTTTGCACAATCTTGACTGTGGTTTCAATATCTGCCGGTTTATTTAGATCACAAACGCTCCACGAAACATCCACAACATACTTTCGTTTTAAATCATCTGCCAATCTTTCAAGATCGGTTTTTGTACGAGAACAAATGGCAACATTGCACCCTTCTGATGCTAATTCTTCAGCAACTGCTTTTCCAATTCCTTTGCTGGATGCAGTTACTAATGCAACTTTTCCGTTTAATCCTAAGTTCATTTGAAAATTATTTGTTCAATAATAGCAAAAATTATTTATTCATTGAAAGGAGATTAAGCACTCCGACTCGTATCATCATCACAGCAATTGCCGCTAAAAATAGCGAGGCGATTTTTGCAAAAGCTTTTGAGCCGCCATCACCAATTATTTTTAGAATCCACTTCGCATTAAGAAGAACTAACAAAACAATTATAAAATTTAAAACCATCGAAAGAATTGTTGGTATGTGACCAAAATTATCTAATAAAATAAGAATAGTAGTTAAAGCTGCTGGACCCATTATTAAAGGAACACCAAGCGGTACAACGCCTATATTGGTTCCCGGATTTCTCACCTTTTCGGATGAAGAAATGATGTCGTTAATGGAAAGAATAAGTAAAATTATTCCGCCGGCAATTCTAAAGTCGTCTATTGTTATTCCGAGAAAATTTAAAATCAGTTTCCCGCCAAATAAAAATATCATTGCAACAGCAAAGGCAGCAAGCACAGCTTCAAATACTAACTTTTTCTTTGCACTATCGGATATGGTATGGGTATAACCAAGGAAAATCGGTGCAGTTCCAATTATATCAATGGCAACAAATAAAGGAATAAATGAAAGTAAAAATGTTTCTAAGCTCATTTTCAGATTTGATATTCTTTCTTGTCCATAAAAATTTGACTTAGAATACTGCAGCTCAATTTACACTTTCCGCTAATGATTTTACTATCTCACTTGTATCAAGTGCAATCACAAGCTCTTCGTTAGTTGGAATTCTTAAAACTGCAACTTTAGAACCCTCAGCAGAAATAATTTCCTCACTGTTTTTATTCCTTGCATCATCAATCTGTATTCCAAGAAATTCAAGATTACTGCAAGTTTCTAGTCTTACATCAGGTGAGTTTTCACCAATTCCTCCTGTAAAAACGAAGGCATCCACTCCACCCATTGCCGCCGCGTATGCACCAAGATATTTTTTGATTCTATAGCAAAAAATCTCAAAAGCATATTTAGCCCTTTTGTTGCCTTCATTAACAGCTGAAAGAATCTCACGCATATCGCTGCTTTCCCCGCTAATACCAATTAGTCCGCTGTGTTTGTTGAGTAATGTACCTGCCTCGTTCAATGATAATCCTTCTTTGCTCATAATGTACAAAATTAACGACGGATCTAAATCGCCGCTTCTTGTCCCCATAAGCAAACCTTCGAGCGGTGTAAAACCCATAGTTGTATCAACAGAATGTCCTCTGTCAACTGCTGCCATACTGCATCCGTTTCCAAGATGTGCGGTTACTATTTTCAGCTCGTTAAATTTTTTACCTAATATATCTGCTGCTCTTTGAGAAACAAAACGATGCGATGTTCCATGAAATCCATAACGCCTAATTTTATGCCTTTTGTAAAGTTCATAGGGAATTCCATAAAGAAAAGCTTTGGGAGGCATTTGCAAATGAAATGAGGTGTCAAAAACACCAACTTGCGGCTTCCCCGGTAATAATCTCGTTACGGCTTGTATTCCTTTTATATTCGGCGGGTTATGAAGCGGTGCGAGTTCAATGTTATCTTGCAAAACATTTACTACTTCATTTGTAATTAGAACCGATCCGGAAAAGGTTTCACCTCCATGAACTACGCGATGACCAACCGCATCAATATCATCTTTGTCATCAATAACTCCATGGTTCTTGCTTAGCATAACTCCAAGTACATATTCAATTCCAATCGTATGATCAAGAATTTCACCAGCAATTTTAATTGTATCGCCATCATACCTGGTATGACTTAGCACAGCACCGCTCATACCAATTCTATCCACAATTCCTTTGGCAAGAGTGACTTTCTCTTCGGTGTTAATAAATTGATATTTAATGGATGAACTACCGCAGTTAAGAACAAGTATTCTCATTTAATCTTAGTAACCTAAATTGTGAATAAAAGAAAGTTAAATTATGTGGAAATAATTTTCCCGTTTTCATCGTACTTAAAAAACCCCTCACCAGTTTTGCGCCCTAATTTCTTTTCTCGAACAAGCTTCCGTAGAATGGGGC
This sequence comes from uncultured Ignavibacteriaceae bacterium, assembly GCA_964613805.1. Classification (GTDB taxonomy): domain Bacteria; phylum Bacteroidota; class Ignavibacteria; order Ignavibacteriales; family Ignavibacteriaceae; genus XYD12-FULL-36-8. The sequence goes on along the minus strand of CAZTJF010000013.1, from coordinate 82,619 downwards.
ATGCACGATATCTTGGCTCACCGAGAGTTTTCCAAAGTGTTTCCATCCAGGCAAGCACTTCATCAAGTCCCATCATATCAGCCATTTCAAGGGGACCATATTGAAAATTATATCCTAACTTCATAGCAGTATCAATGTCCTTCGCCGTTGCAACGTCTTCAAGTAAAATATACATTGCCTCATTTAACAATGGAATAATTGCTCTGGTTGTAACGAAACCAGGATATTCATACACTTCAACAGGCGTTTTACCAATACGGGCTGCAAAGGATTTTACGATTTCCACAGTTTTGTTCGACGTGTTGAGGCATTTTACAATTTCTACTAAGGGAATTTTGGGAACAGGATTTAAAAAATGCATCCCAATAATTTTATCCTGGCGATTTGTAACCTCAGCAATCTTGGTTAAACTTAAAGTGGAAGTATTTGAAACGAAGATAATATCTTTACGTGCTGCTTGATCCAGTTTTTTAAATATTGATCGCTTCAACTCATAATCTTCATCAACAGCTTCGATAATTAAATCATAATCATTTATCTTTTCTAAATTTAAATCCCATTTTATACGGCTCATGATTGACTTTTTTTCTGATGATGTCATAGCCCATCGTTTAATCTCTCTATCAATGGATCCTGCTAACGACTGTTTTGATTTACGTAAATGTTCCTGATCCTTTTCAATAATAAGAACATCCATTCCGGCAGACGAAACAGTTTGCGCAATACCCTGCCCCATTATACCGGCACCAATTATAACTGCACTATTGATTTGATTACCATCGGATGTCGTGAATGTTTTTTCAATAAGATCTTCAAGTTTTAAATTTTCATTTTGCATCAAAGTACTCGATTAATTGTTAATAACTCATTGTAAAAAATTGTTAAAGTTTTATTAGCAATTTTTAAAAGCATATTCAAAATTAGAAAGAAAATCCACGATAAAACAGTCTTAAAATGGTTTATTACTTAGCTCTGATTCAGCTTCACATTGTACTTGGTTTTTAATTACATGCAAGATTTTAACAAATCGTCCGTTTCGTTTGAACTTTCCTTATCTCATTTCAAGTGAGTTACATTTGCGTTGAGTATGTTTATAACATATTTTTGATATGAAGTCTTATCATCTATGAATGAATAAATTAGACGCACTAAATAAATATTTTGGTCATTTTAAGTTCCGTCCTGGGCAGGAAGAAATTATTGATGCTATCTTACACGGCGATAATGTTCTTGCTGTTCTTCCAACAGGTGCAGGCAAATCAATATGTTATCAAATTCCGGCACTAATCTCTGAAAATTTTTCTATTGTTATTTCACCGTTAATTGCATTGATGAAAGACCAGGTGGATTCACTCAATAAAAATGGTGAGATCGCCGCATTCATAAACAGTACACTGGGTTTTTATGAATCCGAAGCTATACTACAACAGATTAATTCCAAAAAAATTAAGATTCTTTACGTTGCTCCGGAGAGGTTGGAAAATCTCTCGTTTGCTGAAAGGATAAAAAATTTGAATCCAACTTACATTTTTGTTGATGAGGCGCATTGTATAAGTGAATGGGGACATAGCTTTCGACCAAGTTATAGAAACATAAACGAGTTCACAAACTTCATTTCGATAAATAAAATATCAGCTTTCACTGCCACAGCCACACCTGAGGTAATTAAAGATATTGTATCACAGCTCAATTTTAAAGATCCCAAAATATTTGTGCGTGGTTTTGAAAGACAAAATTTAAGCTTAAATGTTATTGTAACGAAGAAAAAAAATGAGCAATCTTTATCGTTAATAAAGCAATTTAAAACTCCTGCGATTATTTATACATCCTCCAGAAAGAATGCTGAAGAAGCAGCTCAATTTCTGAATATGCATCGCATAAATTCCACTTATTATCATGCTGGATTGGCAGCAGAGTTAAGAAAAAAAATTCAAGAGGATTTCCTTAATGATAAAGTACCTGTTATCGTTGCAACTAATGCATTCGGAATGGGCATAGATAAAAAGGACATTCGGCTTATAATTCATTACAACACTCCAGGTTCGATTGAAAACTATTACCAGGAAATTGGTCGTGCAGGAAGAGATGGAAAAGAATCTCACATTTTTCTTCTTCATGATGACACCGACATAAGAATTCAGGATTACTTTTTATCCAATTCTCATCCCGATAAAGAACTCATAAAAAGAATTTATACTGCAATCTGTGATTTCGGCGGCGTGGCAGAAGGAAATATTTCGAGCAGCGAAATTCCAATTGATCCCGATAGTATTTCAAAATATTGTAAACGTGAAGTCAGCCGTGGTCTGCTTCTTACCTCATTGAGAATCTTAGAATCGGCTGGTTATGTTAAGCTGATTTCTGATTATGAAAGAAAATCTGAGATTCAGATAATCATGGGAAAAAATAAGCTTAAAGATTTTGTAAGAAAATGTCCTCAGGATGATCTGAAAGATATACTTCTCATAATGCTTCGGGAGTTTGGAAGTGAAATCTACTTTAAGAGCATCAAAATTTCTCAAGGTGATTTATCAAAAAAGTTTAATCTAACAGAAAATGAATTGGATGAGAAATTTTCTTCTCTCGACGATATGGGGATTATTTTATACAAAAAAAGTTCGGCTAAGGACAATGTGACAATTAGTTCTCAAAGAGTGAATGTTGAAAACCTCAATCTGGATTATATAAAATTAAATGAAAGTTTTCTATACGGGCAAAAGAAAATTGATGCAATGGTAAAATATGTGTTCACAAGAGATTGCCGCTTTAAATTCATTCTAAATTACTTTGGAGAAAGCTACTCTGATTATAAATGCGGCACATGTGATATATGCACTTCGGGTGAATCATTTTCTGAAACAACAACTAATTATTTAGAGGAAATTTTATTAAGGACTTTGCTTGAGAGGAGTGATGGTTTAACTCAAACTGAGCTAATAAAAATTGTTCGCGGTACAACAAAGGATGAATCAAACAAAATAATTTCAACATACGGTACTTGCAGCCATTATGAGGTAAATGAACTTAAAATGATTGTTTTCAATCTTCTATCAAAAAATATAATTATTAGAGGTGAACGCACTCCGAGAAAATTCTTTCCAGCTAACTCTGTTAGAGCAGAATTACAACCATCATTTTGGGAAGAAGAAGCACAACAGTATCATTATGAAGAAGATTTGGAACTTTATAATCTTTTGCGTGATGTTCGGAAGAAAGCTTCGGAGAGGTATTTACAATCAAGCTATCTAATTTGTCCTGATGAATTGTTAAAAAGAATTTCTCACTCCAAACCAAAAACAAAATCCGAGTTAATGAACATTTATGGTTTTAACAGCAGAATGTTCAACAAAATTGGGACTGAGCTGCTTCAGGTAATTAATGAATTTACTGCCACTCACACTGATATTAAAACCACAGTAAAAAAAATTCCAACAAGCATAAGGGAGACTTATGAACTTCTTAGGAAGGGATTTTCGCTAAAAGATATTTCTTCTTTACGAAAGTTATCCGAGGAAGTTATCTCCATGCAAATTGAAACCATTTTGGAATACGACCCTAAAGTTGAGATCGCTGATCTTTTTGATGTTAAGCTGAAGGAATTAATTACTAATGAACTTAATAAAGGTTACTCAAATTTGAAGGAACTAAAGAGCAAACTACCGGCACAAGTAAGCTATGCGATGATAAGAATTTGCATTGCTAAAAATAAAGCTACTTTGTTGAATCCTTCCTCTTCTGTTCAAGATAAGCAATAGCTTTTGTAAAGAACTTTTCCCATCGCTGAGATTCCTGGTTGTAATATTGGATTGTCCTCTTGTAATCTTCTAAAGTAATACCATACTTGTTCAAAACTTTTTTTAATACTTCGTCTTTAGGATTTATTGCTTCCGAAACTGTGTCACTCGCAATGATCATATCAGTATAAACTTCAATAAATTTTTCTTCCTCAATTATTGTACTCTGATTACAACCATTTGAGACTAAAAGTGTGCAGGCAATTAATAATCCGATTGTGGGATAATAAAAATGTTTAGTAATCATTCCACTAATTCATCTTCTTACTTGCTTCAAACAGAATTTTCTTTTCCTTATCAGTTAAATTTTGGTATCCGCTTTTGCTAATCTTATCCAAAATTGCATCAATATCTTCCTGAGTAATTTCTTTTTCCTCTTTACGTTCATTTATATCATAAAACTTTGCATCTTCTGCCTTGCCGCGCTTAAATCTGTCAGTGACACCAGCAAACGGATTAAACGGTGTTTTAGTTCTATACGATGATCTATTGAAGATATTTTTTATTTCTGAATTAGTATTCTTATCTAACAAAATGAACACCAAACCTGCTAAAGCTCCGCCAAGATGTGCAAGATGAGCTATACCGCTATTTGCACTGTCAACAAGCATAAATTCCATTACAATCATAAAGGTAATTAAATATTTTGCTTTGACAGGGATAAAGAAATAAAGAAAGATCAATCTATTGGGGAATAACAATGCAAAAGCAGCAAGCACACCGTAAATTGCACCGGATGCACCAATGGTTGGTGCGGCAGATCCACCGAGCAGAGGTGAAATAAATAGATGACATAGTCCGGCAACTACTCCGCATAATAAATAGAAATAAAGAAATTTTTTGCTTCCCCAGTAATTTTCAATTTCTATTCCAAACATCCAAAGTGCAAACATATTGAACAAAATGTGGGATAAATTTCCGTGCATAAATTGATAAGTAATTAACTGCCAGGGATAAAAATCTGCTGGTATAGCTACTACATTTCCTATTTCATTAATGAAGGGGACATAGCCGTTACTCAGAGCGATTAAACCGAAATACTTAGTTACGATAAAGGAAAGAGTGAGACCGGATGCAGTAGCAATCTTTTCGCCAAGCATCTGAATGAGAAAAACGACACCGTTAATTATTAATAAATTTTTTATAACCGGAGGGAAAAAACTAAATCCGCCGAATCCGGAAGGGCGATAATAATCACTCACTAAATATTCCTTTTAAATTTGATTCGAATTTTCGACACACTGAAATAATAAAATCAAGCATTTGTTAACGCTTCAACACCTGGGAGAACTTTTCCTTCCAGAAATTCCAGCGATGCCCCGCCTCCTGTTGAAACATGAGAAACTTTATCCTCCAACCCGGCTTTGCTTATAGCCGCGGCTGAATCTCCTCCACCAATAATTGTAACAGCATTTTTAGAGGTTGCATCTGCCAAAACTTGAGCAATTGCGAATGTTCCTTTTGCAAAATTATCCATTTCAAAAACGCCCATTGGTCCGTTCCAAACAATTGTTTTAGAATTTTCAAGCTCTTGCTTGAACAATTTAATTGTTTCGGGTCCTATATCCAATCCCATTTTATCAGATAGAATTGCATCCGCTTTCACTATCATTGATGGTGATTCATTCTTAAATTCATCCGCAACCACAAAATCAACAGGAAGAAGGAATTTAACTTTGGAGTTTTTCGCTTTTTCTAAAACTTCTTTGGCAAGATCAATTTTTTCTGCTTCTAAAAGAGACTTCCCAATTTCTTTTCCTTGTGCTTTCAAAAATGTGAAAGCCATACCACCGCCAATTAATAGTTTATCAACTTTTCCAAGAAGATTAGAAATAACATCTATCTTTCCGGAGATTTTTGCTCCGCCTAAAATAGCTGCAAATGGTCGCTGTGGATTTGCAATTGCATTTCCAAGATAATCTAATTCCTTTTGCATAAGATAACCGGCAGCACAAATCTTAATATATTTTGTCACTCCCTCAGTTGATGCGTGCGCACGGTGAGCGCTTCCAAAAGCATCGTTAATATATACATCCCCAAGTTCAGATATTTTTTTTGCGAACGCTTCATCGTTTTTCTCTTCCTCCTCATGAAATCGTAAATTCTCAAGCATTAAAACATCACCGCTCTTCATTTCATTAACAAGAGATTTTACTTCATCACCAACACAATCTGGTGCAAGCTTTACTTCCTTTGCTAAAAGTTTAGTGAGCCGTTCAGCTGCAGGTTTTAAGCTATACTTTAAATTCACCTTCCCTTTAGGTCTGCCGAGATGACTCATTAAAATTGCTTTGCCGCCTTCTGAAATAATCTTCTTGATTGTCGGCAGAGATGAAGTAATTCGTATATCATCGGTGATTTGTAAATTTTCATCGAGAGGAACATTAAAATCCACTCTAACGAGAACCCGTTTATTTTTTAAATCTACATTATCAATTGAAAGTTTTTTCATTTTTTACCTCATGAAAGAATATTTAATCCTAGTGGTGTGAATAATTTTTATTGGAAGATTAACTTAAAAAGTGAGACTGAGCCATGAGGTTCAGTCTCAGCAGAAATTTAATAAATTACATTTTAGCGATCTTAAGCAAAAAGTCAACAACTCTAACAGAATAACCCCATTCATTATCATACCATGAAATCAGTTTGAAGAATCTTTTTTCATTTTTGAAATTATTTTCTAATGTTGCTTTAGAATCATAAATTGATGAACGTTCATCCTTTATGAAATCAGTTGAAACAACCTCTTCATTCGTATAACCTAAAATACCTTTTAGGTAGGTCTCCGATGCTTTTTTCATTAACGTATCAATCTCTTGAATCGAAGTATCTTTTTCAGATCTGAAAGTAAGATCAACAACTGAAACATTTGCAGTGGGGACTCTGAAAGACATTCCGGTAAGTTTGCCCTTCACCTGAGGAAGCACTTCTCCAACAGCTTTGGCAGCTCCGGTTGATGATGGAATAATATTTATTGCCGCTGCTCTTCCGCCTCGCCAATCTTTCTTTGAAGGACCATCAACAGTTTTTTGTGTTGCGGTGTACGAGTGAATAGTCGTCATTATTCCAGTCTCAATGCCTATTCCCTCTTTCAATAAAACATGAACTACCGGTGCAAGACAATTGGTTGTACATGATGCATTTGAGACCACATGATCAGTAGCTGGATTATATTTATCATCATTTACTCCCATTACAAAAGTTTTTAAATCACCTTTTCCCGGTGCAGAGATAATAACCTTTTTTGCACCGGCTGTCAAATGACCTTTTGCTTTTTCTGCCTCTGTAAATAAACCGGTTGATTCGATAACATACTCGACACCCAACTCTTTCCAGGGAAGCTGTGAAGGTTCTTTTGAAGCAAGCAGACATTTAGTCTTATCACCATTTATTACAAGAACGTCGTCATGATCTAAGCTCGGATCACTTTTTTCGGTTGAAAGCGTTCCGCCAAATCTGCCATGAACGGAATCATATTTTAATTGGTAAGCGAAATATTTTGCGTCATTTGTAATATCAACTATTGCAACAACATCAACTTCTTTTCCAATCAGTTTTTTTTCTGCAATTGCCCGGATTACAAGTCTGCCTATTCTGCCAAATCCATTTATACCTACTTTGATTGCCATTGTTATATCTCCTTTGATTAATAATTATTTTTGTGGTTCAAAATTAGCTAAAGGCGGTTTTAATATCAATGAAATGTTTGCTAAGTCTCAGTTAAATCAACATTAATTTTGTATAGTTTGATTTATTTCTTCTCGATGATTTGATTTTTCTCAAGCATTCTTTCTTCTTTTACTTTACCATCTACATCGTACAAAATCCAGCGTCCTTCGCGATTGCCTTTAACATAAGTTCCTTCTTCTCTAAGATTTCCGTTTTCATAGAACCATTTCCATAAACCATCAGGTAAATCATCTTTGAATGTTCCTTCGGATTCAATTTGACCATTTTGGTAATAATACGTCCATGTTCCTTGGTTCATATTATCTTTCATTTTACCAAACATTTCAAGCTTACCATTTTTAAAATATATTTTGAATTCACCGGTCTTCTTTCCATCAACCACCTCATATTCGATTAACTTTCCTTCTATAGTGTCTTTAACTATTCCGGTGTACGGTGATAATTCTCCTTGTTTGAAAATCAATCCATCTTTAACAATTATTTCATTTACGGGCTGTGGTATTTTTTCGCATGCAGTGAACCCAATTAAGACTATAATAACAAACAGAGCTGTAAAGAATTGTGTACAACCATGATTAGTAAACATAAAAACCTTTGCCAACATTTTAATTATGATTAAAAATTTTTAACTCACAAGCGAGTATAAAAGGAGGTTAATTGAAGCACTTTAGTTCTAACTCATTGTAAAAATATGAATTTTTCTCTATTCTGAGAAGAACCAGTTGTTTTTCTTAATGATGAAAATATTGAGAACGAAATTTGGATTAATTAAAGAGTTAAAATTGGTTTGATTTTTGTTAACTATTCTGATGGTTTACTTTTTGCAGAATGTAAGTATTTTGTTAAATCAAAAGTTTAGGAAGAAAAAGTAAAAAATTTTCAGAGGAGAGTTCATATACGTTTTTTACGTGATGAACTCTCTTTTTTTTTGTATATTAATACAGTAAATAAAAAACAAGGAGGAAAAAATGCTAAATAAACTATCTCTCATTTCACTTCTTATTGTGACTGTTCTGATCGGATTCAGTTACGGACAGGATAAAAAAGTCGCCAATAGCTTTGTTGGTGCAGAAGATTGTGGAACATGCCATAAAACTGAAAAGCAAGGAAAGCAGCTCGATATCTGGAAAAACAGTAAACATGCAGCAGCTTTCAAAACACTTCAGACTGAACAAGCCAATAAAATTGCTTCTGATTTAGGGCACACAACTCCCGCTGCACAAACTGAAGCTTGCTTAAAGTGCCATGCTTCAGGATACAATGTTGACAAAGCATTACTAGGAAAGAAATTTAAAGTTGAAGACGGCGTTCAATGTGAGACTTGTCATGGAGCAGGTTCAAACTATAAATCACTTAAAGTTATGAAAAGCAGAGAAGAATCAATTGCTAAAGGATTATTGGTTCATGAAAACATTGAAAATTTCTGCACATCATGTCACAATGCTGAAAGTCCAACTTACACCGAATTCAAATTTGCTGAGATGTGGGAAAAAGTGAAACACCCCACTCCAAAAACAAAATGATAATTTCAATTTCCTAAAAATTTAGGATTAAAATGAAAAAAATAACTCTGCTATTTAGTTTAGTGCTTATGGCACAAAATTTCATTTTACCTCAGAATATAAACGGACGACTCACCTCGTCCGTTTATAGTTTTGAGCGGTTTAGTATTCCAGGAGTTTCAAATAACTACATTCGTGCTTACGAACTCCTTAACTTAAACTTTAATAGGGATAACTATTCACTAAGAACTTACTTCAATTTTGAATCTGATATTTCCAAAGACCTTAAAACTGATCCCCGGCTTCGCGTTTACAATTTCTTTCTTGAAGCACTTGATGTATTTGATGTTCTTTCTTTTCGCTTAGGTCGCCAGCCAATGATTAATAGTGTTGTCGGAGGTTTGTTTGACGGCGTTAATGCAAGTCTCGCCAAAGGTGACTTCAAATTCACCGCTTATTATGGAGGCAACGTTCCGGCATACCAAAAATTTGAAGTAACCGATGATTGGGAACATGACTTTATTCTTGGCGGAAAGTTAACTACAACAGCTCTCAAGGATTTTAGAATTGCCTTGGGTTATGTTAATAAAAACTTCAAACCGCAGGAATTTAACGCAGTAAGATTGGATGAAGATTTGAATCCTATTACTGTCCTAATCAGGAATAAATCAAATCAATATCAATACGCATCCGCTGAAGTTTCTTACGAAATGAAAAATTTATTTTCAGTTGATACAAGGTATGACTACGATTTAAATTATGAAAAAACTTCTAAGATCGAGTTTTATGGCAACTATGAGCAAATAAAAAACTTGAGACTAAATGTTTATTACAATTACCGCGAACCCAAAGTAAGATATAATTCCATCTTTTCAGTTTTTGATTATGGCAACACGCAAGAAATTGAAGCAGGTGGAGATTATACTTTCTTAAAAAATTTGACTTTCACGGGTAAATATGGTTATGTGAAGTACAAGGACGAAAACTCTCAGCGCACTACGGTTGGATTAAGCACAAATTATGGAACCATCACTTATAGAAAAGGAATGGGCTACGCAGGAGAACTTGATGCTGTTTCAGCTTACACGGCATATACGTTTTTTAATGGTCTGTTTACACCTTCGGTTGGATTGTCTTATACCACATATAAGTTGTCCAAAGACAGCGAGAAAAATGATCTTATGACTTTACTTGCCGGCTGTAATGTCAGACCATTCCGCACATTATCGTTTGATGTGCAAGGACAATTCATGAACAATAAAATCTATAAGAACGATTATAGATTTTTATTTAAATTAAACTATTGGTTTAACACAAACATTTAAGCCGAAATATGAAGTTAAAATATTACTATCTATCGCTGTTACTTCCATTATCATTCATCTTGATATTTGCGGCATTCACAATTAAAAAAGGTGTTGATTCTCATTCCGGTAATGAAGAAGTAATAAAGTTTTCACATAAGCTCCATGCTGAACTGACTGAATGCAAAGCATGTCACTCAGCAGTTGTAAGTAGCGTATCGCTTAAAGATCGCCTCTACCCAAATCATGATAATTGCAAAGATTGTCATGATGTAGAAGATGATACTCAGTGTTCAACATGTCATTTTGAAGGCAAATTTGAACCGCTTGTTCAATCTAAATCTACTTTAATTTTTAATCATAAGTTCCATGTGACTGAGAAAAACATGGAATGTCAGACATGTCATAAAGGATTTGAAAAAGTTGCATACAGTTCTGAGCTATCAAACCCCCATCCGATGATGGAAGATTGCTACAGTTGTCACAATAACAAATCGTTTGCGGTAAATGCATGTGAATCATGTCATATATCCACAGCTAATTTAATTCCTCAAAATCATAGAAGCGCAAATTTCATCAGCTCTCATAAATTTGCTGCAAAAGGAATTGATGCGAACTGCCAAATGTGTCATGATATAAATAACAACTCATGTCAGGAATGTCATGTGGCAACTACAGGAATGACAGAAACAAACGCAGAAAATAATTTTTACATGCCTTATGTACCCAGCGGATACACTGATGGAGCTAAGAGTCAGCAGATTACTCGTGTACATGAATTGAACTATCGCTTCACTCACGGAATGGATGCAAAAGGAAAAACAAGCGAATGTCAAACTTGCCATCAAGTGGAATCTTTTTGTGGAAGCTGCCATCAATCCAAAGAAAGAGATTTTGCGCTCGGAGGAATTCTTCCAACATCTCACCTTAAACCAAATTTCTCAACTATCGGAGTTGGAACTGGCGGCGGTGAACACGCAACATTGGCAAGAAGAGATATTGAGAGTTGTATTTCATGTCACGATGTTCAAGGTGTAGACCCAACTTGCATTACCTGTCATCTTGATAGTGATGGGATTAAAGGAACGAATCCGAAAACTCATCCTGCCGGATTTATGAAAGGTGAGAACGGGGATTGGCATAATGATCAAGGATCAATCTGCTTTAATTGTCATACTAGCGCATCACCGAAATCAATAGCCGGCTTAGGTTTCTGCGCCTATTGTCACGGTTCAAAATAAAAGTGAAAATTAATGGAATCAAATATGAATAAAATAATCACTTTAATTTATTTGATGGGGTTCAGTTCGCTGATATTTTTTGGCTGCAGCGAATTGGAAGATAACATTACATCCGTAACTAAACCAGGAATTCATGGAGATGGTGCATTAAACATTAACTCTCCTAATTTCCACGGTAATTATTTTGATAAATGGAAATTCAGAGATTGTCAAAATTGTCACGCAAGAAATTTCCAGGGTGGTCTAACACCCGTTAACTGTGCTTCCGCAAACTGCCATCCTGCAATCAACATACATGCTGATTCAACAGGCGTGATGAATCAAGCTTCTCCTAATTTCCACGGAAGATATTTACGAAAAAATAGTTTTGAAGATTGTCAAAGCTGCCATGGAGATAATTTCGCGGGTGGATTAAGCAGTCCTTCTTGCGTTACATGCCATTCAACCATTGGTGTTCATAAGCCAGGAATAAATGAACCTGCATCTTCAAATTTTCATGGGAAGAATCAATTAACCAAACAGTTCGCTGATTGCCAGCAATGTCATGGTGTAAATTTTAATGGGGGAATAAGCAGCCCTTCATGTACGACTTGTCATTCTGCAATAAGCGTTCATAAAAACGGAATAAATGATCCTGCTTCACCAAACTTTCATGGTAAATACGCCTTGCCAACTGGGTTTGGTGTTTGTCAGCAATGTCACGGACAAAATTACGCTGGTGGAAATTTAAGTCCAACTTGTGTTACATGTCATCAGTCAATCAATGTGCACAAAGCCGGAATTCTCGATCCTTCCTCTCCAGATTTTCATGGTAAATATCAGCTAACAAATGGATTTACTAGTTGCCAGCAATGCCATGGAGCTAATTTCGCAGGTGGTTCTATTAGTCCTTCATGCGCCACTTGTCACTCTGCGATAAACGTTCATAAAACTGGTATAAATGATCCAATCTCAGCTAATTTTCACGGTAAATATTTAGCAAGCCAAAATTGGAATCTCACTAATTGCCAGCAATGCCATGGTTCAAATTATTCTGGTGGAACACAAAGCCCGACATGTCTAACATGTCACAACCAAACTGGCGGACCTGAATCTTGTAACACTTGTCACGGAAATTTTAATGATCCAACCAAAATTGCTCCTCCAAAAGATTTGAATGGAAATATTGCAACAACATTTAAAGGTGTTGGCGCTCATGAAAAACATCTTTACACAAACAACGTTGGTAAAACAGTTCCTTGCGAAACTTGTCATACTGTTCCTCAATCACTTAACTCTGCCGGTCACTTAGACGGAAACTTACCTGCTGAAGTTAACTTGAAAGGTTTAGCAACATTCAACATAGCAAGCAATGCAAGTTATAATTTTTCAAGCGTAACGTGCGCTAATACTTACTGTCACGGTAATTTTGAGTTTTACAAGGATTCTACAGCTATAAATTTACAATTTGCATATTCTGCACCAAAGATGGAAGGAAGCAAACGCAGTGCGCTTTGGAATAAAGTTGACGGCAGCGAAGCCGCTTGCGGAACATGTCATGGGCTTCCACCAGTTGGTCACACAGATTTTGGTGGACTTAGTACTTGTGCAACTTGCCACATTGGTATTGTTGATGCACAAGGTAATATTATTGATAAGACCAAGCACATCAACGGTGTTAAAAATGTTTTTGGTAATTAGGAATTAAAGTTTGCTTTCTTACAAGCCGCTCAATTGAGCGGCTTTTTTAATTTCTGTTATCCAAAGGAAATGCTGCTCAAGATATTCTTCGTGAAACTCCGTGTTTCCTCCTGTCCTTCAATGACAAACTTCGTGTAAAAAAGTGCTTTCACGAAGAACCACGGAGTATATTGCAGGAGAAACACGAAGAAACATTTAATATATTTTTCCAACCTTAGTAATACATCATCATTAAATATGTTAAAACCTTCTCACCTTATTATTTTACCACAAATTCAAAAAAAGCTGCTTTACAAATTAAACACTCTATCGTAGAGTGAAACTTTCTTTCAAAGTTCATATTTTTGGTTGAGCATTTTCAATATTATAAATAATCCGAGAATGCTTTAGTAAGATAGACCAACCATTTAACTCACACAAAAGAAGGCAGTCATATGAAAAGCAAAATGAAACCTGAAAGTTTGATGATGTCCTACGGCTACAAGCCGGAGTTATCCGAAGGCGCAATTAAAAGTCCAATCTTTCAAACTTCAACGTTTGTGTTTAAGAGTGCTGAAGAAGGCAAAGCATTTTTTGAAGTCGCATATGGTCTTCGTGAGAAACGAGTTGGCGAAGAGATTGGATTGATTTACAGCAGAATCAATAATCCCGATCTCGAAATACTTGAGGATCGGCTAACACTTTGGGATGAAGCAGAAGATTGTGCAGTGTTTGAAAGCGGCATGTCTGCAATTTCAACTACGCTGCTTGAGTTTCTAAAACCTGGAGATTTGCTTCTTTGCAGCTTACCACTTTATGGTGGAACTGATCACTTTATTCATAAAATTCTTCCCAAGTGGGGAATTCATGTTGCAAGCTTTAAAGTTGGGCAAAGCCATGATGAGGTGATCAACATTGTAAAAGCAACAGGAAAAGCAGATAAGCTTGCAATGATTTATATTGAAACTCCTGCAAATCCCACAAATGATTTAATTGATATAAAGTGCAGTAAGGATATTGCAAAACATTTTTCTACCTCCGAGAAAGAAGTTTATCTTGCAGTTGATAACACTTACATGGGTCCGCTTTGGCAGCATCCCTTAAAACATGGAGCGGATTTCGTTTTATATTCCGCCACAAAATACATCGGCGGACACAGCGATGTTATTGCGGGAGCTTGTCTTGGCTCAAAAGCACTCATTGAACGAGTAAAAATCCTTAGAACATTTTTAGGTTGTATGGCTGGACCATGGACGGGCTGGCTTTTATTACGCAGTTTAGAAACTCTTAAAGCACGAATGGATATTCAAGCATTTAATGCCGAGAAAGTTGCTGATTTCTTAAATCGTCATCAAAAGGTAGAAAAGGTATATTATCCCGGCAATCTTACTTCAAGAGATGGAGAACAATACAGTATTTTCAAGCGGCAGTGTTTAACCAGCGGAGCAATGATTTCATTTGATGTTGTGGGCGGAGAAAAAGAAGCATTTCAATTCCTAAATTCACTAAAGCTTATTAAGCTGGCTGTTAGTCTTGGCAGCACGGAGAGTTTAGCAGAACATCCCGCAACAATGACGCATGTTGATGTTGGTGAAGATCACAAGAAAGCTCTTTCTATCACAGAGAAGATGGTTCGGCTTTCAATCGGTGTGGAAAATTATAATGATATTATTGGGGATATAAACCAGGCGCTGAATTCCATAACAGATTGAACAAACAACAAGTGAGATTCACCTTAGGCAACTAATAGCGATGCCAGGTGAGTCTCACTTGAAAAACCCGATTAAATATCCATCCTCATTTGGTTTTGCTGTGATTAATTAAATTTTTAAAACGGTACAGAGACTTGGTTTATGTTTTTTCTTCATTTTTCTGGTCCGTCGGAGATACCCTCTCCTCAATTTTATCCAAAAGATTAATCCTTTTTGATTTAGCAACTTTATTTAGCACCTTAGTGATAGTTCTCTTTGCTTGCTCATATTTTTCCCCTTCCAAGACATCATGTTTTATTACCTCAAAAGTCAAAACATTTTGTATTTGTTCAGAGTCAATTTTGACGTCAGGTGAAATTTTCCTCAGCTCCCTCCTAATCTGATCAACAATATCATCACTTAAGACAAGTGCTCCAAGAAAAAATCTACTTAATGCTTGTTTTTGTGCATGGTACCTGCTAAACTATCTTTCAACCAACCTTCCTTGGTAAATAAGTATAATTTTTCCAAGTCATCGATATTTTTAGGATTAAGATTTAAAAAATCAAATTCTAAAACCAATTCTGTTTCGATGGGTTTCGAGAAAGTAATTTTAACAAATTTCCAATTTATTCCATTTGTCAAACCAACCCAATCCGCACCCTAGTTTGAAGCATAGTCAATAGCTTGTTTAATATGAGCTTCTTTGGTTTCCAATCCAAATGCCTTCACCTCTAATAAGGTTTGAATCTTTCCATCGAGCTTAATGGCAATATCACAATAGGTTCCTCTAATCATGTGTTCAGAAGTAATTTCAGAGTATTTATCGTATCCAAATAACTCACACATCATATCAGTAACAATAATTACTGTATCAGATTCATTAATATCTCTTGCTTTGGCCGAAGAAAGTATTGATTGGAAGCGTTTGATATTGGAAGTAAGTCTGTCTTTTGTACGTTGAGGAATGGTAATCATTTAATTCTCCTATTCTCAAAGATTGAAAAGTTAAAAATATAAATTTATAATGTACTACGTGCGGGGATTCGCCTTCCGCCATTCTTTTATGTAGTCTGCAATATCTGTTGTGCGGGCTCCGGGTGTGAACAATTCTCCAACACCAAGTTTCTTTAGCGTTTTAATATCTTCTTCGGGAATAATTCCCCCGCCAGTGAGGAGAACATCATTCAAACCTTTTTCATCCATAAGCTTTTTTATTTTAGGAAGAATCGTCATATGTGCACCGGATAAAATGCTAATTCCAATTACATCCACATCTTCTTGCAGTGCAGCTTCAACAATCATATCGGGAGTTTGACGCAAACCTGTATAAATAACTTCCATGCCTGCATCACGCAAAGCAGCAGCAATTACCTTTGCTCCCCGATCGTGTCCATCAAGTCCAGCTTTTGCTACAAGAACTCTAATTCTATTATCCATTTTATTTTTCCTTTAACTATTAATCGCTAAACGTATTTTATCGGCAAACTCTTTCATTACTCCTTCTGCGTAATCTTTGAACTGAGGTCTAAATGTAAAGTGGTCGCTCTTAAGTCTTGGGATGATATGAAAATGAAAGTGGTAAATAGTTTGCCCGGCAGCACTGCCATTGTTTGAAATTATATTTATCCCATCCGGATTTAAACTTTTCTTTATTGCATTAGAAAGAAACTGAGTTGATTTTATGACTGCTTCCAAGTCCTTTTGCTTAATGTCATAAAAATTTTCGTAATGATTTTTGGGAATAACCAGCGAATGACCAAAATTAAGAGGACGAATATCTAAAAAAGATATAGTGGAATCATCCTGGTAGAGGATTTCTGCTTTTTCTTTTCCTTTAACAATATCACAAAAGATGCAATTCATATGTAAAAATAAATTTAATTAAGGATTAAGACAACTTGTGATTTATGATTTACAATTGATGATTTCATGTCATTAATTCAATAGATATTCTTTTCTTTTACGAAAAAAACCAAAAATCCCACCAGTGTGGAGGAATAAAACCCTCTTCCCCTTCTTCTTCAGGAAATTATCGTGATAAGCCGTAAAAGCTTTTCCGGTATAAGCAGGGTCTAATAAAATTCCGGTTTGTTGAAAGAAAGTTTTAATCAAGTTCACTTTATCTCTTGAAATGCTCTTGTATCCTTCACTTGAATATCCATCAAGAACCATCAAATTATTTTTTTGAACTTTGACATTTAATTGGTGTTCCAAATTTCCTGCTTCGGCAAGCTGAGTTATTTTATTTTCTATTACAGATTTCGAGTACAAAACATTTACCGCATAAATCCTCAAATTATAATTTAGTAAAGCCGACCCAAGCAAAAGTCCTGCTGCTGTTCCACCGCTTCCAGCAGCAGTTAAGAGACCATCAAAATTTTTCACATTAATTTGTTTTGCTAATTCCTGCATGAAAGAAATGTAACCCCAAATTCCCAGCGTTGTTGAACCGCCTTCGGGAATAACATATACTTTTTTACCTTTCCTTAGCTGCTTTTTTCTTTCTTCAAACATTATTTCATTGACGTTTTCATATTCGGACTTGTTAAGAAATGAAATTTTGCAGTCGGTGAGCTTATCTAAGAATAAATTACCGTCAGCATTACCTTTATTATTCCCCCACAAAAACAATTTACATTTCATGCCAAGTTTAGATGCTGCAATTGCAGTTGCTCGTGCATGATTAGATTGTTCACCACCGCAAGTAAAAATAATATCGGATTTTTCTCTTTTAGCTTGCGCTAATATGTACTCCAGTTTCCTCACCTTATTTCCCGATAATTCCATTCCTGTAAGGTCATCTCTTTTCATTAAAAATTTATTTCCTTGAAAATCAATTTCCTGAACAGGTGTAGGTAAGTAAGCCAAATTAAGTTTTGGTGGAATTTTCATTTTTTCTTCAGTTTAGGTTTAATGTAACGTGAATAATAATTTCTTGCCCGCTCTAAATCTTCAGGTGTATCAACTGCAAGAGTTTCAAATTCTGTTTCAACCACTTTTATTTTCATGCCATTTTCAAGCATACGAAGCTGCTCCAATTTTTCTGCTTTTTCTAAATCAGTTTGCTCAAGGGAAGTAAATTTGATAAGTGCCTCCTTTCGAAAAGCATACAAACCTATATGTTTGAAGATATCGAACTTACTTATTCGTTCTAAATTTGTTCTGGCATCACGCACAAAAGGAATTGGTGAGCGAGAAAAGTATAGTGCATAATTTTGATAATCGAAAACTACTTTTATAACCGCGGGTGACTTTAGATCATCAATAGACTCAATTCTTTTAGCAAGAGTGGTTATTTGAACTGAGGCATCAAAAAGAAGAGGTTCAATTGCCTGATCAATCATCTCACCATGAATAAACGGCTCATCACCCTGAATGTTCACTATGATTTTAACACCTTCAATCTGCTCGGCTGCAATTGCGATTCTATCTGAACCTGTAGAAACATCTTTAGGAGTCATAATTGCAGTGCCGCCAAAATCTTTAATCACTTGAGCAACTTTTTCGTCATCAACAGCAATAACAACTTTGTTAAGCAGTTTAGATTTAATAGAGTTTTCGTAGGTATGTTGAATCATTGGTTTACCGCCAATGCTTGCGAGTGGTTTCCCCATTAATCTTGTAGATGCAAATCGTGCAGGAATAATTCCAACTATCATAGCTCTATCATCTCAAGCACCACTAATTACTTTCGGTACTTTAAAATATTCATCATCTTTCGAAGGTGCATTTTTCAATGCTTCTTCCCTATCAACAGAAGGTTTAACTATATCTTCTCTAAAAACATTTTCACCTTCGATGGGATGCGAAAGCGGTTTAACCTTTTCTGTATCCAATTCGTTGAGCTTTTCAACGTGCTCTAATATTTTATTTAGCTGAATCGTGTAATCTTCTAATTCGCTCTCATCGAGCTGCAAGCGCGCTAGTTCGGCAATTTGCTCAACTTCTTTTTTGGTAACTGCCATATTTAATCGTTTTCTATATTCTGAATAATAATGTTTCTGACTTTATCCATGAGTTCAAGTTCATCTTTTTTATTGATTAATTGATTCGTAGGAATTGGTTTATCAAAATGAATCTTAACTTTACCGCCTTTTATTCTAAATTTTCCCTTAGGCATTATTTTATTTGAGTGACTTATTGAAACAGGAATTATCGGATATCCACTCCTGCTTGCCAAATAAAATGCACCGCGTTTAAATGGCTGCACTTCTCCAGTTTTGCTCCGTGTACCTTCAGCAAATACAACCACCGACATTCCTATTTTGCTGATTTTTTCCTTTGCTTCCTCAATACTTTTAAAGGCGCTATCGGGATCTTTTCTATCAATCATCACATAAGGTCCCCACTTTAGCTGCCAACCGAAGAAAGGAATTTTTGCTAACTCTTTTTTGAAAATCATTCCCATTCTGTTTGGAATTGTATTCTGCAGTACTGGAATATCAAATTGGCTGGAATGATTTGATACGAAAATGTACGGCTTGTCATGATCAAAATTTTCAAGACCAGATTTTTCCACTTTCACAAAACTTATTTTGAGAATTCCTCCGCTAAAAACAGGTGCCAGCCCAAAATAAAGTTGTAAACTTTTATCAAAAATCAAAAATACAAATGCAACAAGTGAACAGAAAAAAGTCCACAGAGCGATTAAAAATATTTTAACTATCGAAATCAGCATTTGTTAAAGTTTAAATCTAATTGTTTTCAATTCAAACCCTTTTGTTGAACAAATTTTTGAATAGCAGCTATTCTTTTGGAAATTGATGGATGACTATAAAAAAACCACTCTACAAATGGATGAGGATTTTTATCGCCAAGATTTTGTTCAGTTAATTTTTCAAGAACAGAAATAAATGAATTAACCTTATTTGTCGAAACAACTGCATATTCATCAGCTTCATACTCAAATTTTCTGGAGAGAATATTGGTCAACGGATTTAACATTAGCCCAATTATCATTGCCCATAAGGAAAGAATTGGAAGCGCCGCTATTTTATTGATATTTTCAAATCCGAAATACGGTAAACTCCATTTATAACAAATCGCTATCAAATATAAAGTGAAGAAACTTGTGAATGTTCCAATTATTAAATTTTTAATTATATGTTTCTTTTTATAATGACCAAGCTCATGAGCAATAACAGTTTCAACTTCATCTTCAGAATAATTTTCTAATAATGTATCACCCAAAAGTATACGTTTTGATTTACCCAAACCGGTGAACGCCGCATTTGCTTTCTTTGTGTTCTTGCTCATGTTGAAGGAATAAATGTTTTGTACTTTCATTCCAGCTTTAATAGCCAGGTTTTCGATCTTACTTCTCAAGTTTTGGTTTTCGAGCGGAGTCACTTTATAAAATATCGGTAGAATTATTATCGGGACAAGTCTTGCAAGAATAACTGAAAAGAAAAACAATCCAATGGCGAGCGGAAGCCACCACCATTCATCGTATTGGTTTATTACATAAAAGAAAAAAAGAAGAATGGGCAGCCCAATAATTGCTGAGACTAACAATCCTTTCGCATTTTCCCAAATCCATTTCATAAATGTTTGGTTGGAAAGATTGTACTTGTGTTCCAAATAAAATCCAGAATAATAACTAAATGGGGAAAAGATTAATCCAATTAAAATACCAGTGATGATAGTAAAGCATAAGAATAGGATATACTGATTTGAAATGAATCCTGTCAAATATTTTTCAAGTGAATAACTAAATCCAAAAGCAACGAACAAGAAAACTAAACTGAACGTTAGAATTCCTTCGATTATTCCGATTGCAAGCTTGATGTTATTATATCTTTTCGAATCCATGGAACAAAGATATAAACAGCACGTTATCTAATCAATTAATTAGCTGCGGATTTAAATGGTTTAGTAAGGAGAATCAGAGGTATTATTAGCAAAGATGACATCTTTCAAAAAAGATGTCATCTTTTAAAATGGTTTTATGATTTGGGTGCTTTAGTTTTATCGGTTTTTTTCTTATCGGGCGAGCAGCATCCATCATCTGAAGATTTGTTCTTTGAGTTATCGGTTTTAGTATTTTTTTCTACACTCTTCAAATTTTTTTCTACTTTTTTGTTCTTGTCATCATTGAGTGATGTGGTAAGTTCATCATTATCACCAGAAGATAATGATACTTCATCTGGAACATCACAAATTTTGCTCATAGTTGTTTTTGATTTTTCCTTGCTGCAGCAGTTTTTATCAGATTTTTCCTGAGAGTAACCTATTGCAGCAAACAAGAAGCCGAACACGAGAACCAATGCTAAGTTTTTCATTTTTTATCCTTTGTTTTAGTTATTTATTTTTCTTAAAAGATTTTCCGTCATCGCTTAATTTGGAAACATATTTCTCCGGATCTTTATTGAATTTCTTCAAGCAGCTTTTACAGCATAAGGCATACGTTTTTCCTTTGTACTCTGCTGTTATTTTAGAATCAACTTCTTCACCGGAAACCGGACAGATAGAATTAAACGGTTTGTTGTCAACAATTTTAGTTTCGGTTTTTTCAACCTTCTTTACATCCTCTTTCGCATCCATCACTTTTGTTTCAACACCTTCAACTTTTTTCTTCATTTCCATTTTCTTTTCTTGAGCCAAATTACTCAGAGAGAAGGAAATGATGAAAATTACGCTAAGCGGAATTACAATCGGTCGCTTCATTTTTAACCTCTTATTTTTTGATTAATCATATGATTTATTAAAAACTTTTTAAATCAGTTTCAAGTTTTCTTTTTTCAACCAGCCAACTTTTCCGTCAATCAGCTTAATTCTTATCCAATCACTTACATGATCTTCGGCTCTAACTTTTAATCCCTCGTGAACTACGAAGGCATCCTGACTGTTCTGATCGGGTGAAAATTTTGTTACTACTTCAGGTTCAACTATCACGCCATACTTAACATTAAATTCTCTGTTTAAGTTCACGAATAAAAGCAATAGTGTAATTAAAAGTAAAAATGCCGAGATAATTCCTGAATAAAACCCAATTCGCTGAGCTTTCAAACTTCGAGCAAAAAAATAGTACCCGATTGCTGCAAGAATCAGGAAGTAAAACAAGTATGCAATATATGTCCAACCAGAAACTGAAAACAAAGCTAACACATTTTCCCACCAATCAAAGATAAAAAATTTGGGTAATGTTTCTATTTTATCTACAATTTTAGAATTTGCAAAAGTAAGGTTATAATTAATATCTTCATCGGAAGGCGATATTTTTTTTGCCTTCTCATAGTAAAGAATCGCTAAGCCAATTTTTCCAGTGCGGAAATATGCATTACCAAGATTGTAAAATAGCGCCTTTCCTTCGTAACCTTTTTCAGCAATGCTTTCATATATTTTAATGGTTTCCTCATAATCACCCTTTAGGTAATGGTCATTTCCTTTCTGTAAGAGATTCTCCAATTCACCTGCGGAAATAAACTGCGTGAGGAAAATTGCTGTTATTAAAATTTTTATCATAATGTTTTCAAGTATCAATTCGAAAGTATTTTCTCAAGTTCAATAATCACATTTGCTGAATCATTATAAATCTGATTCATTACTTCAATTCCTTTTTCCTCGGGAGCAAATCGAATGTATTCACACTTTTCCGCACAATTTTTCAAACTGTCTATAATTTCCCGACTTACATTTTTTTCTTGCAACTTTTGTAATACCAAATCGAGTGAAAATTCTGATTTAGGTATATGCATTTTATCTTCGAGATACCCAAATAGTGCTTTCGAAACTTCTGTATAGAAAGCAGTATGATTGCTTTCAGACATCAAGTTTTTGGCAAGTTTCAATCTCGACTTCGCCATTTTTTGTGCTCTCTGGTAACGAAGCAATTGTAAATTTCCGGATAGTCTATCATCTCTTTTTTTCCATGCAATCAATCCTAAAAGAGCGAACAGAGGAAAGCCAACTGCAGCCCCAAAAGTATAAGAGAATAGAATTAATTTTTCTTTTTTTTCAATTGAACCAAAATCTGTTTTAATAAAACGAATATCATTGCCCAATATTTTAATATCTTCCTGTGAAATTCCTGCATAATCGCCTGAACCATCACCCTTGATTACTTCAATAGTAAAAGAATTGGAATTCAAGGTGACATAGGATTTTGAGGTTGGATTAAAGTAAGAAAATGCAATCGGCGGAATTGTCATTTTACCTGCAACCCTTGGAACCAATAAATATTCAATCGTTTTTTTTCCAGATATTTTATTTGAATGATTAATCTGATCAGAAACTTTTGGATCATATTTCTCAAAGCCATTAGGAAGTTTGACTTCGGGAATGTTTATTAACTGGAAATTACCGGTTCCATTTATTTCCATTTTCAATGAGATTGGTTCATTTGCTTTTACTTGTGATTTATCAACTTTAGCATTCATGCTAAACTCACCCACTGCTCCACTAAACTCCTTGGGAACATTTTCACCCGGCAAACCAAGTGAAGTTATTTTGATTGTATTTGATCGGGCTGTGTACTCATAAGTTTCGCGTCTGCCAAAGAAAGGATCATCAAAAAAATCATCAAAAACATTTCCTGTTCGCTTTTTCTTCTTAATTGAAATCGGAACCTTCAATTCAAATGGGGTCAATGTCAGTTCTCCAATTTGCGTTGGAAAAAGTGCGGCTTTTTTAATTATACCTACTCTGAATTGTTTTCCGTCAATCACCTCTGTCGAAAATGAGATGTTCGGTGATGTTTCAAGTTCTTCAGCCCAAAAACCTTGATATGAGGGAAGTTTTGAAACTGACATCTGAGCCGCTATATCAAGCCGTGTGTAAAGCTTATAAGTAACAGTGACTTGTTCACCTTTATAAACCCTTTGCTTATCCACACTTGCTTTAATAAAAAGATTCTCAGCAATTTCCTTCTCCGAAACATTATCATTGGATTGTTCACTTTGCTTCTGTTTTGACGCGCCGGCAATGACTTCAATTTTTATCGGTTCTGATTTATACTCCTGATCTTTGTAAATGATTTTTGCAGACCCAATGTTATACTTACCCAAATTTCTTGGCTGTAAATAATATGAATAGGAAACTGAGGAAGAAACAACGCCGTTAATTATTTGCATGCTGGTTGATTGATTGGGACCCGATAGAACAAGAAAATCTTTGTTTAAGTCTGGGGGCGTGAAATTTTTAGTCGCATTCATTTCCTGTCCTTCAAACGTAAAAGATACTTCGAATTTATCATTTAATGCAACAGTTGTAGAATTTACGGACGCACGAAATGACTGTCCGATTAATTCTGATTGAATTATAAAAATAAAAACAAGATATATTACTATGTGAGTTCGTTTCATTTGCTAATCTTATTCTGTGGAAGGAATCACCAATCTTTATCGGTTGTTACTGGAACTCCAACTTTTTTACGCAGCTTTTTCTGTAAATCCTTCTCATTATTTTTCATTGCTTCCAAAATACGTTCAGCTTCCTGTTTGGAAATATTGTTCTTGTCTTGCTGTTTTAAGTTATCCTGTTGAGATGATTGATCCTTATTCTGCTGCTTTTGTTCTTGATCTTTTTGCTCATCTCTATTCTGATTTTGCTTGTCGTTTTTGTTTTTATCTTTTTGATCTTGATTATCCTCATTCTTATCATTTTGATTTTTGTTTTGCTGCTGCTGATCTTGCTGCTGCTTTAATAATGAAAGAGCATACGATAGATTATACTTTGTATCTTTATCATTTGGATTATGTCTCAACGAATTCTTATATGCTTCAACACTTTCTTTTAACTGCTGAGATTTTAACAATGAATTACCAATATTGTGATATGCTTTTGCTTTCAAAACATCATCTTCAGTGTGCGTTAACGAATTTTGAAATGATTTCATTGCCTCTTCATATCTTTCTTGTTTATAATATGCATCACCAAGATTATAATTAAGTTCAAAGTTTTCCTTTTCTTTTTCCAAGCCCTTTTTAAAGTTGATCTCAGCATCCATAAACTGCTGCTTTTTATAGGACTCAACTCCCGAATTATTTAATGACCTCAAACTCTGTCCAAACAGTGTCTGCCCGGTAATTAAAATAATAGCGAATGCTATATTTCTTACATTTAAATTCATTACCTATTATAATCCTAATTTTTTATGCAATCTTGAAAACAATTTTGATTTACTCTCAGTAATAAAAAATTCTAAAAACAAAAGTAAAATCGCAGGTGCAAGAAAATAGTAAAACCGATCCTCGTAATCAGTGACTTTTTTAGTACCAAACTCAGTTTTTTCAATCGAAGAAAGTTCGTTGAAAATCTGATCAAGGTAATCTTCATAATTTGTTCCCCGATAATACTTCCCATTTCCTTTAACAGCAATTTCCTTAAGAACGACTTCATTCAATTTAGTTAAAATAGTAGTGCCCGATTTATCCTTTTTAAATCCTATCACTTCCTTTTGATTATTATAAATTGGGATTGGAACACCTTCAGGAGTACCTAATCCAATTGTATAAATTTTTAAATCTTTGCTTACAGCATCGTTGACTGCTTCCATTACATCACCCTCATGATCCTCACCATCTGTAATTACTACTATTACTTTCTGAGTGCTAGCGTTGAAATCAAATGATTTGATTGCAAGATTAATTGCAGATGCTATCGCAGTTCCTGGTTGAGGGACCGATTTAAAATCCACTGCCGAAAGAAATAAATTTGCCGCAGAGTAATCTGATGTGAGCGGGATCTGCACGTATGCTTCACCAGAAAAAATTATAAGTCCAATTCTGTCACCGCGTAATTTCTTTATGAGACTGGAAATCTGGTACTTTGCTTTTTCCAATCTGTTGGGTTTAATATCTTCAGCACTCATGCTAAGTGAAACATCTAATAAGATGAAAACATCAATCCCGGTTTGCTTCACTTCTTCCAACCGCATCCCAACTTGTGGATTGGCGGCAGCAATGATTAAAAAAGCAAATGCTATTAATATCAATATTAGCTTCATCCAGCTTTTAACCCTACTATGCTTCGGAACCAAAACACTATGAAGTTTTGTATTTGCAAAATTCTTAAGATTGCTCTTCTGTCTTCTGAGTAAGAAAAAAAAGACGATAAGAACTGCCGGTAGAGCATACATCAGATATAAATATTCTGGATGAGCAAAGCGAAACATGTTTATTTACTTCAATAATTTTAATTTTAACTAACTGATGGTAACCTTCTAAATATTGTTCGGGAAAGCCCGACTTCTAAAAATAGAAGTGCCAAACCACAAAGCAACCAACTGTAGAAAAATTCTTTTGCACTTCTGTATGATGTCACTTCTACTCTGGTTTTTTCTAGTTTATCAATCTCTGAATAAATTTGGCTTAAGGTTTTATTGTTAGTTGCTCTGAAATATTTGCCATCAGTGGAAGAAGCAATTTCCTTAAGGACTGCCTCATCAATTTCAACTGGAACCATCTGATACTTGAGTCCAAAAGGAGTTTGCACAGGGTATGGAGCTTCGCCTCTTGTACCAACCCCAATAGCATAAATTCTAATGTCAAATGTTTTTGCAATTTGCGCAGCCGAAATTGGATTTACTTCACCAGCATTATTTATTCCATCAGTCAATAAAATAATTACTTTACTTTTCGCTTCGCTATCCTTTAGCCGATTAACCCCATTGGCAATTGCATTTCCAATTGCAGTACCGTCTTCAATCATTCCGCTTTTAATATCTTTAAGAAGATTTCGCAGCACTGAATAATCAATTGTGAGCGGGCATTGAGTAAAAGCATCCCGTGAAAAAATCACTAATCCAATTCTATCGGAACTTCTGCCCTGAATAAACTCATCTATAACATTTTTAGCTGCCTCAAGTCTATTTGGTTTAAAATCCTCTGCAAGCATACTTCCGGAAATGTCTAAAACCATAGCAATATCAATTCCTTCTGAATAAATATTTTCACCGCTTGAAAAACTTTGCGGTCTTGCTAACGCAACAATAAGCAGCCCAAGCGCAATACATCTTAAAATGAAAGGTAAATGACGTAATCTCTCTCTTATATTTGGCGGAATAGAACTAAAAATCTTCAGAGAAGAATAATTTATCGAGGGCTCTTTCCTCTTTCCTCTAAACCAATACCACAAAAGCATCATGGGAATAAGAATTAAGAAAAATAATACCCACGGATATGCAAATGTCATATCATTGAACATTTACTTTCTCCCTATTCAAACCTTCAACATTAACAGGTACTGTATTTTCCACTATGTCAATTGCTTGATTCATCATTTCTTCATTTACTGCAGGCAGCGGTTTGTACTTTGCAAACTTTACAAGATCAGCATTGTTTAGAAAACCATTCACTTTATTATAAATATTTTCCGGCAGTACAACTCTTCTTAATTGCTCCATTATTTCGCTTGTTGAAGATTCAAGAGCTAGGATCATAAATCTCTCTTCAAAATAGCGTCTTATTATTTCTGTTATATTGGAATGATATTCCTTTACTAATCCTTGCTGCCATAATTTTTTTTCTTCTAGTGAATGAAGCTCAGTTAATGCCTTAACGTGAGGAGGAATTATATACACCCTTTTCCGTTCGACCTTTTTTTGCTTCTTCTTCTGATTTTTCCTGTAGAAATAAAGCGCTAAAAGAATCAGCAATAAAATAATTCCAAAAATAATTATGAGTGTCAGTATATCCATCGGAATTAATATCGGCGGCTTAACATCCTTTATTTCTTCTGAAGTATTCACAGCTAAAGTTCGAACTGTAAATTGTACCGGATTGGTTGTAACAACCATAGAGGTAGTATCATTTCCAAGTTGATAAATAATTGGAATGGATGGAATTGTTACATCGGCGGAATCATACTTAGAAATTATAAAACGATAAATTATTTTCTTTACGCCTTTTGTTTCCTTTATAACAGGTTCATCGGATTTTATTACATCAATATTCTGCGCATACTCACCTAAAGCCGGTTTAAATACATTTAAATTATGATTGTGAGAAATTTCAATAGTAAAATGAATATAATCTCCAACCTCGTAATTAGATTTATCAATGCTGGCACGAGCAGAAATATTCTGAGAATTAGTATTGGAAAATGCAATTAACGAAATCAGAAGTATAGAATATAAATTTCTTACCATCGTCTCTCACGCAGTCTGAAAAAATTTACTAAAGGAGTTATATAATTCTCTCCTGTTTTAATTTCTATGCTGTCTAATCTACTTGATAAGAATAAAGCTTTCCTTTCCATACTTAACTTAGCATAATATTTATGTATCCAATTTTGAACTTTCGAACTGCTTGTATCAATCCATCGTTCCTTACCGGTTTCAGCATCAGAAAATTTAACCAATCCCATTTTAGGTATGGATTTTTCACGCTGGTCATTGATAACTATACCAATCAAATCATGCTTCTTGCCCACTATTCTTAAAATTTTCTCGTAACCCTCATCCATAAAATCTGAGATTAAAAAAACTATACTTTTCTTCTTAATTGTATGATTCATGTATTCAAGTGCCGTTTTAATGTTCGTCATTTTACCTTCCGGTTTGAATGACAATAGTTCTCTTATAATCCGGAGCACATGTGTTCTTCCTTTGCGAGGAGGAATAAATTTTTCAATCTTGTCACTAAAAAGAAATAACCCGACCTTATCATTATTTTTCAATGCAGAAAATGCGAGAATAGCACTCAACTCAGCCGCTATCTGCTGTTTTGTTTTGTCAATTGTTCCGAATGATAATGAGCCGCTTAAGTCGACAAGAAGAATTACAGTTAGCTCTCTTTCCTCTTCAAAAATCTTAATGTAAGGATGTCCAAATCTTGCAGTAACATTCCAATCAATGTTACGAATGTCATCTCCAAACGTATACTCGCGTACTTCAGAAAACTCCATTCCTCTTCCTTTAAATACGGAATGATATTCTCCTGAAAAGACCTGATTGACCAGCCCTTTAGTTCTAATTTCAATTTGTCTAACTTGTTTAAGCAGTTCCTTAGAAATCATTTTTACGGCACTTCAAGTTTATTCAGAATTTCAGAAATTATTGTCTCACTGGTTATATCTTCAGCTTCTGCTTCATATGTAACAGCGATTCTATGCCTAAGAACATCCGAACAAATTGCACGAACATCTTCAGGAATAACATAACCTCTCCTTTTAATAAATGCCATTGCTTTTGCACCAATTGCCAAATTGATGGAAGCACGGGGAGATGCTCCATAACTTATCAGTTCAGTCAATTTACCTAAATCAAATTGCTGCGGCGAACGAGTTGCAAATACAATATCAAGAATATACTTTTCTATTTTCTCATCAATGTAAACATCATGAACAACATTTCGCGCTCGCAAAATATCTTCCGGGGAGATTACTTGATTTACATTCAAATCAAAAAAGTTGATATTCTGCCGCATTATCTTTAACTCTTCATCGCGTGACGGATAAGTAATTTTAAGCTTGAGCATAAATCTATCCACTTGCGCTTCCGGCAACGGATAAGTTCCCTCCTGCTCAATGGGATTTTGAGTTGCGAGCACTAAGAATGGCTCTTGCAGTTTGTATGTTGTGTCACCGATTGTTACCTGTCTTTCCTGCATTGCCTCAAGCAAAGCACTTTGGACCTTTGCAGGTGCACGGTTGATTTCATCGGCTAAAATGAAATTTGCAAAGATTGGTCCTTTTCTTATGAGAAAATTTCCATCCTTTTGATTGTAGATCATTGTACCCACTAAATCCGCAGGAAGAAGATCCGGAGTGAATTGAATGCGTTGAAATTTTGCTTTCATAGCACTTGCCAGAGTTTTGATTGTTAAAGTTTTTGCCAATCCCGGAACACCTTCTAAAAGAATGTGACCATTACTAATCAGTCCTACAATCATCTTTTCGACAATTACGTTTTGACCGACAATTACTTTACCAATTTCATTAAGAAGAATGTCAATGAAGGCACTTTCTTGCTTAATTTTTTCGTTTAATGCTGAAATATCCAATTTATATCCTCATAAATGATTTTTAAATTAATGATGAGAGTTAATGAGATTAGACGGTTGCAAAGTTAAAAATGTTGCACTTTTTATACAAGAGTTAATATGTTTTATTCCTTAAAAACCCTAAAAACGACAAATTTCAAATATGAAGTCTCCTCCATTCCTAAAAGTTGGGGATGATCCAATGAAGCACTGCTTAATTTTATAATCTGCAGCGCATTAGAAATTTTTACTGCCGCTTTATTAACACAACTTAAAAAATTATCTTTTTTCATGTGATATGAACACGATGACGTTACCAAGTATCCTCCATCATTGACTATTTGAAGTGCTAACCTGTTTAGCTTTTCATAGCCCTTTTCAGCTGAAGGTAAACTTTTTTTGTTCTTTGCGAATGCAGGAGGATCAAGAATCACAATATCATATTTTTTACCTGTTACTTTATTTTCCTCAAGAAAATCAAATGCATCTTTAACATAACATTTTGAATTATCATCTAAATTGTTAAGCGATAAATTCTCTTTTACTTTCTCAATTTCTCTCGAAGATGAGTCAATAAAATCAACGGACTTTGCCCCCACTTTCAGGGCGTGCAAACCGAATCCGCCACAGTTAGAAAAAACATCTGCGACTGTTTTATCTTGCACAATTTTTTGTATAAAAAATCTATTATCGGATTGATCGAAGTAAAACCCCGTTTTCTGAGACTCATTAAAATCAATTTTATATTTAATATATCCATCATCAATAATTTCTATTCCTGCAGCACCATAATATACAGTATCTTCCTCGAGCAATCCTTCCATTTTTCGCAGATAAAAGTCATTCTTAGAAAAAATATTTTTTGCATTGAATTTATTTTTCAAAATTTCCAATATCAATTGGATATTATTTTCAATTCCGTATGAATTTATCTGTAAAACAAATGAGTTGTTATATTTATCAATGATCAATCCGGGCAAATAATCACTTTCACTAAAAACCATTCGGAAAGATTCGCGATCGGGATAAAAACTTTTACGAAGTTCATAAGCATTCGTAATCCCTTTACTGAATAAATCTATTAAATCATCTACCTTTGATCTTGAAATTAATCTTACCGCAATAAGTGAATTTTTATTAAAAAAACCACAGCCGACGAACTGATCTTTTGAATCACATACTTCAACCAAATCACCATTTATTGGATCTCCTTCTGTATTCATAACCTCATTGCTGAAAACCCACAAATGTCCATTTTTTAATCTTTTATCTTCGTTTTTTTTCAGCTCAATTTTTTTCATTCAACTTCCGGAGCCACATAAAAAATTATTATTATTACTAACTTTACACATTAAAATAGATAAAATTCCATGAAAAGAAGTTTAATAATTCTCATTTCTTTACTTGTTTCAGTTCTATCTTCTGCACAAAATTACAAATATGCATGGCTTACAGATATTCATATCGGTGCGCCTAACGCTGATACTGACTTGAGACTCATTGTTGATCACATTAATAAAAATGAAGATTTACAATTTGTAATTGCCACCGGTGATATTTCAGAAAAAGGGCGAAACTCGGAACTTGAACTGGCTAAACAAATACTTGATGGATTAAAAACTAAATACTATATCATTCCTGGTAATCATGATACAAAGTGGAGTGAAAGCGGCTGCACAAAATTTACAGAACTTTGGGGTGATGATAAATTTCAATTTGATTTTCAAAATATCAGACACATAGGTATAAATAGCGGGATCCCCTGGCGCGGCGGTGGCGGGCATGTTTCTGTTGAAAATTTAAGCTGGCTGCAAAACATCCTTAAATCAACTCCCAATGATCAAGAAATAATTTTCTACATTCATCATCCGCTTGATGGTGATGTGGATAATTGGTTTGAAGTCACTAATCTCCTTGCAGATTACAATGTTAAAGCAATATTCTATGGCCATGGTCATGCGAACCGTGTTACCAATTTTGCTGGCTATCCGGCAGCTATGGGTAGAGCAACACTTAGCGGAAATAAGTCTCCGGGTTATACTCAAATTGATTTAGCCAAAGATTCGATAAAATTATCCGAAGTAACTATAGATGGTTCTTCAAAATTATGGGGAGCATTTCCTCGAACTACTCTGAATCAAATAACTAAAGTTGATTCATCACAATTCATTTTATATTCAAAAAAAGCACAAATTCTTTGGCAAAAGGAATTAAAAAAAACCGTCTCAACTTCATTGTTAATTGAAGGAGATCGCATCTACTGCTCTGCTATAAACGGAGATGTATCTTGCTATGACTTGCAAGGAAATTTGATTTGGATGGACAGATTAGGAAAAGCAATATTTAGCAGGCCAGCTATTTCAAACCGAATACTCGCCGTTGCAACAATTGAAGGTGATTTGATCACAATCAATTCCGTAAGCGGAGAAATTATCCAAATACTTGGAATAAACGAACCATTAACTTCTCAATTAGTCATGGTTGATGTTGAATATTATGGAGAGATTGTTAATGCAATTATTGTCGGAACTTCTACAGGAAAAGTTTTTTGCTATGAACTAAAAAACTTAGAACTAATTTGGGAAAATAATTCGGCGGGTTTAATGATAGAAACCATGCCGTTAGTAGTTCAAGGAAAAGTGATTTTTGGAAGTTGGGATAATTACCTTTATTGCTTAAGCTTATCTACCGGCAGCTTAATTTGGAAATGGACTGAAAACAAAAATTTCTACTACTCTCCCGCCGCATGCTGGGGTGTGAGTGATGGGAAAAATATATTTGTGTCTACACCTGATAAAAATGTTTCAGCGGTTGATTTGCTTTTAGGAACAACTTCCTGGCGTAAAAAAGATTTCAATAGCTGGGAATCAATCGGAATTAGTCATGATAAAAAGAAAATATATGTGAAAAGTATTTTGGATAAATTTTATATCGCTTCTGCATCAGACGGAAAACCCATTAAAGAGATAAATGTCGGATTTGGGTTAGACACCATGCCTATCCAAATCGCTGATTGGAATCAAAACATAATTTTCGGCAGCAAGAATGGAATGGTTTATATGATTGATGACAAATACAGTGTTCATAATCTTTTCTTTTTAGGTACTTCAAGGACTCATTCAATTCAACATGTTAAGGATAACATTTTTGCTGCTTCAAACATGGATGGTAAAATCATAGTATTTAGAATCAACTCAAGTGAAAAATGAAATTTAAGGGAATTATTTTCGATATTGATGGAACATTAACATCTACAAATGAATTGATCTTTGCTTCATTCAATCACATCACTAAGAAATATTTGGGTAAAACTTATTCTCCTGAAGAAATTGTTAATTTGTTCGGACCGACGGAAGACCAAATCCTTTTAGAAATGTGCGGTGAAAAATTTGAACAGGCCCGAAAAGAATATTACGACTTCTACACCAGTAACCATCACATGGCAGATTTGTATCCAGGAATTATAGAAATTCTTTCTTATCTAAAGCAGAAAAACGCTCTTCTGTCAATTTATACCGGTAAAGGTAGAAAAGCTTCAGTTATAACATTGAAAAAATTGGAGATTCACGATTATTTTAATTTGATTATCACTGGTGATGATGTAAGAGAACATAAGCCATCAGCTGAAGGCATCAATAAGTTCATCGAAAAATTTAGACTTCGAAAAGATGAAGTACTGATGATTGGTGATTCACCGGCAGATGTTAAAGCAGCACATTCAGCTGGGATTCAAGTTGCTTCTGTGCTGTGGGATAGTTATGCAAAAGATAAAGTACTTCAACTTAAAAGCGATTTTGTCATCCATTCAGTTGAAGAATTATCAAATTTTTTGCAGAATAATATTTGAACTTGATTTTATTTTTTAGAAATTCTTTCGAGTTTTTCTAAAAGTTAAAGGGATAAACAAAATAAACCCGCGGCTCAATTCTTTTCTGCGGCTTAAAATCTATAACCTTATCATCATTATCTCTCAAAGGAGTGTACGTCCAACTATAAATCATAGAAACGATCATAAATGGATAAGGTTTATATCCCAGTTCAAAAAATAAATATGATCGGTCGTCAAGTTTAAACAAATCTTTCTCATCTATGATGTTGATTTTATCATAACCGGTACGAGCAAGAAATGGAAAATTGTCGGGAGCAATCTCGGTTCCGATATGTAAAATTCCACTAGTTGGATGCTTATCTAATCTTTGATAGCTGCCAAGAATATTAAACAAACCCAACACATTTATTCCAAGCTCACCAAAATAGCCATTGCCTAAACTCGTATTTGCAGCGAGAACCTGTGCTTTGCTTTTTAGTGTTCCTGTTGACGTATCAAATTTGAATCTTTCTACTTCATATAGAGAATTAAAATATGAGGGAATATAGTTGTCGCCATTAAATCGTCTTTCAAGCTTAACTGACCCTGAAACTAAACCTATTGGGTTGAAATTAAATATTGTACCTAAAGCAGCACCGTTTCCAAATCCAATTATCTTTGCATAATCTGCATAAAGAGTCAGATTAGCGATTCCTCCTTGAAAAATTGGAAGCCCCAAATCCAACCCAATAATATTAACCGTGCCTTCATCTTTGATTACATTAAGTTTTCTTTGAGTTTGATCGAATGCAGCGGATACAACTCCTGCCTTCTCATTAAAATCCCCTGAATAAGTTGCCCCAACTTCAAGATTACCCAAAATCGGGATATCGCCGGCACCTGAAAATTTTAATGGTCTTACATACCCACGAATACCGGCAACACCAGCTTCACCAAATCGGCTGTAAATAGATTCAAAACCGAACAAACCAAAATCAATATCAAACACTAATCCGATTTTTCTTACATCGTAAGTTGGGCTGTTATTATATAAGTACATTATGCTTCCATGACCTAAAGTGTAATAATCAAGTGCACCGAGTTTCACAAAAACGGGATCGTTTTTCATCCCGTAACGAATATATCTGATGATACTTAGATAATCGGAAAAGTCATTGAAATTTTCTTGCCAACTTCCTTTTGAATTTATATCAAGCTTTAAATCGAGCCCAACTCCAAAGTTTGCAAATGAAATTTCGGGAGTAAAATTAAGTGAGTAGAAAAGTTCACCATCAATCCAATTCATTCCCACACCACCGGAAAGTTCTCCACTATTTTGCTTGGGGAATCCTTCGTATTGAGAATAGCTAAAAGAAGAAAGTGCGAAGCATAGAATAAGAATGTACAATTTTTTCATAATTCATCTCCATCGGGAATGAAAATTTTTGTTTGATTAAAACATAAGAGGAAAAAATGATTCTCCCAAATGTTTTGTAAGAATGAATACAAAAAAACTTCTTATCGGACAATAGCCAGTTTATTTACAGATGTTTCCGTTTTATCGCTAGCTTTCATTAAAACCTTGTAAAGATATGTTCCATTGCCGAGTAAATCTCCATCCTCATCTCTACAGTCCCAAAATACTTTATTAAAATCTGTGGAAAGTTCGCTCCTTGTTTTAAAAATCTCTTTAACGAGGCGTCCAGCAATTGTATAAACCATAATTTTAATTTCATCCGGAACTTGAGTTAATCTAAAAGTAAAATAGGTGTTTTCTTTTACAGGATTGGGATAGTTATAAATATTTAAAATTTTATTCTCATTCGAAACGATGAAACGTTTTTGAAATCCTAAAGAATCAGCTGCGTTCCCAAATCCATCGTTTGCAAATACTTTAAGAATATGCTCTCCTTCTTCAAGAAGAGGTTTATACTCAACTATCATTTTAGGATTTGTAGGATTAAACTCATATGAAAGAATATTTGTATTCTGAGCAAAGTAA
This sequence comes from uncultured Ignavibacteriaceae bacterium, assembly GCA_964613805.1. Lineage (GTDB taxonomy): Bacteria > Bacteroidota > Ignavibacteria > Ignavibacteriales > Ignavibacteriaceae > XYD12-FULL-36-8. The sequence goes on along the minus strand of CAZTJF010000013.1, from coordinate 47,004 downwards.
ATTGGAACATTATCCAATTGTAATGCAATTGAAGTTGTATCAATTATCGGAAGTATTGAAGGATCGCTTAGCTCCATTCTTATTGTTGGATTGCGTTCGACAAAATCGCCATCCACAATTTCCTTTCCATTAAATTGAACATTTAGGACAGGCATTGTTGTGTCCGGCTTTATAAAAAAAGGAGTTAAGTAAACATTATTATCCTTAAAGTACTCACGAATCCTGTTATCTGGGTCAATACTAATTTTGTAAGTTCTATTTCCAGATTCAAATGTCGTCAAATAATCAGCCGAAATAAATTGTCGTTGATAAGGGGCTAAATTAATAATTGAATTGAAAATGCTTTGATATGAATTATCAGGTCTTATCACTCCAACCTCAATCTTAAAATCATCAGCTTTTGATTCGCCCACATTATAAGCATAAAATGAAATCCTTCCTATTTCACCTTGCTCTAATGTGTCTTTATTTAATTTAACTGCTTGATAATTAGTTCCCAGCTCGGCTATGCCATTATAATCAACTTCAAGTCTCATAAGCTTTGGTGAGTTCAAAAGTGAATCGGTATTTAATTCAGATATAATTTTTAAATAGGGATAAGTTACCGCTGAAATAAAAGATAAATCTGCTTCATTGGTATTTACATCTATATCTAATTCAGCTAAAGTTGTATCGGTACCATCGCTTTTTATTGCAATTGGTTTATATCTTATTTGTGAATCATTTTGAATTGTTTGAGAAACTTTTAGCTTCTTCCACTCTGAAGATGGACCAATTTGTGAAGTTGTCACAAATCCTGAATTTAATGGAAGTACTATATTAGTATCTAAAAATATTGGACCCTCATTAGGATTTTTAATTACTTGCTTCACTTGAGTTGAATCTGCACCTTTCTTCCCAAATAATGCATAAGGCGCTTTGAACTCTAGTTCCGGAAAACGAGTCCCGCCTAAAGAGACAATAGCAGAATTTAGTTCCGTAGACGGATTATTTTTTGCATCACCAGAAACACCCAATACAACTAACTTATTCTGAGGTATTGAATTTATGAATTCAGCACATGCATTTATTCCTGGCAGATTATTGAATAGTTCAAACCATGCCGATGAATCCACCGCTAAAGTCTTTTCATCGAATACAACAACTCCAATTCCCTGAAAGAAAGTGTTACTTAATAAGTTTATCCCATTCTTTGTAATGATACAATATTGACCGGAATATCCTCCGGCAGATACCACGGAAATTGTAACTGTATCCGTTTTTATTTCAACAGCATCATTTTTAATACTTAAGTCCTTCAAACTCTGATAATGCCATGAATGATCATCATCAACAAAATATTTTGACCCAGATAGTTTTGAATAGGATAGGGAATTCGACCATTCTGTCCCATCACTTAACTTATATCGGAGCCAATATCTATTGTTGGATGATGGATTTGAGAAACTGATTTTTGTGTAAAAGGTATCCAAGTTAAAAATTGTCTGCAATGGATTGTTAAAATTCTCGTTATCTGATATTTGAAAATTTAGCAACATCGGTTCTGAAGATTTTATAGAGGGGCTTAGAATTATTAGAGTATCAAGAAGTGGATTTTCGATCCGGCTCACTAAAATATCCCTTATAAAAGTGGAAGCAACATCGAATTCAAAATTCAAATCATTATCGTTTTCATAAATTTCAGAAATGGAATTTTCTAAATCGAGATTGATTGAGAGGGTGTGCTGTCCAGGTTTCTCCTTTACTTTAACCCAATATGAGAGTGTGTCTCTGAATTTTGGAAGTGTTAATGTTTTTTCTATCTGTTGAAAAACTACTCCTCTGTAGGAGTGAGAAAAAAGTAATTTGAATGATTGGGGAATTACAGTACCATAATTATTTAATGATAAAATCACTTCAATTGAATCCATTGCGTCGTTTATAAAATTGCTTCCTAATGCAATATCAGATGGTTTGATAGTCAAATTAGGAAGGTTGGGAATCTTCATTTCAACAATTGGATCACCCATTAAAGTATTTGCAATTGAAAATTGTGCTGACACATTTGAATTTCCTAATTGATCAAACATTAGTTTCTTTGCATACCAATGAGCTTTCCCTACTTGAAACATTGTATCTCTAATAACGTGCTTATAAAAATCGCCAGGTCCTTTGATTGCTGTGGAAACAAATCCCAAAGCACTGTTGCCAATGTAACCCAACGCTTGTCCATCCGGATCAAGTATAAATCTTTCACCGAATGAAACAATATCGGGTTCAGCAAACTTATTTGTAGAACACCCAAAGTCTGTAAGAACAGAATTCCGATTCACACTGTTTTTTAATTGCCGAACATCACTTATGCTGTTGTCCCATGTCGCTGTTCCACTGTGTCCTATGTAAGAAATGAAAACGCCTCCACCGGCAATTGTTTCCTTTATTTCTAAATCACTATAGGGTCCGAAATCAGATATAGGATTTGAAGTCTTATAAAAATGTTTATATATACCACAAAGAGGAGGTGGAATTATAAAATTATTGATTACGGAATCATTAACAGACTTGTATAAAGCAATTTCGTCCGGGTAATTCGCTCTACCGCCTGAAAAGAAAAGATATTTTTTATTCCATTCATCATAAGGTTGAATAATATTGTTCTGCACTTTGGATTTATAAAAATTCATTTCGCTATTACTGTTTAAAGGTATTCTACCTACATACATTTGCGGCAAACGTAATCCTGTCAAATTCCATATTGTATAATATTGATCACTTACTGGGAAACCATAAGAAGGCACATAGTTTCCACCCCCTACAATACCTTGTGAAATAGTGCGATACTTTTTAAAGTCATAATTTGCATCGCCAAATAATACTAAATACATAGGTTTCGGTGTCGGTGAATTTTGAAACTTGACCATTAGAAATTCACGAATAGATTCTGGGGTTGGGTAGCCGTAACCAAATTCATCATAAATATCAAATACAGAAAAAAGATTTGCTGTCACCGAATAATTGTTTGAAATAAAACCCAAATATTCATTTACTGAGGACTGAAAAATTGGATGTGTAATACCAATATAATCAACTTGTGAGTTTTGACTACGAAGATTTAAGAAAGATTTATGTGTAAAAAATTTGGGCTCTGAATAACTACCTCTACGTATTAGATAATATGCATCACCGTTACTTACCGTATCACTAAAAAAAAGATTAGTCCCAATCAAATTAAAACCAATAATACGCTTTAGTTCTGGTTTGACTTTATAAAGCAGGTAGTTGGTATCCAGTACATTTTCAATTTTGAATATTCTAAGTGCAGTCGTTGTTAAATCCCTATATTCAAAGTATAATGAGTTGTTCGTTAATTTCAATTTCTTAGGATACTCTGCTTCAACCCAATCAATCACTAATTGACCATTTGATGCCCCAGCATTTTCAGCATAAGTGATTACTAAATTATTATTCCCAGTTAACAAGGAATTTGAGCTTATTGTTTTATCTAACAAAATTCGCTGATAACGACTGCCAACTTGGGAATCAATAAGTGCGTTGTTTAACAGCAATTTAAGCAGATGCACATTCAAGGAACCAGTAGAACCTCTGCTTGTAAGTTTTGCAAGTAACCTTGCAGTTTTATTTGGAATAATATCAGTCATGTTAAAATTATAGTTTCCAGGACCAGACCAAGTAGCCAAGAACCGCCAATACCATCCTTTCCCTGTATCCCAAAAAGGAAATTGGCTTTCAACTAAATCATTGTGAAAAGTATAAAACAATGCATCCATGGGATTTTCTTCCAAATGAGTAAAACTTGTAAAATAAGTCATGGTATCTATGATTGAAGGTTGAAAAACATTTATATCTTGTGCCCTCAAACCATTCTGCACACCCCATGTTAAAAAATAAATTGTTGTGTCAGTGTATTTGTCAAGATAATTGTTATATGGCAAATTATTTGGATTTATTTCACGTGGTGATATTTTTGAGTAATTCTTTGTTCCATAAAACTCGATATAATCATTATCATCAAAAGATTGGTCGGATTCACCAGAAACATAAATCGGTTTCTCTACTCCAGATTCAAATAGTTGAAAAGTTTTAGGATTTATTCCTTCAGGGTTAACGCCATTCAGAATAAAAAAATCCTTTGTGATTCTGTATAGAGTGTCGCTGCCCGTTCCGATTTTTAAATAACTTGCAGAATAATTAATCCAATTACCTGTTGTATCGGTTGTAATAATTGTTGGACTGCCACGAAACTGTTCAGCTACTTCAGAATTTACAATAAATGATTTAAGATTATCATCGAAAGAAGATTTTACTTCTATTGGTGAGTTTTTTAGAATGTTTACATTTTTGTCTAACTCAATTTTTAACATTATGTCTGATAATTCAACCAGAGAATTATTCTGTTCATTATAAACATGAGTATTTACTTTTAAATGAACACAGTAAAAATCTCTAAACCAAAAATATCCTTTGTTCTCAACGACAGGATTGTTTTCATCTGTTGGTTTTCTGTTGGAATATTCAATTTCTTTTATTTCAATTGTAGAATCATTTACCATTACAATTTCTGGATTAAGCTTGGGAATAATATTCCTGTATTCTTTTACTGTTGATGAAATTAAAGAAACTTGTACATTACTTTCGGGAGGTATTGCAATAATTAATTCTCTTGAAGGCAGCTTGAAATGTCCCGAACAAGATTCATCTGTAAATTCGTAATAATCTCTTATTGTAAAGTGATTTTTTTGCTCATCTAAAAAATTATGAAGTCTATTTTCAAGGACAATTTCAAAACTGTTCTTGCTGACTGTTATCCGGTCTTTTTGTAGCGGTAAAATATTTATTGTGGGGGAAAAAACTTCTAATGTGGTTAAAACAATAAAGAATATTTTTTTCATAGAGAATTTTAACTTTATGTTTTTGTTAAGAGTTGTTGATTTTAACTTTATAGACTATGTGATCTCAACTTCAGTTCGTCGCCATAAATTGTCAAGACTAACAATATCAAAATTAGCATTTTTACCTAATGTTATAATCCCTTTTTCTTGGGACATGGCAAAATCTTAGCGAAAGAATTGAAATTGAATAAAAGAATAAATATAGGTCGGTTTTTGATAAAAATGATTGGATTGAATATAGAAACTGATCACCATTAAGATAAAACTATTTATTAGGGAGTAGAGTTCAAAAATATTTAATCAAAAACCTCTATTGACGAACTATAGCTAACTTGTGAACTGACGTTTCTGTTTTATCATCAGCTTCCATAATTACTTTGTAGAGATAAGTTCCGTTACCAAGTAAATCGCCATCTTCATCGCGAGTATCCCAATATATTTTATTGAAGTTTGGTCTTAAATCTCCCTGAGGAATAATCAATTTTTTAACCAACCGACCCGAAATTGTGTATACTAAAATCCTAACTTCATAAGGAAGATTTGGTGCCAGTTCAAATGTGAAATTAGTATTCTCGGAAATTGGATTTGGGAAATTATAAACGTTTGAAATTGCTGTTGAATTAGAAACTATAAACCGCTTCTGTAATGCTGAAGTATCAGCAAGATTTCCCAATCCATCATTAGCAAATATTTTGAGAGTATGCTCCCCTTCCTCAAGAATCGGTTTGTATTCCACTACCAGTTTAGGATTATTCTCATTGAACTCATAGGACAGTTGAGCTGCATTTTTTTCCAAAGCTGCTGACTGATCATCCATTTTAATTGATACAGAATTTGCATTATAATTACGCAGAGTTGAGGGGTCAGTCAATTCAATTCGAATTAGAGGATTGCTCGGCACGTAATCACCATCAACTATTTCTTGCCCATTAAATAGAACATGTATGACGGGTCTAGTTGTGTCTCTTCTAATATAAAACGGCTGGTAAAAGATATTATTGTCATTATAATATTCAAGTACTTGATCAAGCGGATCAATATTTATTTTGTATTCTCGATCTCCAGCTTCAAACTCAGTGATAAATCCGGTACCAAGTAATTTTCTCTGACCTGGACCTATAGAATCTATAAATTGTTCAAGTACTATTTCGCTGGAGTTATCCGGACGATTTACTTCAACCTGAACCATAAAGTTGTTTGCTTTTGCTTCACCAGCATTATAAACATAGAAATTTAATCTACTTTTTTCACCTTGATCAACAGTATCTTTATTCAGTTTAACAGCTTGGAAATTGGTTCCAAGCTCAGCAATGCCTTTATAGTCAACTTCAAGTTTTGAAAGTTGTGGTGAGTTTAGAAGTGAATCTGCTTTAAGTTCGGCTCTAATTTTTATAAATGGATACGTAGTCGCAGAGATTGAATTCAGATTCGCTTCATTAGAAACTAAGTTAAGGTACGGTAATGTATCAACAGTTCCATCTAATTTAACACCGATCGCTCTGAACTTAATTTCTGAATTATTTTGATTCACCTGAGTAACTTTTAATTTTTTCCATTCGGAAGAAGGACCAATTTGAGTGGAAACTAACACTCCGGATTCAAGGGATTTTACGATGGCTGTATCCAGTTGAATTGGACCTTCAAAAGGTGTTTTAAGAATTTGTTTTATTAGTGCTGGATTTATACCCTTTCCCCCAATCAATGCATATGGAGCTTTGAACTGGATTGATGGGAAAAGTGTACCTCCTAAAGAAATAACTGCATTTGAAAGTGCTGTGGTCAGATTATTCTTTGCATCCCCAGAAACACCTAGAGCAACTAATTTACCGGAAGGTATTGAGTTTATAAAATTTGTACAAGCTATTACGCCAGCAGGATTATTGAATAATTCATAATAAGTTGAAGATTCCACCACCAAAGTTTTTTCATTGAACACAACTATACCAATGCCTTGGAAGAAAGTATTGCTTAAAAGATTTATGCCATTCTTAGAAATTATACAGTACTGTCCTGAGTAGCTTCCAGCTGAAATGATAGAAATAATAACAGTATCAATGCTTAATCTAACTGTATCATTAACTATTCTTAAGCTGGAGAGATTCTGTTTTCCCCAGGAATATAGATCTCCTAAATAATACTTGGAGCCGGAAGATTTGGTGTAAGTAAGAGGACTTGACCACTCTACTCCATCATCAATCTTATATCTTAGCCAGCTTCTATTATTATTAATTGGTGTCTGAAAACTAATTTTGGTAGAAAAAGTATCTATTGTAAAATTATATGGCTGATAATTTGAGAAATTTTCATTGTCTGCAAGTTGAAAATTTATTATCGGTGCTTTTTCACTTCGGGTGGAAGGATTTAATATAATCAAGCTGTCTAAATTCGGATTCTCAAACCTATTAATGAATAAATCTCTTATTGTGGAAGAAGCAACATTAAAGTTAACCAATACATCATTATCATTCTCATAAATTTCAGAAATTGAATTCTCCGAATCGAGATATACTTGTAACGAATGTTGACCAGGCTTGTTTTTTATTTGCACCCAAAAGCTTATGGTATCCTTGAAATTGGGCAAACTTAATATTTTTTCTAGATACTCAACAACCGAACTTTGATACGAATGAGTTAATGCTGCCTTAAAGGTTTGAGGAACCACAGTACCTAAATTGTTAAGTACAATATTTATTTTTATAGAATCTAAAGCATCTGTTATCAAACTTGTTTCATAAAGAATATCATCGCTGCTTATTTTAAGATTAGGTTTTGAAGGTATTTTCATTTTTAGAATAGGATCGCCCATTAATGTGTTTGAAAATGAAAATTCATTTACAACGTTAGAACTTCCCAATTGTTGAAACATTAAATATTTTGCACTAAGATGAGCTTTACCCACTTGAAAAATCGTATCTTGAATCACATTCTTATAGAAATTGCCAGGTGCTTTAATTGCAGTTGATACAAATCCTAGTGCGCTATTACCAATATATCCCAATGCTTGCCCGTCAGGATCTAAGACAAATCTTTCTCCAAATGCAACTAAATCTGGTTCGCCAAATTTATTAGTTGAGCATCCAAAATCTGAAATTATAGGGTTTCTATTAATTTTATTTTTTAGCTGCCGAACGCTGCTGATGCTATTATCCCAAGTTGCTGTACCACTGTGCCCAATATAGGAAATAAAAACTCCGCCAGCTTCAATCGCATTATTTACAACAGTGGATGTGTAGGGGCCAAAGTCTGAAAGCGGATTAGTCGTTTTATAAAAATGATAATAACTGCCGGCAAGGGGCGGAACTTTAACAAAATTATTTATCACTGAATCATTAATTGATTTGTAAAGAGCAATCTCACTTGGAAAATCAGCTCTCCCTCCGGAAAAGAATAAATATCTTTTATTCCAATCATCAAATGGTATTGTAAGATTATTTTGTACTTTGGATTTATAAAAAACCATTTCACTGTTCTTATTAAGGGGAATTCTGCCCACATACATTTGAGGTAATCGAGCTCCCGTAGAATCCCAAACTGTATAGAATGGATCACTTATGGGAAATCCATAGGAGGGCACAAAATTTCCACCACCAACAATTCCTTGCGATGCTGTGCGATATTTTTTATAATCATAATTAGCATCACCAAACAAAACCAAATACGAGGGTTTAGGCGTTGGTGCGGATTGAAATCTATAAATTATAAAATTACGAATTGCATCCGCTATCGGATACCCATAACCAAATTCATCATAAATATCTTCAACTGAATATACACCAGAAGTAACAGAATAATTTGAGGAAATAAAATTGACATAATCATTTACCGATGCTAGAAAATTAGGATGTGAAATCCCTAAATAATCAACTTGATTAGTTTGACTGCGAAGATTTTCAAAAGTTTTAAGACTAAAAAACTTGGGGGTAGAGGCAATGTCCTGTCTTACCAAATAATATGCATCGTTATTACTCACCGTATCTGTAAAGTATAAATTCCCTCCTGTCAATTCAAAACCCGTAATGCGTTGAAATTCTGGTTTCACCTTAAATAATAAATAATTTGAAGTGAGAACATTTTCAATTTTAATCTTTTTTAGTGCGGTATTAGTCAGGTCCTTATATTCAAAATACAGGGAGTTATTGGTCAATTTTAGCAAGCGTGGATATTCTGCTTCAGCCCAATCAACGAGCATTTGCCCGCCAGATGCACCGTTGGCTTCTTCATAACTTATGCCTAATGTATTATTTCCAGAAATTACTGAGCTAGAATTAATAGAACCTTGTAATAAAACCCTTTGAAACCTACTGGTAACCTGAGAATCTATCATAGTACCATTGATTAAAAGTTTTACTCTATGCACATTTGTTGATCCAGATGAAGCCCGGCTAACAATCTTACCGTAAAATTTTGCTGTCTTATTTGGAACGATATCAGCAGCTGAAATAGTAAAATTTACTGGTGTAGCCCAAGTGGCAAGCCATTGCTGATACCAACCTTTTCCGGTATCCCAAAAAGGAAATTGACTTTCAACCAAATCATTATGAAATGTATAAAACAAAGCATCCATCTCATTCTTTTCCGAATGGATAAAGCTTGTGTAATAAGTAAGACTATCCGGTATGGATGGCTGATAAGTTGTGTTTTCTTTAGCTCGTTTCCCATTGGTTGCATCCCAAGTCAAAAAATAAAATGCTGTATCAGTGTATTTATCTAAATAATTATTATATGGTTGTTTATCGGGATTTATAACACGCGGAGAGATTTTGGAATAATTTTTGGTTCCATAAAATTCAATATAGTCTCCATTATCAAATGAAAAATCAGACTCACCCAAAACATAAATTGGTTTTTCAACACCTGATTCAAATAACTGAAATGTTTTGGGATTAATTCCAACAAGATTTACTCCCCAATTTATTAGGTCATTCCGGGTAATTCTATAAATACCATCATTAGCAATTCCAATTTTTAAATAATTTGAAAAGTAATTAATCCAATTTCCTGTAGTATCGTTTAATAGAAGTTTAGGATTGTCTCGAAACTGTTCAGCAATCTCTGTATTTGCTAAAATCAATCGCAGGTTCTCGTCAAATGGTGATTTAATTTCCAATGGTGAGTAAGGAAGAATCTTAACATCGTTCTCAAAATTAAATTTTAATTTAATATCGGATAGCTCTGTTAAAGTCGAACTTTTCTCATCATATGAGTGTGTATGAATTTTAAGATGAATGCAGTAAAATTCCCTTAGCCAGAAATAACCTTTAGTCTCGATCCTATCAGCTCTATAATAATTTATTCTTCGATCTGAATATTCAACCTCTTTTAGGACATAAGTTGAATCATCAATCATTTCAACTTCAGGATTTAGAGCGGGTAAAATATTATTGTACTTAATTTCCGTTGCTGATAGAAACGCAACATTAACCTTGCTTTCAGGTGGAATTGCAACAATTAAATCTCTCGATGGAAGTTTGAATGCTCCTGATTTAGATTCATTAGTAAATTCGATATAATCCCGAATTGTAAAATGATCCTTCTTTTTGTCTTTGAATCTATAATCTTTATTTTCGAGAGTTATTTCAAATCCGCTTCCTTGGACAATGATTTTACTTCTTTCTTGTGCAAATGATTGGTTAATCAATGTGAAAACTACAAGAAGGACAATCATCAAAATCATTATTTGCTTCATATATAATTTTGTTTGCTGAATTTTTGCTTTATTACCAGAAAAAGAAAAGTTGGAATTCCAACTAAATATCTTTTCCAAAGCCGTTTGGGTTCCAACATTAGCCTGAAGAGCCACTCCAACCCAAGTTTTCGGAAAAGTGCAGGTGCGCGTTGATATGCCCCCGAAAGAAAATCTATGCCACTGCCAACCGAAATTTGGATAGGAACATTACACTTTTTTCCGAAAGAAGCAATCCATTTTTCCTGGTCAGGTGTACCTAATCCCACAAAGAGAATATCACTATTAGAATGATTTATTCTGCTCAATATATCTTCATTAAAATTTGTATCCCTTTTAATTATTCCACCAATCAATATCTTGGGGTGCGATTTAATAAGATTTTTCTTGAGATTAGCAACAGCTTCCTCTCCTCCGCCGAAGAAAAACACTTTGTACTTTTTCTTTTCTGCCAATTCTAATATTTTGAAATAGAGATCGGTACCATTTATTCGTTCGGATAGTCCCAATTTTCCATAAAGAAATTTTGATGCCCAGTACATTCCAATTCCATCAGAATAGAGGGCTGAAAATTGACATAAATCTTTGTGAAGCTCAAAATTTTTAGCGGTAAGCACGGCAACGTATGCATTAACATATGAAAAGAAAAATTTATTTTTTAAGGATATCTTAGATTCAATCTCATCAATGATTTCATTATAGGAGGAATTTTCGATTTTTAATTGCAGGATTGTCATCGTTGCAAAATGCTATACGTAATTAAAAATTTCCCGATAAGTTTTAGCATAAAGAGGAATTATCTGATCCTTGCTAAAATTTTTTACAACTTTCTCAAACAGTTTATTGCCCAACTCTTTTCTTAACTCTGTATTTGTAATTAGAAATTCTAATTCCTTTGCCAATGATTCTGTATCATTTACATTAACTAATATTCCATCAATGCGATTCTCAACCAATTCTTTGATTCCGTCAACATTAGATCCAATAAATGCTTTTTTCATAAGTCCACATTCCAACATGACCAAAGGAAAGGGATCAATTCTTGAAGGCAATACAACTAAATCCATAATATTGTACATCTCAAAAATATTTTTATTAGGAGCAACAATCACTGCTTGGACTTTATGTCCAGCGATAAAATTATAGATATAATCTCTATCTTCTCCTTCGCCGATAAGGAGCAAAATTAAATCAACATTAACCTGGCTTACTTTTCGAAAAGCTTCTAATAAAACATCAATTCCTTTTTCTTGAAGACTAAATCTACCTACAAAACCAATTACAACTGAATTTTCATTAATATTTAGATTTTTTTTCAGAATTGATTTTTGTATGCCAATCTCGGCTTCAGCGATATCTACAAAGTTATAAATCACTCTGATCTTGGAAGGGTCAATAATGAAATAATTTGCGAGATGTTCTTTAATAGAATTGCTGCATGCAAGAAGAATATCCGCTTTGTAGCTCAAAGTCTTTTTTCCAAAAACCTTACTTTGAACAGATGTTACTGTTCTCACGGAAATGTGTTGTGAAATAAAATATGCTAATAAATCAAAATAGCGGTGGTGGCTGTGAATAATATCTATCCTTTGCTTCTTAACAATTTTGATTATCTCGGTAAAGATTAAAATTGTCTGAAAAATATTGTTCGATTTACACTTAGAGGAAATAATATTTATTCCGGCAGTTTTGAATTTTGGAATTGCATCTCCACCTAAGGTAAACACGACATGTTCAAAATCTTCAACTAAATTTTTGGCAATAAGATAAATTGTTTTACTTATGCCGCATGTTAAATTGATTTTAGTATGTAAATGAAGGATTCTCATTCAATTATTGAATCAAGTTCACGTTCTAAATTGTTGTAAAAATTCTCCGAGTCGCCAAAATAATATTCAAAATGTTCCTCGCGCTTTTTCAAGTTTAGGTTTTGAATAAGCGCATTTTGAATTGCTGAATGTAAATTCTCTTTTGATGTGACAAGTTCTGCAGTTCCCCAAGAAATAAAATTAAAGGGATCGCTTTTCAGGTCGTCCGTAATAAAAATAAAGGGTATTTCTGTCTTTAACATTTCAATCATGACTGTTGAATCTTCTCCAAAGATTAACTCCGTGTGATTAAGTATTTCTGATAAAGTAAATGACCCTCCATTAAATCCAGCTCTTTTTAATGCTTTAAGAGAATCGTTTGGATGATAATTTACAAGTAACTTAATATTTAATTTATCCATTATTATGATCTTAGAAATTTCCTCAATCATTCCCAGGGTTCTTTCAACAGAACGATGGATTGTTTCTGCAGCAGGGTTTTCAAAAGAAGATAAATTGTAAACCCAATATTGGGGTGTATTGTCCATCCTTTTTTTTCTATCAAATATAATTGGTGTTCCTATCACTGAAATATTTTTCGGTGATAATTCCGAAAGTTCACTAATTCTTTCCTTTTGGTGCTGTCCCCAGACTAAGGCATAATCTGAATAAACTGTCTCGTATAAATGTTTATACACTAATATTGAATGATTTAATGCTACTGTTGGGATTTTTTGTGATTTGAAAAGTTCACAGTAAATATTGCGATTAGAAGTGTAATCAAAATCCTGGATGAGAGCAATGATGTTTTTTCTAAACTTATCCAACAAATAATTCACACAATAATAGTCACGTGAATAATCATTAATAAATCGTTTTATTGAATTTAAATTTAGTTTAATTGGAATATTGTTTTTAACTATATTTCCTAATACACTCAAAGCCGCGTACCAATTATTACTGAATTTATTGATACTTTTTTTGAATTTTAATTGAAATAAAAAACGTGGGAAATAGAAAATATTTCTTCGAAATAAAAATGCTCTATTGCAAATCACAGTCAAAGATAATAATCGAATATTTTTCTCGTTAACATATTTTGATAAATATTCTAGGTAAGCAAATGTCAATTTTCTATCCGAGCCAACCGCAGTAATTAAAAACCTATAATCACGCGGCTTGAAAAATAATAACCACTTGATTGACCATAATATAATCCAATAAATATGTAATAAACCTTTAGATATTTGGTTAAACTTTTTCTTAAAATTATCTTCATCCGCCACTAATTTTTGTTTGCTAATGTCTTTTCGTACATAATGATAAATAATTGGAATTACATGCCGTTCTAAAGATCGTGTTTGAAAAGCAAAATCTTGCTGCCCGGTCTTTCTCCACTCTGAAATAATTGCTTTTACCAGTTTATCATAATCGGTTATCATGCAACGATTGTTGAATATTTTTTTTTGTAATCTAAAATAACTTTTGACCACATGAAATTTTGGGCAACAGCACGTGCCTCCACGCTAATTTTATTCCACAGTGATTTATCTCCAAGCAATTCATCTATTCTTTGAGCTAATGTTGTATCATCGTCAAATTCAACGATGAAGCAGCCCTCGCCATTTGTTAAATATCTGGACAAACCACATCTGTTCGAAATTATTATAGGTGTTCCGCATGCCATCGCTTCTAACCCAGATATATTAAATGAATCATACTCACTCGGTATTATAAGTGCTAAAACCTGCTCTAAAGTGGACTTAAATTGTTCCGGAGATAATTGACCTAAATTATTTTGTTTTATATTTTCAATTTCACCATGGCCACAAATTAAAAGTTCGGACTTTGATTTCATTTTCTTCAAAGCATTGGTTAAGAAATCAAATCCTTTGTACGTTTTATTTATTCCTCCCGCATATAAAATATTTTGCCTGGTTGAAATCGGATTTACAGTTTTAAAATATTTTTCTTCCACACCATTTTTTACAATCACTGTTTTTTTATTTGCAAATCTCAATTTAAATTCTTTAAGATCTGATTCATTAAAAAGAAATATAAGTTGAGATGTTTTGGTTAATATCCAATTAACAATAAATGACTTGATTGTCGTGAAATTAAATTTCCTTAAGATTGGAAAGTTTAACGTATCGTGGAAAGTAACGCACAACTTCAATTGCAAAACTTTTGACAGCAGAGCAACAATAACCATATAGTTTCGAATAACAATCATATGAGCAACATCATATTTATTTCTCTTTAAGTACATTAAAAATGGAATAACTCCACCACTGATAATTTTCCCTTCTGGAGTATTAGTAAGACTTAAAGAATCAAACAATACAGAAAAAACATTTTTGCTTTCTGAACAAACGAAAAGATCTGTATCAACTGAAGTTAGATTAAGCCATTTATGAACATTTTTTTGAACTTTAAGAGTTGCACTTCCAGTCCAAAAAAAATTTTCTTGATAACCTAAAAGGCAAACTTTCATAGCTACCCAGGAAATTTTATTTCATAGTTTACAATTAAACCTTTCATTAATCCCTTAATGTTGCTCAATAATATGCGAAAATTCTTCTGATAAAAAATTATTCCATAAATATCCAATAGAAGAAATTTTGTAAAGGTTTTCAAACTAAAGTTATGATACTTTTTATAATTTAAAATGAAATTCCTAGCCCTGTAATACCTTCTAATAGAATCGAGAAATTCAAACCTATGATTGAATAAAATGGTTTTGATTATTTTTATTTTGGGTGTGGGATGATATAAAAGTGAGGTTGGAATTGTTTTTGTAATAAATTTATTTTTTTTAATTCTATGAAAATACTCTATCTCATCACCCTTAATAAATAGTTCTTGAATTGGGAGCCCAATTTTTTCGACTAATTGCGAAGGCAAAAGAGTCCCGTTAAAAAGACTAGCATAATCAATACAATCCTTTTTCTTAGCATCAATATAATCTTCATAAAATATTTTTTCTTTAAGATCGTAAAGTCCAAATGCTAATTTTTGGGGGTTCGATTTTGACACTACGAGGCAATTAATAACTGTATTTGGCTGAATATGCTTTACTAATTCCGAAAGAGCATATTCTGAAACTCGGCAGTCATCATCCATACACCAGATCCAATCGTAGCCCTTTTCATAAGCAGTTTTTATTCCGGTATGCTGTCCTCCGGCACTTCCGCTATTCTCTTGAGTGATTACAGTTAAATCTTCTTGTTTATTCAACCATTCAAACGTTCCATCTGTGCTTGAGTTATTCACAATAATTATTTCATCAAGTTTTCTTGTTTGATTTCTTAAAGATTGGATACATTCTTGTAAAAGAGTTAACCTATTGTACGTCACGACAACGGCTACTATTTTATAATCCCTAATAGTATCATCCATTTGCTGCGAACTCATCAAACTTTTTTAATGTATTTGCCACAACTTGATCCATATTGTAGTATTGATATTCTGCTAAACGACCACAGAACAAAACATTTTTTAGCGTATTTGCTTTGGTTTTGTATTTCAAATACAATTCCTTGTGCTCGGTTGTTGGAATTGGATAAAACGGTTCACCTTCGATCTGCGGATATTCAATTGAGACGGTTGTTGATTCTGCTTTTTGCTCTGTTATCTGTTTATACTCAACACTGCGGGTAAATTTTTCTTGTTTACCAACATGGTTTATTTGTGAAGCGGGTTGGTATTTCTCAATTTTATAATTTTGAAATTCAAATCTTACAGAACGATATGGAAGTTTACCATATTCAAAGTTGAAAAATCGATCTATCGGTCCTGTATAAATCAGAAAATTAAATTTTTCATCCTCCACCGCATCAAAATAATCTGAATTTAATCGAACTTCTATGTTTTTATTGTTGAGCATATTGTTAAACAGTATTGTGTAACCATGCTTAGGCATAAATTGATATTTATCGGTAAAGTAGCGATCATCAGTATTAAATCTTACTGGTATCCTTCCACAAACAGAGGAAGATAATTCTTTTGGTTCAAGACTCCATTGTTTTTTCGTGTAATACTTAAAGAATTTTTCAAACAATTCATAACCAACTTGATTCACAATTAAGTCTTCAGAATTATTTATCGGATGCCGCATTTCTTTTTTGGAATCTAAAAACATTTTAACTTCATCATCAGTAGACAAATTCAGCTTATAAAGTTTATTAACCGTTGTTCTATTTATTGGAATCGGATAATATTCATCATCAAGTTTTGCGAGAACACGGTGTTCGTAAAAATTCCATTCTGTGAACCGGGATAAATATTGAAAAACTTTTTCACTATTAGTATGAAATAAATGAGGACCATAACGGTGAACTAATATTCCGTTTTCGTCATATTCATCGTAAGCGTTTCCACCGATATGATTTCTTTTTTCAACAACTAGGACTTTTTTGTTTAATTGTGAAGCAAGTCGTTCAGCCATAACCGAACCAGCAAAACCAGCACCAACAATTAAAAAATCGTATTTCATGCGATGCTTTTTCTGAATAGTCCTGCAGTGAACTTGTTAAAGAGATAGAACAATCCTATAAACACAGCAACTTCCGACAATACTGTTGCATAAGCTGCTCCGATATAAGAATATTTAGGAATTAAAATTAAATTTAAAATGATATTTGCAATCGCTCCAAACATTATTGCAACAGCATATTCTTTCTGTTTCCCCCAAGCTGTCATGGGATTTCCTAAACAAACATTTATACTTATTATTATTACATTTATTGCTAAAATTGATAATGGCAAGGATGATGCCAAATAGCTTTCACTGAAAACCAATAAAACTATTCTTTCTGAGAACATAAGTAAAAATATTCCTGTAACAATACCTAAGCCAATAATAATCTTGCCATAGTTTTTCATTGTATCTCTGAATTCTCGTGACTTGCTTAACCCAATACGGGAAAGTGTTGGAAAATATGCTGAGAAAATCAATTGGATTGGAACTAAGCCCAAAAGAAATATTTTGTATGCTGCGTTATAAATACCCACATCAGATTCCGGTTTCATATAACCAAGCATCACCATATCCAGATTGTAGTAAATTCCAATCATTATCGAAGCGAAAGCCAGTGGAAATGATTCTCTAAATAATTCCTTCCAAAAATCAAATGAAAATTCCAGTTTAATTTTTGCAAACATTTTTTGATAAATGGGAATGAACCAAATATTTCCGATTAATGCAGAAATGGCAAGTACTGATGCAGCAATTAAAATATCGTCTGGGGAATGAACAAATATAATCACACCTATTAAGCTTAATAAACCAGATAGTATTTGACGGATTGCTATGTAATGCATTTTTTCAACCGCTTGAAACACCCAGTTCAAAGCTAATGCGTTGGTGAAAAGATTTATACCTGTAATCAACACTACATATTTGGTTAAAATATTTTTTTCAGAAAAGAGCATGAACAATATCAACATCACACTGAAGAAAACAGCAAGCAAAATCCTAATCGAAAATATGTTATTAACAAATTTTTCAATCTGTTTCTGATCTTTTGCAATTTCTCTTGTTCCATAAGTGCTGAAACCAAAATTAACACCTAAAATAAAATAAGAAACAAATGCTGCAGCAAATCCTATAATTCCAAAACCGCTTTTATCAAGTATTCTACCTAAATAAACTAATGTAAAAAAACCGAACAGCCGGCTTGCAATTTCAGCTGAGGTTAATGAGAAGAGATTTGATGCGATTTTACTTTTGAAGAAATTTTTCAATATTATAAATACTTACTTTTTAGCCAGCCATATTTCGGGATTTTGATTTGTACGCGAATTCCAAATTTCAAAATGAAGAATATAACCCTCTAAACTTTCGCCAACAGAGGCAATTACTTGCCCTGCATTCACTGCATCACCTTCTTGAACGAAGATTCCATCAAGATGACTATAAACAGTACGATAATCTTCAGGGTGACTGATGATGATTATGCTTCCGTAACCCGGTATCCACTCGATAGCTGATATTGTTCCGTTCGATACTGCCCTGATGTTCAAGTCGGACGCTACTTTAATGTCAACCCCATAATTCAATAAAACCGTATTAAGAATTGGGTTCCTATTTTCACCATATTTTCTAATTATTTTACCAGTACTCACAGGCCAATTTAATTTTCCTTTTAGCTGTTCGAATGAGGAAAAATTCTTTGGTGATGATTCAACTTCTGTTGTCTGTTTTTTAAGCGTGCTGGTTTTTTTCGTGATTACATTTTTTTCTTTTTTCTTTTCCGCAAGTTTTTGTTCTTCTTCAAGACGTGATTTTTCTTTCAGTTCTTTATCGCGCTTAATTTTTTCTTCATTTAATCTCGCAATTAAACTTCTGATTGTTATTTCCGCTTTTTTCTTCGCATCCAATTCGTTCTTGAGTTCGTTTTTGTCCTTCTTTATTGTATTTAAGATTTGCTTCCTCTCAACGGTTTTATTCTTTAATATTTTTTCTTCATCTATTTTCTTTTTAATTAATAAAGCTTTCTCCTCTTTTTCCGTTTCAAGCTGAGTCTTTGCATTTAGCAATTCATTCTTACTGTTCTCCAGATTATTCAAATCAATTTCTCTGCGCTCAGAAAATTTCTTCAAGTAGAATATCCTTCGTATCGCCTGTGAAATAGATTCGGAATTAAAAATGGCTGCTAAATCGGATTTCTGCTGCTTGCGGTAAATGGCGTTTACATATTTTGCATAATTACTTTGAAGCTTTGTAATTTCATTCGTCAAGTTTGTTATCCTCTGTTTGGTAATTAATATTTGCTCTTCTTTTTTCTTTTCTTCAGTGCGGTATTGTCCGATAATTTTATTTAGCAGGTAACCTTGCTTATCGTAATTTTGAAGTATGTTGAAGGATTCTTTTTCTTTTTTGCTTTTATTCAGTATCTCTTTTTCGAGTGAAGAGATTTCGGTTTTAATAATTTTAAGTTCTTGCTGCTTAGAATTAATTTCAGAATTGTTTTGAGATAGTAATTGTTCAGTAACTAAAAAAAGAAAAAAACTGAATATGGATGTAAACAACCTTACCATTTTATGATCGTTGCATCCTCGGGTACTTGAAAATCAACAAAAATATTTTTTTTATTTGCAGACATATTTTTGTATTCTACAATAACAAGTTGATTTTCCTTTTTATTTCTAAGTTCAATTTTATAAGGAACGGCGACTCCTTCCATTATACCAAAATCGGAATACTTACCCTCGATGATCACCTGGTTTTTATCATCCCTTAAGACATAATCGGTTATGCCTAACTCTCTCACATCAACTTTGTACTGAGATGATTTCATAGAAACAGAATCAATATAAGTGATTAAGTATTTATCATAAACTACCTGATACTCATCGGGCTGTTTGTAAAGGTTGTTTGTAAGATTCACCGAACCGATAAATGCATCCAGCAAATCGTTAAAAGATAAGTCTATCTTGAAAATATCCTGTAATACTTCGTCATCAACTTTTCCTTCATAAGCAGTGTTGTTTAGAACATCATAAAAAATATAATTGCTTTTGGTGACTAATGCTTGAGCAAGTTCAATTCCAAAAGGACCCATGATTGTTAAGTAAATAGAATCTGGCTTTTGCAGAACAACTCTGAAAGAAGCACTATTATTCATCTGCGGATTTTTGACAAGAATTGTCCCGTTACCTTCAAAACTTTTAATTCTTCTTCTGTTCACTTCCAGTTTATTTATTAATCGTTCAGAAGAAAGAATTTCAACGTCTTCTGTTGGTTTTGAGGGAACACAGCCATCAAAAAATATCACAGAAATAAATGACAGCAGCAGTAACGATTTAAAGTATAATTTCAAATTTCACCTTTATCAATTTTGGATTTTAAAGTCACGTTTGTATTATCAAGATCAAATGCCTTTTGCCAAAGCACTTTAGCTTTTTGAATTTCACCGAGTTTAAACATAACATCACCAAGATGATCAAGCATTACAGATTTTTCACCACCAATATCAATTGCCTTTTCTAAATATTTTTTTGCTTCTGTATAATAACCAAGCTTGAAATAAACCCAGCCAATAGTATCAAGGTAAGAGGTGTTTTCCGGCTCGGCAGCTATTGCAATTTCAACCATTCTTAGTGCGCTGTTTAATCTCTCCCCTCTTTCAGAAAGAGAGTAGGCGTAATTGTTATTCACTAAAGCATTTTGCGGATCAATTTGTAAAGCACGCTCATAAACACTGTCACACTCAGTCCACTTTTCCATTGAATCATAAATTAATCCTAAAGTTCCCAATAAATTAACCTCATCTGGTTTTATTGAAAGAGCTTGCTTCAAATAATTAACCGCCATATCATTTTCACTTAGCTTGCTTAAGGTGTAGGCATAAGATGAAAGTGAGGTCAAATCATTTGGATTTAGCTCTACAGATTTTTTAAGATATGGTTTAGCATCTGAATGTTTATCGAGTTGAGCAAGAGATAATCCTAAAATTAAGTTGATCGTAAAATCATCAGGAAAAAATTCGATAGCTTCATCCATTACTTTGGCTGCCTCTTCATACTTTTTGTTATCAAAGTATAAACCGCCTAATCTTATCCAAGCATCTACATTCCACCTTGCAAGGTCAGTAACATCTTTGAAGTATTCGATTGCTTCAGAATCCTTCTTTTCATTGATTGCAACAGCACCAAGAAACATTTTAACTTGCCAATCTAATGTATCTTTATCAAGAGTTTGGAAAAAATCCTTTACTACTTTGGTGAGAGAGGAATCCTTTAAAGATTGATTAAAATAGGATGCACCTATTCTAATTTTAATATCGAGCGGAACATTTTTTTGTTTCATTATATAGTTATATTCATTGGCAGCTAAGTCCCATTTGTTCTCCGATATCAAAATTTGGGCTTTTCGTTCTCTTGCATCAAGATCATCAGGGGTTAATTCAAGAATATCATTTACAACTTCGTATGCTTTATCCAGCTTATTAGATTTTTGATAAAACTCAATAAGAATTTTTTGCAAATTGACATTAGCGGGATCGAGTGAAACTAATTTTTCAATTGATGAAACAGCAGCATCAAGATTTCCTAATTTCTCATAAAGTTCGGCAACTCTTATAAGCACATTCCAATCGGGACCAATTAACGCAAATACTTTTTCGTAGGTTTCTATCGCTTTTAGTGGTTTAGAAGTTTCATACAATCTTGCAAGCTTATAATATAGTTCAACATCTGTCGAATCGGTTCGAATAGCATTTTCAAGAGTTACTGCTGCTGAATCAAACTGCCGCGCTGAAGAATATATGCTTGACAGAAGAACATAGTATTCCTTTTGATTAGGATCGAGATGAACTGCTTTACGCGAGTTTTGAATTGCGAGCGATAATTTATTGAGGTAGTAATAGTTTTTACCAAGTGCATAATAAATTCCGGCACTCGGGTCAAGGTTTAATGCATCCTGATATTCAAGAACAGCAGAAGCATAATCACCTTTTGCCTCAGCAATAGAGCCATTGATGAAGTGATCCATAGCTCTTTTTTTGAAATCGTTTTCTTTATCATCAACACCCGAAGTACTTTCAACTTCAGTCACAGCTATTTCTTTGCTTGATGAACATCCAATTAAAATTAAAACTATAAAAATCAATGGTAATAATAATTTTTTATTCGTCATCAGTTCGCTTTATGTTAGAAAATGTAATTTCAATTATTGAAAAAAAGGGAATTTTGAGAACAGATAATAGACAAAAATTCATTCACAATGTTATCTTCCCAACTGTAATTGTTGCATACAAATATAGTAAACTATATCTTTGCAAAGATATAAAAGCCGATGAAAATTTTCGATCTTGGAATAGCATATAATTGGGAGTATGATGTTGATTTCGTTTCCCTGGTTGAGCAAAAGCTGCAAGCAGCCGGGTTAAGTTCGTACGTCATCCATAATAACAACGTTTTGGAGGTTAAGGAAGATTTACTCCAAAAGAAGTTGACTTTTAATTGTTACCTTGATAGAGCATGGGATGTTGATGAACGTTTTGAGGAAATTGGTAAAATATTACAGAGAAGAAAAACTAAAATATTTAATCCATACAAAAATGTTCTGCATGCAATTGATAAAGCAAGCATGCATCTTGAGTTTATTACTGCCGGGTTAAACGTACCGTACTCTATTATTATTCCTCCACATAATCAAAAGGAAGATATAAAATTATCTGTGGAAGATCTTGCAATTTTAGGACGACCATTTATTATCAAACCATGCAATACAACTGGAGGTGGAATTGGAGTTGTAACCGGTGCCGAATCATTGAAAGAAATTTTGAATGAAAGAACATCTTACAATAAAGATAAGTATCTAATTCAAGAAAAGATATATCCCGGCATGCTTGAAAATAAACGAACATGGTTCAGATGCTTCGGATCATTTGGTAAAGTGATTGTAGTTTTTTGGGATGATCAAACTCACATTTATGAACCAATCAGCGAAGAGTTGAAATCAAAAATCAACATTAAAAAATTGAATCAAATTACTAAAACGATTTTGGGTATTATACAATTAGATTTTTTTTCAACCGAAATAGTTCTGACTAATGAAAACAAATTTGTTGTGATTGATTATGTTAATGATCAATGTGATATGAGACTTAAATCCAAGTATGCGGACGGAGTTCCTGACGAGATTGTAAATCAGATAATTTCATACCTTATTAAAGCAATTATGAAAGTGAAAGCTGAAGCAGTCTAAAAATCTTTTTAACAATTTTATGAGAATGAATCTTCTATGAAAAAACTTTTTTTTATTTCGATCACAATTTCAATTCTTTTGTCAACAAGTACATTTAGCCAAGGTACTGCTGGTGAAAAAGCAAAATTTCAATACAGGTTTTTAATTGATATGCCAACCGCAGGTGTTCTTGATAAGGGCTTAGTGAGTGTAACCACTGAATATCTCCCTTTGGGTGTTGTGATAGCAAGAATGGAAGTTGGCGTTTTTGATGATATAAGTTTTGGCATATCTTATGGAGGAGCTAACATTATTGGAGCGGGTTCTCCGGATTGGTATAAACTTCCCTCTGTTGATATAAGATTTCGTTTATTTCACGAAACGCTTCTTGTACCATCAATCACCCTCGGTTTCAACTCGCAAGGTAAAGGAATTTTCTCAGATAATGCCGGGAGATTTGCGATTAAGTCACCGGGATTTTTCGGTGCAGTTTCAAAAAACTTTGCTTTGATGGGATATTTAAGTTTGCATGGCTCTGCAAGTTATTCACTTGAAACCCGTGATGCTGATAATTTCATTAACATTACCGGTGGTGTTGAAAAAACTCTTGGAGAAAGTTTCTCACTTGTAGCCGAGTACGATTTTGCCTTTAACGACAATCAGTCCGATATTTTCGGAAAAGGTAATGGCTATTTAAATCTCGGTTTACGATGGACATTAGGTGAAGGATTTACTTTTGGTTTTGATCTCCGCGATTTACTGAACAATAAAAAATTGTCACCAAGCACTGCAGATAGAGCAATTAGAATAGAATTTATAAGGAATATTTAAATGAATGAAATTCTAGCTTAATATACTCTGTCTTAATTTCTATACATGAAAGTTTAATTTTCTGTACAGCATTTCAGATCTACCCTTCAAAAAGATTCAAATAGAGATTTTTTCTCCCCTTTGATTAGGCGTGATTATTGACGAAATTTAAATAGTTAATTAAAGTGGAGGAATCATGAAAACAAGACTTTACATACCAATATTCATTAGCTTCATCTCAGCAATTTTTATTGCCGGCTGCTATACTCAACTTGCTACAAAAGAAGTTGGTTATTCAAAGGACAGGAATGACTATGGTTATTATGACCAAGCAGAAGATTATGATTCAACTTATTCTTCCGATGATTATGACAGAGATTATGGATATGATGAAGATGCCGATGTTGTAATCAATAAATATTATTTTGGCTCCTACCCAACCTATCGAAGATACTTTTGGGGATATCATCCAACAATTCTGATCGGTTATGGTTGGGGAAGTTGGTATTATGATCCATTCTGCTGGGATCCTTTCTACTCATGGAATTGGTGTGGTTCTTATTGGTTTTATCCTGGCTATTACTATTCCTATTATAATCCTTATTACTATTATCCACAATATTACTGGGGATATTGGGGTTCTTCAGGAAATTATAGTTATAAAGAAAGAACTCGCGATAGTTACAGCATAAGAAACAATTCAGGGGTAAGAAATAGTTATGTAACAAGAGGTAATTTAACTAGGACTGACTCTAGAACATTAGGCAAGGATACGCGCACAAGAGATAGAAGCAGAGATGTTCTATTAGATAGAAATACAACCTCAAGAAACCGAAACCTTGATAGAGAAAGAACAGATATTAAAAAAGAAGAGACCAGAAGAAATTCCAGCATAGATAATACAAGAAATAGAAGAGATGATAATACAATCAGAAAAAATCCAAATGATCGTCAAAACGAAACCAGAAAACGTTACGAGGAGATTTTAAGAGACAGGTCAAAGGAAAATAATACTACACCTCCGAAAAGAGACGATACAAGAAAAAGAGAATTGAATAACAATACTCCAAATATCAAAAAGGATAAATCGGATACCAGGCAAAGAACCGAAACAAGAAACCGTACAGAAACCAGGACTGAAAGAAGAACCCAGGAGACTCCAAAATCATATTCACCTCCGCAGAGAACTTACAGTCCACCGTCAAACAATACACCTCCGCCTCGTACTAGTACACCTCCGAGTAACACTAATAGAGGCAGCGATAGAAGGAGGTAAGCGAAATGAAGAAGTTAATTTTCATATCAGTAACTTTGTTTGGGGTAGCATTAATGCTTAACGGGTGTTATACATATTTAACTTTAGCAAATTCAAAACTTGCTGAAGAACAATATGAACCATATTTTCCACCAACACCGCCACCGAATCCTTGTCTGGATTGTTACCCAGGACCGAGTTGAGACCAATAATAATTATTTATGATCCTGCTCCGCAGCCAGATCCGTATCAAAGACCAAGAGAGATAACTGATATTAGAAACAGTGGAGCGGGAAGAAATTCTGATAACAATGGAAGAAGGTAACAAAAATGAAAAAGGATATTTTTAGAACAGTAATAATTTTAATTGCGCTGTTTACTTTAAGCAGCTGTTATACAGTTCTATGGATGCCCGAAGATAAATTCCCATCGGAGAATACAGCAAATGAATATTACGATGAAACTTATTACGGTGATTATTACTCATTTTATGACTACCCCTGGTGGTTAAGATTTACACCTCCAAGTACACCAGTCGGAAGTGATTACAATAGAAATGAAAATGGAACGACATCTTCTATCAGAAATGAAGGGCAAGGAAGAGGGACAGGTACTGGAAGAGAAATCCTTGTTCCAAATCCACCAAGCAAAGATGTTTCGAACACTAATAGTTCCTCGAACACCAACAAATCAGGTAATAGTAATTCGAACAGCGGAAATTCAAATGATAATAATTCAGGTGCAAGAAGTTCGGATAATAATTCAATACGAAACAATGATGGCAACAGAAATACGAATAGCGGGAGAAAATAATGTTACAAAATAAAATTTCATTCTTAATAATTACAATTCTAATTCTGACTTTTGTTCAGAATGAAGTTTGTCCTCAAAACGCCAACGATGCTTTGCGGCTCGCTTATTCAGGGCTTGGTTCAAATGCACGCGCATTAGGAATGGGAAATAGTTACATCGGATTAAGCGACGACGCATCTGCTGCATTTTTTAATCCTGCCGGTTTTGGTTTAATCAAAAAGATAGAATTGTCTGGAGGATTATCCTATTTAAGTTTTAAGAATGATGCGGAATTCTTTAATCAAAGCACAAAGTATTCTAACAGTAATACGAATTTAAATCGTTTAAGTTTTGCATTTCCATTTCCAACAACACGAGGCAGTTTGGTCTTTGGATTGACATACCATAATACTTCTGATCTAACTGGAGCTTTAAAGTTTAATGGAATAAATAACAGGAATTCATGGATAAATTATTTTAGCTTGAAGAATAACAATATCCCTTATGATTTGTTCCTAAGCTATCCACTTTACGATTCTCAAAATAAATACATTAAGGATACAACAAAAATTGGCGGTGGATTAAATCAAAGCGGGAATATTTTAAATTCAGGAAATGTGAACAATTGGACTTTCTCAGGTGCGATCGAGGTTTATAAAAATCTTTTTGTTGGGTTAAATCTTAATGTTATTAGTGGAAAATATGAGTCTAACAATGATTATTATGAAGACGATGTGAATAATATTTATCAAGGGGAAACTAGTCCAGGTGAACCACAGACGACAGATTTCCAAACTTTCTATTTAAACAGACTTATTAAATGGGACCTTGAGGGTTGGAATGCCAAATTTGGTATGATGTATCAGCTCAATCAAAATGCACGATTCGGATTAACGGTTCAATTTCCAAAGGAATTCAAAATAAAGGAAAAATTTGTTGTTAACGGTACAAGCGAGTATGCAAATGCAACTTACAGATTAAATCAAGACGATTATAGTGATAATGTTGAATATAGTATTCTCACTCCTTTTGAATTAGGCGGCGGATTTTCATTTAACTATAAAGGATTGATTGCATCTGCCGAAGCAACTCTAATTGATTATTCGCAAATCGAGTTCAGTAATAATAAGGGTTTAGGTGAGGATTATGTCGCCGGTATAAATAAGGATGTTAAAGAACTCTTAGGTGCAGTTGTAAACTATAATCTTGGTCTTGAATATACAATTCCGGATTTAGGAGTAAGACTTCGCGGAGGATTTTTTGCAAAGCCATCTGCTTATAAAGAAGATGATCAAACTTTTGATAAAAAATATTTTACGGCAGGTGTTGGATTTTTGGCTGAAGATGCAGTGGGAATTGATATCGGTTTTGCTCATGGCTGGTGGAAGGATTATGGCGATAATTATGGAACGAATTTATCACGAACACTGCAGGATATTTCAATTAATCATTTAATGCTTACTGTCACTTACAGATTCTAATGTCCTCTGTCCTTTTGATTCTTTTTGTAAAGCGTTATATTTTTTTATAACGCTTTTTTACTTTGTTGGAGAAATTTTATTAAAGGCATTATCTGCAGAATAGAAAGTAAAGACTTATATGTTCTTTCTTCTGAAAATGGGAGAATAATTCGCTGTAGTCTGAAAGGCAGGTATAAAAAAGAATTTCAAATTAAGAAAGATAAACTTTATCACACCGATATTGCTGCAATCGGTGATGAAGTCCTTTTTGACATGAACCGTGATGGCACAGGAATAATCCACACAATAAACCCAAGACGGAATTATTTATCAAGAAAAGCCCCCAAGATTCGTGGTGCAAGTTATCGTGGAGAACGGCTTGAACAAATTGTCGCAGCAAACATTGATAATTTTTTTATAATTACAAGTGTTAACGAACCCCCATTTAATAATAAAGTGATTGATAGGTTCATAGTCGCCGGCGAAAGTTCCCACTTGAATGTAAAAATCATCTTTAACAAAATTGATCTTGATAAAAATGCTGCTATCCGATGGTGGGTAAATTTATACAAAAATATCGGGTACAAAGTTCTAACAACAAGTGCAATTAGTAATGAAGGATTAGATGAACTTAGACTGTTATGCTCAGGCAAAATAAATATTTTCTGGGGACAATCAGGCGTTGGAAAATCTTCCCTTCTTAATAAAATTTTTCCTAAACTTGATCTCGAAACTGGTGCTGTCAGCAGTTCAACTGATAAAGGGCTTCATACAACTGTTACAAGTATTCGGATTAAAGTTGATAAAGATACTTTTGTCATTGATACACCGGGAATCAGAGAAATTGATCCATTCGGAATAAGAAAAGAAGATTTATCCCACTACTTTTTAGAATTTGTTAAGTATGCTGAAAATTGCAAGTTCAACACCTGTACACATCATCATGAACCGGACTGTAAAGTTATGGAGGCAGTTGAGAGTAATTTGATTAGTGCTGAAAGATACGACAGCTATTTACGAATTCTTGAAACCATAGAACAGGACATTATCTTTTAGTAATTTTGCACGTGTTACATCTAACAGAAAAACCCAAATCACAATATGACGACTAATTTTAGCCGGGTCATTGACTCTTTTCAGAATCTCCTTTCCGAGCATAAAAATATTATCGGTAAACAAGAATATTTGAATTATCTGATCAGTTTTAAGCTGCCTGGTAATGATTTTCAATTAGACAACAAACTTTCAGTTTTATTAGAAAACTACAACCGGGTTTTTCATTTCGAAAATGTAAATGAGAATTTTTCCTTAACCGGAATTGGTAGAGCTTTGGATTTGTCTGAAAATGGATTGGGAAGATTTTCTTCTATTGGTAAATCACTTCAAGAGCTAAAATACAAAGTGGTTACTAATTGGGAAGATAATGCAAAAGAGTTTCCGCTGATTTGCGGAGGTATGAAGTTTACTGTTGAACATTCTGAAGATGAGTGGGAGGACTTCAAAGATTCTGATTGGTTTGTACCGGAATTTCTTTTTGTAAAAAAACATGGCTCTCTAAATCTTTTTTATAACTTTATCAATCACAATTCTTCGTTAAAAAAACTGACCGATAAATTTTCTAAACAGATTGAAGCTTTATTTTACCTTCCTTCTGAATACAAAAGTAAAACATCAAAAGTTCTATCAATAACCGGTATTTCACCCAAAGATAAAAAGAAATGGAAAACACTTGTCTCAAATACACTTAATAGATTAGCAGATAATGAAATTTCTAAAATAGTTTTGTCACGAAGAGTTGATATGGCTTTGCCCGCAGAACCAAATTGGGATGAAATTAGAAGATATTTTACTGCGAATTATGCCAGTTGTTTAATGTTTTTTTATCACAACAACACCTCAACCTTTTTCGGTGCAAGTCCGGAAAGATTAATAAAATTTCACGATAGAAACGTTACAATTGATGTACTTGCCGGTTCAATTACACGCGGTAAAGATGATGATGAAGACAAAGTTTTAGAAAATGTGATGCTAACCAGTTCAAAACTAAACCGTGAACATGAGTTCGTTGTTCATCAAATTAAAAAAGCGATTTCTAAATTTGTTACGAAAATTGTTTCTAATAAAATTCCTATCAAAAAATTACAGAACATTCAACATCTCCACACAATTCTGCAAACAGAATTACTTGCGGAAACAAATATGTTTGAAATTATTGAGGCGATATATCCCACAGGTGCAATTTGCGGTGAACCAAAAGATAAAGCGCTAAGTTTATTAAAAAAGTTAGAAGAACATCGCCGCGGTTTTTATTCGGGTATTATTGGTCATTTTAATTTATATGATGAAGGTGAGTTTGTAGTTGCAATTCGTTCTGCAATATTTAACAAAAATAAATTGTACGCATATGCAGGCTGCGGACTTGTTGAAGGTTCTGATCCTGATAAAGAATATCATGAGACAGAGTTGAAACTTAGAGCCATCTTAACTTTTTTCGATGAAAAAAATAAAAGTAAATAGAAACATTCTCTGGACCGAGACCTTCGTTTCCGAGCTGGTTAATGCAGGGGTTAAATATGCCTGTATTTCTCCCGGTTCGCGCAATACTCCACTAACGTACTCATTCGTCATTAATAAAAAAATAAAATCGTTCTCGATTATTGATGAACGCAGCTGCGGATTTTTCGCTCTCGGTTTAGCTAAAGTTAAGAAAAGTCCTGTCGCACTTATTTGTACTTCGGGTACTGCTACAGCAGAATTATACCCCGCAATAATTGAAGCTTATCAAAGTAAAACTCCTTTGATTGTTTGCACTGCAGATAGACCAGCATCATTAAGAAATACTGGTGCAAATCAAACGATAAATCAGCACAACATTTATAAAAATCAAATTCGATGGTTTATTGATGCGGGACTTCCTAAACTTACAAGTGAAAGTATATTGCGTATTAAATACATTGCCAGACAAGCGTATAATGAAGCCGCAATTAATAATAATGGTCCGGTTCATATCAATTTTCCTTTCAAAGAACCATTTGAACCGAATACCTTTACGGATGAAATTACCGATGGCGAATTAAAAATTATCCAACGAATTCCTAAAAAATCATTTTATAATCACCAATCAAAAAATTCTATTAGCAGAAAGACTCTTCAGCATATTTCAAAGAAAATAAATAATTATCCAAAAGGAATTATTGTTGTTGGATTAGATAATTATTCAAAAGAATTTTTTACTGCATGTAATCAGCTTTCTACAAAAACCGGCTTCCCTATCTTTGCAGATGCTGCTTCAAATATGAGGGTTTCGAGTCATTCCAGACAAAATATTTTAACTTGTTATGATTCATATCTTCGCTCAGAAAAATTCGTCAGATATCATAAACCCGATTTCATAATTCAGTTTGGAAGAAATTTTACATCTAAAGCATTATCAAACTTTATTGCCGACTGCTCATGCGAAAAATTATTGGTAAATAAATTCGGTGATTGGAAAAATTCCGCTGACAAATTATCCTCAGTTTTAGCTTGTGAGCCGGAAATATTTTGTAAAGAGTTATTATCTTTTGTGAAGAAAAATAATGTTGAATGGAATGAACGGATGTCCGAAGGACTCCTTGCGGAGAATGATTTTCTTACCATCGAAAATGCCGCATCAAAAATTAAAAGCAAAATATTTGATAAAGGTTCATTCCCAAACGAAACTAAGATTGTGGATGAAGTCATTAAAACAATACCGAATGGTTCGAATTTGATGATTTCCAATAGTCTTCCGGTTCGTGACTTGGACATGATTTTACCATTGATGAAAAAGAAAATTAACATCTACCACAATCGCGGGACAAGCGGTATTGATGGAATATTATCAACAGCTTTGGGAATTGCTAAATCATCAAAGATGAAAACCTACTTATTGACTGGTGATCTTGCGTTTTATTATGATTTAAATAGTCTGCTCGTTGCAAAAAAAAACTCAATTCCGCTTACAATTATTCTTATCAATAATAATGGGGGCAGAATATTTGAAATGCTGCCTGTCACAAAATTAAAATCAGCAATTAAAAATTATTTTATCACTCCGCACAATTTAGATTTCAAGATAATTGTTACTGCTTTTGGTGGGAAGTATTATCGAATTAAAAGCTGGATTGATTTCACAAATAAATTAACAAAGAATCGAGATACAAATTTTTCAGTGCTTGAAATAAAAACAAATCCTATAAAGTCACTGACTCTCCGCCGAAAATATTATGAACAGGTAATTGAAGCTTATAATCACAACTCAATAAAGTTGGCGTGAGAATTCAAACCTCCCAAATCAAAGTTAATGTTGAGGGCTTCCCTTCTGCAGAAAAAGAATCTGCCTTCGTTTTTCTGCTTCACGGATTTACAGGTTCATCTGAAGATTGGTTAGAAATTATTCCCTTACTGCCCAAAAAATATGCTTACGTTGCAGTTGATTTGATTGGTCACGGTAAAAGTGAATCTCCTGTTGATCAAAAACTTTACACCGCTCAATCTTTAGTTCAACAACTTGATGAAGTATTTAACCATTTCACAAAGAAGAAATTCATTTTGCTCGGTTACTCAATGGGTGGACGTGCTGCACTTTTTTATGCCGTACATCATCCTGAAAAATTAAGCGGTTTGATTTTGGAAAGTACCAGCGCCGGAATTACCGATGAAAAGCTCCGTGAAGAGCGAAGGCAAAGCGATGCAAAAATCATTAACCTGATTAGAGAAAAATCGCTTGAGGAATTTGTTGATTATTGGATGGATCAAGATTTGTTCTCGACTCTTAAATCAATTCCAGAAGAAAAATTGTTGAATGCAAATGTAGCAAAGTTACTAAACAGTAAAATTGGATTGATAAATTCACTTAAAGGATTTGGTACTGGGGTAATGCCAGCGCTTCACGATAAACTTCACCTTATCAATTGCAGAACGTTGCTAATTACAGGAGAACTCGATAAAAAATTCACACAAATAAATTCGGAGCTTGTAAAATTATTTCCTTCCACAAAACATGTGGTTGTTAAGAACGCCGGACACAATGTGCATTTGGAGAAGCTGGAGGAGTTTATAAATATTGCTGACAATTTTCTAACCGGATTCTAACTTTCCACCTTTTTCTCTATTTTTACCAATAATATTCATCTTAATCTAAAATGCCCAAATTCAACTGGAAAAAAGCTAAATCCACCAGAGGAGGATACACTGACATCATCTACGAAAAGATGGATGGCATTGCAAAAATAACTATCAATCGTCCGGAAGTGCGGAACGCATTCCGCCCTGAAACTGTTAACGAAATGTACAATGCCTTCAGTGATGCGCGCGAGGATCAAAAAATTGGGGTGATTCTACTTACAGGTAAAGGTCCTGCGAAAGACGGCAAGTATGCATTCTGTTCCGGCGGAGACCAGCGAATCCGCGGTGACAAAGGTTATGTTGATAAATCCGGCGTTCCAAGATTAAATGTTCTCGATCTTCAAAAGCTTATTCGCAGCATTCCAAAACCGGTTATTGCTTTAGTTGCCGGTCATGCAATCGGCGGCGGGCATGTGCTTCATGTTGTTTGCGATCTAACCATCGCGGCTGATAATGCAATATTCGGACAAACTGGTCCAAAAGTCGGAAGCTTCGACGGAGGTTTTGGCTCAAGCTATCTTGCAAGAATAGTTGGACAGAAGAAAGCCCGCGAAATATGGTATCTCTGCAAACAATACAATGCGCAAGAAGCAATGGAGATGGGGCTAGTTAATAAAGTTTGTAAAGTTGAAAGGTTAGAGGAGGAAGGAGTTTCATGGGCAAAGCAGATTCTTCAGCATAGTCCAATGGCAATTAGAGTTTTGAAATCTGCATTCAATGCTGAGCTTGATGGACAACAAGGAATTCAGGAATTGGCTGGAAATGCTACTTTGCTTTACTACATGAGTGAGGAAGCGCAGGAAGGTAAAAAAGCGTATTTAGAAAAACGGAGACCAAATTTTAAGAAGTTTCCAAAGTTACCGTGAAAAAGCTAGAAGTTAGAAGCGAGAGGCGAGAAGTTAGAAGTAAGTAGTAAGAAAATTGAAGTACAGAGCAATTTAACAATTCGCCAAAGGCGAAGTAGTTCAACATAACAATAACTTAAATGTCAGTCTGAACCTGTCGAAGACTGAAGTAATTTCATGGAGATAAACGTCACACTTCGACAAGCTCAGTGTGACAAATATCTAAATAAAATATTATGACTTTAATAAATAAAATAGAACCATGGTTCATCGCAAGCAGACCGCGAACTCTATTAGCAGCATTTGTTCCTGTAATGGTTGGTTCGGCAGTTGCTTTTAATGAAGGAAAACTTAATATAATTTTTTCATTAGCAGCATTAATTTGTTCAGTCTTAATTCAAGTCGGCACAAACTTTACGAATGATCTATATGATTATCTGAAAGGTTCAGACACAGTAAAACGAAAAGGTCCAAGAAGAGTGTTAGCATCAGGATTGATTTCAGCAAATGAAATGAAAGCCGCAATTGTGATTACTTTTTTAACGGCATTCTTGCTTGGATTATTTTTAGTTTATCATGGCGGTGCTGTAATTCTTGTGATCGGTGTATTATCAATACTTGCCGGATTAGCTTATACAGCCGGTCCATTTCCACTCGCGTATAACGGTCTTGGAGATATTTTTGTATTCATGTTTTTTGGAATAGTTGGCACAGTCGGGACTTATTATCTTCATACTAAAGAATTATCGCTGATATCATTTATCTCTTCCATTCCAGTTGGAGCATTGGTAACAAATATTCTTGTCGTAAATAACTACAGAGATGCTGATGAGGATAAATTATCAGGCAAAAAAACTCTTGCTGTTAAGTTTGGCAAAAACTTTTCCCGTTATCAATTTATATTCTTGATTGTTATTTCATTTCTAATTCCATTACTGCTGTTTCTTTTCTTTAATGCAAGCATTTTCATATTTCTTCCTTACCTTACATTACCCATTGCTTATAAAGTTATTACGATGATTTACACTCTCAATGGGACTCAGTTAAACCAAACGCTCGAGCTAACTGCGAAGCTCTCGGCAATTTACGGCTTGCTATTCTCAGCCGGTTTTGTTTTATGAAAATTGTTAAATCCTCCTCTTCATCTTACACATTAAAGCTTAAGCAGCCGTTTACCACTTCTAAGAGCAAAATAACTGAACGAAAAGGATTTTTAATTAAGCTTTTCAGTGAGAATGTGAATAAAGGTTATGGCGATTGCTGTCCCCTGCCTGATTTTGGATCGGAATCTTATGAACAAGTTGAGCAAATGCTTCAAGATTTTCAGCTTAAAATATTTATTGATTTAGATGACATTGAAGGAAGCGTGCTTAAAACTTTAAAGCCATTAAATAATTATCCAACCTTAAAACATGGATTTGAGCAAGCACTTTTAAATTTAATTTCCCGGGAACAAAATATTTCTTTAAATGAAATCTTAAATTCATCTTCAAAAAAAATAATAGACGTTAATTCAGCAATTCCATTTCTCAGTCCGAAAGAGTCTACCTTAAAAGCAATAGAATTGGTAGGTGAAGGGTACAAAACACTAAAGTTAAAAGTTGGCAGAAAAGAATTTGCAGACGACTTAGCATGCGTTAAATCAGTTAGAGAAACGGTTGGAAATGATATTAAGATTCGATTAGATGCAAACGGAAATTGGGATTTAGCTAAAGCTGCTGCTTATCTTAAGAAGTTAGAGGAATTTTCAATCGAATACATCGAACAACCTGTGAATGACATCGAAAATTATTTGAAGTTATCAAAACAAACTTTTATACCGTTAGCAGCTGATGAATCTATTCGAACATTGAAGGATGTTTATGACTTCGTTTCGCAAAAGGCTATCTCGGTTTTAATTTTAAAACCAATGATGCTCGGCGGTATTATTCCAACAAATAAAATCATAGAGTACGCAGAGGATAATAATATCAAAACAGTTGTTACCACCTCACTCGATTCGGTCATCGGAAGATCGTTTGCTGTTCTGGCTGCATCTTTTGTTAAAGATGATATTGCTCACGGATTAGGAACTGCTGATTTATTTGAGAATGATCTTTATCCTGACCCCTACCCGGTGAAGAATGGTCAGATTCATTTATCGAATTAATCGGTCCTCATTTAAGTAAATAATGACAAACCTTTTTGCCTTCCTGAAAGAACTTAATCCTGCTGTTAATATTAAAAATGATAGTGAGTTCATAATTTCTGATAAAGAAATAATTTCATTTAAATCATTAAATCATAAATCCATTTCCCTTGCAATCAAATTAAAAGATAATGGAATTATGTCCCAAGACAGAGTCCCAATCCTTTTAGAGAACTCACCAAAATTTATCATAGCGATTTTAGCTTTATGGATGATTGAAGCGATTCCGGTCCCGATGAATATAAAACTCTCACTGGTTGAAATTGAAGAGCAGCTGAAATTTTTAAAATCTAAATTTGCTTTGATTGATGAACCTTTCACTGGCAAGATGATGTTAACTGATGTTAAACCTATTATAATTCCTGTTTTATGTGAAGATTTCGAAATGATTGCAATGGATTTTGGCTTCGATGAAAGTAAAACAGCTGTAATAATTTTCACTTCGGGTTCATCGGATAGACCAAAGGCGGCTGAGCTAACATTCTCAAGCTTGATTAAAAGTGCTTTAATTGGAAATAAATTTTTGAACCAAACCAATAATGATCGCTGGCTCGCAAGTCTTCCCTTCTATCACATTGGAGGATTTTCAATTATTTTTAGAGCTTTAATGTATGGGACTGCAATTGCTATTCCTGATTATTTGAAGATAGATTCGATCGTTCAAAGCTTGAATAACTCCAATCCATCTCTAATTTCGTTTGTTTCCTCCCAAATGAGTGATCTGCTAAAGAACAACATTCAACCAAACGACTTACAACACTGTGTGCTTCTCGGCGGCGGCTTTATTGATACGAATTTAATGCAAGAAGCTTTGAATGAAGGGTGGAAGGTTTGTAAAGTTTATGGCTCAACTGAAACTTCTTCTTTTGTAACTGTGTTAAGTCCAGAGGAATTTAAGAAAAAACCGGACTCCGCAGGAAAACCAATCCCACCAAATGAAATATTTATTTTTGATAATGATGGTAACAAATTGCCGCCAAATACAGAGGGAGAAATTGCTGTTAAAAGTCCGGCACTCATGAAAGGTTATTTTAATGACAAGGAATTAACAAAACAAAAATTAAAAGATGGATTTTATTTCACGGGCGATATCGGTTATAAAGATGAGGATGGATTTCTTTACATCGTTAGTAAGAGAAGCGACTTAATTGTAACCGGCGGTGAAAACGTTAACCCGCTTGAAGTCGAAGCAGCGATAATTCAATATTCTAGGGTTAAGGAAGTCTGTGTGTTTGGACTTGATGATACAAAATGGGGTCAAAAAGTTGTAGCAGCAATAGTAGCAAAATCAAATGCAAAATTCTCTTTAGATGAACTGAAAGCTTTTTTAGGGAATAAGATTGCATCATTCAAAATTCCAAAAAAGGTTTATTTCGTTGATGAGTTACCCAAAACCGAGTTGGGTAAAATAAAGCGAGATGGTGTGAAAAAATTATACATATAAATTTGTGAGAGATGTGTAAACAAAATTAGAACTCCTAAGAAATAGAACACGAATGGCACGAATTGTTACGGATATTCACGAATTTTTTCTTATATATTTAAAATGAGTCGTGTGATGGAAAGATTATTCAATCAAATGCTTCGTTAATCCCTCGCGCACATCATCTTTAATCCGCTTTTTTTCCCAGGTTTTTTTATCAACAAAAACATGCGTCGTTTTAACCTCAACACATATTTCTCCATTCTCATTCTTGCAATTGTATGAAAGTTTAAAGACAGATGAACTTATATTCTCAACAAATAGCTCCACAACCGCAAATGAGTTGTAAATTAAAGGTTTGTGGTATATTGCTTCGCTGTGAATTATCGGTACAACGTAGTCTTCATTCGACCAATAATCTTCTTTCAAACCAAAGCTTTGGATCAGTTCCTCATAAACTGAATGAGACAGTTCATATATCTTTCCATAGAATAAAATTCCTGCCGGATCGCAGTCGTAAAAGTTTATTTTTCGTTTTGCAATGAACATGATTTAGTGATTTTAATTTATAAATTTATTTTCAGCAATTAAGAAATTCTTGTTTAATATGTTTTCTTTAAGTTAAATATAAAGAAAAAGTCTGACTTAGATTAGATTTAGAATTTGAGCAGGCCATCTGTAAAAATGAAATAGTTGATTCTATACTCCCTAAAACTTAAAATCGTTTTCACAATCTTGTAAAAGCCAATCATAAGGTCGTTGGAAGATTTTATAAATAATCGGTTAAAATTTTTACCACAAAATCTTTAGGGAGTAAATTTGTCAAACATTAAAAATATTCTATCTTTAAATTGTTAATAAAAAAATTCTCAATAACTTTATGTCATCAAATCA
The DNA here is from genome assembly GCA_964613805.1 of uncultured Ignavibacteriaceae bacterium. Lineage (GTDB taxonomy): Bacteria > Bacteroidota > Ignavibacteria > Ignavibacteriales > Ignavibacteriaceae > XYD12-FULL-36-8. The sequence continues at coordinate 9,116 of CAZTJF010000013.1, read as the reverse complement.
AGCAAGCAATAAATCTTTAAAGATAAATTTAGTTCGGGGTGTGTACCTAATCTCAGGATTTTTGCTTGTTGCGATAGGAATAATAGGTATTTTCCTGCCATTACTACCTACAACTATCTTTCTAATTCTTGCTTCAGCATGTTTTGTTAAAAGTTCACCAAAGGCAAATGAGTGGCTCCGAAACCACAAGATTCTTGGTGTATACTTAAAAAATTATCAGGATAAATCCGGACTAACAATAAAGTCGAAAATTATCACAATTATTTTTCTTTGGCTGTCAATCGGTATATCAGCTTTTTTTCTTACTAATGAATTTTATATTAGAATAATTTTATTTGCAATTGCTATTGGTGTTAGCACACATATTATTTTAATTAAAACTAAAAAAACTTCAGAAATTTGAAGATTTTATTCACACTCAGAAACGTGATCCTATTAGAGATCAGTAATACGATACTAAGCAGTGGAATTATTGATAACTATCTCCAGAATCGCTTCATCATGTAACTAAATTTATTGGCAAATTTTCAAAGAAACTACAGGTTATTGGTTTACTTATTTAGTTAAATTCGTCCATGAGATTTCTAATTCTATTTTTAGTTGTTCTAGTCCATGGCTCAGCATTCCCACAAGAAAATATTTACTACACAGGCAAAGATTACGGCAGCGAATCTATTTATAATCCGCTGAATTTATTATTAAATGCAAGCTTTGATATCATTCAACTTGAGGGAAGGTCTAGAGCTGTTTTTCAATTCAATTATGCAAGAAATACCGACTATCTCTTTAGAAATTTATCAAGCCCACTTTATGTGATTTCAAAATTTGGATATTGGAACTTCATAAAGAGTGAACTCCTGCCCATTAATTTAACCAAGAAACAAGCACAATGGTGGCCAAATTATCAACTTCATTTAATTGGCGGTGGAATGACTTATGTTGCCATTGAGGAGTGGTATTCAATGCATAGTTTCCCGCTTCCAAAAATTTTCTCACTTGCCACAATGGCTTCGTATCATCTTTTAAATGAAATTAGAGAGAACGATAACTATAACGATATTAACGTTGATCCAATAGCCGATATTTATTTTTTTGATATTGGCGGTATAATTCTTTTCAGTTTTGATGGAGTGAAAAAATTTTTTAAGGAAGAGCTTAACCTAGCTGATTGGTCTCTGCAGCCATCATTTTGTTTTGATGGTACTTTACATAACAATGGACAATATTTTTCAATTAAGTGGCAGACTCCCTTGGCTGAAAGACTATCTCTCTTTTATTATTTTGGAATGAATGGATTGATTGGCGGTTCTTATAAATTCAATGAAGAAGAATCAATTTCTGCCGGATTTGGTTTACGTGCAAAAAAACTTGAAGTGTTTAATGAAGTCGGCAGGCGATTTGAACTGAAAACTACGTGGAACTTTGGTGTTTTTTATGACAAAAATAATTCGCTGATGACTTCTATTTTTTTCAGCGGACTAACTGATTACTTTTGTAATATCAATATCTATCCAGGTATAATAAAAATCGGTAAGTTTTCTCCAGGTATTTGGTTTGTTCTGCAGAGAAATAGAAATGTCATTCTTGGGTTAACAACTGTTTATACACCCGGGTTAGGAGTAATCTTTAAGTGAAACCTGCGAGTCTTTCCACAAAGGTAATTGGTTAAATCAATTTTATATCATTTAGAAACGGCAGCTTGGCACGAACATCTTTCACATAGGATTTATTTATATCTACTGTTAAGATAATTTCTTTATTTATTTTACTTGCAATCTCTTTTCCCATGGGATCGAACACACTTGAATAGCCATTGTAATGAAGTTTGGGATCGTTGCCTACTCGATTCACTCCTGCAAAGTAACATTGATTTTCAATTGCACGAGCTTTTAGTAAAGCTCGCCAATGCTCGATTCGTGTATCAGGCCAATTTGCAATATTAATAATTAGATCAACTTTCTCTTTTGCATAAAGTCTATATAATTCAGGAAAACGAAGATCATAGCAAATTGAAAGTCCAATTTTCCATCCGTGAACTTTGGTAATAATAATTCTATTTCCCGCTTTATAAAATTTATTTTCTTTTGAATAGGAGAATGGATGAATCTTTTTATACTTGGTCTTAAATTTTCCTTTAGAATCTATGTGAACTAAAGTATTGAAATAATTTCGTCCCTCCTTTTCAATAAGCCCCGCAAATAAATCGGATTGGTACTTTTGAGCAATTCCTGAAAAAAAAGCAATCGTTTGGTTGCACATTCTCTCAGCCATTGATGAAGCATTCATGCTGAAACCAGTTAATGTCATTTCTGGGAAGATTAAAATATCTCCCAAATCCGATTTTCTTTTTAAAATGGATAGTATTTTTTTCATGCTTTGGGATTTACTCTCCCATTCAGGACTGAATTGAACTAAAGATATTTTCATAAAATTTCCATTTTTTTATTGAAAGATACAGAATTATACCATGTGTTATTGTCCATCATTTATTTAAGTTTGTACAAAAATTATTAGTTACAATGTAAATTTCCATTATGAAAAAAAGGTTCTCGTTCGATTTTGATTTCTTTAATTTTTTTGAGGGAATGTGCTTCATTATTTCCGAAAATGGAAAAATACTTTGCTCAAATAAAGCAAGTAATAAAAAATTAAATGTTAATCTTAATAAAATAAATTTTTTTGAAATCATTGAAGAACCTGAAAGGAATGTATTAAAAAATAAAATAAGTGCTTGTATACAAGAGCAGAAGTCATTGGATTATTCTGCAAAATTTAGTTTTGGTGAAGTTAATATGTTTGTGGATCTGTTTATCAGCCCCTACAATTACCATGAGGATGCAACAGCAGCAGAAAAAAATTGCTTTATTATTGCTAACAACATTACAGATAAAAAGGAGCGGGAAGAAGATCTACAAAGATTTTTTTATGTTGCGGAAAACACAGTAAATCCTTTGCAGATAACTGATACTGAAGGTAGAATGATTTATGTTAATCCAGCTTTCTTAAAAGTCAGCGGCTATACAAAAGATGAATTAATTGGTGAAAACCCGAGGGTGTTTGGAAGTAAGAAACAAATGAAGAAATTTTGGTCAGAAATGTGGACAACGATTAAAAGCGGAAAGGTCTGGATTGGTGATGTTGAGAACACAAAGAAGAACGGTGAACCATATCACACACAACTTTTAATTTCACCCATTCTAGATTCCGAACAAAATGTTACCGGATATTTTGGTGTTCATCGTGATTTAAGTGAAAAGAAAACATTAGAAAAACAGTTAATTCATACTCAAAAGATGGAAAGTATTGGAACACTCGCTGCGGGAATTGCACACGAAGTTGGAAACCCGTTGGCGTCAATTTCAGCTTTAGTTCAAGTTGCACAGCGTTTTACAACCGATGATCTTGTTAAGGAAAAACTTGAGTTGGTTAAAAATCAAGTAAATCGGATTTCAAAAATTATTAGGGACTTAGTTGATTTTTCTCGTCCATCAAATTTTGAATTTCAGATGACAGATATTAACAAAAATCTTTCTGAAGCAATTGAAATTATGAAAGTAGGAATAAAAGCAAAGGATATTATCTTTGAACTGAATTTTAATAAAAGTATTCCGCTGCTTCCTCTCGTTGCCGATCAGATACAGCAAGTGTTTGTAAATATTTTATTGAATGCTGCAGATGCAATATTGGAATCTCCTAAACGCGAAAAAAAGATTGTCATCACATCGGATATAAATGAAAACAATGAGGTAATAATCTCATTTTCCGATAATGGTGTAGGTATTTCAAAAGAAAACATTCCTAAAATATTTGAACCTTTCTTTACTACAAAAAAAGAAGGCAGAGGAACCGGTTTAGGTCTTTGGGTCAGCTATGGCATAATAAAAAGTTTCCAAGGTGAAATAAAAGTATCGAGTGTTTTCAATCAAGGAACAACTTTTATAATTATTCTTCCATTCCAAAATTAAATTTAGAAAAGAAATATGGCTCAAAAAATATTAGTTGTAGATGATGAAGAAATAATCCGCGAATCACTTTCTTTTGTTTTGAAGAAAGAAGGTTACATAGTAGAGGAAGCAGAGAATGGTAATTCGGCTTATGATAAAATAGTAGCTGACAGCTTTGATGTTGTTATAACTGATCTTGAAATGCCGGGTATGAAAGGGATTCAACTTGTTGAAGAAATTCAAAAATTAAACATTCAAACTTCAGTAATTATCATTACAGCTTATGGTTCATTAGATACAGCTATATCCGCATTAAGAAATGGCGCAAGTGATTACATTCTAAAACCTATCGAGTTTGATGAAATTCTTATTAAGATTAAAAAATTATTTGAAATCAAGGATATACTGCTCGAAAATAGAATTCTTAAAAAGGAAATACAGAGAACTTATGATTATGATAGTATCGTTGGAAAAAGTCCTCTAATTAAAAATATCTATGATATGATTGAGACTGTTGCTGAGTCAGACAGCACAGTATTAATTACCGGCAAAAGCGGAACTGGAAAAGAACTTGTCGCCAGAGCGCTTCACTTTAAAAGTAAAAGAAAAAATAAAGCATTCATACCTGTTAACTGCGGTGCTATTTCTGAAAACCTTATCGAGAGTGAGCTTTTTGGACACAAACGGGGAGCTTTTACCGGTGCTATCTCAGAAAAGGAAGGTTTCTTTAAAGCTGCTGATGGCGGCACTCTGTTCTTAGATGAGGTTAGTGAGCTGCCATTGAATCTCCAGGTAAAATTTCTAAGAGTATTACAAGAAAGAGAATTTACTCCTGTAGGATCAACTTCACCTCTGTATGTAAATATCAGATTCATTGCATCAACCAATAGAGATCTCAAACAGGAAATTAAAAACGGTAAGTTTAGAGAAGATTTATTTTACCGCTTGAATGTCGTAGAAATTGAGCTTCCAACATTAAAGGAGAGAGAGGAAGATATTCCTATGCTCGCAGATCACTTTTTAACTAAATATCGGAAGGAAATGAATAAACATATAAAAGGTATTGAACCGGAAGCCATGCGTGCATTAATGAATTATGAATGGCGAGGTGAGGTTCGTGAATTGGAAAATGTTATCGAACGTGCTGTAATTTTTGCCAAAGAGGATTTTATTACACTTAAAGATTTACCGAATGTCTTCAAACCTGCTGATATGATTACTGACCATTACACCTCAGGTTCTCTCGAAGATTCAGTGAATAACTTTGAAAGGAACTATATTCTGAGAACCCTTGAAAACAATGAATTCGATAAAGAAAAAACAGCCGAATTCCTCAAGGTTGGGCTGTCCACTCTATATCGTAAGATGAAAGAACTCGATATAAAAGCTTAATTTCTTGCTAATTTGAGCAGAAACTATTTTTTTAGCTCGTGCAATAGATTTTAATTTTTGCTGCTTGGAATCAAAAAAAACATTTTTCTTACAACCTTGAGTCATTCCCTCCAATAATTTCGTTTTCCCAGTACAAATTATTTATTACAAATCTTACAGCTTCCTTTTTTAATGATTAATGATTATTTGGCACGGTTATAGATTACCCATCTATGGTTAGTATGGCTATGCGCGTTAGAATTGTCAGACTAAAGAACAATATTTTTTCCCTCTGCTAAGATTATACAAGTTTTTTTAAAGTGTTTTGTAGAATTTGCTGATTATTAATGTTATCACAAATTCATGAAGCTTAATTCAACATTCATTCAAGTGTATTTCGAAAAATGTTGACAATGCAGAAAATTTTTTTATAATGTAAACGGTAGCTAAATGTTAACCAAGAGTTCAACTAAAAAAAGAGGGAACTAATGATACATGTAAAAAACATATTGGTCCCGATTGATTTCAGTACAAGCTCATATCAAGTATTCGAGTTGGGACATTGTCTTGCACAACACAATGATGCTCATCTCCATCTTATCCATATCATAGACCCGGTTTACTACAAAGAGCAGCAGCCCAAAACCTCTGACCTTTCTTTCATTCGTAAAATCAGATACGAGAATGCACGAGAAGAACTAAGAAAATTTAAGTTCGAAGTTTTGCGTTCTGATGTTGAAATAATCGAGGTTCTGGTTGAAGGAATTCCTCATAAAGAAATTCTTAATTACTCGAGACAAAATGACATTGATATGATTGTGATTGCCAGTCATGGTTGGACAAATCTTTCGCATATGTTAATGGGTAATATCGCAGATAAAATTATGAGACAATCGGATGTTCCAGTAATTTGTATAAAATCTAATGTTCCAGTAATCAAAAACAGGGAACTAAAAAAATACAGCTTCGCAGAAAGTTGGGTTGGTTGAAATTTTCTTCATCCGGGATTATTTTTAGGTGCTAATTCAATCCTCACTTCGCTTAATTGCCAACAAATAATCCTACTTACTGTTAAACTTCTAAAAAATTTTATTGACTCGTTTCACTTAATAACGTAAACGAATATCCCCTGTTTTTTAATTCCAAGAGTACTTCATCCAAACGATTGTAAAGTTTATCAGTCCTTCTTGCATCCGCACCAATGTGCATCAATAAAAGAAACCCATTCAAACCGTTAGGTTGATTTTTTTCAGCACCAAATATGTTATCAATGATTTTTTGACTACTGAAATATTTGTCGCCGAGTTCAGGATAAGTCCAATCTTGGTTTGAATTTGTGCCGCCAGTATGACATACTAAAACCACTCCTATCTCTTTGCACCAATCACTTACTTGATCATTATACCATTCAAAAGGAGGGAGAAAATACCTTGCATTCTCTTTTGAAATTCCGAACTTCTTCATTTCATTATAATTCGCTCGCAGATCATTAATAAATTCTTGCTTTGTCACTAAAGTTGAATCTCTATTTTTCCACGAAGCGTACAAAATATGTTTATCGGAATGTGCGCCCAAGTAATGTCCTTCAGAAATTAGCTCTTTAACAATTATCTCATTCTTTCGATTCCTATAAAAATCCCCAGTGAAAAAAAATGATGCCTTTATTTTATGCTTGTCTAAGGTTGTTTTAATTTTCTCGTAACCATCGGAAAATTCATCTCCGGTAAAAACAAGATTGATTTGTTTTTGCGAACTGTCAGTTCTAACAACTGCACCTTTGTAAGAAACTAATTTATTTTGTTTTACTTGATGCGAACCGATTTTTTGTAATGACGATAAATAGTAAGTCAAACTTGCTGTTCCATCCATTGTTGGTTCATTTGTGGAATAATCGCCATAGTCATCATGATAAACAGCAATATCAGATTGAAATTGTTCGTATTCATCTTCGTTGTAAAGTTTAATCCCAATTAGTTTTTTGTAAATTGAAGTGTAAACAGGTCCATCAACCAATCCTCCATCAATTCTAATATTATTAAGATGAGTAAAAGCAGAATGCGGATCTTCGGGATAGTCCCCATTCTGAGGTAAACCAATAATCATGCTTGTCCCCCATGGATTACATCCAAACAGCCAATCCCGCAGACTTGTTTCCATTTCTATAAATGAAGGGTCTCTCGTCAGTTCAGTATATAGCCGGGATTGTGTTAAGATTGCAGCAACTAAATTGTTGGAGCACCAAATAAACGGCACACCAAATAGAAACGGATTTGCTTTGCCGCGTGAATAAACTTTTTCAATTCCTTCTCTTAAATATTTTTTAAAATTATTTTGTTTTACATTTTCTGCCATTGACGCGAGATAAAAATGTCCCAGATTCACAAAAGGATACCATTGATAGTGTTTTGCAGTATCAGTTCCCATCCACGGTGTGATGCGTTCTTTTTCACCAAAATACAAAGCATCTTCTAAAAAAGATTTTGTTGATGTTGTAGAATACATAACAGAAGCCGCAAGCTGCATATCATCAGTCCAATTATCCTCTTCATAAAAATATGGAGATAAACATGGTGCTGTTTGACATACTCCAGGAAAGCGTTTTCCCAAATCGTAAGATTCAGTGTATTTTCCTTTTAACAATTCAGAATAATCCGGTAGATAACTTGAAAATATTTCAGAGCCAAGTGCAAAAGCAGATGAGAATTTTCCTGCGGTCGAGGCAATTCCATCACTTCGATTTTTATATTTATAAATTCCCTGCGGTTCACCCGTGCAGAAATAAACAGGTCTTTCTAATCCTTTACCATAGGAAATTGTGTCCTCATTTGGCAATCTAAACCCACGATGATCTCTATCATCTGCAATTTGGTTGAACATGATATCTTTTTGAGGATTCATTTTTGACAACCAATCAAGCCCCCATTTTGCTTCATCGAGAATGTCAGGAATTCCGTTTGGTTTTTCTTCCCCATCCTTATCAAATTTATCTAAAAATGACTCGGGATTTTTTTGATAAGCAAACAGCATTTGAAAAACTGCATTGGCAGAAGTTGTAACATATTGAAGATAATCAGATGCATCATGCCAACCCCCAACTACATCAAAATGTGTGGAATCCAAAGTTGGGTGATAAATTATAAATCCATCAGAGGTATGGCACGAATCCTTTAATGTGGGATTATATCCGCAGCGCTGCTGACGCATATATTTTAATAAAAAATCAGCGGTGCCGTCATAAACATTTGCATTAATTAGAAAATTAGGAGAACGAATTGAATCTATTTTTAAATAGTATGCTCCTTCTTTTTCAAGGGACGAAAAATTCAAACGGAATGTTGACTTAAAGGCGCCATATGCTCCGTATGAACTAATGCTGTTTGAATGAAAAACCAGCTCATCTGTTAAAATATCATAAACACCAAAAAACTTAGGAGAAATTTCATCCTTAGATAATAATACTGCAACCTTTACACTTTTTGGTAAGTAGCCCAATTGGTTTATTCGAATCCATGATTGAGTAAAATTATTAGATGACACAAGAAACAATAAGCATAGTATTTGAAAATAATAATTGAGCGTTAACATTGAAGGGACTTTCTAAAATCTTTTATTCAAAGTTAAGAATTATCAACTCAATTTTTTTTATGTGTGGAAGTTGTATTGTAGAGAAAGGGACGAATGAATCATGTTATGCAGATAAGAAATGAATAAGAGAGGAAATTTTTATTCATTATTTTTTGTGAGCAAGGGGAGTGTAAATAATTTTGTGTAAATGGTTAAAGTAAACAATTAGCTAAGTGC
>CAZTJF010000012.1:0-118732 GCA_964613805.1 uncultured Ignavibacteriaceae bacterium | reverse complement strand
TTTTAAATGTTCTTTAAATCTAAATCCCATTTACACAAATTATTTTACAGACTCTCTGGCATATTTTAAGTATGTGTGAGATTCGCCTGAATTGCTTTTAAAAATTATAGCTTAATCCAGCCATGGCTTTTAAATTATGTTTTGGCTGATTAACCGCCTTGTCGGCATCATCAAATGTGAAATTTTTTCTTCCATTGACATTTTCACCATCGGGGCTGTAGGATGTGTCGTGTCCATATAGTGTGCTTGATAAAAAATAATCGTAACCCAAGCTAAAAACCAAATCCAATACAGGTGATATTTTAAAATAATTTTCTAATCCGATGCCAGCACCCCATTGATTTTAAGTTACGTCAAAATCTTCATTTCCCCCTATGAAATTAAAATTTCCCGTAAATATTGCGAACCTTGGTCCCGCATAAAAATATGTACGGGCACCAACGTAGTAAAGAAAGTCGGCTCTAAAGTCCATCAGTTTTCCACCTTTTTCGGGAACGCCGTTCGTGGCATCATTAATAAAAATCTCTCTTGCATCTAATGATTTTCCCGGGTCCAAAAAGCTAATCCCGGCACTCAACTTAACGTGGAATGGAAATCCCTCGGCTAAATTTTTCAAAATAAAATTTCCTTGAAACCCCATTCCATTGTTGTACCCTAATTGCAATCCGCCAGATAATGATGTTCTTGAGTTAATATTTTGCGGGGACATTACGACAGGTAATGATAATAAAACCATAGGCATCAACAAAAAAAATCTTTTCATACAAATCCTTTCTTAAAAATATTCTCCATTCCAAATTGGCAATTTTTATACCACGCAACACATATTTGGACAATATAAATGTTGCCTCAAATGAACTTTTTAAATGTTGAATTTTGAGATTAGCATGGCATGGTAATAATTACGTGTAAATTATTTGTCTTAAAATTTTAAGACACGGAACGAGCTGGAAAGAGACTTAACTAATATTTGTCGAAAGGTTATATTAGTCCAAATAAAAAAATTACAGGAACGCAATTGACGCTCCCCTTATAAATAAATTATGTGTGATTGCTTTCGTTAGCTTGTGGTTGTTTCAACAATATTGTCTTCTTCGTCTTCAGGTACAACTTTAGCAATGTCCGCAATTTGATCTCCATCGTTTAGCCGTATAACTCTCACGCCTTGAGTGTTTCTTCCCATCACACGAATATCTTTTACGCTTTGTCTAATCACCATTCCATGAGACGATATAATAACTAATTCATCACCATCCACAACATCCATCATAGCAATCATCTTGCCGACCTTCTCTGTTGTTTTAACTGTAATTACTCCTTTACCTCCGCGTCTTGTTATTCTGTAATCATTAATATCGGATCTTTTACCATAACCATTTTCAGTGACAACAAGAATTGTATCGTTTCTTTTTATCACAATTAAACCAACCACATGATCGCCTTTGGTCAATCGAACTCCGCGAACACCGGTGGCGGTTCTGCCCATATCGCGCACATCTTTCTCGTTGAACCTAACCGCAAACCCATTTCTTGTCCCAAGAACAATATCATTGTTTCCATCTGTCATTTTAACAGCAATAAGGTTATCGCCAGGGGCAAGATTGATTGCGTTAATTCCTCCCTTGCGCACATTTCCATATGCAGAAAGCACTGTTTTTTTAACCGTGCCTCTTTCGGTTGCCATTAGTAAGTATGCATCATCTTTGAATTCTTTTACGGTAATGAAAGCGTTTATGTTTTCTTCCGGATCCTTTTCAAGAAGATTTACTACCGACCTTCCTCGTGCAGCACGTCCGCCCTCAGGAATTTCGTGAACTTTCAGCCAATAACATTTTCCTTTGTCGGTAAAGAACATTATGTAATGATGCGTCGATGCAATGAACATATGTTCAATAAAATCGTCATCTTTTGTACCGGCACCGGTTACACCTTTTCCTCCGCGGGATTGTCTTCTATAACCACTAACGGGAAATCTTTTAATAAAACCTTGATGAGAAATAGTTACCACAACATCTTCTTCGGCTATAATGTCCTCGAGAGAAAATTCTTTGTAGTCCCGGATTATTTCTGTCCGCCTTTCATCCGCATATTTTTCTCGGATAATTAAAAGTTCGTCTTTAATTATTTGCTTTCGTTTCTTTTCGCTGTCAAGAATTCCTTTAAGTTTTTCAATCAGTTTAATTGTCTCTTTGTACTCGTCTTCGATTTTCTTTCTCTCAAGACCAGTGAGTCGCTGTAACCTCATGTCAAGGATTGCTTTCGCCTGAATTTCCGAAAGCTTAAACTTTTTCATCAGGTTAACTTTTGCAGTCTCTGTGTCTTTTGATTTTTTAATTGTCTCGATCACCGCATCAATATTATCCAGAGCAATAATATATCCCTCAAGAATGTGTGCTCGTCGTTCGGCTGCATCAAGATCAAATTTAGTTCTGCGTATCAACACATCCATTCTGTGGTCAAGAAAGTATTGCATCATCTGCTGAATATTCAGAACCTTTGGTACACCGTTAACCAATGCAAGCATAATTACACCAAACGTAACCTGCATTTGTGTGTGCTTGAAAAGCTGGTTTAGTGTTACTGCGGGCTGTCCATCCCGTTTCATTTCAATAACAACTCGCAATCCATCTCTATCAGATTCGTCTCTGATGTTTGAAATACCAACAATGCTGCCGGCGCGGACCAGCTCGGCAATCTTTTCTATTAATGCTGATTTATTAACTTGATAAGGGATTTCTGTGATTACAATGTTTTCTCTTTCATTCTTCAGCGTTTCAATGTTCGCCTTGGCTCTGAGAATTATTCTTCCTCTGCCGGTTGTAAGAGCTTCTTTTACTCCATCAAAACCATAGATTATTCCGCCTGTTGGAAAATCTGGTGCTTTCACATATTTCATTAAATCCTCTGACGTAAGCTTTGGGCTATCAATCAGGGCTACCAAGCCATCTACAACTTCACCTAAATTATGCGGAGGAATGTTTGTTGCCATTCCAACCGCAATACCGCTTGCACCATTAACTAAAAGATTCGGCAAGTATGCCGGAAGAACAACCGGCTCTTGAAGAGAATCATCAAAGTTGGGAAGAAATCCGACGGTATTTTTATCAAGATCGCGAAGCATCTCATCAGCCATTCGGGCAAGCCGCGCCTCGGTATATCTCATTGCCGCCGGTGAATCTCCGTCAATCGAACCAAAATTTCCCTGCCCATCAACCAAAGGATAACGAAGCGAAAAATCTTGTACCATTCGCACCATCGAATCATAAACTGCAGTATCACCGTGCGGATGATATTTACCGAGAACCTCTCCAACAATTCTTGCTGATTTTTTATACGGCTTATTGAACTGAACACCGAGTTCATGCATTCCAAAAAGTACGCGGCGATGAACCGGTTTAAGTCCGTCTCTAACATCAGGTAATGCACGAGCCACAATTACGCTCATTGCATAATCTATGTAAGAAGATTTCATTTCTTCTTCGAGAGATACTGGAATTATTTTTTCAAATATTGTTGTCATAAGAATGTATCTAATAAAAAGTTTTTATCTGGTTGATTTTTTAAATATCCAAATTAGCATACTTAGCATGCTTCTCAATAAATTCTTTGCGCGGCTCCACTGCGTCGCCCATAAGGGTTTCAAATATTTTATCAGCTGCAGCAGCGCTTTCTATTGTCACCTGAAGAACCGTTCGAGTTTCTGGATTCATTGTTGTTTCCCATAGTTGCAAAGGATTCATTTCGCCGAGTCCCTTATATCTTGAAATCGCCAAACCCTTTGTGTGTCCTTCTTCTGTCAATTCTTCTGGTTTTTCCTCAACGACTTCCTTTCCATTTCCCTTTAATCGTTTAATTATTTCATCTCTTTCTTTTTCATCAAATGCGTAGAACTCTTGTTTTCCTTTCTTAACTTTATAAAGCGGCGGCTGGGCAATGTAAACTTTCCCGGAAGCAATTAGGTCTTTCATGTGGCGATATAAAAACGTGAGGAGTAACGTACGAATATGGCTTCCATCAACATCGGCATCTGTCATTAAAATAATTTTTCCATATCTTGCTTTTAGGTGATCAAAGTCTGCGCCCAACCCTGCACCAATTGCCGAAATAATTGCTTTGATTTCATTATTCTCTAAAATTTTATTGAGCTTCGCTTTCTCAACATTGAGTATCTTGCCCTTCAGAGGAAGTATTGCCTGAAATCTTCTGTCTCTTCCCTGCTTTGCAGAACCACCGGCAGAATCACCCTCAACTATATATATTTCACAATGTTCCGGATCTGTTATTGAGCAATCAGCAAGCTTGCCTGGGAGGTTCATGTTGTCCAATGCATTTTTTCTTCTTGCCAAATCCCTCGCCTTACGTGCAGCTTCACGGGCTTCTGCTGCCCGCATACATTTTTCAATTATCTTTTTTCCAACAGATGGATTTTCTTCTAAGTGTTCTGCAAGCTTTTCACCAACGAGCATTTCTACTGCGGATTTAGTTTCGCTGTTGCCCAGCTTGGTTTTTGTCTGCCCCTCGAACTGCGGCTCTGCAACTTTTACTGAAATTACCGCTGTTAGCCCTTCTCTAAAATCGTCACCTGTTAGCTGGATTTTATCATCCTTAATCAAGCCATTTTTTGCAGCATAGTTATTTAATGTTCTTGTTAGAGCAGTTTTAAATCCAACAAGATGGGTTCCACCCTCATGAGTATTAATATTGTTAACGTAAGAAAAAATATTTTCCTGATAATCTTCGCTGTACTGGAAAGCAATTTCAATGGGTGTTTTATCTTTTTCTCCCTCAATATAAACTGTCTTATGCAGGGGTGATCGTGTTTCATCCAGATATTTAACAAACTCGATTAAGCCGCCCTTGAAATGAAACGTCTCTTCCTCCCCGCCATTTCTTTCATCCTTAATTTTTATAGTGATGTTTTTGTTAAGGTAGGCAAGCTCGCGCATTCTTTCTGCCAGAGTTTCAAACTTGAATTTTATTACCTTAAAAATATCGGCATCTGGTTTAAAGGTTACCGTTGTTCCCGTTTCGTTTTTCCTAACCGTTCCTATTTCCTTTACGGGTTTTACAGCAACTCCCTTCTTATACTCTTGAAAATAAATTTTGCCATCTCTTTTGACCTCAACTTTAAGCCACTCCGAAAGTGCGTTTACAACTGAGACACCTACCCCATGCAATCCGCCGGATACTTTATAAGAATTTTTATCAAATTTACCGCCGGCGTGAAGTACTGTCATAACAACTTCGAGCGCAGACTTTTTTTCTTCGGGATGAAGATCAACGGGTATGCCGCGTCCGTTGTCTTGTACGCTAACCGTTTCATTCTCATGAATGGTAATTTCGATTAGATCGGCGAAGCCAGCCATTGCTTCATCTATACTGTTATCAACAACCTCGTTAACCAGATGGTGCAGACCGCGCGTGCTTACATCGCCGATGTACATTGCAGGTCTTTTTCGGACTGCTTCCAGTCCCTTAAGAACATTAATACTTTTGGCGCTGTATTCGTTGCCGTTTTTGTTATTAGTCATTTTAATTCTTGTTTATATTAAAAATTGTTTTACGATTGAAGACGTATACCCTTTATAATTTCCTCGCCATAAAAGGTATTTATTTTTTCAATAATTGTTTTTTGATTGAACTTAAGCTCGCTTCTCCAAGCCGCATTAACCACCTTAAGATGTAAAATTTTTTTTTCTATTTTGACCGGTGAAGCTATCTTTTTCAAATCGGGAAATATTTTGTAAAAACCCTCCATTACATCATGCTGTTTAATAACTCGTCTAAGTTTTTCAAATCCCGGCTCCTTATTTATTATTTCCGAAATGCTTAGAAAACTTTCAGGCATATACAATATTTCCTTCTGCGAGTTTAATAACCATATCGCAGCTTTGTTTTCGCAAATAAGAAATATCTGTAAAATCCGTAAGGGTAATAAATGTTTGCCCAACTCTGCTTAAATTTTCACTTATGCGAATTGAGCGGGCAGTGTCAAGCTCACCAAAAACATCATCTAATAAAAAGATAGGGGCTTTGCCAGTTTTTTCTTTTAGATAAAAAAATTCTGCAAATCTTAATGCAACCTGAAAGGTTTTATGCTGACCTTGAGAGCCAAAGGTTTTAAGGTTTATCCCGTTAATACTAAAAATAAAATCATCTTTATGCGGACCTACCAAACACATGCCTCTTCTCAATTCATCATCTTTTTTAGATTCCAGCAGTTCGAGGAACCGACCACCAATATCTAAGCCATCATATCCGCCAAGATAAAAATATTTTATTCCCGGAATTTCCTGCTCATCCAAAATTTCTTTATATGCAAGTTTAACAAACGGCTCAAATTCATTAAAGAAATTATTTCTTAGGTTAATAATATCTAAACCTGATTCTAATAATTTTTGCGTCCATGCATCTAGTTCACTTAGATTTTTAGATCTGCTTTCTTTTATACTGTTTAGGTGAGCAGCTCTTTGTTTAACTGTCTTGTTATAATCAATTATAAGTTCCATATAAGCTGCCGATGCTTGGCAATAAATAGAATCAATAAATTTTCTTCTATCTGCTGGATAGCCCGAGGTAACTGAATGATCAGCAGGTGTTAGCAGCACAATGGGATAATGCCCGATTACTTCGGATAAGCGATGCTTTTGTTTTCCGTTTTGCAAATAAGATTTCTTTGCCTCTGCCGCAGAATATATTATTCTCACCTCATCATTAACAAGATTTTTAAAGTTTCCTTTTATTTCAAAAAATTCTTCCCCGAAGCATAAAACCTCTCCGTCGGAGTTTGTATTATGACTTTTAGTGGTACATAAGTAGTAAATAGCTTCGAGTATTGCTGTTTTGCCCTGACCGTTTCCTCCAACTATATAATTCAGATTATCTGAAAAATTTAGTGAAATATCTTTATGACATCTAAAATTTTTTAGTTTAATGGAGGTCAAAATCATTACTAATTATTCAATCGAACCGGCATTAAAAGCAATAAAAGTTCTTCGGTATCTTTTATTTTGGTTGGTTCAACTATACAGGCTTTGGTAGGTGAATGTAATTTAAATATCACATTATCATCATTTACATGCGACAAAACATCATTAACATATGCTGTATTAAAACCTATTTCCATTGGTTCGCCCTTATACTCACACAAAATATTTTCAACAGCATTTGAACCCCGATCAATGTCTTCGGCTGATACTTCGAGATTGTCTTGTTTCAATGTAAACTTGACTTGCTTAGAATTTGAACTAGAAAACAAAAGCATTCTTCTAACTGAGGCAAGTAGTTCACTTGTTTTAATTTTCAATGTGTTTTCGTTCTCAAGAGGAATAACGCTATTATAAGCAGGATACTTTTCGCCGATCAGTCTTGTAATAAATTCAAGTTCACCCATCTGAAATGAAATGTTTGTTTTGCTTAAATAAATTTTAACATCTGTCTCAGTTAACAGTTTGGACAAAACGGAGATGGCTCGTTCGGGAATGATATACTGCTCGCTTTTTTCTGATTTAATACTTTTATACGCATATTTTACTAGACGATGACCATCTGTTGTTACAAATCTCAGTCCATCATTTGAAAATTCTAGAAGAGTTCCAGTCATTGCAGGACGCATATCCTCTTTGCTCATGGCAAATGATGTTTGATCAATTGCTCTCTTCAAATCAGTTCCGCTAATCACAATTTCTTTTTCGCGACTAACTAAAGGTATTGCCGGAAAATCATCGTGTGAGGAATAACCAATGTTATATGTTCCAAAGTCGGTTTTTAATTTTAGTTTTAAATTAGGAGAATTTTCGAAATGAATTTGGGTTTCATCTAAACTTCTAATCACATCGTACAGCAGGCGTGCTGGAACAACCATTTTAACATTAGACTCAGCAGCAACATTAATTGATGCCTTAAGAGCAATTTCCAAATCCGTTGCGCTAACTACCAACGCACCATCCTTTATTTCGAATAAAAAATTCTCTAAAATCGGCATTGGTGTGCGGCTTGGTACGGCTGGAATTATTCTCGAAAGAAGTTTCTCCAGAACCTTGCTGTTTACTTTAAATTCCATTTAATTTTCTCCTAAAAATCATACAAAATTAGCAAAAGCATACGCAAATCTCAATGCTGTTGGTAACTATTATTTCTTAATTGTTTAGTTTACTTACCCGCATAAGAAATAAACAAAAAGATGCGCTCATGCTTTTTATTCAAGATAACTTTTTTAATACTCCATTGAAAAATTATCCACACAAAATGAGCTTATTATTTTAAATAAATAAATAAAAAATATTTTAATTTTAATAATAAGAACGTTGATATGTTTATAATATCAATTAGTTTTCTTTTTGATTATTAAATCAAGAAAAAAAATAATTGGCTTGTTAATAATTAAGAAGTTAAATGAATATAAAACACAGAGTGTTAATAAGAATTGATTGTCAACAAATAGGCGACATTCTTTCAACACTTAAGCGTTAATAAATTTTTACAAATTATGAACAAACCAACTCGATTTGGCTTCTTAAATTCTCCACAAGAAGTTTAATATTAGTGTCTGATTGCTGGAGATTTTCGATAGAATTACAAGCATGGATGACAGTAGAGTGGTCTCTTCCTCCGAAATGCAGGCCAATCGTTTTTAGTGAGGATTTTGTAAGTTCCTTTGAGAAGAACATGGCTAATTGCCGTGCAAGTACGACTTCCTTTTTTCTTGTTTTATCTCTTAGTTTATTTTCATCAACGCTTAGAGCAGAGCAAACGACCTTAGTAATATTTTCTATTGAGACATTAATTTTCCTGTCGGTTGCGATTTCTTTAACAGTTCTTTTAGCTAGATCGAGATTTATTTCTTTTAAATTAAGAGAAGAGTTTGCGAGTAGCTTTATCAAACAACCCTCAAGTTCTCTGATGTTAGAAGTAATGCTATTAGCGATATATTCTAAAATATCGTTTGAAACAACTAATCCATAATCTTCAGACTTTTTCTTTAGAATAGCAAGTCTAGTTTCAAGATCAGGTGATTGAATGTCAGCCATCAATCCCCACTGAAATCTTGAAATCAATCTCTCATCCAAACCCCTTAAATCTTTTGGCGGCTTGTCGCTTGATAAAACGATTTGCTTTCTTGACTGATGCAAAGTATTAAAAATATGAAAAAAGAGATCCTGTGTTTTTTCCTTCCCGATTAAAAACTGAATATCATCAATTATTAAAACGTCCATGCTTCTATAGAAACTTGAAAATTCATTTACTTTATCAGATTTAATTGCTTCAACAAATTGTACAGTAAAAATGTCGGAAGGAAGGTAAATGATTCTTTTATCTGAAAAGTTCTCAAGGATTTTGTTGCCTATAGCTTGCATTAAGTGAGTTTTACCAAGCCCGACTCCCCCATATATAAACAGTGGATTAAAAGAAGTGCCGCCTGGGTTTTCGCTAATTGCTGTGGCTGCAGCGCGAGCTAATTGATTATTTTCACCCTTAATAAAATTATCGAAAGTATATCGAGGATTTAGAAATGTGCTAAACTCCGGTTTTTGTTGTGAGGACTTTATAGTTTCAACTAATTGTCTTGGCTTTTCTTGAACTGGTTGACTTATTTCTGCCTCTTCAGAAATCACATATGTCAGAGATACTTGCTCACCCAAAACGGTGTGAATGGACTTGCTGATTAGATTTTTATAATGTTCATCTATCCATTCCCAAAAGAACTGACTGGGAAGCTGAACTTTTAGAGAACCATTGTTCATCTCGAGCGGCTTGATAGGAAGAAACCATGTATTGAAAGTCATTTGAGTAACATTACTTTTGATTTCTTTTAGGAAATCGTTCCATGCCTCGGTTAAGTTTTTCGATGGTGCTTTAGAAATCAATCCAATGTTAAGCATGCTTGAATTATCCACAAAAAGGAATAGTATAAACCATTTAATTTTAAGAGGTTCCGTCTCGTTTTAATAAATTAAAATAAATTTTATTCACAAGTTGCCAACATTAAGATGTTGTCACAACCCATTATAAAATAAAGAATTGTGGGGCATTAAGAACGAGCACACACAAAAATTCTACTTTGGTGTGTTGGTTTTGACTTTCAAATATTTGTGAAACGTTTTCACAAATAAAAGTTATCCACAAACAACTAACAACATTTTTGACGACCCTCTGAATGAAAAAATATGAAGTATTAAGCTTCAAAGCAAATTATTTATTTAAAATTTATTTTGGTTTTGGTGTTCTGGGCATTGAACAGATATTATTTTCTTGTTTGTTAGGGCGTCAGTGTATATTTTTGAACTCTTTTTAATAGGAAATAGGAATTAAATGAAAAGAACATATCAACCAAGCAATCGTAAGAGAAAAAATGCTCACGGCTTTAGAGAGAGAATGAAATCTAAAAACGGGAGAAGCGTTTTGGCGAGAAGAAGAGCAAAGGGAAGAAAAAAATTAACCGTAAGTGATGAATAATTAATCTTGAAAAAACATGGGCTTTCCGCTGTTGAAAAAATTAAGAGCGGAAAGGAATTTGAAAAAATTTTTACCGAGGGCGACACATCATATTCATCAGATAACAAGATTAGAGCAAACTATTGTTTTATTAATGATTCGGAAGAACCAGGCGTTCTCTTTGCTGTTGCCGTAAGTAAAAAGCTCGGAAACGCAGTTTGGAGAAACCGGGTTAAGCGATTGATTAGAGAAATTTATAGATTAAATAAGATCGGGTTGATTGAAAAATGTAAAAACAAAAACGCTCTTCTAAAAATTATCTTTTCACCACAAGCGCTTAATCAAAAAACAAACAAGCGAATCCGGCTTAAAGATATACTGCCCCCGATAAAAGAAATTATTTCAAAACTGGAAGAAAAAATATAGATGAGGAGATTTTTTATTCTCGCAATTAAGGGATATAAAAATTTTATTTCTCCTGTTCTGCCGCCATCTTGCCGCTTTTACCCAACATGTTCTGAATACTCAATTCAGGCATTTGAAAAATATGGTGTAATAAGGGGCGGCGCAAAATCTCTTTGGCGGATTTTAAGATGTAATCCGTTCAACAAGGGCGGATACGACCCAATAGACTAACGGAATAAAAATGGATCGAAATACAATATTAGCTTTTGTCTTAATCAGTGCAATCTTGATTATCTGGTTATTTATGAATTCTCCGCAACCACCCCCGCCGTCAGAGAGGCAAACCGACTCCACAATTGTAGAAAGAAGTCTAACAAAAGATAATCTCCAAGAAAAAACACAAACCGCTGGTGCTGAAACAAGGAGCGGACAATCAAAGAAAGACTCTGATAGCTCAAGTTTTGGTTCATACTTCAAAACGCCGGTTGGAGAAGAAAAAATCATCACTATAGAAAATGATTTAGTGAAGATGGAACTATCAACACGCGGCGGCAACATTAAAAAATACTATCTAAAGAAATTTAAAAATTGGTATTCGATCGATGTTGATGAAGAAAAAAACTTTTACTACGAGAGGGTTCAGCTTATAAATTATTCTAAAGGCGGCGATTACAATCTTTCTTTTGTTAGTTCGGATGGAAAAGCGATAAACACTGGCGCGCTCGATTTTAATTTTTCGGGAGATCAGAATCATTACAAGCTTACAAATAAGGATTCCATATCCCTTTCTTTTTCGCTTGATGTGGCGGGTGGCAAGAGTATCGTAAAGAAGTTCACTTTTTTTGGTGACAGATATACCATGAACACCGAGGTTGAACTGAATGGGCTGGGATCCATCATTAGCAATGGGGCTATTGATCTTGTTTGGGATAATGGAATCAGATTTGTTGAAGAAAACACCGTTGATGAGGCAACATACTCAAATGCCAGCGTCTTTTATGGCGATGAGCAAGTCATCGTAGATGCCTCCTCAGCTGGCGAGATTGTTGAAAAAGATTTTACAGGAAGGATAGATTGGATTGCTGTAAGAAACAAATATTTTGCAGCGATAATCATTCCAAAAGATCCAAGCAGAGTTGAAGGCGGGTACATTCGGGGCGAACATATTGCAGTAAGCAATCAAGGTATAAATGAGATTTATAGTACCAGACTAACCATTCCCACCAAAAACACACTTTCAGAAACACATGAATTCTCTCTTTACATTGGACCCGTTGATTATGATCTTTTGAAAAAGGAAGGAAAAAATTTAGAGAAAATAGTTGATTTTGGGAGTTTCTTCGGGCTCAAGTTTATTGTAAGACCGATTGCAGAATATGTTTTGCTTCCGCTCTTTGCTTTTTTACATATGTTTATTCCAAACTATGGAATAGTAATAATTGTTTTTTCTTTGATCATTAAAATTGTTTTATATCCTTTAACAAAAAGCAGCTTGCACTCAATGAAAAAGATGCAGCTTTTGCAGCCGAAGATTTCGGAGATAAAGGAAAAGTTTAAAGATGACCCGCAGAAGATGAACAAAGAGACAATGAAACTTTACTCGACTTACGGTGTAAATCCTGCCGGGGGATGTCTTCCGCTAATTCTGCAAATGCCAATCTTTGTGGCAATGTGGGGCTTGTTTCAGGTTGCAATTGAACTGAGGCAGCAGCCGTTTATGTTGTGGATAAACGATCTTTCGCGGCCGGATGTCATTGCTACTTTACCAGTAAAAATTCCACTTTTTGGAATTGATAAGATAAGCGGTCTCGCCCTTTTAATGGGCATCACAACATTTATTCAGCAAAAAATGACAGTGAAAGATCCTAAACAGCAGAGTCTTGTTTATATTATGCCTGTAATGTTAACCTTAATGTTTATGAGCTTTCCGTCAGGACTTAATCTTTACTATTTTATGTTCAACTTGTTTTCTATAATTCAGCAATTCTATGTTAATAAGAAGCATGATAACGTAGTTTTAGAGCCAGTTCCACAAAAACAAGGAAAGAAAAAAGGATTTATGGAGCGGCTAATGGAAACAGCAGAACAAAGCGCCAAAGCACAGCAGCAAAAAAGAAAAAAATAATAAAAACATATCGTGTTTGTAAATACTTTAGAATTCAATATTATTCTGAAGCACAATTACTTTTTTGTTAAATGTATACGTTTATAAAAATTTTTTTTCCACTCGTTATTTTTTATCTATCTGTTTCTTTTGCCCAGCCGATTGAGATAATTAGGATTGAAACAACCAGCAGGTCGCTTCCATTCGGACTATCTGAGAACATTTCAAAAGATAAACCAATCATTGCTCTTGCCCTTAGCGGTGGCGGTGCGCGTGGCTTGGCACAAATTGGTGTGTTAAAAGCTCTGGAGGAAGCCAATATTTCTGCTGATCTAATTGTGGGTACGAGTATGGGCAGTATTTTGGGCGGTCTTTATTCAGCTGGCTACTCAATTACTGAACTTGATTCTCTTGCGAAAAATATTGATTGGGAATCATTCACTTCATTAGATAGAAAAACAAACAGAAGAGAGCTGTTTGTCGATCAAAAAATAACCGAGGATAAAGCAGTTCTGAATCTCCGATTGCAAGGATTTAAGCCAGTAATTCCAACTTCAATAAATGATGGGCAGCTTCTTTCCAACAAGCTTAATTTGCTAACACTTCATGCGCCAATTCATGTTAATCAAAGTTTTGATAATCTCCTCTACAAATTCAGAGCGGTTTGTACCGACCTTGTGACCGGAAACAAGGTTGTTTTAAATAAAGGATCTCTCGGTCTTGCAATGCGAGCGAGTTCAAGCGTATCATTTTTATTATCTCCCACAAACTATGATTCTTTATTTTTGGTAGATGGCGGTTTGGTGGAAAACATTCCAGTCAAAACAGCAAAAGAGCACGGCGGAGATTTCATCATTGCAGTAAGTACAACCAGCACTCTTCATCCCGAGGAAGAGCTTGCTTATCCGTGGATTGTTGCAGATCAGGTTGTAAGCATCCCGATGAAATTGCTAAACGAATTTCAATTGAGCAAGGCAGATTTCATCATTAAACCGGATTTGAAAAATTGGACAGCAAGCGACTTTACAAATTCTGATTCTATTATTTCTCAGGGATATTACGATGCTCTCGTTTTAACGGCGCAATTACAAAGCAAACTGGATTCGCTTATCCGATCAAAACTTTCAAATGATAATTTCTATTTTAAAAATCCACTGATCAAGTGTGATAAGGTTCCGGAATTTGGGGAAGAGTTCGCTAAATATGCTCTAAGCCATGACTCAATTTCACGGGCAGAGATTAAGCTTGCCCTTAATGATATCTATGCAAATGGTGAATATGAAAATTTAGAAGCAAGAATCGAAGAAGAAAAAGATTTATATGTAATTGAAATTCTTGGCAGCAAAAAACCAACAATAAAGTCTTTTGATTTACATGGAGTAAAAATAATTAACAAAGCAGAAGCGGAGTCAGTTCTTGCCCGTCTTATTAACAAACCTTTTGTAGAAAGAAAAGTGGTTAGCTCTATAATTGAAATTCTTAAGTTATATAGAAAACTCGGTTATTCTTTAGCTTACTTAACAGAGGTTTCATTTGAACGGGACTCCGGAAATCTCTCGTTGCATTTTGATGAGGGTAAAATATCGAGAGTTTCTTTGCAAGGAAATGAAAGAACCACAGAGACAGTAATTACAAGAGAACTTTCTCTTGTAGCGGGTGACTACTTTCTTTATAAAAATATTGAAGACGGTTTAACAAATCTTAGAAGCACCAGCTTGTTTAGCGATATAAATTTTGATGTTAAAAAAGAAGGCAACGAAAATGTAATTGTTCTTAAAGTGACTGAAAAAGTTTCCGGGCTTGCAAGAATTGGTTTTAGAACGGACAGCGAAAATCAAACACAGCTTAGTTTAGATATTCGCGATGAAAATTTATTTGGCAGCGGCACTGAAGCGGGGGTTCTGATTTATGGCGGTGCTCGAAATAGAGGTTATATTTTAGAACATAAAGCAAATAGACTTTGGAACACTTATTTTACTTATAAAATCAATGCGTACTATCTGTTTGACGATGCTTTTGTTTATGGAGATGATCTGCCGACATCAGAAAATAAATTTTCGCGTTCTGCATTAGGAGAATATCGCCAGATTTATTATGGAGCGTCGCTTTCTGTTGGAACGCAGGTTGGAAAATTCGGGAACTTAATTTTTAAAGGTAAATATCAAGTTGATCAGTTGGCTAATAAAACCAGTGAGATAATTTTCCCCTATAAAATTAAAATAGTTAGTTTGAAAATCAGCACGACTATTGATACGCAGGACAAATACCCATATCCGCAAAACGGGTTCCTCTTTACCGGTTTTTATGAAACAGCACAGACAGTTCTTGGCGGAGATGTCGGTTATACAAATCTTTCTCTCGATTATAAAAACTATTTTACTGTTTCAAGAAACCACACATTTTCTCCACGCTTTTCTTTGGGATTTGGGGATAAAACTTTACCTCTTAGTCAGCACTTTTCGCTCGGTGGGCAGTATTCTTTTTTTGGAATGAGAGAAGATGAGTTCAGAGGCAGACAACTGTTTTTGGCTTCGCTTGAATATAGATACAACCTTCCTGTGCGTATATTCTTTGATACATACTTTTTAGTCCGATATGATTTGGGTTCAATTTGGGATGTTCAAGAAGAAATTCGCTTTAAAGATTTGCGGCATGGGATAGGAGCTTCATTGTCGCTCGATACACCAATCGGCCCAGCAGATTTTGCTGTTGGCAGAAGCTTTCTCTTTAAGAAAAATTTGCCCGGTAACCCGATTAGCTGGGGAAACGTTATTTTTTATTTTTCGGTTGGTTATTACTTTTAATTTAGCAAATTGCGTTCCCTCTTGAGCGGGGCTCGATGGGGGTATGTTTTAAAAGTTAAAGCAGATATTTAAGAATTTCAGATTTTGTAAACGAAGGAAGCGAATTCTTAAACTCAACCGTTTTATTTTTATCCCATTCTTTTCCTTTAGTCAGATTGAGTTGGTGAATTCCAATCGCTGCAAATCTATTCTCTAACAAATTATCCTTCTCATCAAACAAAAAGAAAGCAACAAGCACCGGTATATTCATTTTTGTTTTCCACTCCAGGTACGCATTGTAAGCCCGCTCATTCATTAACCATTTTGGTGAATGTTTTCCTTTCCAATCAAGCATAGTTTCTTTTCCTTTGTAAGAAATTATTAAGTCGGGTTTGTCTTTTCCCTTTTCCCAGACTTTCTCGTAACGTCTGTCTTTACCGAACTCATTAAACTCAATTCCCCATTGAACAAGTAAGTTCTTTCCATAGCTTTCGGCGAGATCGTGGAGTTTATAGTTATTCCTAAACTCTTCGGTTGATTTGTGAGGTCTAAAGTCTAATTCTTTCATAAGCAGAAAACACACAGTGAAAATTATTTATGCGAAGCTAAAGTATTTTAGGTTTATCGGCAAGGTTGTTAACAAACTCAATTCCTCAAGATTCAGTTAGCATTTAAAAGGAACTGGGTTTCTAAACGCCAACATCTTGGTTGATGATTAACGCAACATCTTTTATAAACACAATCAAACCTTCAAGTAGAGCACTTGGTGAAGAAAAGTTGTTCACAATAATTAATCGCAGAGTTTCTTTTTGTTGATTGAACCTTACTGTGTCAGAATATTTTTCCATAACGTGTTTCATCAAAACGTTAAACTTAATTTTGTAATATTCTTCGTTTTCTCCTTTGGGAAGAACAAGAAAAATATTTTTTCTTTGAATAATTATTCTCTCAAACAAAGCTTGCGAAGCATAGAACCTGAGAATGGCGGTTGATATTAATAAACTTACCATCAAAGGCAATACTCCAAAGCGGTCTTTCATTTCCTCAACAAGGTCATTTATTTCTTCTAAGCTCGTAACTGAATAAAGAGCAGTGTAAAAGTTTAATCTATCGGCTTGTTCGGGCATGTATGTTTGAGGAATTCCAATATCAAAATAAGTATCAATTGTGGGTTCGGTTTTTTCTTTTGGTTTTGGCAGAACTTGGAATAATTCTTTGAACTCTTCGTATTTTAGTTCCTCAACAGCTTCGTTTATAAGTTTAATAAAAAGATCAAAACCAATACCATTAACAAAACCGGTTTGTTCTATGCCAAGCAAATTTCCCGCACCGCGAATTTCCAAATCGCGCATTGAGATATTAAAGCCCGCACCAAGCTCTGTAAATTCTTCAATTGCTTGAAGCCGTCGTAATGCTTTTTTGTTTATGCTATTCAAAGAGGGAACGATAAAATACGCATAAGCTTGTCTCGCAGCCCTTCCCACACGTCCTCTAAGTTGATGAAGCTCTGCCAAGCCAAAGCGGTCAGCTCTATTTACAATTATTGTGTTAACATTTGGAATGTCAATTCCTGATTCAATAATTTTTGTTGAGAGCAGTACATCATATTGTTTGTTAAGAAAACCGTGAATTATTTTCTCAAGCCATGAGGGCTTCATTTGTCCATGTGCAATTCCTATACGAACATCAGGGATATACTTGTTCAAATAGCCAGCAAGTTTTTCAATTGATTCAACCCGGTCATGCACAAAATAGATTTGTCCGTTTCTATTAATCTCGTTGTCAACCCAACCTTTAATTTTTTGAATATCAAAAGTAGAAACATGTGTATAGATTGGCTGACGATTTGGCGGTGGTGTTGCAATTATTGATAAGTCTCTTGCACCAAGAAGTGAAAGGTTTAATGTCCTTGGAATAGGAGTCGCTGTAAGAGTTAACGTATCAACATTATGTTTAAGTGATCTTAATTTTTCTTTTGCCATTACACCAAAGCGATGTTCTTCATCTATTATCAAAAGACCGAGATCTTTGAATACAATATCCTTTGAAATCAGACGATGAGTTCCAATAACAATGTCAATTTTTCCATTTGCCAAACCGGCTATAATTTCTGCTTGTTCTTTCCTAGTTTGAAATCTTGAAATTGCAAAAACGGTTATTGGAAATTGTGAAAGACGATCTTTAAAAGTATTATAATGCTGTTCAGCTAAAATGGTTGTTGGTACCAATACCGCCGTTTGCTTTCCATCTTGAGCTGCTTTGAAAGCAGCACGAACAGCCACCTCTGTCTTACCAAAACCAACATCCCCGCAGACTAGCCGATCCATCGGATTTTCCGCCTCCATATCATGACGAACATCTTCCGTAACCTTTTCTTGATCAGCAGTATCTTCGTAAATGAACGATGCTTCTAATTCCTTCTGCCAAACAGTGTCTTGGCTGAACGAAAATCCTTTTGCTGCTTTTCTGCGAGCATAAAGTGTAATTAATTCTCTTGCGGCTTCTTTAATTTTCTTTTTAGCTCGCTGCTTTGTGTTTTGCCATTCGGATGTTCCCAGCGTTGAAAGTGTTGGAGCTAATTTTTCTTGTGAGGAATATCTTTTAACAAGGTTTAAGTAATTAAGATTAACATAAACAACACCGCCGTCTGCATATAAAATCTTCATCGTCTCCTGATTTGCATCGCCGATTTTTATGGTTTCCAAACCAACATATTTTCCTATTCCATAGTCTTCGTGAACAACAAAGTCACCGCGTTTTATTGATGCAAATGATTTGGATTTAGAAGTCCTTTGCTTGCCGAGTGTTTTTGTGCGGTATGGTTTGTTGAAAATTTGATAATCGGTAAGAACAAGCAATTTTGAGCTTCTATGAATGAAGCCGTTTTTTAAGGGCAGCGCTTTAATTTTGATTTTACCTTCATCTAATAACGCAATCAATTCTTGGTGAAGTTCAACTAACAAATCAGTCAACCGTTTGGATTGCAGATTGTTTTCCGATGTAAGAATAATTTTGAAATCAGCAGACGAATATTCTTTTAGTGTTCTGAATAGAATTTCGTAGTTCGATTTTATAGTTGGAGCTTCTAAAAAACCAGCATCGAATGAAATTTCAGATAGACCAAGTTCATCCACAATTATCCATCTTGCATTGCTTTTGGTGAGGATTTCTTTTATATCAAACGAAGTGTTCCCTGATGGATTGTTGTCTTTTTCAGTTTCCGCATTTGTAAAATCATCATCTATGTCTTGAAAATTTGGTTCTACATGATCTCCATAACCATTAGTATTAGCCAAATTAAGATTATTCAATTCGTATTGACTTGCTATCACGAGGGGATTTTTCAGATAATCAAAAATGCTTGATCTGTTTTCCTGCATTACGGCACTAATTTCGCAGGCAATTGTCGTGGCTTTAATAGATTCAATGGATCGTTGACTTTCTGGGTCGAAATGACGAATTGATTCGAGGAAATCCCCATCAAACTCCAGTCGTACAGGATTTTTTTCACTATATGACCAGAAATCAACAATTGCTCCGCGTTGTGAGAAATCACCCGGTGCCTCAACAAAATTTTCCTTTTGATAGTTGAGAAGGTTTAAATATTCAATCAGTTCGTTATACGATAAATCGCCGCCAACATTAATTTGCGTTGTGTTTTTAATTACTTGTTCTTTGTTAGGAAGAGGATATGATAACAATTCATACGTTGACAAAAGAATAAATGAGCTGCGGTATGAAAATTCAGTTAACTTTTCCTGTATGGTTTCCGGTTTAAATTCATTAATTGAAAGTGTTTTATCAGATAAACCCAAAATTCCTAACTCAGCATTGGTTTCATCAAGAGATTTGGAGTCTTCACACAGCAAGAAAATTTGCTGCTCTCGTTCAGCTAGAATGCTTACAAAAAGATTTTTTGCAGAACCAAAGAAATTTTTAACAAAAATCTGCGGTGCGCTTTCAGCTGAATTTGCGGTTTGATTTACAAGATCAACAAGCGAAGATATTTGTTTCAGGTCATCAAGAATATTTTTCATTTTATATAAAACATAAAGCCGAATGGAAATTCCAATTCTCGGTTTGCCAAATAAAAAGTTGGTCTTGATTGTTCTTCGGAACAAAGATGGCGGCAGATAAAACAGTAGAATTTTTTGAATTCAAATAAATCGTTAGATTCATTTGGCGACCGTCAATAAATTGAATTGAAATAATGGTGATGTTGGAAATGATTAACCCCGTTAAAATTCTTTGATTTGTTTTAGGGAGCTTTATACAGATTTATGTTAGATTAAAAAACAGAAGTATATGTCTCTATTAAATGAAACTATAGCTCAATTGCTTTTCTTACGAAGCCATCCGCTTTAATTAATCGTTTGCGCGCATCATCGGCATCAACTTGTGCCTTAATCATTACCAATGCGGTTTTAACATGACCGCTTGCTAATTTGAGGTACTTTGATGCCTCATCATAATCTAAACCAGTTATTGTCATCACTATTTTTTTTGAGCGTTCAATAAGTTTCTTGTTAGTCATTTGTAAGTCAATCATCATATTCTCGTAAACTTTTCCTAATCTAATCATTGCGGTTGTGGTAAGCATATTCAAAACTAATTTTTGAGCAGTACCGCTTTTCATTCTTGTTGAACCCATGATTACTTCGGGACCGACATGCGGACAGATGGCAACATCAACTTCTTTAATATTAAAGGTTTCTCTGGGATTACAAGTAACATACAAAGTCATAGCACCAATCTCTTTTGCTTTTTTGACCGCACCAATAACATAAGGCGTTCTTCTGCTTGCGGCAATTCCGCAAACAACATCTTTGCTTGTTACGTTCGCAAGCAAAACATCTTTAGCCCCATTCTCTTCATAATCTTCAGCCCCTTCTTGAGCTCGGAACATTGCTTCTTTCCCACCAGCGATGTATCCCTCAATCATTCCAAATGGAGTTCCAAAAGTTGGCGGGCATTCTGATGCATCAACAACACCGAGCCGCCCGCTTGTTCCTGCTCCAAAGTAAAGTAATCTGCCTCCATTCTTTAATGCCTTAACGATAAGCTCAACTGCTTGTGCGATGTAAGGAAGCTCTTTTTCTACCGCATACGGAACGGCTTTATCCTCGTCATTTATAATTTTAAGAATTTCTTCGGTAGAACGTGCATCAATGTCCATTGAGTGAGGATTGCGCTGTTCTGTTGTAATTTCACTTAGCTCTGCAAAAAGGGCTTTGGTATCCTCTGAAGAAGTCACTTATTGATCTCCAGCAATATCAGCTTTTTCCCTTTTTTGTTTCTGAGGTTAGATGGTTTATAAGCCAATTCAAATGTGGTGGATTTTTTTATACAAGATTTATATTTGAGTTCGGCTTTCTGATACTCTTCCTCCAAATCGCCGCCCTTCATTGCAGCCACAAATGCTTTTTCTTTAACCAATGGCAGCGAATATCTCAGTAAAATGATAAGAGGAACGGTTGCTCTACTTATTACCAAATCAAAACTTTGAGAATGCTTTGCAATAAATTCAGGGCTTTCAACACGATCGTTTTCAACCCTAACATTACCCAGCTTTAATTTATGTACAAATTCCCGAACCGCCTCGATTTTCTTTTTCGTTGAATCCACCAGAACTCCGCGCATTTCTGGACGCATGATGGCGAGAGGAATCCCGGGAAAACCGCCGCCGGTTCCTATATCAAGAAAATAATTGCATTTTTCGGGGATGTATTTAGTAATCAGTGACGAAATAAAAATGTGATTTTCAATTATTGAATCAACATCGCGGCGGGAAATAAGGTTCAACGAATCATTTTTTTCTGCGACCAAGCTTGCAAAAAACGCAAGGCGCTCCACTTTGGTTGCCTCGGGGTTGGAGCCGTTTTCCCAGTTCAGAGAGGTAAGCTGTTTAATATACTTTTCTTGAACGTCAATCATAATTACTGAAATTACCTCCGTAAATATACCAATAATACCGCGATATCTGAATGAGTTACGCCCGATATACGTAATGCTTGACCCAAAGACCGCGGCTTAATTTTGTTTAATTTTTCTCTTCCTTCCGTAGAAAGAGCTTTTATATTTAGATAGTTTAATGTTAAAGGAATATGAGTTGATTCATATCTTTCTAATTTTTTGATCATATCATCTTGTCGTTTAAGATATCCCTCATACTTTATTTCTATTTCAACCTGTTCAAGGACTAATGGGTTGTCCTTTAATTTTTTAGCGAAAAATTTATTTTCTTCGGTTGTATTAACATATTTTAAAATTTCGGACAAACTAATTTCCGGGCGTTTGCACAATTTTGAAATACTTTCGGAGGAATCAATCTCTGGCAACGATCTTTCCGCAAAATGGTCGTTAATAACTCGTGCATGAATTTTCGTAGTATTGCAAAACTCAATTGCCGTAGAAATGAATATCTCTCTTTCATTTAGCTCATCGTATAGCAACTTATCTATTAGACCATATTCATAACCAAATTTCAACAATCTTCTATCAGCATTATCTTGACGAAGTAAAAGCCGGTACTCAGCGCGTGAAGTGAACATTCTGTAGGGTTCATCTGTTGATTTATTTACTAAATCATCAATTAAAACGCCGATGTATGCCTCATTTCGCTTGATTACTAACTCGGGCTTGCCAATAATTTTAGCCGCAGCATTTATTCCAGCAATCAGTCCCTGGGCAGCAGCTTCCTCATAACCCGAAGTTCCATTTATCTGTCCGGCAAAATAAAGCCCGGAGATCTTTTTTGTTTCTAACGTAAGATCAACCTGATGGGGTGGAAAGTAATCGTACTCCACAGCATAACCAGGACGAACCATTTCTACATTTTCAAGACCACGAATTTTTCTTAGGGCTTCAAATTGAATTTCGGCCGGCAGGGAGGTTGAGAATCCATTTAAATAAATTTGATCGCTATCTAATCCCTCTGGTTCAAGGAATAGTTGATGCTGTTTTTTTTCTGAAAACCGAACAATTTTATCCTCAATTGATGGGCAGTACCTTGGACCAACGCCCTTGATTAGCCCTGTGAACATTGGAGATTTATCGAAACCCTTTTCCAAAATCCTGTGAACGGAATCGTTTGTGTGTGTGATGTGGCAGCTTACTTGAGGTAATAACGGAAACACACCTTTATCAGTTCTATAAGAAAAAGGTTGTGGCGAATTATCCCCAGATTGCTCTTCAAGAATTCCCCAATTAATTGTATTTTTGTTAAGTCTTGGCGGTGTTCCGGTTTTTAGTCTGGCGGAAGTAAAACCAAGATGAGCTAAAGATTCTGTTATTCCAACCGATGGCTGCTCACCATAACGCCCCCCTGTTGTAGAAACAAAACCAGTATGCATTTTTCCATTTAGGAAAGTTCCTGAGGAAAGCACAACGGCTTTACCAGAGATAAATTCTCCGGATGTTGTTAGAATTCCAATTGCCTTGCCGTTCTCGGCAACTATTTCAACAACCGAATCCACAAGTATTTGAATTCCATATGTAGTTGAAATAACATTATATGCCTCAGCCGAATAAAGTTTTCTGTCTGATTGACACCGTGGAGACCAAACAGCAGGTCCCTTTGATCGGTTAAGCATTCGGAATTGAATTCCAGTGCGATCAGCAATACCCGCCATTATTCCACCGAGAGCATCAATCTCTCGAACTAAATGACCTTTTGCGGTTCCACCAATAGCGGGGTTGCAAGACATTCGGCCAAGGGCATGTTTGTCCATTGTGATTAACGCCACATCACAACCCATTTTTGCACCGGCACGAGCGGCTTCTATGCCAGCATGTCCGCCACCTATGACAATTATATCGAACTTCTTATTCATATCAATTAAATGGTTTCACATGAAACACTGATAGATCCGACAACACGTTGTCAAGAATTTTCACGTGAAACTAAACTTACTTTCCAATACAGAATTTTGAAAAAATATTATTAAGGACATCCTCGGACGTAACTTCACCAATGATTTCGCCTAACGCATCAATGGCTTTTCTTATATCGATTGCAATAAATTCGCCGCTTAGGTCTTGGTTTACCGCTGAATGAGCCGAAACAAGACTTTCCTTTGCTGAGCTTAAACAACTAAAATGTCGAACATTCGAAATAACGGCTGATTTTTCAGAATAATTAGCACTGCCCAGCGCAGATTTTTTCATAAGATCAATCAATTCGGTTATTCCCTGGCCGGTTTTCGCCGAAATTTTCGCCCCCTTAAATTTGACCGTGTCAGTTGCAAGATCAATTTTATTGAGGATAGGAATTATTCTTTCTTTTTTTGTTAAGGCAAGCAGATCTTCGTACAATTCCTTAGAAAATTCATGTTCAACCTCATTAACGAATAAAACAAGATCTGAATTAATTATTGCCTCATTGCTGCGCTTTACTCCTTCGATTTCGATTAGATCTTCAGAATATCTTATCCCAGCAGTATCATGAAGCTTAAAAAGAATACCGTCAATTGATATTTCTTCTCGAATTACATCCCTTGTGGTACCGGGAATATGGCTAACAATTGCACGAGCTTCTTTTAACAAATAATTGAGCAACGAAGACTTCCCAACATTAGGTTTTCCAACGATTGCAACATTCACCCCATCCCTAATTACTCTACCGAAGGAGTAAGTTTCCAGCAAATCATCAATGTTTTGGGTTACGGACTCAATCTTACTAACCAATTCACCCCGAGCAACAAATTCAACGTCTTCTTCTGCAAAATCAAGTTCGAGCTCTAAAAACGATAAAGTATCGAGCAGCGATTGCCTCAAAACCGCAACGTTTTTTGATAGAAGACCGTCAAGCTGATTTCTAGCCCCTCGAAGTGAAGCGTCAGTCCTTGAAGAGATAACATCTACAACTGCCTCAGCTTGTGCAAGGTCAATTTTGTTGTTCAAAAAGGCACGTTTTGTAAACTCGCCCGGTTCAGCAATTCGAATACCCTTCGTAAGAATAAGATCAATTATTTTTTGTGCGATGAGCGGATTGCCATGGCAGCTAATCTCAACCAAATCTTCACCAGTATAGGAATTGGGAGCTTTAAAGATGGTCAATAGAACATCATCAACCAGTAAGTCATTTTGATCGTCAACGACTTTTCCATAATGAACGGTGTGTGAACTTACTTCTGTAACACGCTTTTTACCCTTGAAAATGGCATCTGCAACTGAGATTGAACTGCTTCCGCTAATTCTGATAATCGCCAATGCGCCCACACCGGTTGGGGTTGCGATTGCTGTTATTGAGTCGTCTAATAAAGGATGAAACATTTTAAAAATTGGACGACAAAAATAAACAAATAATAACCGTTTAACAATTGAATTGGTCAGCCGAGCGAACTTTTGTAAAAGGGAGTTTTAAGATATGATGGTTGTTTGATAAGGGCTGTTTAAGCCGCGTTCAGAAGAGCCGCAGTGTTTGTCGTAGTTCTATTTTAATAAAATCAATTTCCGTTTCAAACTGAATTTATCAGTCTGCAATATATAGATGTACGTTCCTGAAGCGAGGTTTTTTGGAGAAAACTCCGCTTCATAGATTCCTGTGTTTTGGAATTGGTCAATCAGACCCATAATTTTCTCTCCAAGGAGAGAAAACACAGAGAGTTTGACGTTACCCGGCTCCTGAATCTCATATCGGATCTTTGTACTCGGATTGAATGGATTTGGATAGTTCTGATACAGAATAAATCCATCTGGAATCCCGGGGAGCTCATTCACAATTCCTGACGGAAATGTATATTGGAATGGGTCAACGAGTAGTGTGTCTCCATTTGGATATATAAATCTCATATTGTTGCACAAAATTTCAAGTCCTATGTATGTTGAATCTGGTGCGTATAAAAGAAATTCAATCGTCATTCTATGGACGTATTGCACTATCATACCACCTGTATAAAGTTTGAATGTGTACCAATCTGGATTGAGTTCTGCATAGTTCCACGTGAAACTTGATCCAACTGTTGTATCTGCAAATACTACACCAATTCCAAGCTGTTGGACAAAAACATATGACCTTGTCTGTATATCCAGTAAAACATATTCAGGTCGTACGAATTGGGGGGCTGTGAGAATTCGTCTTATCCAGAAGAACCCCGCAACCCATCCATTTCCAAGTCGTCCCGTATTTCCGTATTGCTGAAATAGTTGTACGGAATCTGTTGGATTTTCTTGACTTGGAAGCAGCGCCATTCCTGTATTATTTGTGTCGTACCATTGAGGATCTGTTCCGAGTAAATTCCAATTATTTACATTATATAAAGATAGGTTTGTTTGCGTTTGGGCGCTGAGTGACAATCCTATAAGGAGAATTGCCACTATGATAATATATCGTGCCATAGGGCACCTCCTTTCTTTCCGCTAGTAAGCGAATTAAATTGTAAAAAATAGTTATACAACCTATATCTACCGCTATCATATAACGAGGGATTGACATTGTCCAGTATTAACATACTTTATTAAGATTTATCTATACCCGTAAAATTATCCAAAAGTAAACTAAATAATTTTTTAATTAGCAGCAAGTTTCTTAAGAGCAGCGTATCTAATAACTGTTATTGCAGATAGTTAAATAATGTTTTTCTCGTTTAATAGTAAACTAAGATGAATTGGCAGATCAAAAAATCTTTTTGGCAACCGTTTGCAATAATGACAAACATATTAGGATATTTGTCGCAATTTAATTTTATGTGCGTGCTCATAATTCATTATAATTAAATGAATTAACAGAACACCACAATTGGCACAATAATTGTTTTAGATATATTGTAATTAATAAAATAAGGAGGTTAAAATGTCAATAGTAAGATGGAATCCCTCGCGGGAATTGTTAAATATGGAACGAGAGTTCAATAAGCTGTTCAATGTCTTTGGTAAAAGAGTTGGGTCATCGGAATCTGATTCTAACAGCGAATACGAAAATGCTGTTTGGATGCCGCTCACCGATATTAAGGAAGATAAAGACAATTACTTTGTAATGCTTGATCTTCCCGGTGTTTCAAAAGCCGACGTAAAAGTATCTTATGCCGATGGTCAACTTTCGATTAGCGGTGAGAGAAAACAGGAAAAGGAAACGAAAGACTCCAAATTCCATAGAGTTGAGAGAGTTTATGGCAGATATTACAGATCATTTACTCTTCCTCAGCAAGTTAAAGAAGATAAAATTGAGGCCGAATTCAAAGATGGACAGCTTACAGTAACTGTTCCAAAAGCAGAAGAAGCAAAACCTAAAGAGCTTGAGATAAAAATCAAGTAAGTAAAGCAGCATGGTTGTCACGAACCACTTCGTGACAAGAACAGTTCGGTATGAACTGGTTCATGACCACTATGAATTTTTGGAGAAGGGTAACCGTAATCTGGTTACCCTTTTTCGTATTAAAAAATTTAGTGTTTAAAATGTGGCTAAAGCCAAAGTTTGTCTATATCTAATAATCCCAGACTTTGGCATATTCATCACTATATGAAAGTCTGGGGTTGGTGGAAAGCTTAAACCCTGATGGACTTTAGTCCAAATTATTTTAGATTCGAAGAAAGATTTAGAAAGAAAATAAATCATGTCATTTAATTTTAATAGACTAACAGTTAAAGCTCAAGAAATTTTGCAAACCGCAATTGAGATTGCTCAAAACTATAATAACCAAATTCTTGAACCAGAGCATTTACTTGCATCAATTGTTCAGGAAAGTGGGAATGTTGCTGAATCAATTATCAAAAAAACCGGCGGCAATTTTAATGCAGTTAAAATAAAAGTCAACCAAATTTTAGCATCAATGCCTAAAGTAAGTGGAGCGGGCTTGGCTAATCAGCAGATGAGCCAAGATTTTGCAAAGCTGTTTGACACAGCTGCAGAAGAAGCTCGCAACTTAAAAGATGAGTACGTTTCAACAGAACATCTTTTGCTTGCTCTTGCTAATGACAAAGGCAATGCAGGACAGCTTCTGAGAGATAATGGAATTACCTACAACGATATTCTTGCCGCACTTAAAGATGTTAGAGGAACACAGAGAGTAACTTCTCAAAATCCTGAAGATACGTATCAATCACTTGAAAAGTATGGAAGAGATTTGAATGATCTTGTTAAACAGGGAAAGCTCGATCCGGTAATTGGAAGAGATGAAGAGATCCGTCGAGTTCTTCAAGTACTTTCAAGACGAACAAAAAATAATCCTGTGCTTATTGGAGAACCAGGTGTTGGGAAGACTGCTATTGCAGAAGGCATTGCCCATCGAATTGTATCCGGGGATGTTCCGGAAAATCTAAAAACAAAAAATATTGTTGCACTTGATATGGGAGCTTTGGTTGCTGGCACACAGTTTCGCGGTCAATTTGAAGAACGAATGAATGCGGTTATTAAAGAAGTTCAGGAATCTAGTGGCGAAATTATTTTGTTTATTGATGAACTGCATACATTGGTTGGGGCAGGCTCTGCACAAGGCTCGGTTGATGCAGCAAACATTTTGAAACCCGCATTAGCCAGAGGAGAACTTCATTGCATAGGGGCAACCACATTAGACGAGTATAAAAAACATATTGAAAAGGACGCAGCTCTTGAGAGAAGATTTCAGCCTGTTTTGGTAAGTGAACCATCAGAAGAAGATACTATTTCTATTTTACGAGGACTCAAAGAGCGTTATGAGGTTCATCACGGAGTAAGAATAACAGACGGGGCTATAGTTGCATCTGCGCAATTGTCAAATAGATATATCTCTGATAGATTTCTTCCTGATAAAGCGATAGATCTTATTGATGAAGCGGCTTCAAAGCTTAGAATTGAAATTGATTCAATGCCTGAAGAGCTTGATACTCTCGAACGAAAAGTAAAGCAGCTTGAAATTGAAAAAGAAGCATTAAAAAGAGAGAAAGATGAAGCTTCAGCTAAGCGATTAGAGGAACTTCAACAGGAATTAAGCGAACTGAATGAAGAAAGAACTAAACTCAAAATGCATTGGGATCTTGAGAAAGAAAAAATTCAAAAGATTCGTTCAATGAAAAGTGAAATTGAAAATCTTAAGCTCGAGGCTGAACGTTTTGAACGTGAGGGTAATCTTGGTAAAGTTGCTGAAATTCGATACGGAAAAATTGTCAATCTTGAAAAGCAATTAAAAGAAGAAACAAAAAAACTCGCTGATGCGCAAAAAGGTAAAAAGATGTTAAAGGAAGAAGTTGATGCCGAGGATATTGCTGAAGTTGTTTCTAAATGGACGGGAATTCCGGTCAGTAAAATGCTTGAAAGTGAAAGAAGCAAATTGCTCAGACTTGAAGATGATTTGCATCACCGGGTTGTGGGACAAGATGAAGCAGTAGCAGCAGTTGCTAATGCTATTCGCCGCTCTCGATCGGGTTTACAGGATGCTAATCGCCCCATTGGTTCGTTCATATTTTTAGGAACAACAGGTGTTGGTAAAACTGAACTTGCCCGCGCACTTGCAGAAACACTTTTCGATGATGAACACGCAATGATTCGGATTGATATGTCAGAATACATGGAAAAGTTTTCAACATCACGCTTAATTGGAGCACCTCCCGGATATGTTGGTTACGAAGAAGGCGGTCAGCTTACAGAAGCCGTTCGCAGAAGACCTTACTCTGTTGTTCTGCTTGATGAAATTGAAAAAGCGCACCCCGATGTGTTTAACATTTTGCTGCAGGTTCTTGAAGATGGCAGATTAACAGATAATCAAGGCAGAACTGTAAATTTCAAAAATGCAATTATTATAATGACATCAAACATTGGTTCACACATCATTCAAGAAAAGCTCGAATTCTTTAATGAGAATGATGTTGATGAAGTGATGGGTGAATTACGCCAGCAAATGCACGAGTTGTTAAGAAGAACTATTCGTCCCGAATTTCTGAATAGAATAGACGAGATTGTGCTTTTCAAGCCATTGATGAAATCAGAAATCCGACAAATTGTTGATATTCAGCTTGAACGCGTTCAGAAAATGCTGAAGGAAAAAGAAATCACTCTCGCTGTTTCTGATGAGGCAAAAGATTGGCTCGCACAGCTTGGTTA
This sequence comes from uncultured Ignavibacteriaceae bacterium, assembly GCA_964613805.1. Lineage (GTDB taxonomy): Bacteria > Bacteroidota > Ignavibacteria > Ignavibacteriales > Ignavibacteriaceae > XYD12-FULL-36-8. The sequence goes on along the minus strand of CAZTJF010000012.1, from coordinate 88,992 downwards.
TGATGTAACCTACGGTGCAAGACCCTTGAAACGGGTAATTCAAAAATATCTTGTAAATCCTCTTTCGCAGGAATTGCTTGCGGGAAATTTTGTTGATGGAGATACAATAAAAGTTAATGTTAGTGAAAGAGTTGGATTGGTGTTTAATAAGTAATTGTTGGATGCTCGATTTTAGATGCCGGATTCCTGATACCGGATATTTGTAAACTATGTAAACCGCAAGAGAAATCTTCTGCGTTTTTTTGATTTAATGATCTGAGTATTTAATAACTTAAGAATATAAACTATATTTTCCATACACTTTTTTATGGTTAAGCAAATAGAATGTTTTCTCTTTTACGTGCACATATAGAAAAAAGGGTGAGTCTTACAGATGAAGAGTTTGCCATCTGCATAAAATTCTTTATTTCTAAGAAATTGAAAAAATACCAATTTCTATTAAACGAAGGAGATGTGTGCAGATATATTGGATTTGTGAACTCGGGTTGTTTGCGTGAATATTCGATTGACAGTAAAGGTACAGAACACATAATCCAGTTTGCCGTTGAAGATTGGTGGATTTCCGACTTACATAGTTTTCTTTCCGGTTTACCCGCAACATACAATATTGATGCGCTGCAGGATACGGAAGTTTTTTTGCTTGAAAAATCTGCAAGAGAAAAACTACTTGATAGCTGCCCCAAAATGGAGCGCTTCTTCCGACTTCTAATAGAAGCCAATCATGTGGCCAATCAGCAGAGAATTACAGATTCTTTAAGCGCGTCAGCAGAGGAACGTTATCTAAAATTTATCAAAACTTATCCAAAACTTTTAGAACAAGTACCGCAGAGTCATATAGCCTCGTATCTTGGTATTACCCCGCAATCGCTAAGCAGAATTCGTAAAGAGCTTTCAAATAAGTAAAATACTTTATCTCCATTGTATTACTTGATTTATAACAAATTAACATAGGTTAACTTCCTTTTTAACCTATGTGAATGTATGAGAGCATCCTTTCGTATTATGTTTGAGTAGTCATTAAATAAAAAACATAAACAAAAAGAAAGGAACAATACAATGACAACATGGAAAATTGACCCGGCGCATTCTGAAGTAAGTTTCAAGGTTAAGCATATGGTTATATCAACAGTAGTTGGCAGCTTCAAAACTTTTGATGCATCCATTTTAATAAACGGAGAAGATTTCAGCGATGCAATAATTAGATTCGAAGCCAATATAAACAGCATCAACACAAAGAATGAGCAGCGCGATGCTCACTTGAAATCTGCCGATTTCTTTGACGCAGAAAATCATCCGAAGATGACTTTCGAATCAACTTCTGTAAAGAAAATCTCCGACTTTGAATTGCAAGCAAAAGGTAACTTGACGCTTCGTGGTGTCACAAAAGAAGTTACGCTTGATGTTATTTACAATGGAACTGTTTCAGGATTTGGCGGAAGCGAAATCGCCGGATTTGAAGTTCGCGGAAAAGTCAATCGCTTTGATTATGGTTTGCAGTGGAATGCACTAACCGAAGCAGGCGGTGTAGTAGTCAGCAACGAAGTAAAAATTGAAATTCTTGCTGAGTTCAACAAAGCACAAGAAGCAATTAAAGCGGCATAATTATTAAATCGATCTTGAATTAACATAAACTAATTATTAAAAAAGGAGTATTATAAAATGAAACTAAAAATTAATAACTCGGCTACGTTCGCTTCCATTCTCTTGTTAGGATTGGCGATAACATTAATTGGTTGTTCAAACAATGCCGATACGGAAGAGCTTAAAAAGTTCAGAGACGAGAAGGCATTAACCGAGATGCGTCTCGCTCGATTTGATTCTCTCGATTTCGATATTTACAGCAATCAGAAATGGGATCAATTCAATATAAGCCATGATGAAAACATAAAAGTATATTATCCCGATGGAAGTATAACGGTTGGTTTGCATCCCAATCATATTGATGCACTAACACCAATGTTCGTTTTTGCACCTGATACTAAAATCAAAGAACATCCCGTTCGTTTCGGAAGTGGCGACTGGACAGCGGTAATTGGTGAGATGGAAGGAACCTTCTCACAGCCAATGCCAATAGGCAACGGTAAAACAATAGCACCGACAAATAAAAGATTCAAACTTTCTATGGCTACAATCGGTCATTGGAAAAACGGAAAGATGATTGAAGAATATTTGTTCTGGGACAACCAGGCATTTATGAAACAGATAGGTTTAGCCGAATAAGCTGATAAATAAAATTTTAAATGAAAGGAATGGAATTAAAATGACAAAGAAATTATTAAATCCCGGAAGCTATGAACAGCAAATAAATATTGCTTTATTATTTCTTCGAATAACAATCGGTATTTTTATGATGGTACACGGAACCGGAAAATTAATTACTCTGTTTGAAGGTGGACCGGTTCAATTTGCCGATCCGATTGGAATTGGTCCTTCTGCATCACTTATGCTTGCAGTATTCGCTGAGTTTGTTTGCTCTCTATTTTTAATCTTTGGAATTGCAACAAGGTTTGCAGCTTTTCCATTAATTATTACGATGCTTGTTGCGGGTTTTATTGTCCACGCTGATGATGTATTTTTTGTAAAGGAAAAGGCTTTTCTGTTCCTTATTGTCTTTATTACTATAGCTATTGCAGGAGCCGGAAAAATTTCTGTTGATAATTTGATTTACAAGAAGTTTAATTTGTAGATTCTTCTCCAGAGGAGTCCAACGGACATTCTGCTTCGCTCCATTCAGAATGACAAAGAAGGAATCAGTGGTTTTGAAATGGATAGAATAGGAAATAAGTGAAATGGTTTAACTAGCGAGCATATATAAAAAATAATTGGAGTATAAAATGAAAAGATTAGAAAACAAAGTAATAATCATCACAGGTGCGGCAATGGGACTTGGTCTCGCAGCAGCAAAAGAACTTGCTTCACAAGGAGTCAATCTCGTTCTTGTAGATTACAATCAGAAGAGTTTGGAAGAAGCAAAAGCAGATCTAAGCAAAGAGTTTCCCTCTGTGAAAATAATCACGGTTGTTGCTGATGTTTCAAATGAAGAAGCAGTCAAAAATTATGTAGATGAAACGGTAAAAACTTTTGGTCGCATTGATGGTCTGTATAACAATGCGGGTATTGAGGGAAGACAAGCAGGAATGACAGAGTATGATGTAAACATTTTCAAGAAGGTGATTGACATTAACCTTATGGGTGTTTATTACGGAATGCGTTATGTTATTCCGGTAATGCAAAAACAAAAGTATGGACGAATTGTAAATGTTGCTTCTGTTGGAGGTATTCGCGGAGTATTAAACCAGGTACCTTATGTTGCGAGCAAACATGCTGTTTCGGGTATGACAAAAAATGCGGCTCTTGAATACGGCCGGAATGGAATCAATACAAACGCAATTGCCCCTGGAGCAATACTTACACCAATGGTTGCTGACGCCTTCAAACAAGTTAATCCTAATGACCCCAAAGCGGCAGAAACAGAATATGCACAACGTAATCCTATCAAACGTTTAGGATTACCACATGAAGTAGCTAAAGTAGTTGCATTTCTTTTAAGTGAAGAAGCGAGCTATGTGAATGGCCAGACTATTGCCATTGATGGTGGAGAATCTAATATTTATGGTAATGTGTAACAGATCATTAAAACTATCTAACCTATGAACGAACAAATAAAAAGTAATAAACGAGAGCCAATGAGCTTCCTTGTATTTTCAGCTTCTCTCAGAGATAATTCACTAAATACACGATTAGCAAAATTAGCAGTGCAGGTTATTGAAAAAAATGGCGGCAAAGTGGACTCTGCAAATATGAGTGAGTTTGATTGTCCTTCGTTCAACCAGGACTTGCATGCAAGTAATTCTCATCCAACAGGTGCAGAAGAATTTCGCAAACGTATTTTGGTAAACGATGCCTTTATCATTTCCTCACCTGAATATAATGGATCAATGCCCGGATTTTTAAAGAATTCGATTGATTGGGTTTCTCGATTCCGTCCACAGCCTTTTAATGAACGCCATGCTTTGTTAATGTCTGCTTCGCCATCAATGGGCGGAGGCAACAAAGCGCTTTGGTCTTTGAGAATACCCTTAGAACATCTTGGAGCGAGAGTTTATCCGGATATGTTTTCGTTGGCAGTGGCTCACAAAGCATTCTCACCCGAAGGAAAAATTGCTGATGAAACTCTCGCAAAAAGATTTGAAGACAATCTTGTTGCATTCATGAATCTTGTTGAGGCAGCAAAACATTATCCGTGTATGAAAAAAGCATGGGTGGAATTCCTGGGAGAGAAGCTAGACCCTGTTACGGAAAGAGTAGAGTGAATAAATATTTATAAAATTATGCAAAAGAAATCATATACTACATTATCCGAAGCAATAAACGACTTATCAAAAGGAGGTTACACCTTAAACTTCAATATTAAAAACGATTGCATTGAGTGTGCTGAAAACAGTTTGCTGCTGCATCCGGATGAATTTGAAATTGACGAAGTGTATCGCTTTCAGGAAATGTCGGATGTGGATAATGAGAGTATATTGTACGCTATTTCATCAAAACAAAATAATATTAAAGGACTTTTAGTAAATGCTTACGGCATTTATGCTGATACCGCTTCGGCAGCATTGGTTGCAAAACTTTCACAGAACAAGTAACTGGGATTATAAAATGGAACATCAACATATTTCACATGAACACTCCCAACACGACATGAATTCGCATGAGAGTCACGAAGCTCACGACAAACATGCAGGGCACAATGTCGCCGATTTTTGGAAACGGTTTATCATTTGCTCGATAGTATCCATTCCTGTGCTTGCATTGTCACACATGATACAACAATGGTTAGGATTTGAATTTGCTTTTGCTGGCGACAAATATTTGCTGGCCGTTCTCTCGACATTCATTTTTATTTATGGCGGTTATCCTTTCCTAAAAGGATTGTATGATGAAGTAAAAGACAAAGCCATTGGTATGATGACACTGATTGGTGTAGCAATTTCTGTTGCTTGGGCATACAGCGTTGCTATCACTTTCGGTTTGCAGGGAATGGACTTTTATTGGGAAATGGCAACATTGATTGATATTATGCTCGTCGGGCATTACTTTGAAATGAAATCAGTAATGGGTGCATCACGTTCACTTGAATTATTGGTAAAGATGATGCCTTCCACTGCTCACCATCTTGTTAATGGAACGGTTCACGATATGCCTGTCAGTCATTTAAAAATTGGTGATTTTGTATTGATTAAGCCGGGCGAAAAAATTCCGGCTGATGGAGTTGTAACCGAAGGTGAAAGTTTTGTTGATGAAAGCATGCTTACTGGTGAAAGCAAACCGGTTAAAAAAGAAATGGATAACAAAGTAATCGGCGGAGCTGTAAACGGTAATGGTTCGCTCACGATAAAAGTAGCAAACACGGGCAAAGACAGCTATCTGAGTAAAGTAGTAAAACTGGTTGAAGATGCACAAAAGTTAAAATCTAAAACTCAAAACTTTGCCGACCGTGCGGCAAAGGTTTTGACTTTTGTTGCTTTAGGCGGTGGTGTTATCACACTTGTAGTTTGGTTGCTGTTAGGATTTCCTTTTGTATTTGCGTTGGAAAGAATGGTTACGGTAATGGTTATTTCATGTCCTCATGCACTGGGCTTGGCTGTGCCGTTGGTGGTAGCTATTTCAACTTCTATTTCTGCACAAAAAGGACTGCTCATCCGCAACAGAACAGCTTTTGAGAATGCACGACTGATTACAACTATCATTTTTGATAAAACAGGAACTCTTACAAAAGGTACACATCAGTTACAGGCAGTGAAAGTGCTGAACAAAAATTTTGATGAAAAGGAATTGCTTCGACTCGCATCCGGCATCGAGCAGCATTCAGAACATTATATCGCAATAGGTTTGATGCGAAAGGTCAAAGAATTAAATATTGTAGTCCCAAAATCAGAAAGCTTCAACTATCTTCCCGGCAAAGGACTGGAAGGAATAGTTGACAGAAAAGAAATAAAAGTAGTAGGTCCGAATTATTTAAAAGAAAAAGACATCAGCATTGCTGAAACAAATAATGATCTTACAGAAACGATAGTGTATGTATTGGTAGATAATGTAATGGCAGGATATTTTACTTTTTCCGACCAGATAAGAGAAAGTTCGTTTGAAGCAATTCAAATCCTTAGAGAAGCAGGAATTAAAAACTTACTGCTAACAGGCGACAATGAGAAAGTGGCAATGAAAGTCAGCGATGAATTACAAATGGACGGCTGCATTGCCAATGTATTGCCGCATCAAAAATTAGAAAAAGTAAAAGAGCTTCAGGCAAAAGAAGAATATGTTGCAATGACAGGCGATGGTGTAAATGACGCCCCGGCACTTGCGCAGGCAGATGTGGGTATAGCTGTTGGTTCAGGAACTGATGTCGCGGCAGAAACAGCAGATATTATTTTGGTAAACTCTGACCCGAAAGATATTGCCACTCTGATTTTATTTGGAAAAGCAACTTACAACAAGATGATTCAAAACCTTTGGTGGGCGGCAGGTTACAATATTGTTGCTATTCCACTTGCAGCAGGAGTTCTTTACAATTGGGGAATTATGCTAAGTCCGGCAGTTGGAGCAGTGTTAATGAGTTTAAGCACTATTGTAGTGGCCATTAATGCAAAACTCTTAAAAGTATAATGAACCGAAAGACATTTATAAAATTTTTATCGCTATTACCATTAACAGGATATGCCATGAAACTGAATGAATTAAATAAAATAACAGACCCATTTAACAGAACAGATAAAATGCCTGTGCTGTTCTTCGGACATGGAAGCCCGATGAATGCTATTGAGGAAAATGAATTCGTGCAGGGATTCAGGAAAGTCGGAGAAGAAATTCCCAAACCGAATGCAGTTTTAGTTGTATCAGCTCATTGGGAAACTAAAGGAACTTTTGTAACTGCAATGCAAAATCCTAAAACTATTCACGACTTCGGTGGATTTCCAAAAGAGTTGTATGAAGTTCAGTATCCGGCACCAGGAAGTCCTGAGCTTGCAAAAGAAATAAAGAGTAAAGTAAAGAAAACAGAAGTCGGATTAGATGCTAATTGGGGTCTCGATCATGGTGCGTGGTCGGTTGTTAAGCATCTTTATCCTGATGCCGATGTTCCTGTAATCCAATTAAGTCTCGATTATCAGAAACCGCCGCAATATCATTATGAATTAGCGAAAGAGCTTGAACCACTTCGTAAAAAAGGTGTGCTGATTGTTGGAAGCGGAAATATGGTTCACAATTTAAGAATGGTTGATTGGAGAAGACTAAATGATGTCAGCTATAGTTATGACTGGGCTAGCGAAGCCAGTGAAAAGATGAAAAAATATATTTTGTCGGATGACCACAAGCAGCTTATTAATTATCAATCTCAGGGAAAAGAATTTAATCTGGCTGTTCCAACACTGGAACATTATCTGCCGCTGCTTTATGCTTTAGCTTTGAAAGAAGAAAATGAAAAAGTAAGTTTGTTCAACGATAAAGCAGTCGGTGGTTCACTGACGATGACATCAGTTAAAATTGAAAATTATTCTTAATTAAGTTAAAGGAGAAACAGATGGAACGAAAAGAATATTCAAATGGTGAGATAACAGTTGTATGGAAACCTAAATTGTGCATTCACTCTGGAGTGTGTGTGAAAACACTACCCAAAGTTTATAACACAAAAGAAAGACCATGGATAAAACCCGAGAATGCAACTACTCAGGAAATAGTTGACCAGGTTGCAAAATGTCCATCCGGGGCACTAAGCATAAAATGAATTTAATATGATTGAAATAAAACAAATTGAGTCGGGTACAAAAGGTTTCTTCGGTGCTTTTGATGTTGAAAAAGAAGTAGGCAGAATATCATACACATTTGTTGGTGAAAACAAAATGATTTTAGATCATACAGAAGTGAAAGATGCCTATCGTGGACAAAACATTGGCAAAAGAATTTTGATGGAAGTAGTACGCTTTGCACGCGAAAACAGAATTAAAATCGTTCCTCTATGCCCGTTTGCAAAATCAGTTTTTGATAAGATGGAAGAAATAAGAGATGTGTTGACCTAATTTATTTTTAATTGACGAACAATAATTCGTTTCTAAACACATCTTCTCTTCTTTGAAATTTCTCATTTCCCCCAATACCCTGGTTCTAAAATCACCGTAGAGATTAATTCATTCTGAAAAATCCGGTAAAGCATGAATCAATCTTCTTTTAAAATTTCTCTTTATCTAATTGGCTCGCAAATTGTTGAATAGTAGACGACTATTTCTCAAACACCAATTTATATTCCGAAAAAAGTAAGCAATTGAAAAAAAATGAAAAATTGCTGAATCGTCGAAGTGTATCAAAACAGGAAAAAGCAATAGAATCATACACTCAAGTTTTTACCTCGTTTTTGACATTTCTACTTTAATCCTTCCTTTGCGATTAATAATCAATTAGTGTGGTGCATAATTCTACAAATCCTTTGATGGCATATGGTTTGCCCGATTTTTAATGGAATTAATAAGGAAACAATTTAAATGAACACAGGACAAATGCTCATGGCTTTAGGAGCATTAATATTATTATCAGCAATGGTGATGCGGTTTAATCGCGCAGTATTAACGAGTGATGATGTTATGTACAATTCCAAATTTAATGTACTTGCCTCATCATTAGCCACATCGCTGATTGAAGAAGCAAAAGGAAAAGCTTTTGACACTAAAACAGTTAGTGCTGCCGTTAATAATGTTAATCAGCTTTCAACTGCATTAAAAGCTGAAAGCGGTGAAGTATATCCGGATTTTGATGACTTTGACGATTTCAATGGTTATGTAAAAGTTGACTCAACAATGCCTTCGGCGGTTTTTTATGTTACAAGTAAGGTAACTTATGTTAGCATGTCAAATCCAGATGTAGAGTCTTCTACTCCCACTTGGCGGAAAGGTATCACTGTTACGGTAATGAGCTCCTCAATGTCAAACCCTGTTCAAATGTCCTCAATTTACACTTATTGGTATTATAGGTAAGAAACACTATGGGAACAAATGTTATACTCGATATAATGGGCTCAATGATTATTGGCGGCATTCTAATGATAACATTATTCAGATTGTCAGATCGTGCAACCGAAAGCACATATAATAAAACCGGTGATCTAACAATTCAGCAGAATATTGCCGCCGTAGTTAGAGTTTTAGAAAACGATTTTAGAAAGATTGGATATTGTGCAGATTGGAAAAAAATACCAAACCCGTCTAAAGCAATTATTTTGGCAGACTCAGATAAAATTAAATTTTTAACCGATGTTGATAAAGATGGAACTGTTGATACAATTTATTACTACATTGGTCCAACATCAGAGTTAATTTATACGGCAAATCCGCGAGACAGGTTTTTATATCGCGTAATCAACAACGAAAAACCAGTGAAGATAAATCTTGGTGTAACTCAATTTAAGCTTGTGTATTATGATGTTGATAAAGACATTATCACACCGCCGATCGCAGCACTTGGAGGTATTTATACAATTCAGGTTGATGTTGCAGTCGAAGACATTGAAGCATATGATCAAAAATACTCGCAGGTATTTTGGCGGCAGATAAGATTGGTAGCAAGAAACTTAAAGAATAGATGAGAAGGAGATAAAGATGGTAGGAAAAGCAACATTATTTGTGGTGGCTGGATTCAGCTTGATTTTTCTTATTGTTGAATACAACTTGGGAAATGTTTCAACCCGTGCGGTATCAAATTATGTTGATTATTATGTTGAAAATTATGCCCATGAAATAGCAGTTAGCGGAGCCAATCTTGCAGCCAACGAAATGTTTTTGGACCAAACTTGGAAAAAAGGATATACTAATTTAGATTACAAGGGCGGAAAATTAAATGTTAAAGTAGAGATTTTAGATGCATATACAAATACTCGTAAAATTACTTCTGTGGGCGAATATCAAACAATGAAGCAAACTGTAGAGGTTGTTTTAATGCCAAGTAAATTCTCAAAATTTGCTTATTACTCAACAAGCGAGGGAAGCAGCATTTATTGGATGTCTAAGGACACTGTTTGGGGACCTTTCCACACCCAAGACTATTTAAGGGTTGATGGAACACCTGTCTTTTATGGTAAGACAAGCACGCTTAAGGGTCTCAGTAAAAAAAATAAAACAGACAAACCACAGTTTCTGGGCGGCTTTGAGTCTGGTCTTGACATATCCATTCCACTTAATGTTACAAATCAAATTGAAACAGAAGCTGATAAAGACGGCCATAAAATCGAAGGGAAGGATACAGTATATCTTTATTTCGTTTCTGATTCTATCAAAATTAAATACTCATTTAAAGGAGCCATATCAACTTATTCTGCACAATCCTTAGCTCCTAACGGTGTGATTTTTATTAAAGATCCATTAGCGGTAAGATTACAAGGAACGGTTAAAGGTCAATACACGGTTGCTGTATCTGGTCCCAAAAATAAAGGAAGCATTTATATTGATGATGATATAAAGTACAACTCAAATCCATTAACAAATCCAAACTCAACAGATGTACTTGGGATAGTATCTAAAAATAATGTGATAATAACAGACAATGCAGCAAACAACAGCAATGTAAAGATAGATGCAACAATATTTTGTGAGAAGGGAAGCTTTGGTGCGGAAAATTATGACAAACGGCCTGTAAGTGGAACCATTAACCTGCTTGGTGGAATTATTCAAAATACAAGAGGGGCAGTAGGAACATTCAGCGGAACGAAAATTACTGCTGGCTTTTCAAAAAGCTATATGTATGATGAGAGATTTTTAGTTACTTATCCTCCCGCATATCCAGGAACAGGCGGCTTTGAAATCGTTTCCTGGTACGAATAAGCTTTTAATAAATCCCCTGATTTGTAAATCCGACAACCTTAACCGGTGTCGGATTTTTTATTTTAAAACTTTCTGCAGGCAATCTTATCTCTACAATTATTATTTTTGTTATTAAGCAGATAGAAACAATTAAAAAATGTACTCAATATTCGAATCTGAAATAGTAATTCGCCCTGACGACATTGATATGAACGCGCATGTTCATAACACTAAGTATTTGGATTTTGTTCTTGCGGCAAGATATGACCAAATGCAAAAAGATTATAAAATGTCAATGAGCGAGTTTCATAAATTAGATTATAATTGGGTTGTCAGCGCGACATATATAGAATATAAGCGGGCATTGAAACTTAATGATAGAATAGTAGTGAAAACACAAGTTGATTCTGTAAATGGTGCGCAAACAAAGGTTAAATTTTGGATTGTCAAAAAGGACAGCAATAAGGTTGCCGCTGAAGGTTATCTGCTTTACACGATGATATCAAAAAATACAGGAAAACCAGTCCGAATACCTGAAGAGATAATTAAAAAATATTCCGTTTAAAATTTTTATGTTTACGAAAAACACCCTGGAGAAAAATAATGCAAAACTTTCTTAATCAAGTTTATTACGGCAACAGCATTGCTGCTTATTTGACGGCTCTCGGAATTTTTTTAATCGGCATAGTACTAATTAGTGTCGTTGACAAAATAGTGGTGAAACGTTTGAAAAAATGGGCTGAAAAAACAGAAACAACCGTTGATGATTTTATAGTTAGAGGAATAGAAAAAAACATTATTCCGCTTTTATATTTTCTCGCACTGTTTGTTGCAGTCAAATCCTTAAATCTCGATAAACGTCTTGAAAGATATTTTGAGGTTGCCTCGGTAGTCATTTTCACCTTTTTTGTTTTACGATCAATTTCTTCAATAATTATCTATTCTTTAAAAGCATTTGTAACAAGGACAGGCGGCGACGAGCACAAACAGAAGCAATTGAGAGGAATATCAAAAATAATTTCGTTTGTTATTTGGACTCTCGGCTTTGTTTTCGTTTTAGATAATCTTGGATTCAGGGTTTCGGCTGTTATTGCCGGGTTAGGAATTGGCGGTATTGCAATTGCTCTGGCCGCACAAGCTATTTTGGGAGATCTTTTCAGTTACTTTGTTATTCTGTTTGATCGCCCATTTGAAATAGGTGATTATATTACTGTGGCTGATAAAGCTGGAACAATAGAACACGTTGGGATTAAAACCACACGAATTCGGGCATTGAGCGGTGAGCAGCTAATAATTTCTAATTCGGATCTTACTAATTCGAGAATTCACAACTTTAAAAGATTAGAAAAACGCAGAATAGTTTTTCGTATTGGAGTTGTTTATCAAACAAGTTCCGAAAAGCTGAAAGAAATTCCTGACATCGTGAAAAATATTATTATGAGTGAGCAAAAAGCCGAGTTTAGCCGCGCTCACTTTGCAAGCTATGGAGACTTCAGTTTGATCTTTGAGTTTGTATATTTTGTTCTTGATAAAGACTATATTCAATTCATGGAAGTTCAGCAAAAAATAAATCTTAACATTTATGAGGAATTTGAAAAGAGAGGAATATGGTTTGCGTATCCAACACAAACGTTGTATGTGAATAATAACTCGGAAAATAGTAATGCCCGAGTTAATTAATATATGCGATATAATGTTTTAAAATAATGTGTATATTGCGGTTGATTATACACATATTTAATTGGAGAAAAACATGAGGACCAATATTGTAATTGATGATAAACTTATGTCAATTGCTCTTAAAACCTCCGGGTTAAGCACTAAAAAAGAAGTTGTCGAAGAAGCATTAAGATTGTTAGTGCGAGTGAAAAACCAGGGAAAACTCAAGCGTTTGAAGGGTAAAATAAAATGGGAAGGTAACCTGGATGAAATGAGGAGAGACGCTTGATATTTGTTGATTCTTCAGTGTTGATAGACTATTTCAATGGAATAGAAAATTGGCAAGCTGAAAAATTAGATGAACTGTTGGGAAAAGAGATATTAGTTATCGGAGATTATATTTTAACTGAGGTTTTACAAGGGTTTAGAGTTGACAAGGATTATGAAACTGCCAAAAATGTACTTAGCTCATTTCCTTGTCTTACTATATGCGGAGAAGAAATAGCAATAAAGAGTGCTGATAATTTTAGAACTCTTAGAAAGAGGGGCATCACCATTCGAAAAACCATAGATGTTATTATAGGTACTTTTTGTATTGAGACTGACCTTACCCTTCTCCATAATGATAAAGATTTCCTTCCACTTGAAAAATATTTGGGTTTAAAATCAGTAATTCTAAAAAGCAATTAACTGCAAAACCAATGATTGGAATTTTTCTTATGTGATTATTGTTAACGAATTGGTTTCCATATAATCATTCACTCACTAAAGGAAAAGTTCAATTGAAAGTATACCAATTCAAAGCAAAGCAGCGTTTACCAATTTCCATCTATAAAGCGTGGGAATTTTTTTCTAATCCCAACAACCTTTCTAAAATTACTCCAGCATGGCTGAATTTTGAGGTCACCTCTCAGCTTGATAGTAAAATGTATGCGGGAATGATAATATCTTACTTTGTTCGACCTCTTCTCAATATTCCAACAACTTGGGTAACTGAGATTACTCATGTTCGCGAGCCATACTTTTTTGTTGATGAACAGAGATTCGGTCCATATAAATTCTGGCATCATCAGCATATTTTTACGGAAACCAAAAATGGGATTGAAATGGAAGATATTGTGAGTTATGCGGTTCCATTTGGAGTTTTTGGAAGAATTGCAAATAGATTGATTATTTCGAAAAAAATTAATGATATATTTTCTTTTCGAAGTGAAATATTAAAACATCTTCTGTAAACGCCAGTTAACAATCAGAGCCAACAACAAGCCCAATTTCTTTGCTATATAAGTGCGAAAAGAGAAATTGGGTTTATGATAAAAGCTAATTCTTCTTCATGTAAGATTTTCGTTGCTTGAATTATAATAATAACGACCACCCCGAGGACCCTCGTAAATATTTTTGCCGTCCTTTGTTTTACCAACGATTTTTGCACCAACAAGCTCACTCTCTTTAATGTAGCTTTTGTTGCCACCAGAAGTTAAATAATAGAATCCGCCTTTTGGTCCAACATAAACCATCTTTCCATCTTCGGTTTTCCCCGCCACTTCATCTTTCGATTCATTTTTTATTTCTGACTTCTTTGTCTCTTCTTTCTTTACCTCCCCTTTAATTTTTTCTTTTTTTACCTGAGAAAAAGAATCTTGACCAAGCCCGGAGGACAACAGAATTGCTGCATATAAAAACAGAATGATAAACGGTTTCATTTTTACTTCTTCTTAAATTATTAAAATTTACGGGTCGTGAAATGTAGGAAAGTATACACTCGTATTTTTGTAATACTAAGCAACATTTATTTCGGCTCCAATCCTTCGTTGCCTGTATCTAAAACGAACTTCCAATTTCCAAATTGATCTTTCTTCCAAATGGAAACGTAAGTGCCTTTACCTATAAATGGAGTTCCATCCGGATCTATTGTTCTAAATTCGTAAGTGCCATAAGTGTATCCAAGCTCCCCTGACTCAGCAATATCTGCATACATAGGCGACCAAGTTAATGTGTACTCTGAATCTGGGTCCGAAAAGAATTTTTTTTTATGAGTTCTTTGCCTTTAACAGGGAAACTAGTTTGACGCAGTAAGACACCATCATCAGCGATATAAAAAAGAAATGCCTCATTTAATCCCTTTTCCTCGGAGAGTTTAGAAAATTGGGTATCTGTATCAATTAATTCTTGCTTCCGCTGTTCAAGATTTAGATACGGTTTGTTTTCTTGCGCGCATAGAGGAATTGAAAACAGCAGTAAAAAAAATAATGCAATTAATTTGAGAAGACTCATTGCGTAATCCTTATTAGTGGTTGGAATAATTATTCTCTGAACAAGGGAAGCACATCTGCCAGCCAGGAATGAACTGGCAGCATTGTATTAAAATGTTTGAAGCAATAGTCAACGATCGTTTTGGGCTTAAGTTCCCTAATGTTTTTGCTTTCAAGGTAGCAGTACAATCCATTATGAAGCAGAAGCTCCTTATTTGGCAAATCATCGCTAAATCCTTTTGGGAGCCGCTTAAAGTGCCGTCCGCCCATTTCATAGCCCAGCTTTTTAATTTTTTTAATTGTGGAGACGATCTGTTCTCTTGCTGTTTTATCGCTCAAAGCTTCGCGGTATACTTTGAGCATATCATTGGAAAAAAGGTAAGTTCCACCGCCAATGAAAAAGTATTTGGGTTCGATGTGAAAATAAAATCCCGAGCTTTCAAGTTTTTTGTCATCGCCCTCCCAAAATAAAACTCCCAAATTGGTTTTATACGGAAGTTTATCTTTACTGAAACGAACATCTCGATGTAATCTAAAAATTGACTTATCAACTTTTGGAATAGCAAGAATGTTCGGTCTAATTGATTGAAGCTTACTTCCCATTTCAATTATAAATTCTTGGGCTGGCTCAAGAAACATTGATTTGTATTCTTTTCGATGATTCTCAAACCACTCTCTATTGTTATTGCGGGAAAGTTTGCCAAGAAACTCGGCGGCACATTTTGGAAAATCGCTTTTCATAAATTTAACTCGATAAAAAACATTATTTATATTATTGAAAGAAGACAACAATAAAATAGAAAATGTAATCTCAATTAAAAAGATTTTAATCTGCATGCTGTTGAAAGTATATTTGTGCATCTTAAAATATCAATGGTGAGGAAATGGGAAAACCCCCGATAAAATTTGCTGGCATATTATTATTGCTTTTGATTATCGGCTGTTCAAAAAATCCGGATAGAGATTATGCAATCAAATACACGATGATAAAGTTTGAAAAAAAATTTGGTAAATGTGATACTTTAGATGTGAGCTGTGCGAAAATCTCCCTTTATTATCCTGAAGTCAAACAAGCTTTTAACGAAGCTGTAAGAGACAGCTTAACAAGTCATGTAAGAGGAACACTGCTTGGTAATTATTTTCATGAGCAGAAAGTAAAATCGCTTGATGAAATGGCAGAACTATTCTTTAGTGATTATAAAAGCGTTCAAAGCGAACCCCTGGATTATAGAATCGGGTGGGAATTAAACAACACAGTATCCATTATTTTTAACAATCACTCGATAGTTTCTTTTCAATCCGAATTTTATCATTTCACCGGCGGAGCGCATGGCATGTCCGGAACTTACTTTACAAACTTCAATTCGCAAGATGGCAAGAAATTAACTTTGCTGGATTTATTGAACCCGGGTTACGAAAAGGAATTAAATAGTATTGCAGAAAGAATATTCCGAAAGAATAACAGACTTACACTGGATACGAATCTCGAGGAAGCGGGTTTTTGGTTTGAAGAAGGCAAGTTTTCGCTTAATGAAAATTTCGGAATAAAAAACGATGGGCTTATTTTCTATTTCAATTCGTATGAAATTGCTCCATATGCGATGGGACCTACCGAAATAGTGATTCCTTATACAGAGCTTAAAAGTTTAATTAATGAAGTCGGGTTGCTGCAAAAAATACTCTCGGAAAAAGTAAAAGATAATTAGGTTAAACGGAGTATTCTCCATATCTTTGTCGCCCGGTATAAGCCGGACAATTTATTTATTAATTTTTTTTAGAGGTTCTTTAGTGAGTACTAAATTATTTGTGGGATCGCTTCCCTGGTCAGTTGATGACAACGCATTGCAAACAGTTTTTCAGGAACACGGTGAGGTTGTTTCAGCCAAAGTTGTTACAGATCGTGAAACCGGCAGATCAAGAGGTTTCGGATTCGTTGAAATGGAAGACACCACAGCAGCTAACAATGCTATTAAAGCATTGAATAATTCGGAATTAAATGGTAGAAATATCGTAGTTAATGAAGCTAAACCGCGTAGTTAAAATATAGATTTTATGCTTTCCGATAAGGCGTCCAACAGGACGCCTTTTTGTTTTAAATGTTCTAATAGATTTATCTTTGGTCATCACTTTTTTAGGAGTTTATTATGGCAGAGAAAAAAGTTGAAGTTGCAGGAATAATGGGACCAATCTGGGCGATGGGTTGGCTATTCACACTTGGTTTTTTGAAGCTTGCATTTTGGAAAGGATTCCTGGCAATATTGCTTTGGCCGTATTACCTGGGAGATTATTTCAGCAAGTTTGTTACACCATAAGTCAAGCAGCAATTTCACGAAAATAATTCTTTGTGGGTTTTCTTCTTAAAAAAACTTCTTCAATTTTGAATCTTTTCCGGCTTGCATTAGCCGGGGATGAATCACACATCTTATCCGGAAATATTGACCGCGCCATTTTCCTGCTTGCCATTCCCATGACCCTCGAAATGATTATGGAATCACTTTTTGCAATTGTTGACATCTTTTTTGTAAGCAAGATTGGAGTGAATGCAATTGCCGTTGTGGGTTTAACAGAATCAATGCTTACGATTACGTACTCTCTTGGCTGGGGGTTGGCGATGGGAACAACTGCTATGGTTGCACGAAGAGTAGGTGAACATGATAATGACGGCGCTTCAATTGCAGCCGTCCAATCAATTTATCTCGCTCTTATTATTTCCATTCCGATAATGATTGCTGGAATTTTTTACTCAGAAAATCTGCTGCGTCTTATGGGCGCATCAGAAGGTTTAATTGCCGAAGGATCTGGCTATACAAAAATTGCATTAAGCGGAAACCTAATTGTAATTCTCATTTTTCTTATCAACGGGATATTCCGCGGTGCCGGTGATGCCACCCTCGCAATGAGAACCCTCATGATTGCTAATGGTCTAAATATTGTGCTCGATCCTTTATTCATCTTTGGTATTGGACCATTTCCTGAATTAGGGATTGAAGGAGCAGCATTAGCAACTGTTATTGGACGCTCTTTAGGGATAGTTTATCAGCTTTATCATCTGAACAAAGGGAAGGGATTAATAAAGATACACAAGAACAATTGGCAATTTAAACCAAAAATCGTTTTTCGTTTGATTAAGCTCTCTTCGGGTGTAACTGCGCAGTTCATTATCGCATCTGCAAGCTGGATTTTCCTAATGCGAATCATGTCAACATTTGGCAGTATTGCTCTTGCGGGTTATACGGTTGCCATTCGAATTGTAATTTTTACTTTACTGCCTGCGTGGGGTTTTTCAAATGCTGCAGCAACAATGGTTGGGCAAAACCTTGGCGCAAACCAACCCGAGCGGGCTGAAAAATCCGTTTGGCGAACGGGATATTTTAACATACTTTTTATGGGCGCCGTGATGATAATATTCTTTGCTTTCGGAAATAATATTGCCTCATTCTTTTCTGGCGAACAAGAAGTTGTGAACAATGCATCAGAATGTTTAAGGATTTTTGCAATGGGATATTTGTTTTATGCTTTCGGGATGGTGCTTGTTCAGTCTTTCAATGGTGCATGTGATACTAAAACTCCCACCATCATGAACCTGTTCATTTTTTGGATGCTTCAAATACCGCTGGCATACTCACTTGCAATTTTACTCAATGTCGGTTCAACCGGAGTTTACTACTCAATTGTAATTGCCGAATCAACATTTTCAGTAGTTGGTTATTTTCTTTTCAAGCGCGGCAAATGGAAAACGGTAAAGGTTTAGTTAATTATTTGAGGCGTTTAATCACCACAGCAGTTGCATCATCCTTCCATTTTTTCTTTCCGCCGAACTCTTCTGCACTCTGGAATATTGCTTTGAGTATTTCTCCCGAACTTAATTTTTGATTTTGTAATACAACCTTCTTCAGTCGCTCAATCTCAAATTCCTCACCCTTGTTATTTCGACGCTCACAAATTCCATCACTGAATAAAGCAAGAATGCTTCCAACAGGAAGATTAATGAATGATCTTGACAATTCTATCTCCGGAAGTGCGCCGAACACAATTCCCGAAGTTTCAAGTTCAGAGACTTTGTTATCATTAAATAAAAGCGGGGCAGGATGTCCTGCATTTACATAAAACAGATTTCCGTTTTCTTCCATCTCGGCATAAAAAAGCGATACGAATCGCGTTGAATACGAGCTTCTATAAATCACCGAGTTAAGTTTCTTAAGAGTATAAATCATCTTCATATGCTTTTCAATTCCCATTCGC
Organism: uncultured Ignavibacteriaceae bacterium; assembly: GCA_964613805.1. GTDB lineage: Bacteria > Bacteroidota > Ignavibacteria > Ignavibacteriales > Ignavibacteriaceae > XYD12-FULL-36-8. The sequence goes on along the minus strand of CAZTJF010000012.1, from coordinate 70,001 downwards.
AAACCGGTAATTACATCACGTGCCATAAGAGCCGCCGGTATTCCGTGTCCGCTTGCATCACCAATACAGAAACCGAATTCCTCTCCTCCGGGTTCAAAAAAATCATACAAATCTCCGCCCACAAGCTCTGCTGGTTGTGAATGTCCGGCTATTTCGTATCCCGAAATTTTAGGCGGCTTTAAAGGTAAAAGACTTTTTTGAATCTGCACCGCTTGTTCAAGCTCGCTTTTTACAGATTCAGAAAATAAACGGTAGTTAAGTGATGACCGCACAGCATTCAAGCAGAACTCAATTTCTTCACGTATCCATCCGCTTTTCAATTCAAATACAAAAATCCAGCGATTGTCAGGACTTGTTACAGTTATTGCAACAGGTATCGCATACTCACCTTCGGACTGCAGGTCGCCAATGCTGAATCCCGGGTTATCAAAAATGTACGTCTGCGAATTCAATATAACCTGGACTGCCTCGGATTTTGTGGGAATATTTTTAGCAGTAGCCACGACACCCGGTTTTGAAGAAGCATAAATTAAAATAAACTCATCACCATTTTGTTCGTAGATGTGTCCGTTGCCAAGCCGCAGTTCTTTGCCGAATGTTTTTTCAATTTCTTTAACTATTATAAAAAGAAAATCCTTACCGGATTTTTCCTGTCCAATTTTATTTAATAACGAGTCGAGCTTTCTGTAAAACTCTTTTGGTTCGATCATTTATATCCTTAATAAATTCAATGTAAAAATAATCATAAATAATTTGGGATGTTGAAATGAAGAGCAAGTGGAGAAATGCTGGATGCTGCCTACCACAATGTGGGATGCCGGAAATTCTCAAAGGCAGTTAGCTGGACGCATGCACTTCGCTGTTCAAAATAGTAATGCCATCAAAATTTTTTAAGTGTTTTATCGCCCCACAGAACAAAATATTTTATTGTTTGCTCCCTGATGAATGAGCGAATATGATTTGATTGCCGCGGGTAGAAAAATCTTTAAAAGCATATTTTTTCCTTAGATTGCTAAGTATGTCCTGCGGTACCTCGGAAGTGAATTTTTCCCAAGACACAATACGGATATTTTTTTTAAAGAAGATTTTTTCAACCTCATCGAAAAATAACCGGTTAATATCCGACGACTCATATATATATTCCACAATATGCCTCACCAGTTCTTTGTTTTTTAGCTTAGGCATTAAACTTTCGAACATCTCATCTTTTGACAATAGCAAGTGAGACCAATTTTTAATAAACTCCCCATCGTTTAAATAATTAGTCGTTTCAATTTTATATTCATTCTCCCAATTTTTTACCATATCATCGTGGATATGATGACCTCTTGGGCTGCTCCAAACGGGCTCCCATTTGGCATAACAATATCCGCTGTGCTTAAGCACTCTCAATTGCTCCTCGATATATTTAGACAAATTGTTAACATGTTCACAAACATTAAGCGAATAAACAAAATCAAACGTTTTATCCTGAAAGCAGAGAAACGTGCCATCAACGACAATTAACTCCACATTTTTTGGACAGGCTGTTTCGCCGAATTCGCTTTTATTGACATTCAGTCCCACTACCCGCTTTACATGTTTTGCTAAATATTTGGCCTCCACAATGCGGCACCCCGCGTCTAATACCGTTATTTGCTTGGGATTTTTAAAATACTTGTAAATAATCCTCAGCACCTCACAAGTGTCAGATTTTTGATAATGCAATAGGTCCTTGGCATGATTAATTTGATAGAATAATGCCTTCTCCCGCAGGGCTGCAATGGGACCGCTGCCAAACAAACCTTTATAGCGGAATGCTCGACGTAACTTATCGCGATATTTCGTTAGATATCTAATCATACAATATTTTCCCTTTCAATCCCGACCATTTGGCTGTTCTAAAAAGCTCATGCAATGAAAGATAAACCAATGATCAATATAAGCAATAGTGATATTCATTTCGCAAAACTTACAGTCAATTTTTAGTATAAGTACAATTAAAATATAATATTGCTTGGCTGAAGAATCAAACTCACGATAAATTTAGTTATGTCGCAATTCCCAACCCGGAGGTTATTTTTAACCATGTATTCTTGAAGTAATTCCAAATTAAATTTAAGTTGGCATTAAAAATTTTAACCGTAATGACAAAGGACAAAAATCTTTTCAAAAAATATCTTTCGCTTCTTGGAATAGCCGAAGCAAGTCCTTCACGTGAGCTTTTAAATAAGATTGTAAAAGCTCATCTCATCAAAGTGCCGTTCGAAAATATTTCGAAGCTATTGTTTAAGCAGAGGGGAATGAAAAACAAACCCGATCTTGCAGAGTTTCTTGAGGGAATTGAGAAATACAATTTCGGTGGAACATGCTATTCAAATAACTACTATCTTTTTCTTCTGCTTCAACATCTTGGATTTGATATTAAACTTTGCGGCTGCAATATGAAAAATCCCGATGTTCATCTCATTAGCATTGTAAAAATTGAAGGAAACGAATATATTGTTGACGGCGGATATGCCGCTCCGTTTCTTAATCCCTTGCCTACTGATCTAAGTGAAGATTATATCATCACTCTTGGCAATGAAAAGTATGTTGTTAAACCGAAGAGTGAAGATGGAAAAACGAGAGTCGAACAGCATTATAACGGGAAACTGCAGCATTGGTACACCGCAGGCACAAAGCCGCGAAAGATTGAGGATTTCAAAAAAGTTATTGCAGACTCGTATTCTGATAATGCTGTGTTCATGAATGCGGTTCGTATAACACGGTTTACAGGTGGCGGAGCCATGGTTCTTAAAAATTTTATTTTTACCGAAATAAACAACAATGAAACGATTACAAAAAAGCTTACGCGTGATGAACTGCAAGATTTTATTGAGGCAAAGTTCCACATGCCTGTTGGGCTTGTGCGGCATGCAGTTAACAGCATTAAGGAGCTGAAGGAGATTTATGATTAAGCATCTGTTTGCTTAAAGGTACAGCCAAAATTAATCCTGAACTGCGCAAGGCAAATTGGGATAAACATTTGAAGACTGCATTTGAAACGGGGAAGGGTTTGTGAGAATATTAATTGAGTAAGTGATATAGAGTAGTTAAGTTTGGCAAAAGCATTTGCGCATGATAATTTCAAAAATAACATCAGAAGGAAGATTGACAATTCCAATTGAACTGCGGAAAAAATTTAATCTTTTCCCGGGTAGGAAAGTAAAGTTTGAAACAACTGAAAACAGAGTGCGAATTATCCCAGTAGCCACAACAGAAGAAATTAAAGACAATGCTGGCTTTCTTAAAACGAAGCAAAGATTATTGCTAGCATTGTTGGTGGGAAAGAAATCCGAGAAAGAATTATGAATCGTGCTTTATACTCAGATTCAATTTCCAACCTTCTTAGAAAACATACAGAAGAGATACTGGGAGTTCTTGCCCTAAACAATCAATTTGCACTTGAACAAACACAGAGAGATGCTTGGTCTGAGGAAATAAGAATATTAAAAGAAATATTAAAAACTCATAAAGATAATGGTTCTATTTATCTAGAGTTTTCAATTCCACGAATGGGTCAAAGAATAGATGCAGTATTGTTGCTCGGTTCTGTGATTTTTGTAATAGAGTTTAAAGTTGGTGAAGAAGAGTATACTTCATATGCAATTGACCAAGTAATGGATTATGCTCTAGATTTAAAGAACTTCCACGAAACAAGCCACCAACAATTTATTGCCCCTATCTTAGTTGCAACAAATGCAAAACATTCATACACGACAATCTCCCAAACGTTACATAATGATAAATTGCTTTATCCAATTAGGAGTAACGCAGAATTGTTACCAGATGTAATTCAAAATGTTCTACGGTTCTGCGAGGGTAATCAAATTGATAAAGAATATTGGGAGAATGGACATTACCATCCCACGCCCACAATAATTGAAGCCGCAAGGGCATTGTACTTTGGTCATTCAGTTAACGAAATCTCACGTAATGATGCAAGTGCCATTAATATTGGCAAAACTTCGGAAGAGATTTACAAGATAATAGAATTTTCTAAAAATCAGCAAAGAAAGTCTATTTGTTTTGTAACAGGGGTTCCTGGTGCAGGAAAAACTCTTATCGGACTAAACATAGCAAATAAATATTCTGATGAAAAAAACGAGTTGTACAGTGTATTTTTATCTGGCAATGGCCCGTTAGTAAAAATTCTTAGGGAGGCATTAACTAGAGATAAAATAAAACGCGACAAAGTATTAGGAATGAAAACGAAAAAAGGTGTTGTTTTCAGTGCAGTAAAATCTAAAATTCAAAACGTACATAACTTTAGAGATGAGTGCCTAATAGATTTAGATAAACCGCCAATTGAACATGTTGCATTATTTGACGAAGCACAAAGAGCCTGGACCTTGGAGCAAACATCCAGCTTTATGAAGCGAAAGAAAAACAAACCAAACTTTAAGCAATCAGAACCAGAATTTCTTATTTCGTGTTTAGCTAGGCATAAAGATTGGGCGGTAGTCGTTTGTTTAGTTGGCGGTGGACAAGAGATTAATACAGGCGAAGCAGGAATAAGTGAATGGATTCATTCTATTCACACTTCTTTTAGAGATTGGGATGTTTATATCTCTCCGAGACTAACCGACAGTGAATACGGCACCGGAGAAGCGCTTAAAATGTTAGACGGGAGAGAGAATGTTGTTTTTAATGATGCATTACATTTATCTGTTTCTATGCGTTCATTTCGCGCAGAAAATGTGTCTTTACTAGTAAAGCAAATACTTGATATTAATATCGAAGAAGCAAACTCAACCTTAAAAAAGATTAGCACAAAATATCCTATTGTAATAACTCGTGATTTGTGTAAAGCTAAAAAATGGCTTAAAGAAAAAGCAAGGGGATCAGAGCGATATGGAATTGTAGTATCTTCACAAGCTGAGCGGTTAAAACCCGAAAGCATTTTTGTAAAATCACCAATGGATCCAGTTCATTGGTTCCTAGATGAAAAAGATGATGTTAGGTCATCTTATTATCTTGAGGATGTTGCTACCGAATTTGATGTTCAGGGTTTAGAGCTAGATTGGGTTTGTGTTACATGGGATGCTGATTTTCGATATACTAAAACTGGATGGCAACATTGGTCTTTCCGTGGTAATCGTTGGCAGAAAATTAATAAACCCGAAAGACAGATCTATTTGAAAAATGCTTATCGTGTTTTGTTAACTCGGGCTAGGCAAGGAATGGTAATAGTTATTCCCCAGGGTGATGAAGAAGATCATACCCGTCCTCCGAAATTCTATGAATCAACTTTCAATTATCTGAAGAAAATAGGTTTCCAGGAAATCTAATAGTCCCAACAAAAGCGCAATTAGTTTAACAATTCCGCCTATTTTTTTTTAAAATTTTGTTTTTAGGGTAAATAATCCTCTCGCGGTGGAGAAAAAACTTCAATCACTACTGAATCTTCATGCACATCAACACTGTGCTCAGCATTGCCCGGTATCGACCAGCCGTCTCCTGGTTCAGTCAAATATTTTTTACCTTCGATTGTAAAAGTAATCCTTCCGGAAATCATGTAACCCGTTGGTTCATGCGGGTGGCTGTGATTTGGTATTACAGCCCCCTTCACCAGCTTGAATTCGCCGAGTGAGGTTTTGCTGCCATGAGCGAGAGTTTTGTAGGTAACTCCCTCAAGTGCTTTTCTGACATCACAGAAATTATTTTTGTTAAACATTGCCAATTTCTTCTAAGATAGAAATACTAGATTTCCGTTACGAACAATATATGTTTTTAAAGAATCATATTTAATATGTAATGACTTAACCGCAGATTTATCCGCCTATGGCGGAGGACGCAAAGTTATTAGCTTATTAGAACTATAATTATAATACTGCGTCTAACAAAGAAATATCAACTAAACAAAAGTACGTTATGACGATAAGGATACTACTATTTTCATTTCTGATTGCAAGCAGCTTTTTTCCGCAGAATAAAATCGCCCGCCTCGACAGCCTGTTTAATACTGCTTACAAAATGGATCTTTTTTCCGGCACAGCTATAATTGCTGATAAAGAAAAAACTATATACATAAAATCATTTGGTTATGCGGACTGGGATAATCAAATACCAAACGAAACAGATACTAAATTCAATATCGGTTCAATAGGGAAATTATTTACGCAAATTTTAATTATGCAGCTTGTGCAGGAGGGAAAGCTTGACCTTACTGATCCTCTTGGTAAACACATTAAGCTTTACAATAACTCCTTCGATGATAAAATAACGGTTATACAGCTTTTAACATTTTCAGCCGGGCTGGGTGATTATTTTATGATTGAGGAATTCCGGAAAAATTCTGAGGAATATAAAACAGTAAAATCTTTATTGTTGCTTATTGGACAAGAACCTATTTTATATGAACCGGGCACTTCTAATATGTATTCAAACTCTTCTTATGTTGTGCTTGGCGGTATTATTGAAAAGCTTACAGGGAAATCTTATGAGGAAAATTTAAAGGAAAGAATATTGAACAGGCTTGGAATGAACAGTTCCGGCTTCATTTATAAAAACACTGAAAAATATAATTGTGCAAAAGGTTTTATCGTTTCGTACTCGGGCCTCAAGAGATCCACTTACGAAAGAATGCCTAGCGTTCCGACTCCAGCAGGGGGAATGTACTCAACTGCAGAAGACTTGCTGAAGCTTGATAGATCATTGATGAACGATAACCGGCTTCTCGATAATAAATATAAAATGATACTGCTTAACGGATTCAGAGATCCGGGGATTACATGGGATGAGCTGAAAGCGCATCCGAATTTTGGGCTTGGTGCAGCAGGCGGATCACCTGGATTTAATTCGGTTTATGATCAGAATGTTGGAGGAGAATACACAGTGATTATTTTATCTAACATTGATGGCGGTGCAGAAAAGCTTATCGAAAGAGTGAATGGAATTTTAAACGGCGTTGAAATTCCTCCGCTGCTTCCTTTGATGGCTAAAATGATTTACGCGGTGCTTGCTGAAAGAGGAGTTGAATATTTGGTTAATAATTATAAAGACTTGTTTTCAAAGTATCGCATAGAAGATGACAGACAGTTAAATAATATTGGCTATGATTTTCTGCGCGATGAATTGACAGATTATGCAATTGCAGTTTTTACTGCAAACACAAAGTTATTTTCTGAAATTTCAAACACCTATGATAGTCTTGGAGAAGCATACCTAATAAGCGGGAACAAAGAACTTGCCCTCGAGAATTATAAAAAAGCATTTGAGATAAATCCGGAAAACAAGAATGTGGAAAGAATAATTAATGAAATAAATCAAAAGAAATAATTGTCAAACTTATTAAAAAGCGGCTGGGGGCGAGCGCAGATATACTATACCAGTCCACCTCCTCCACTCCGTTTTAGCCCATGTAAACCGAGAAAATTTTTTCATCCTATTGCCTATTTGAAAAATGAAGCATATTTTCAAACAAGCAAATAACTGAATTTATCCAATCATACAACGAAGAGGTACAAGGATGGATCAGATCATGAAATTCTCACCTACGGCATTTGTAATAATTATTTTTTGTTTCTTTCTTCCGTTCGTTAATATAACGTGCGGCGGACAAACAGTTGTGTCGCTTACCGGCATTAATCTTGTAACAGGCACCGAAATCAAACCGCAGGGCATGTTCGATCAAAAAGATATACCGGATAACACCGCTGAACAGCAAAAAGAGAAATTAAAAATGGATGAAAAAATTGATCCTCAGCCGATGGCTTTGCTGGCATTGATAATGGCTGTAACCGGATTAGTCCTAAGCTTTATAAGAAAAAAGATAACTGCATTGATCGGGATGATTGCTTCGATACTTGGTGCGGCATTTATGCTTTTGCTTAAAGCAAATCTCGACAGCGACCTTCCATCGGAAGCACAAATGGTAATTGATGTGGAATTTCAATTCTGGTACTGGCTGGCTCTGCTGTTATTTATTGTTGGGGCGGTGCTTCAATGGCTTAACTTTAGAGATGAAGGCGATGAAACGCCTGTTACTATTGACGGACTTCCGCAAGCATAGCACAAATTTTATTAACTTTAAAAATTAATCCCGCTTTGATTAGAGAGCGGGGTTTTTTTGAATTGGTCTGGTTTCATTGTTAATGTGTTATTTGGCCTCAATGATCAGTAAAACTTTTATTATTATAATATTCTTTTTGATAATGTGTTATTACTTCAAGTAAAGGGATTTGTCCCCCCAAGGAGGAGACATTATTTGAGTTACTTACTTTTTCCTGAGAACCGTCATCCAATTTGTTTTTCAAAAAAGCGCATCGTGAGAGTGACTACAAATTAATTTTCAAAATTGGGATCTGTGCAAATCAGTTAAAATCGTTGTCATCTGCGTTCCATTCTTCAAATAATAATTACTTTTTAGTTAATACGAAAATGAAGCTTCTAATCAGGGAAAGTCGTACTATTCAACCCCCTCGTCGTTCTTCACAGTAAAATGGTTAAACCGCAGAGTTCGCAGAGACGGCTGTGCCGAAAAAAAACTTTGTTAATACTTAAAACCTACCAAGATTTAATCACCGATTAAAATAAATTATTCCGTACAGGTAACATTTAAGCACTTTTTTGCATCTATGTATTAGAAGACAATATTCGTTTGAATCAGGATGTAAATAATATCGTTGAATTTACTCTGCTCTTCAACAAGCACAAGAAGAGATTGTACAATTATGTTCTTAAAATGACTGCTGACCGAATGCTTACGGATGACATCATTCAGGAGGTTTTTATTAAGCTTTATGGTAATCTGGACTTAATTCGAAATAAGCAGAGCATTCAATTTTGGCTTTTCAAGACTGCGCGAAATGAATTTTATGCTTTGTCCAGAAACACTAAGCTTAAAAAATTATACGATGAAGCGGAAGACTCTGACTACATCGAGATTGAAGATACTGTTTCTCTTGAAGATGAATTTGAGCAAAAAGAGTTAACAAAGCTTATAACTGATGAACTTGATAAAATTCGAATTGATCAGAGAGAAATTTTCATTCTTAAAGAATATTCCGGATTAACGTATAAAGAAATTGCATCTCTAATGGAAATAGATATTGAGGATGTTAAAAGCAGATTGTATAAAGTCAGGCAGAAATTAATTAAGAAAATATCGAAACTCATTAACTAATTTTTACAAACGGTAAAGCAATGGAAGATAAAAAACTTCTGGAAATAATAAACGCTTACTTTGACGGCGAGCTTGAAAAAGGGCAGGAACCGCTTCTGTTTACTCAGCTTTCATTGAATAGCGAAGCGAGAGAATATTTTAAGCAGCTAAATAAAATTAAAGCTGCGGTTGAAGAATCGGTTGAGGATTTTCCAGAAGAGCTTGATGAAAGAATTTTAAGATCGGCTGGAACAAGCATGCCGCAAAAATCCATGTTATTTTTAGGTATAAAAATCTTTAGAGCAATTCCTTATGCGGCGGCAATTGTTTTGCTGTTTTTAAGCGGATATCTTTTCTTTAGAGTATCAAGCTTTCAGGAAAGAGTTGATAACCTTTCTCAGCACGTAACCCTTCAATCCAAAACAATTCAAATGCTCTACAACAGCTTACCAGGAATCGAAGTCCGTGCAACTTTTGATAATGAAATAATTGTAAAACCTAAAATTTGAGGTACGTATGAAAACAAAATTATTTATTCCGTTCATTTTATTTCTATTTCTCTGCGGATGTAAAGAAGAAAAGAAAATCGAAATTATCCCAGACTATGACAAAATCTATCTTCCGCCAAATCAATTAACAGAACCACCGCAGCTGCTCAAGGGAAATTATAAACAGCTTCTAGATAGTATGCTTCAACTTTATGGAAAATTACACGGCGCTAAGTATGCGGATTCAAAGTTGGATAAAAATATGCCCACGATGGAGTACAAACTAATGATTGATGAATCCGGCGCGGTTGAAAAAATCTTTCTAGGAAAAAATAATGATGAGAAAATTAATCAGCTTGTTTTAACTGCAGTGGAAGACTGGAAATTTAAACCGGCAATGAAAGACGGCAGAGTTGTCAAATCTCAGCACCCAATGATTTTATGGTTCGAATCAGATAATCCCATAAACGAGAGCGATTATCTTCCGTTGGTCGAAAGCATGCCCGGACCCATCGGTGGAATGTTTTCAATCCAGGAGAAGATTACATATCCTGAAGTGGCAAAACGAATTGGATTACAGGGCAAAGTTATCATTACTGCATTCATTGACGAAGATGGCAATGTAACTCACGCTAAGGTTGTTAGAGGATTGGGCGGCGGTATTGATGAAATGGCATCTGATGCTGTTAGAAAGACTAAGTTTAATCCGGGAAGACAAAATGGTAAACCTGTAAAAGTTCAGGTTACTATCCCGATAGTTTTTAAATTACAGTAATTATTAAAATCAAAAGGAGTAATGAAATGAAAGCACTTCTCTCTGTTTGGTTTCCATTCTACTTTTTATTTGGAATATTTATTTATGAACTGCCCGATGATCCTGATGTTATGCCGACTCCGATTGGCGGAATGAAAGCAATAGCTGAAAATGTTGTATATCCTGAAACTGCTAAAATCAGCAAGCTCGAAGGGAGGGTATTGGTAAAAGTTTTAATTGATGAAAAAGGTAATGTGACTTCAACAGAAATAGTTGAAAGCTTAAGCATTGAATGTGATAATGCGACTGCTGAGGCAATTAAAAAAGTGAAATTCACTCCTGCCGTAAAAGATGGCAAAGGCGTAAAGAGTGAAGTTGTAGTTCCTGTTCAATTTAAACTTTGCTGAAAAAGAGTATAACATTTAAGGATATGATAAACATCTCTTCAGTTGAAAATTCTTATAATCTTTTCCAAAACCTCTGTGTCCTTTGTGAATTTTGCGGTAATAAACTTAACCGCATACTTGTCAGCCTCATCTAAAGGCTGACAAGTATGGCGGAGGGCATGAAGTTTTCTCAGAGTTCGCAGAGACGTTCGTAAACTACTTCGTAAGAATCATCTTTCTCATTTCAGCAAAAACCTGTCCCGAACTTGATTCGGGATTACGAGCTTGAAATTTGTAAAAATATATTCCGCTTGCCTGTCCGCTTGAGGCAGAAAATTCAACCTCATAAAATCCTGCGGGCTTGAACTCGTCCACCAATACTGCAATTTCATTTCCAAGAATATCATAAACCTTTAGTGTCTGCCAGGCATCAACAGGCGAGTGCCAGCTTATTTTTGTGCTCGGATTAAATGGGTTAGGATAATTTTGACTCAACGAAAAATTTTGTGGCTGCTCAATCACAATCTCAGAAGCCAAATTGTAATATTTATAAGTGCCGTCAAAATCAATCTGCTTTAATCTGTATGAATATTTATTTGGAGAAAGATGTTTGTCGTCAAATGAATACGAATGACTTTCAGAAGTCGTACCATTTCCTTGCACAAAACCAATCGTCACAAATTCAGAATTAGCTGTCGAAGAATATTGATTGAGGGCTTGATGCTCAATCTCAAATCCTCGATTGTTTATTTCAGTCGAGGTGCCCCATGATAATTTTACATTATTTCGGAAAACTGCAGCCGAAAACGAAATCAGTTCAACCGGCAGAGGAAAATTTGGATTGTTGTACATAGCAATTGTGCCGTTATCGCCGACCGTCCAGCCCCTTCCCTGGTAAAGAAAATGTGCCTCTCTTAAAGTGAAGGTGGAGCCGCATGGCTGGCTTGTCCATGTAATTCCTCCATTTGTTGTGAAGAATATCGTTCCGGCTATACTAACAGCCCAGCCAATTTCAACATCTTGAAAATAAATTCCGTAGAGATCCATAAATATTCCCGAGTTACGCAATGTCCATGTTTGTCCGCCGTCACTTGTAAAAATAAACTTTGAACTGCTGCCGCCTGCAAAACCGATACTTTCGTTGACAAACTGGATATCGTGAAGCTCATTTGTAACTCCGCTTGTCTGTACGCTCCAATTACTGCCTGCATCGGATGAGTACTTAATCAATCCATTTTCACCAACCGCCCAAACTTTATTTGAGCCTGGAGACGACACTGCTCGAAATCTTAAAGTTGTACCAGAGCTTTTCAAGTTCCATGTTTCACCATTGTCGGTCGAGACAGCCGCGAGTCCATTATCCCCAGCGGCATAAAAAGTATTTCCCAATCCAAATGAAATTTTTCTGAATTGCTCTGTTGTACCGCTAACGGTATTAGTCCAATTTAAACCGCCGTTTGTGGTTCGAATGATTACTCCATTATCTCCAACAGCCACACCGATAAAAGAATTTTTAAATACAATTGAATTAAGATCGTTTCCTGTTACCGAAACTTGAGTCCAATTTTGCCCGCCGTTTGTGGTTTTAAGCAGCGTGCCGGCGTTGCCGCAAATCCAGCCGTTTTGTAAATCAAGCATATAAACGCCATTGAGATGCTGTGCAGTGCCTGATGGTTGATAAGTCCAGAACTGAGCAAAGGTTTGAATGTGTAAAGAAAGAACAAGCACATTCAGCAACAGCAAGAAAAGATTTTTCATTTTTTTCCTTTATGATTAGTTGAAGATTCTTTGATTATGTAAGTAGTAAGTTCGAAGTCTTAAAGGGGACATAAAATTATTTTCACATCACAAGTGAAGGGGACTTAAGTTTGTGGCAGTATGTTGAGTTAAGCCGAAATCAATCCATTTTTCAACCCACATATATTTTTGTACAATTTTGTTTTCGATAAAGTAGCAATTATGTGTTGTCAAATAATTTGTGGCGTGATTTTAATCACACGAAATCGTTTTGCTTAACTGTAAGAATATGGTGCATGGGACTTAATCCGCTTTCGTTGTAAAAATTTTCAGCAGATGCGCTTAAGAAATCAAATCCGCTTAAAAGAGGATGTGGGATTGGATTCATTTCAATGATAGTTTTTGCTTTGTTCCAGCATTTCCATGTATGGCATTTTCGCCTGTCTGCAAATGAATACTCTCAGATTATTCTCGTGATCGGATACATAAGGATTTTTATACTCACCCGAAAAAATTTCTACAACATTAAATCTTTCAGTTAGTCCGTTGTAGTCTTCCTCATGCCCAAGCTGAAGCAAAACATCACCTTTCAATCTCTCCTTACTCCACAAATAGTAATTGTTATGAGCAGAAACTACCGGCGGAAAATTATATTCCTTCCCGAATAACTCTAATGCACCGGCTTGTCCGTAATTACCGGCTGCAATCAGTGTCATTTTTTTATCTCCATTAGGCAGACTTTGATAAGCATGTAAAACCAGATTGAATTTTTCCTTCCACCCGATCCTATCTGCTAAAAGCTGGGGTAAAGGAGGTTTCTTTCCCTTTTCTATTTCAGTATTAATCCCTAAAAATTTTGTGTGAGCTTGAACTGTTTGGTAATTAAAATATGGCAGAATTATTGGAAGCGCTATTGCCAATCCCAAAACCAAAGTGATTATTAATACCGGCTTTATCCAACGAGCATTGTACTTTAGAATAATGCTTTCAAAAAATAAAGCGCCGCCGGCAAATGCTGCAGGATAAGCAAATGCAAGTCTGTCCGAACGGCTTGTGCCAGAAAGCATCATGAAGATGAATAAACCCAAGAATAGAATAGCAAGAAATCTGAAATCCTTTGTTTTTTTTGAGAAGAGTAGATACAGAAATCCGGCAAACCAAATCGGAACAGTAGATGGCGACATGCCTATCACTTGTCCCAGAATAAAAGCAATAGGCGGAGTATAAACATTTTTATCCGAGCTAATGTTTCTGTAAAACTCAAGAGATGGATAATCATTTAATACTTGCCAGATTATGTTTGGAAGAAAAATTAATAAACCGAGCAAACCACCGGCGAAAAACCATTTATTAACAACCAATCTCCACTTGCCAGCTAAGAGTAAAGAGGAAATAAGTGCGATGATGAAAACTCCGAAGGTGTGTTTGTTCATCATGCCAAGCCCCATAATAATCCCTAAAACAACCCATTGCCGAGGATTATTTCCTTTGATCATTCGGATGGTGAAAAAGATTAATAATACTGCAAACAATGGTTCAAATGCATTCATGGAATAAAATCCGCCGAATGCAATTATTGTAGGCGGAGCAGCCATTGCACATGCCGCAAGAAATTGAGCGAACTTTCCCCCACCGATTTCTTTAACAACAATTCCAGTACAGAAGATAGCCGCTGATTGAGCAAGTGCTGGCAAGATTCTTACTGCATAAATGGAATCACCAAAGACCAATTGAAAAAGCGTCAGCAGAAGCGGAGCTAATGGGGGATGATCGACATAACCGGCGGCAGGATTGTTTGCACAAGCAATGTAATAAAACTCGTCAATAAAATATCCATAGCTCTTAACAAAAGAGGAAATGTAAATCAGCAGAAAAGTAAAAGCACTCAATAGAAAGAGGTGTTTATATTCTGAGAGAATCGAGGGGAACAGTACTTTCATCTTTAAATTCTATTCGATATTAAATAAAAAGTTTAGAACAAATTTAACAATTATGATATTGAGAATGTGAAAAAACAAAGATTTGAAAAAGGCAGAGCATATTATAATTAATAGAAAAGGTGCATATAAGATTTGACTCGGTTGAGCGTCACATCGTAGTATTAAAAAATTTTGTATGTTACCTCCGCAATGAAAATACAGAATAATATTAAATAAAAACAAAGGAGCGTATTGTGAAAAAATCAATTATCTATCTATCAGCTGGATATATCCAATCATTAGCCATTCTGATTTTATTTTCTTTTTCATGCAGTGAGAATAAAAAGCATCTGGCTGATGAACTTGTCGGTGCCTGGAAAGGAAAAGTTCAAGTTAAAACCGGTGCACTAGCGGAAATAAAAGATTTTGAATTTATGTGGGTATTTAATAACGGCGGCACAATGACAGAATCTTCTAATTACGATGGCGTATCTCCCATGCCTCCAGCGTATGGAATATGGAAAAAAACCGGAGATAAACAATATGAAGCAAAGTATGAATTTTACATTACCAAAGTGCCGGCTTCTTATGAAGAACTTACAAAATCCGGCGGATTTCCGCCTGCAGGATATGGAGTTCTCACTGAAAAGATTACTCTTTCAGACGACGGGAAGTCATACAAATCTACAATCAAGTATGACTCATTTGATCAGACCGGCAAACCACTAAGCGCCGGTGATGAAGCAGATGCAGAAGCAAAACGAATGGAGTTTTAATTCCATCGAAAGCGGGATCACCTATGCGCCTTCTTAATGTATTTTGTGGTAAAAATTTTACCGTAGAGTTTTCGCAAAATCCGCAAAGCACAAATTACAAATTGGATTGTATTACATCACAAGAAAACTTTTTGCCGTTTCGTTTATAACAATAACTTTTTACTTTTACCCGACAAAATTTTAAGGAGATATATGAAAATTTTATTTGGCGCCCTGTTAATTGTACTTGGCATTTTCGGCTGCTCAGATCAGAAAAAAGGACCAACGGTCGTTACAAAAGAAGTCAGCTACACTTCTGACGGAACAACTCTTAAAGGTTTTCTTGCTTATGATGAAAATCAGAAAGACGTGAGACCAGGCGTTCTTGTTGTTCACGAATGGTGGGGACATAACCCTTACGCACGCAAACGTGCAATGATGCTTGCTGAACTTGGCTACGTTGCTTTAGCTGTTGATATGTACGGCGATGGCAAAACAGCAGATCATCCTGAAGATGCAAGCAAGTTTGCGATGGCAGTAATGAGGAATATGCCAACAGCTAAGGCAAGATTTGAAGCTGCCCAAAATTTTCTTAAAGACCAGCTGCAAACGGATAAAGGTAAACTTGCTGCAATTGGTTATTGCTTTGGCGGTGGAATTGTGCTGCGTATGGCTGTTGCTGGTGAAAATTTAAATGGAGTTGTCAGCTTTCACGGAAGCTTACCAACAGATTCTGTGACAAATCCGAAGCAAGTTAAGGCAAAACTCTTAGTCTGCAACGGTGCTGAGGATGGTTTTGTTCCAAGCGAACAAATAGAAGCATTCAAAAAAGCAATGGTTGATGCTGGAATCAGTTTCAAGTTTGTTAATTACCCGGGAGCGATTCACAGCTTCACAAATCCAGATGCTGATAGTCTTGGTAAAAAATTTAATTTGCCATTAGCTTACAACCAGCAGGCAGATGAAGAAAGCTGGAAGGATATGAAAATGTTTTTAGATGAGATATTTAAATAATTTGGTTTTTAGTGCGGTCATCAAATTGTTGATGACCGCCAATCGGCAAAATTTTTTTTCAGAGTTCGTCAGTTTATTCAACCACTCAGCACAGTTAATACAGCAAGAATCAAGCTGCTCTTCTAAATCTACGTAACCTTGTCTAACTTTGTACTATTAGTTCCAGTCTACTTTGGAATCAAACGCACATCGGCGGTTATTTAATATGAAACAAAATTTATTCAAAATGGTTGTTCTCCTGATTGCACTGCTTGCCAGCCCAGTAATTTTCTCCCAGCAAAAAAAAATACTTATACAAGCTAAAGTTGATATTTTGCCCGCTAACTCAGCGATTCATGTTACCGGCAATACAGATGAACTTGGAAACTGGAATTTTATGCGGGGCATGGAGAAAAAACAAGAAAACATTTGGCAGAAAGAAGTATTTGCTAAGGTTGGAGACACATTGCAGTTTAAATTCAACAGAGGAGATTGGAGCAGCGAAGCAGTCGATTCTAATGGTGTAGAATTCTCGAACTTTGTTTATGTTGTAAAGAATGACACAGATCTGGTTTATGAAATTCCTAATTGGCGTGATAAAGTTCAGCAGAAGATTGTTATTACCCCGCAAAGATTAGCGAACAAAGCAGGATTTCTTGAGCTGATTGAGGGCTGGAAATACCAAATCGGAGATGACTCTTCATGGGCTGCCCCTTCATTTGATGATACTGAATGGAAAACAATAAATCCTTTTTTAAGAAAAGAAGAGTTTGAAAAGCTTAATTGGACAGGAAACATCTGGTTCAGAAATCATATCTATGCCGATTCCAGCTTGCTGAATAAGCCATTTGGTCTGATCTTTTATAATTCTGGGGCATCGGAAATTTATCTTAACGGAGAATTGCTCTATCGCTTCGGTAAAGTTGGTACAACAAGAGAGACAGAAATTATTTTTACGAACAGAACACCCAAACTCATTCAATTCAGTGGAGGTGAGGAACAGATAATTGCCGTCAGATACTCCAACCACAGAGCCAAAGAACTGACAAGATATAATATACCGGTGGGATTTAGGGCTGAACTGGGTGATCTAGATGTTTACGTATCTGACCGGATTGGAGTTGTTCGCAGTCTTTCGATACATCAAATGGCTTTTAGTGCTTTTGCTCTTGCATTTGCCATTGTACATTTTTTACTTTTTTTATTCTATCCTAAATCTAAAGAGAACTTGTATTATTCCATATGTATGTTTGCTTTTGCTGTAGTGATTTATACCAGCACTCAAAATAATTTTGTTGATTCCTTGACCACTGCAATTATAAATTTTATTATTAATTCTACAGCCGTTCAACTGTCGATTTTATTAGGCGTGCTGACTGTTTATAAAAGTTCTTTTGAGAAAATTCCCAAAAGGTATTTGTTTTTTGTTATAGTATCCGGACTTTTTGTTCTGAATACAATTTTCTTCCCATCACTTGAGGGCAGGTATTTCGAATACGCTTTTTATTTATACGAAATTCTGGTAGCCGCAGAAATTATCAGAGTTATTAGTCAATCTGCAAGAAACAAGGATAAATCCCGCTGGGGCTGGTCAATCGGTATAGGATTTCTTTTTGCAATGATATTTATTGTTTACCAGATATTGATAAATTCAGGCATAGTTACACAACCTCTCTTCGGAATAAGAGTTGTCTATGTTTACGGAATAATTCTCCTTGTGCTCACAGTTTCTTTAAATTTAGCTAAGAAGTTTTCAGATACGACTAAAGATCTTGCTATAAAATTAAAACAAGTTAGAGAACTCTCACAAAAGACTATTGAGCAGGACAGAAAAGCTAAAGAGGAAGAGCTTGCAAAAAAGCTGCTTGAAGC
This sequence comes from uncultured Ignavibacteriaceae bacterium, assembly GCA_964613805.1. Taxonomy (GTDB): domain Bacteria; phylum Bacteroidota; class Ignavibacteria; order Ignavibacteriales; family Ignavibacteriaceae; genus XYD12-FULL-36-8. The sequence goes on along the minus strand of CAZTJF010000012.1, from coordinate 51,970 downwards.
GGACAACGAAAGGAAAACAAAAGAGCTCGAAGAAGCCCGCAAGCTGCAGTTATCCATGCTGCCGGTAAAAGTCCCATCATTGCCAAATTTAGATATTGCGGTTTATATGAAGCCAGCAGCTGAAGTCGGCGGCGATTATTATGACTTCAAATACAATAATAATGGGAGTTTGATAATTGCAATAGGTGATGCTACAGGTCATGGAATGAAAGCCGGAACAATGGTTGCAACAATTAAAGGGCTATTTACTGCTGAGAGCGCTGACACAGATATTGTTTCATTCTTGAATAGAAGTAATTCGGTGATTAGAGATATGCACATGGGCAACATTTTTATGGCAATGCTGCTGGTTAAAATAAATGGTAATCAAGCAATCATTTCCTCTGCAGGAATGCCGCCTGCTCTTATTTTTAGAAACGAAACTCAAAGTGTTGAAGAAATAAGATTACAGGCGCTGCCGCTTGGTGGAACTTCCGAGTTCAAATATTCAAAAAAGGAAACTGCTTTTAATTCAGGAGATACTATGCTTTTAATGTCAGATGGTTTTCCCGAACTTTTCAACAAAGAAAAAGAATTGCTTGATTACAGCAGGACAAAAGATTTGTTCTCTTCCTATGCTGAATTGAATTCAAACCAGATAATCGAACGTTTATGCAAAGATGCAGAAAAGTGGCGTGGCGGTGCCAAACAGGAAGATGACATCACATTTATTGTGGTGAAAGCAAAATAGAATAGATGCGGTCACCAAGTGATTGATGACTGCATGTGAAGCAAGAGAACCAATATTATATTCGGCTAACCTAAATCACCACCCCAGACAAAATCAGTAAAGTGGTGAGACGGATGATGACTCACCATCACATTTAATGTAAGATTTATATTCTTCGATAAATTTTTTAGTTGCAGCATGTCTTGAATGGTGGCTGTTTCTTTAACCTCAATAGCGTATTTTTCATCGAGAATAAAATCTATCTCCTTTCCGGTTTTAAGTGAGTAATACTGAAGTTTTCCATAGAATTTCAGTTGATTGTATACTGTGTTTTCGAACTGCACACCGCTGCTAACTTCGGCAAGTTGATTTAGTAACCCATTATCATTAATAAAGATTTTTGGGGCTTTAACAATTTCTCTGTCGGGATTTTTTGCAATGACCGGTACTCTTGAAATAACAAAAGTATTTTCCAGCAAATCTAAATAATTATATACCGAAGGTCTGGAGATGCCGGTAAGGGATGAAAGCTTGGAGTAATCAAGCCGCGTACCTGCTCTGCTTGCTATCATCTTCAATAAATTGTGAAGGTTTTTTTGATCTCTTATCTCAGAGATGTTTCTTATATCAATATTTATGTAGGAACTAAGAATATCATTTATAATATCTTTTTTATCGGCAGCACTCTTTGATAAAACAACTTCGGGAAAACCGCCATATCTAATATACTCGTCATAATATATTTTAAGACGTTCATATTCCGCTGGTAAAAATTTCTTTTCCAGCTTCTTGGAAAACTCATAAGCTATTTCCCTGAAAATTAAAAATTCTCTAAAGCTTAAGGTATAAAGTTCAAATACTTTTTTTCTGCCCGATAGGGATTCAGAAAAAAGGTTTTTAATATAGTATGTGCTTGAACCTGTAATGATAAATTTAATAGGGTAATTATCATACAAGTATTTTATGACGCTCACTATATCCGGCAAAAGCTGAACCTCATCAATTGCAAGTAAGATATTTTGATTGAACTTAAGCCCCCTTGAACTTAAAACGGTAATTATATTATCATAATTCTTTTCCGAAAAAAGCTCTCTATTGTCAATTCGTTCAAGATCAAAATATGCTTTGTTCTCTCCCGCATATTCTTCGAGAATTTTTTTGACCAAGGTGGTTTTCCCAGTTCGTCGTAATCCGGTTAAGATGGTTATTTGTCTTTTAGAAAGATGTTCTTTTAAATCGGAGAAAATAAGGCGTTCTTTAAAATCAATCATTTGGGCACCATACTATTTGGTGATGTAAACTTACAAATAGTATAACTATTTGTAAAGTAGAGTTGACGCATAGTCAACGGAATATTAGTCGAATATTAATGAGAGACGGTCACCAAGTGATTGATGACCGCCATTGAGAAACGTAAAAAAGTTATTGAACTGCTGGCCAAAGCCAGCCGAAAACTCCGGCAGTAAATAAAGCGTAGATCAATCCATCAAACATTGATTTTAATGTTGCGCTCCAGCTTTTTTTGTACCAAATACTGTTCTGCATAAGTGCAAGACCATACCCAACGAATGCAGTTGCACCAGCAAACCTAAAAACGGAAAGATACTCTGTTCCTACAGGTACTGCTCGCCCAGAAATGTAAGCAGCAAATACACTAACAATTAAACAATAAACAAACCACTGAACAAGACTTGTACTCATAAAGTTATGCCCGGCAGGGAATATAGTCATCACTCCCGAAGGTCCGCTTTTCATTTTATCTTGAAATTCTTTTGAATTTCTTTCCTTACTGTCGGTTGTGTAGGGAAACATATAATCCCCGGCAGGAATATTATTTCTACGCAAATCATCAATTACTTTATCTTCTCCGGGAAGCTTTTGGTAATCTGAGTTGTGATATTTTAAGAACATGTGAAGAATGGAACTTAAGATAAAAACTACAACTGCAGAAAGAAGAATTGGAAGCCAAAGCGAAACTAATGAAACCATAGCATCTCCATTTATTTAGTTTGATAATATTTTTGAATTAGTGCCTCGATGTTAAATTAAGCATAGTTAATGATGCTTTGCAAAGAAAAAAATAAAATTGGGGCATTTTTAACACTCCTGTGTGCGGCATATCACATCATAAGTTTAAGGTTGGCTGCTATTAGACAGTCTCTGTTGAGGAATAATTGTTCTCCATACTCCTATATCTTGATGGTTATTTCAAAATTTTATGAGTTTTTACCAGCAACTCTAATAAAATTGTTAAAACGGGAGTTATAAGAAAAATACCCGGAATGAATCAAAATATGATATGTATTTGGCTACCATACATTTTTCTAATTTGCTCTTCGCCGTCAAAAAATGTTTAATTCTTAAGCCAAACTATGGATGTTTGATAATACTTTATCTAAGTTTCAATATAATTTTTACAAAAAGTTTTATAACACTGTTCTTATTATCATTCAAACGAAGGAATACTTCTCCGAAGTAATAATAGAAGGAGATTCAATAACATGAATACTAGCAAATCACTTTGGGTTAAATCACCAAATTTAAAATTGGGAGTTTCGGGGTTTGGCTTACACGGTAAAAAAGTTGGTTCCATAAAACAAATTGTTCGTGACGGCGACACAGTTAATACCCGGTTAATTCATAATCTTGGTGTTAGATTTCTTGGAATTGATACTCCTGAAATAAGTTTTCAATTTCCCGGCACGCACACTTTTGTTAAGCTCTCCGATAAAAGATGGGATGAATACTTTCGGTCCGGCAAATGGAAGGAAGGTTTAACAATCGGGCAAGACTTATACCATTACTTCAGCAACATAATTGGTAATGGTAAAAATGCGTCAAATAATCATGCTGCTCTTGCAAGCGAAGCAGAGAAATCTTTATCAAAGATCATCTCCTCTGATTTTAAGAAAAGTGAAAAAAGCGTAAAGTCGTTTACATTCTTCATGGCATTTGGCAATGATTTTTTAGACGGCTATGGACGACTGTTATGTTACTTAAATAGTTCAATAGATAATTTTAAAAGTCAAAAAGATAAAGATGAAATAAAAAAACTTACTTACAACGAACGACAGTTGGTGTCTGGATGGGCGTGCCCATATTTTATTTGGCCGAATATACAGCCATTTTTATCGGTGAAAGCATTTGCTAAAGAGAACATCGTTCCTAAAATCTTTTGGACACTTATTAAGAAAGCCGGGAAGCTTCATCAAGCCAGAAAATTTGTAAACGATGCAAGATCAAGCAATAAGGGAATTTTCAATAACGCAAACCCGCTGAAGCTGATGCCGTTTGAGTTAAGAATTATTGCAAGGAAGAAAAGTCCGGATAGATTTGTAATTGATCTTCGAGACGAAGGAAGCAATGTTTTATTAAAACCGGAAGAGTACATAAAAATTCCTCATCAAGAAGACCGGCTGTACATACCTGGTGAGTATCTTCCTATATTTCAATTATACGGCTGGGTGATAAGGCAATAAAAAAGCAGGGGGTGACCAAAAAGAAAAAATCTTTAAAGAATAACACACTTAGTTAACTGATCCACCAGAGGCAGACATATTTAAGTAGATTCTCACAGTTTTAAATTGAATAATTTCTTTTTGGTCTTGTCATCTCAACTAAAAAAAATCAATCGAAAACCCCACGCCGAACTTTTTAATCTTCTCATTATAATGAGAGCCAAACATATCTCTGCCGGAGTAGAATGAAGCATATAACACAACACCCTTTTTATCCCATTCTCCGAATTTAATTCCTGCCATAAGCTGCTGGCTGCCAAAATACTTTGCAGTACCATCGAGGAAAAAGTGTTCGGCAAGAAAAATATTAGATGCGCGATTGAAAACTTTTCCAAGCAAATCTGATATAGCAAACTCAAGACCAGCATGAAAATTATATTTTTTCAACCCATCAGGACGAACGAGAGCGGCATATGAAAATCCGCCATAATATTTCAAAATAAAACTGTCAAAGTAAGCCTGATGAGCAACAGTAAGTTCTCCAAAATCCTTTGTAAAGGGAATCGGCTTTGTGTTATTTAGCCAGGTATCGGTACTGGTGTCATAACTTCCATCAACAAGATGAGCGCTGTTGTGAATAATCCTAAAACGTGCAAGTATTTTATTGCTGTCGTATTGGCGAGTGAAGGAAACATTCCCACCGAAGAAACCGTCCACCGCAGAAATCTGCAGCCGCTTGCCCGAATAGCTTTTTGAAAACGCATAAGCCATGAATTCGATTCCGGCGGTTATTTGTGATGTGGTATCATCAAATTCAAATGACAGAAGATCAACAGTGCTGCCTATATCAACTTTCAAGTTTGTTGTAGCGGTGTAGTATAAAACTCCTAATCGTGCTTCCTGATTGTTAGCTTTTAACGGCATGAAGTTTAATCCCGTGGGCAAAAAAGTAAAATGACAATCATTTTGCGGAAAGCTTGTAAATGAAAATATTAAGATTAGAATGTTAATCGTAAGAAATTTATTCATGACATATCTTGCATAATTTTTGTTGTCAAAATTAAAGAAAAAGACTTAATCAATTTTAAAATTACTATGTTTGACAATAAATGAAAGAGATAAGATGAAATCAAAAAAAGTAACAATTCTCGGGTGCGGGCTAATTGGCAAAACAATCGCTGCCGATCTTTGCGGCGATTATGACGTCACTTCGGTTGATAATAATGTGGATAGATTAAACGAGCTTAAAAAATTTAATTCTGTAAAAATCATTCCAATTGATCTTTCAAAAAAAAGCAACATAAATGAGGTTGTTAAAGATGCCGAATTAGTTATTTCTGCAGTTCCCGGATTCATGGGCTTTGAAACATTAAAATCCATACTTGAAACAGGGAAAAATGTTGTGGATATTTCTTTTTTCGCTGAAGATGCCTTTAATCTTGATGAACATGCAAAAGCGAAAAACGTTACGGCAGTTGTTGATTGCGGCGTAGCGCCAGGGTTAAGCAATATAATTCTTGGTTATCACCACAAGCGAATGAAGATTGATTCTTTTGAGTGTTATGTTGGCGGTTTGCCGTTGGAACCCAAATTGCCGTTCAAGTACAAGGCACCCTTTTCACCAGCAGATGTGATTGAAGAATATCTTCGTCCAGCAAGGATTGTGGTAAATGCGAAAGTAATTACGAAAGAATCTTTGTCCGATTCGGAAATAATTGAATTTAGTAAAGCGGGAAAACTCGAGGCATTCAATACCGATGGGTTGAGAACTTTACTTAGAACCATGAATATCCCAAACATGTTAGAAAAAACTCTCCGCTATCCTGGACACATTGAGATAATAAAACTGTTAAAACAAATTGGTTTCTTCGATGCTAAAGAAATATATGTTGACGGGAAAAAGATAAAACCGATTGACATAACCTCTCAAATGCTTTTTCCGCATTGGAAGCTTGAAAAGGATGAGCGGGAATTTACTGTCTTAAGAGTAATAATGCGCGGCGAGCAAAAAACAATTCAGTATGATCTTTATGATGAGTATGATAATGAAACCAAAACCACGTCAATGGCAAGAACCACCGGATATACATGCACAGCAGCGGCAAGATTAATTTTAGAGAATCGTTTTAATAAAAAAGGAATCTGCCCGCCAGAATATATTGGTGAAGACGAGGAATGTTTTGGTCATATCAAATCTTATTTAAACAAGCGAAAAGTTAAGCTCATAAAAAATTAAAGACAGATTTGTCAACAGAACTTAGTCTAATTTAATCGGGATATTGTTTTTTGATGGATTATGGAAAATAAATGGTTATGAAAAAATGTAAGATTTTTCTATTCGACAATTATGTTTTTTCAATGACGAATCTATGTTTATCATTATAGAACGGATCGTTTCTGTTATCATTGAAGAAAGGACGATAGAAATCATTGCTTTCTAATTCCTGCACCCACCCATTCTCTAATTCATATTTGTCCAATAATTCTATTACTCGGGCAAATTCCGTCCGCGTTATAGCCCTGTTCAATAATATATTTTTTTCGGCTCGATTTGTCGGAAAGTACTGAGCCATTAAAGAAATGTGAATCTTGGGATTAAGTTCTCTGCTGATGAACTTAAAAACTTCTTCTGACGCTGCCAAACCATTTGGCAAGACAAGATGACGGACAATTAATCCTCTTACTATAACATTATTTTCATACACAAGCTCGCTTCCAACCTGATCATACATTTCTTTGATCGCAATTTTTGCTTTGTCAAGATAATCGGGTGCTTTGGAATAACGCCTTCCATAATCATTGTCTCCATATTTGAAGTCGGGAAGATAGATATCAATTACATCTTTGTAGAGCTTTAAAATCTCAAGCGAATCATATCCGTTTGTGTTGTATATAATTGGAAGATTCAATCCTTTATCAGACGCCAGCTTAATTGATTTGAGAATCGGCACAGCAAAGTGTGTGGGTGAGACAAGACCTATATTGTGGCAGTGCTTACACTGAAGTTCAATCATAATATCTGAAAGTCTTTCAACCGAAACCTCATATTGCTTTTCTATTTCTGGAATCTGACTAATAACAAAATTCTGACAGTAATCGCATCGCAGGTTGCAGTTACCGAAGAAAATATTTCCAGCCCCGTTTGTTCCTGATAAACCCGGTTCTTCACCAAAGTGAGCCGAATATGACGAAACAATTGGCATTTCACCGCTTTGACAGGTTCCTAATTCTCCGTTAGTTCTATCAACAGAACAATTCCGCGGACAGCTTGTGCAATTTTTTATGATCTCTCCGGAGAGAGATAATCGCCGTGCAAAATCATCCTCTGATATTTTTCTATATGATGGCGTGAAATTCATTTGGTATAACCTATATAAGTAATCGCGTTTCCTTAAATCCATATAAATGATGTAAGCAACTTGGAAAAACTTAGCACCATAAAATTATCATCTTTTGTGGTTTAAATTACAACAAAATATTTTCTTTAATTACTTTTGAGAAATAAGCACAATATCCTAAATTTCGATTAGTAAATAAACAATGTTCAGTTAGTTGGAGGTTTAAATGGGCGTTAAAGAAAGAAAAGACAAACAAAAGATTGAAATGCGGGACGCAATTCTTGCGGCTGCTTTGAAATTATTTTCTGAAGAGGGTTATGATAATGCAACAATGAGGAAAATAGCCGACGAAATTGAGTATAGTGTTGGAACGATATATCTATATTTCAAAGATCGTGAAGAAATATTTTTTGAACTTCATAAACTGGGTTTTGACGAATTCTACAAAAAACAATTAGATGTTCAAAATATAAAAGATCCGCTGCAACGATTAACAGAGCATGGTTTAGCATACATAAGTTTCGCTATTGATCAACCTCTGTATTATGATTTAATGTTCATATCAAGAATTCCCGCAAAGACGATAAACAAGCTGCATGAGTGGAAATCCGGCAGCAGAACTTATGATATTTTAAAGTTAAACATCAGTCAGGCAAAGCAAGCAGGGTATTTTAAAGAAGTTGATGTAGAAGTTGCAGCTTTTTCTCTTTGGTCTTTTGTTCATGGGATTTCCTCCTTGTTTGTTAGAGACAGAATGATGATCGTTCCTACTGAAGAAATCCAAACATTGGTTACTGGGGCACTAAAATTTTTGGAGCGGGCGTGCTAGAAAATTTTTGGAGAAAAATGAACGCTGTTCATATATTAATAAACGTTAAGCAATAGGAAAAATTTTATGCAAACAATACTTGGTTCTGGTGGTGGTGCGGGTAAAGAGATAGCCAAGCAATTAATCAATTACACAAAAGATATTCGTCTTGTCAGCAGAAATCCAAAGAAGGTAAGTGAAACCGACAAACTGATGAAAGATGATTTATCAAATCCAAATGCACTTGATGAAGCGGTGAAAGGTTCAGAAGTAGTTTATGTTACAATTGGATTTGAATATAAAACTTCTGTGTGGAAAGAAAAATGGCCGAAGTTTATGAGCCAACTCATTCAATCTTGTAAAAAGCATAATGCAAAGATTGTCTTCGTTGATAATATGTATATGTACGATCCGAGTTATCTGTCGAATATGACAGAAGAAACACCAATAAATCCAATTTCAGAAAAAGGGAAAGTTCGTGCAGAAATTTTTAATATGTTGATGAGTGCCGTTGAAAGAAAAGAAGTTACTGCGATTGTTGCGCGAGCGGCTGATTTTTATGGTCCCGGAGTTATTGGCAGCTACTTAACTCAAACCGTTTATAATAATTTATTAAAAGACAAAAATCCTCAATGGCTTGGTAAACTGGATGTGCTTCACAGTTTTACTTACAGCAATGATATTGGGAAAGCAGTTGCACTTCTTGGCAATACACCAGACACGTACAATCAGGTTTGGCACTTACCAACAACGGCTGAAAAATTAACCTCGCGTCAATGGATTGAACTGGTTATGAAAGCAATGAATAAACAGAAAAAAATTCAAACACTCCCAACATCGATGCTTGGATTTATTGGATTGGTCGTTCCCATTCTAAGGGAATTAAAAGAGCTTGCTTATCAGCTAGAAAGAAATTATTTCTTTAACAGCAGCAAGTTTAATAAGCGGTTTAACTTTACACCCATTTCACCTGAAGAAGGAGTGAGAGAAATTGTAAATCAATAATATCTGAGTCTTTCATGCTGCCAACAAATAACATACTTATTTATGTTGTTTTTGCGAGTTTGAATAATTGCAGTAAGTGTGAAGATACGTCGAGTTAAATCTTAATTTCTTTCGATTATACGTTTTGCTTCTCTAAATCAAGCAGCCATTTTTTTCTCCAAAGCCCGCCGCCATAACCTGTTAAGCTTCCATCTTCACCGATTACTCTGTGACAGGGAATGATGATGGATATTCTATTCATTCCATTTGCATTGGCAACTGCACGCACAGCTTTGGGTCTTTGCAAAAGTTCAGCTTGTTTTTTGTATGAGCGGGTTGTCCCGTATGGAATGGTCCGCAATATCTTCCAAACAGATTGCTGAAATTCTGTACCAGGAGTAAACAAAGAGACCGTAAAGTCTTTTCTCTTACCTTCAAAATATTCGTCCAGCTGCTGTTTCAATAGTTCAAGATGCTTGTTTGATCCCTGAAGGATATTTGCATTTAATAGTTTTGCCAACGACTTCAGCTCCGTTTCCAGCATTTTTCTGTCTGTGAATTCTAATAGACAAATACCTTGTTCAACTGCACCTGCGAACATTGTTCCTAATGGTGTTTCGAGTCGTGTAATATTTATTATTTGCTTGTCTTTGCTGTTTGAAGGAGATACGCCAAATATAGATTTAAATGAATCGGTAAAACCGCTTAATGATTCGTAACCCGTATCGAAGGCGACAGAAGTAACAGATTCCCCATTTTGTATTTTTTTAAATGCAGAATTAATGCGAAACATTCTTTGATAAGAATGAAATGTGATACCGTGGTTTTTCAGAAACCATCGTCTGATTTTGCTTGGCTCAATTCCTTTTTGAACTAAATCCCAATCCTTAAATTTTTTTGAGGGATTAGCGTTAAGTTCTTCCAGAATTTTTTTAATGTAGCCGGGTGTTTCACCTAATTTTTCAAGAGGATTACAAACCTTGCACGGTCTGTAACCTTTAAGAATGGCATCTTTTGTAGTCTTAAAGAATTCTACATTTTCCACTTTTGGTTTTCTTGCAGGGCATGTCGGCCGGCAGAATATTCCTGTTGTTTTAACTCCCGCAATGAAAATGCCTTCATAAGAAACATCTTTGGCAACAAGCGCCTTATACATAATTGAGTTTGTCAGCATATTGTTTTTTTAATACAAAGTTAGATTTGTCTTAGCAGGCACACAACCGAAAAATTGACAAACATATTTTAGAAGATTAGTTAAGCGGTTTCGTTAAAATGGTTTTTACTAACGCCAGTAACTAAAACCAGCAACTCCTTGCGAGCTTATTTTTGTCAAAAGGCACAGAATTTATGTGGTGCAATACGAGAACAAATTGTTTATTCATAAGTTATCAATTTCAGTTGTTAAAAGAGCAGATATTTTTTATTCGGGAGTATCATAACTTTCAAAGAATCTTCTTATTTCTCGTTCAAGCATTGTTGAGTTCTCATAAAATAATATTTTTTCACTTTGAATGTCAAAATGAGGTTTTGTCCCTTCCCTTGCTGTAAGTAGAACTTTTTTCTTCAATGCATGTGCAAAGCCTAATTCATAATATACGTTAGGTCTTGAATGAGTAAGGTCTGCTATAATAAATTGAGAACATCTTATACTTCCCAGTACTTTTTCTGTTATTCCACCGAAATAGGATATATCATCAACTCTTTCAGCCCTGAGTCCCGAATAAACACATGCTCTTTTAATAGCCCCATGAATATCCTCTAAAAACGGATCATCCTTAATCATTGCCATTATAATGAACACATAGTCTTGCTGAGTCACTTCTTTAATACTATTTGATGCATCCCGCAAATTTTGTCTAATCGTATTTATTACATGAATCATATCAGTCATAACAACTTTATCAATTGCAGATGAATTGTGATGATCCTTAAAATAGTTCTTACCAATAATTTTTTCAACCTGATACAACATTTCTATAAAAGGAGCCCCAAGTCTATTTAGTATTACACCATCAAACAATTTTGAATTATCTATAAATAATTCGCTTAGAACACTTATTTTAGCAAGTCGCAAATCAATCTGATCATCCGAGATTTCTCGCAACTTTTGAACTTTTTCTATATGCGCCTTGGGAGCGTCAAATAATAAAAAGAGTGTTTTTATTTTTTCCTTATAATCCTTTTTCAATTTTTTAATTGTGTCAATATCATTGCAAATTACAAAATGATCTAAGTCATTTTTGATTGCATATTCAATTTGACTTTTGTTAATACCATATTCGTAACTATACTGTTTATAGACATAAGGATAAATATTCTTATCAATGCTTTTTACACACTTAATTTCAGCCGAGTCATACTTCTTGGGTGGCCGAGTTGTAGCTTTTTGATTAATCGTAATAAATTCACTAACCCTGCTTAATTCGTTTAAGAGGGTTGTTTTACCAGATCCTGAGGCTCCAAATATTAATATGATATTTTGTTTATCGGCATTCATGATAATAGATTGTTATCATCTTTCATTAATTGGGCTTAACTTGTTTATAGGTTTGACAAAATGAGACCTATAGCTCAATATGCTAGGACAGGTCTGATTAATGTCGGATTATTTTATTAACAAAACTAAATAAATATTTTTCAAATTATCAAATGATTGCGCTCAACCTATTCGGGCTTGGCGAAAGCAGCGACTTTAACCACAAATGTGTCATTAAAACGCTGAACCTCCACTTTTAGCACTGCAATGCTAGCTGATATCGTCCGTCAATTAGAAGAGTAATGGGTTTATATATTTATGATATGTATGTCCAATTAAACCAAAGTTTATGTTCTCTGCTGATTGATTTTTCTGCTTCTTCAACAAATTTCAAAATATCTGTTTCGTCTATTTCTAATTCAAATTTTACTTTCAACGAATGCAGTTCTTTAGCGGCCACGGCATAAGTAACTTTTAATTCATCAAATCGTTTTGTTTGTCTCCATGTTAGGATTGCAGATGTGATTGTTGAGAGAAAACCCAAAATGGAAAATTGATTGAGTTGGATAAACAGTGTTAAAATAATTCCTGTGAGTAGAAGAATCAATGAAAATGCAAACCATTTGTCCGATCTAGTCCTGTTAAATTGAGATTTTTTTGTGTACCAACTTATTTGATCTTCCAAGCGGTGTTTTAAATAAAATGTCTTCTTGTTGATAATACTTGATTCATTAAATAGTTTATTCATCCAGTCGGCAATGGTTGGGAGATTGGAATCATATATTGAATAAAAACTTTTTAGCTCTACTTCCCTCTCAATTTTATCAACGCTGTCTATAAAATTAGTTATTGCCGTTTTATTATTGTTGTTGTAAATACCAATTTTAAAACTATATAACCAAGAATTACTTAAAACACTTTCTGCAATAAAACGGGCATTTTGCCACCCAGTCATATAATTTTTGTTTTGCTGAAAAATTATTATTGCCAAGATTATTATTGATAAGGCAACCAATAAATAGCGTAACCATTTTTCATGGTCATCTGACAAAACCGAAAAAGAGGAAAGAAAGGCGATAAAAATTAGAATGAATCCCTGAGCTTTAATTAGGTTAAGGTATCGTGTCTGGCATATTTTTGAAATGTTGTTGAATCTGTCGTATGCATAAGGCCCTTTAAGCGCTCTATCAAAGCTATTTTCGTTTTTGTGCTGCTGTTTCAATTGCATCTGATAATTCTTTATGTTTCCATTGAATAACTTTCAAACCAAATTCTTTTACAAATCCTGGCAGCTTGCTTGGAGGTGCTTCTCCGCTGTAAACACATACAACTCCCTTACCTTGTGCAATACTTTCTCTTGCTTCCCAGTCAACCCATTGACTTTCATGAGTTACCTCTGAAACATAAATTACAGTCACTGAAGATTGCCTAATTCGCTCTCGGATTCCACTCTTAATGTATTCGGCCCTTTCACTATTAAACGGTTCTTTTAATGAGTAATCATTAAACTCTAAATCAGTGTTTTCATTTTTTGCCTGCCCTCTCAATAAGTTAACATCTCCCACATCTCTATGGTCAAAGCTTATAAAAACATTTCTCTTTTCAGGTTGAGCACTTTTAAAGGAATCTTGAGCAACTTTTTGGAGTTGGTCAATTATCCTTGTGTCATAATTATCTCTACCTCCGCCTCCCATATTATTTTTACCTCAGATTTTTTATAGCGTTTTTAATTTCAAGACATGAAATACATTTGCCACAAGGTGTCTGTTTTCCCAAATGACATGAATATGTTTTATTTATTTTCTTTGATTTTGCCAACTTCATGACTTCTGCCTTATTGAACTCCATCAATGGGGTAAGTATCTTAATTTCATAGTTCATCTCCATTGAAATAAATTGTTCGGCTGACCGAATGAACTCTCTTGTCTGGTCAGGAAATAATTTATATTTATCGTTCAACAGGCCAATAGCGATGTTTTTACTCCCGACTTGATAGGCGTAAGAACTTGCGGTTATTAAGAAAATTGTGTTTCTGCCAGGTAGGAATGCATCTTCCCGCACTCTTAATTTAGTATTGGTAAGTCCAGAACGAATAAATTTGCCAAACCCGTTTATCATCAACTTTTTGGGTGCAGGCAATTTGTGTTTTAAGTGGTTATAAACACAGGCCCCCCACTCCAAGTTAGCACTAAGCTGTCCATAATTTATAAACAGCGGAAACAAATCAAAGCTTTGCTCCTTTGCTAATACTGACATGAGTGTGGAATCAATACCACCTGAAACTAAGGTTACAAGTTTGTTCATTATTGATAGTTTTTTAATGTCCGCATTGTTGTCCAAATAGCTAAATCCAAGTGCAACAGATTCACATTATGTGTAGCAGCATAGGATTTAAGCTTGGTTTCAATTTCTTGATATGAAGCCATACTTGAAAAATTTACCGCTGAAAGACGAGTCAGCCCCATTATTCTCATATAATCAATTACATGCTTGTCTAATATTGCAAACTCTGAATGGTAACCGATATTTCGTAGAAACATGCTTGCTTGCTTCGGTCCTAAGCCAAAAGTATAATAGATAATATTTTTCCGGGTTTCCTGAATGCAATCTTTTTGATTTAAAATTTCAGTTATCGTCAAATCATTTAAATAAATATTTTCAAGTGTGTTAATGATATATGTCCCTTTCTTCGCAAAGAATCGCAATCGTCTTGAACAATCTTTCTCGTTAAACTTGAAGTGAACAGGATTTTTAAGGGTGCCCTTGATTTGAGATTTAATTTCTTTAAAATCAGATTTACATTTTGGTATTCGTAAAACATTTTTTTTGCGTAATGATTTTATTGCAGCAAGAGCAACCTCATATTTTTCCTGACTGCTCAAAATACATAGTACTAACTCGGATAAAAGGTTGGTTTCACTTTTGATAACTGGTATTTCGGGTATCAATTCTTTCGCCTCACAAGAAACTCTTAATACAGCATCTTGTATTTTGAAAACTGATGTCATAGAATCAAGACCAAATTTTAGTTAAGCTAGAATTAAAATTAGAATCAAAATACTCTGTTAGCAAATCAGTTTCTGTATTCGCTTCAATAGCATCTTGAATTTTTTTCATCCAAGCGTTGTAGAAGTTCAAGTTATGTCCAAGCGTAGTTAGGTTGTAATCCAAATCTGTGTTTTACAGAAATTACAATCGTCAACAATTATTTCTCTTTGTTGGAAATGATAAAGCAAAGCTGTTTTGGAATTTGCAACTGTTTGACACCACTCTAATCCGTCAAAGGAATCGGCACCTGCCAATGAAAAGAGTAATAGCGAAAAAGGGTTTCCAGTTCCTAATAAATGAACGAAAACGTAATTCTCCAGCTTGTTTAACTCTCTGCGCAAACAGTTTATCGTGTATACTCGCTCGAGGAGTCCATCACCCAATATTCTTTCGGGAATAGAAACCATTATGCAATTTGTTTGATTGTAAAGTTCCAAAACAGCTTCATTCAAATTTTCCTTTTTGCAATGAACTATTGGAATAATAGAGGTTGTTCTAGCAACCAATTGACTTTCCTTTGTTGATTTTGCAATCCAAGAGACATTCTCTATTGAATTTTCCAATGGAAATTGATTATCGTAACAGAAAGCCAAATCACATACCTCTTGTTTCAAGATTTGATTAAAGCCACCAATGCTCCAACTTTTGTCCCTTATCCAGTAACTTTCATAGTTGCCAGAATCCATTAAAATTATTGGACCATCTTCTTTTTGGTTTAATCTCAATTTGTCAATGAATTTATCTCTTTGGAAAGATTTGGATATATCATAGGCAGAAACTAAAAAGTGCGGCTGTTGGAGAGCTTTTAAAATATTGAAATAATCAAAAGGGCCTAAATTAGTTTTAATGGAGGAAATGGATGGAAAATAGATTGGCAATTTTAATGCTTTTCCTCTTACAGGAAAATACAGCTTTCTTAATTTGCGGTTGTCGTTCAAAAATTTCATAAACAGATATAAGATAAAATACCTATTTTTTTCTTCACAAATATAATGAATAATCCTACCGCGATTTTTTCGACTTACCAGCCCACCGTGTCCGATTATTATTTCCAGGGCGTTTCGGACTTGAGTGATCTGAACTTTCTCTCCTACATTTCTTTCAAGCAATACAAACCCTTATTGATTACAGCATTTGTTGTGTGCCGACCTCGCTAAATATCTTGGTCATTTTTAAAAATTACTTTGGCTGTCGTACCAAAAAAATTTCCAAATGTTCTGGCAACTTCCTCAGTTATCTTCTTTATTGATGTGTTTTGCGGTTGAAAAAAAATAATCTCAATAATAACACTTTCGTTTTTTCTTACACATTTCCATAAACCCGAAACTTGTCCGTTCATAACTATTACAGGTCGAAAAATCCCATTGTTCGAAATCACTTTTTTGTTTTCAGTAAACATCATTGAAGCACGTCTGTCTTTATAGCTAATCAGAAATTCGTCATAAGCGGGCAATAAATGAATATCTGTTTTCTTGAACGTTGTGTAACCTAATGAATCTGTGAACCAATATTCTTCTGAGTCAAATTTTTCAGAAACACATTTATATTTAATAAATTCCAGTGCTTGTCTTGCATCCTTAACTGATAATCCAGACCACCATGCAAAATCTAGAATAGTGGCGGGACCATGACTTGCGAAGTAACGCCTGGCTAACTCAGCCAAGGATTCGTCTCTTGTAGAAACTTTTTTGAGTGGGACACGATCTTCGAGCAGCGCATAGGTCTGTTTTTTACCTTTCATAGGTCCGCTGCAGATTATTTTATCCAGTTCCGCATAAAGTAATAGGTGAGATAATCTATTATTATCAGTAACGATTTTAGCTTTATGAAATTCTTTCGACAATTCCTCACGTGTCAAGTTCATTTCCTTAGTCAGAGCTTTCT
The DNA here is from genome assembly GCA_964613805.1 of uncultured Ignavibacteriaceae bacterium. Lineage (GTDB taxonomy): Bacteria > Bacteroidota > Ignavibacteria > Ignavibacteriales > Ignavibacteriaceae > XYD12-FULL-36-8. The sequence continues at coordinate 35,265 of CAZTJF010000012.1, read as the reverse complement.
CAATAATCTGTTTACTTTTAGAATGAATAACATCAGTCAATTCTAATTGTTTGTGTCTTGATCTCAATGAAGACTTTATTTGCGGGGCAGTCAGTTCAAGCATCCAGTATATGTCATCTGAAGAAACAAAATGCCAGGTGGGTCGCAATATATGTGTTCTAATAATCTCGCCCTTATTTAAAGCATTTTCTATTACATAATCTTTTGAATTCAAAAGCCGAGTTCCGACAGCCCATTTTGCCATCAAATAATCTTGGGCTTGTATCGCCCCCATCCAGGCGACAACTTCCTTTGCAGAACCGAATTCAGTCTTTACTATTTTTTGGTTAATTAAACGATTATTTGATATAATCGCTAAATTCAATTTGGTTTTGGGGCGTTTTATCATGGCTGTGCGTAAAAAATTTCTTTACGTGAAATGATTAAAATTACCTCGAGGTTCTGGGCTTACCGGACCACCTTTTCCGATTATTATCTCCGAAGCGTTTCGGTTTCGAGTGACCTGAACTTCCTCTCCTGTGCTGCCCCTTCCTCGTCGAATGGCGGCTATGAGCTTTCACCGGATTATGATCAATCAATGGAAAAGGATGATTTTCAACAACAGGAATCTTTTGTGCAATCAGTTTTTCTATATCGCGCAAGTATGCCTTTTCTTCTGCATCACAAAACGAAAACGCAGTTCCTTTTGCCCCGGCTCTTCCGGTTCTTCCAATACGATGAACATATGTTTCCGGTACGTTGGGCATTTCAAAATTGATTACATATTCCATATCGTCAACATCAATTCCGCGTGCCGCAATATCTGTCGCCACCAATACACGGGTGGTTTGTGCTTTAAAATTTGATAATGCCCGCTGCCTGGCATTCTGTGCTTTGTTACCATGAATCGCTTCTGCTTTGATATGATGCCTCAGCAGATTTTGCATAACTTTATCTGCACCATGTTTTGTGCGAGTGAACACCAACGCAGTTTTAATGTCTTTGTCTTTTAAAATTTCTACAAGCAGAGCATTCTTATTTCCTTTATCAACAAAGTAAACAGATTGTTTAATAATATCTACCGTTAATGAATCGGGTGTTACAGAAACTTTTGCAGGATTGTGCAAAATGGTGTTAGCAAGCTTAATAATTTCAGGCAGTATGGTTGCAGAAAAGAAAAGCGATTGTCTTTTTTTCGGAAGCGCCGCCAATATTCTTTTTACATCGTGAATAAAACCCATGTCGAGCATGCGATCTGCCTCATCCAAAACAAAAATTTCTACATCATGCAAAGTTAAATGTCCTTGATTCATGAGATCTAACAGCCTGCCCGGTGTTGCAATTACAATATCCACACCGTTGTGCAATGCCGATGTTTGCGGGTATTGATTAACGCCGCCGAAAATTACGGTATAAGTTAATCCCGTATGTCTTCCGTAAGCTCTAAAGCTTTCGCCAATTTGAATTGCCAGCTCCCGCGTTGGCGTAACAATCAGACTTCTCACCTTTCGTTTTTTGTGGTAAGTTTTATTTGCGCTCAATAACTGAAGAATGGGAATGGCAAAAGCGGCAGTTTTTCCTGTGCCTGTTTGTGCACAGCCGAGTAAGTCGGTACCTTGTAAAATAATAGGAATAGCTTGTCCCTGTATTGGTGTTGGAGTGACGTATCCTTCTTCCTTTACTGCTTTTAAAATGGGTTCAATGATATTTAATGATTTGAATTGTATATCATGTTTGATGGTTGAGTTATGAGTTTCTGTTTTAGTCAAGTTTGTAATCCTTTGTTTTTATTCATTATGATGCCGGCAAAATTCTTTAGGCAATATTGCATATAATTTAATTCAAACCAATCTTGACTGAAAAATACTAATTGTCAATTCGATTCTTTTTCTGTCGAGTACCACACGTGTTCAGTCTTAAGAGAAACTAGTCTTTCCAATTAGACTTCTCAACTATTCAGAGAACTCATATTTTCAATACCTCAAAATAGCGGCAACTCTTTGATGGACCTTAAGCGCGCCATTTTCAACAAAAGCTGCATTCCCACTCTTTCGAATTACAGTTTCAATCAGTTCATCTACAGCATCGTCAATAACTCCTGGCAGATCAGCTGATTCAGCCGGGTATAAAGTTAATTTATCTCCACTCAAAATTGCGGGGTAATGAAAATTTTTTTCAACCAGCAGAGTTTGAACTCTTCCTTCTGCTGCACGGCGCCAGCATTGCTGAATTCCCGATGAATATTTGTTGGCTCCTACAGCCAGCTCAAGTTCTTTTAGTAAATCCCTTTCGCTTTTTTCAATTGCATTAAGAACTAAAGGCCAAACAAGTTTTGACAATTCATGCGGAGAGGTTTTATCATACGAACCCTCGAGCTGAGCAATTATCTGTTGTTTGTTTTCTGTTATCTCGTTAAAAAAGGAAAGATATCTTCCAACGCCTGTTATTGCCAGTGGCAATTGTTCTTCAGCATTAATGCTCTTGAAAGCTCGATCAATTTTTCTAAAAAACTGTTTGCTTTTTTCGTCCCGATAAGCTGATGAGTTTGTTATTTCACCCACTCTAAGCGGTTCATCCCATGTTGTTTCCTGGAAATATATTGGAAGGTTTTCGTTATTAACTTCAACCAGTTGGTCTCTAATTCCTTCATACAAACGGGTTGGCCTTTCACTTAAAACCAAAACCCAGTATTTTGGGCTTCTATTAAAAGCATATATAAGGTTTCTGGTTGCAAATGTCTCATCAATTACTATTTGCTCTTTAACTGAAAAAGGAAGATCGTATTTACCTGAAAAATTTTTGTTTACGAATATTGCTAACCCGTCAAGAGTGTAGTTATGATCTATATCTTCTGTTACAGAATTAACTCTCCCGATTAATTGTCTTACTTCTTTTTGATCAAATTCTTCAGATAATCTTCGTTCAGCTTCTTTTATCAAATTTTTTAATCTTATAGAATCCTGTCTGTTTTCCGGCGCAGTCCTATGTGTAGGTAAAATTATAGAAATGCAAGGATATTCTCGATAAGACATTAGACGCAATATATCATTTCTGTTCATGTTTCTCTCCCGTTAAATCTGAAGTTTGTTGATTATGATACAAAATTATAAATAGCACTTTTGATAAGACATACAAAAAGGAAGGACGTGAAATATTAAATGATTTATTTCGTACAACTATAGATTGTAATTTCCATTAAGCACATTATGACCTTTGATATTAAGTTCATTAATGTCTTAAAAAATATTTTAATGTTTGGTCTTCAATTTTGTTGAAGTATTTTTGAGCAAGGCGCTTTTCTCCACGCAAAAAATAAAGTCGGTATAAATCTGCAAGCAAAATGTCTTTAGAAGCAGAATTAAGATAGTGCCTCTTATTGCCAATCGTTCTTCCAGGGGTCATTTTATCCAATATTTCTCTTTCATCTTTCGAAATATTGTGTTCAAATATATTTTCCATAGCTTATCACCATAAAATTTTTATGCTTTAGAGGTTTATCTTATGTCTTAGTCAAGTAATAATAATACCAAATTATAAACCATCCGTTGGCGAAACAATGCAAAAAGGGGGCAAGAATGATTTTAAGTAAACCTTTTCCAGCTGAAATTATAATAAAAATATTGCCTAGTGTTTGATTATTAAACCAATGGGAAAAAATAATAATTAAATCCTCACATATTTGAACTGTATTGAGATTTTAACTGTTTACTAATTGTTATGAAAATGAAACTTTTAAGTGTGAAGTTTATCTTTATCAAGATTTTAATATTTAGTACGAGTACATTCGCTCAGCTCGATAGCTCACTCCTGTCATTTGAGCAACATCGGCAGGATATTAACAAAACAGGAATGCTTGTACTTGGTTCCTGGGCAGCGGGTAATATTCTAATCGGTGCTTACGGCAGCTTAAAAGCAAAAAATGAAGCAAAATATTTTCATCAGTTTAATGCATTGTGGAATATTGTGAACCTAGGAATTGCTGCTTTTGGATATTTCAATGCAGTTAACTCTGATCCGGCAGCAATGACAAATGTTGAAATCGTTAAAGACTTTAACTCATTGCAAAATTTTCTTCTGCTTAACGCGGGGTTGGATGCTGCTTACATTATGACAGGCTTTTATCTTAAAGAAAGATCAAAAAACTCATCTAGTGCAGAAAGATTAAGGGGATATGGAAACAGCCTGCTTCTGCAAAGCGGATTTCTTTTAGTGTTTGATGTTGCACTATATTTCATTCATCAGAACAATTCCAACTTAAATCTTTATCCGCATTTAGAAAGTTTACTTGCTGGCGGAGTTGGTGTTGGAATGAATATAAAACTTTAAATTAGGTTTTATCAAATAACACTTTGTCAGTCTGAGCCAGTCGAAGACTGACAGAAAAATTTTCAATACAGTTTCACCCTTCGACAAGCCTGTCTGCCGACAGGCAGGCTCAGGGTGACATTTGAAATTAATAGCTATAATTATGAATACATACTTACTAGTCGGTGGAACATCAGGAATAGGCTTAGAAGCAACTAAACTTCTCAGCCAAAATAATCGTGTGATTGTTTTGAGCAGAGAAAAAAGAAATCTTGATGGATTGAAGAATATTGAATTCCTTTCTGCAGACATTACTAAATCTGTTGAGGAGCTTCCGCAAATCAGTGAGCCAATAAATGGATTAGTTTACTGTCCTGGCACAATAAATTTAAAGCCATTAAAGAGTTTGAAGATAGAAGATTTCCAAAATGATTTTGAAGTGAATCTGCTTGGTGCGGTTAAAGTAATCAACAAATATTTTAAAAATCTAAAAGAAGCAGAAAAATCAAGCATGGTTTTATTCAGTACGGTTGCTGTTCAAACTGGGATGCAATATCATGCATCAATAGCTTCTGCAAAAGGTGCAGTTGAGGGATTAACCCGTTCACTTGCTGCGGAGTTTGCTCCGAGCATTAGAGTTAATTGTATTGCACCTTCAATTACAAATACTCATCTAGCAGAAAAATTATTAAACAACGAAGCAAAATTGAAAGCCTCAGAAGACCGTCATCCGCTGAAAAGAATCGGCAATGCTGAAGAAATTGCAGAGCTTGTTAATTTTCTTGTGTCTGATTCGTCTTCATTTATAACTGGACAAATAATTAAAGTTGATGGCGGGATTTCATCTATTAAAAACATTTAACTCAGCACCTCAGAGGTGATAATTAAACTGCTATGTTGCAGAGGCGCAAAGAAGGAAGCAAAGAAAATGATTATAACTAAGGAAAATATTTTAGAGTTTGAAAAACTTTATAGAACAAATTTTGTCAACTCTTTATCGGGATTTAAGAGTGCAAATTTAATCGGAACAATTTCATCTGAGGGGAAAACCAATCTTGCGATATTCGGTTCTGTGATTCATGTTGGTGCAAATCCTCCGGCGCTTGGATTATTGATGCGTCCCGTTTCAGTTGAAAGGCATACATACAACAACATTAAAGAAACTGGTTACTTTACAATCAATCATATTAACAAAGAAATCTATAAACGAGCTCATCAAACATCTGCAAGATATGAAAGAAGGGTTTCGGAATTTGATTCCTGCGGATTAACCCCTGAATATACCGAACTTATAAAAGCCCCGCATGTAAAAGAATCAAAAATAAAAATTGGCTGCCGTTTTGTTGAAGAACATGAAATTAAGTTCAACGGAACAATTTTTATGGTTGGAGAAATTGTAGAAATAGTTCTACCCAAAGTTGTCGTTGGTAATGATGGATATATTGATATTGAAAAAGCCGGTACAATTGCAATTAGTGGTTTAGACAGCTATCATGAGACTAAAAGAGTTGCAAGACTATACTATGCTAAACTGGGAACCGAGCCAAAAGAAATTTTAGGCAAATAGAATACGAATATCATGGATTCAGCCATAGGTTGGCAAATATGGTGATTAATACTAAGATTTTAATCTGTGAAAATCAGCTCAATCTGCGTCGTCAGTGTTCTATTGTATTTAAATTTCTTGAAAGAACAAGTTTTCTCAACCCATCTTAGCCACTAGAATCACTTATAATTCAAAAATCAAAAAATAATCAGCCCTCTCCTTCCAAAATAAATGTCTTAATCTTCTTGTGAGTTTTTTATAATTTTGTGATGTGGATAAAACATTGCTTTTATGATGGAGGGGAAAACTCAGAATATTATTACAAAAAACGATTTGTCTGTTTTAATAACTAACAGATATCGCATGCCCAATTCGAAAGTAATAGTGATTTTCCCGATTTATATCCTATTCGTTTTTCAAATGATTCGGATATTTCATCGTTGTTTTAAGCCGTTTAACATTTAAATTTTGAAAATTATCATGCATATCGCTTTTTTTGAACGGTAAAAAACAATAAATAAAGCAATAATGATTTAGAGTATTAAAAACAGTTTTAGATAAAGACAAAGCATTAGTTTTAGGATTTCTTATTAATCATGGGACTTAAGATGAAAATAAAAATTTTATCAAGATTACTAACAATTATTGTAATCACATGCCAAATAACTCTCAGTGCACAGTCTGATGTCTTCACAATTGAAAGCGCAATCAAAACAGCACTGCAGAACAATCGTGAAGTTATAATTGCACACATGAACGTTGATAAATCAGAAGCCGCAGTGCGAGAAGCTTTTGGTTATGCACTGCCAAGCGTAGATGTTTCGGGACAGTTCTATCATTTTCTTAAAAAACCCAAGATGGCTTTCCCAGATTTTGCCGCATTGCTTGGTAATGCTACTTATGGAATTTTGTTTGACGAAGGTGTGCTACCAAGAGATGATTCAAAATTCAAACCAGTCAACTCAATACTACAGTCATTTTCTCAATCAAATAATTTCGAAACGAAGGTACAGGTTACCCAAACACTTTTCAACTCGGCTGTGTTTAGAGGAATTGGTGCCTCACAAATCTATCTCGATTTATCGAAGGAAGAACTCAACCGGGTTGCTGCCGCAACAATTCTCTCAGTTAAAAAAGCGTTTTATGGTGTTCTGTTAACAAAAAGTTTATTGGAAATTGCAGAAGCGAGTTTTTCAAATGCTCAAGATAATTTAGCTAATGTAAGAGCATATCATCAGCAAGGATTAGTTTCCGAGTTTGATATGCTTCAAGCTGAAGTAAGAGTTGAGAATATTCGACCACTTGTACTTCAAATGCGAAACATGCTCGATAATGCCAAGAACGGGCTTAAGTTAGTTCTTGGATTGGATCAAAACGCAGTGATTGATGTGTCCGGAGAATTAAAGTATCAGAAAGAAATTTTTCCGGATGAAATTTCTGCATCGGCGTCAGCAATGGAAAACAATTATGGAATCAAGTCTCTTTATCTCAAAAAACAAGTTGATGAAGAATTTATTGCTTTAGACCGTTCTGAATACTGGCCCGCACTTTATGCGTTTGGGAATTATTCTTATGCTGGTTCAGGTGAAGAATGGAAATTCCAGACATATTCTTCGGCAATAGTTGGTCTTTCATTGTCAATGAATCTTTTTACCGGAATGAAAACAAAAAACCGAGTTGAGCAATCAACTATTGGATTGCTGCAAACCGAACAGCAAATAAATCAAACAAAAGATAAAATTTCGGTTGGTGTTAAGATGAAGCTGCTTGATTTGAGAAGAGTTGAAGGCACAATTGAAGCACAAGAAAGAAATGTTAGTCTCGCAAAGCGAGCGTATGAAATTGCCAATATCAGATATAGAGAAGGCACTGGCAGTCAGCTTGAAATTCAAAATGCAGATGTTGCACTTCAACAAGCAAGAACAAATTTGCTGCAATCAATTTATGATTATGTGATTGCAAAATCCGAATTAGATGAGCTTCTTGGTGCTGTTGATGATGAATATCTTGAATTTGTAAAAAACAGAAAATAAAATTTTTATTAATAAAATTGGAAGAATAAATGATTACGCTGATTACAAAAAAAATATTTATGCTGGTTTTTTTAATGTTAGCTCTTTTATTTTCAAGCTGCGGCAGCAAGAAGGAAGAGCCAAAGAGCATGGAACAAATAAGACTTGAAGAAGGAACCCCGGTTAAAACCGAGTCAATTACGCCGAAAAATTTCCAAAAAAATCTGACTTTTTATTCCAAGATGACTGGTGTTAAAGAATCAACAAAGGGTGCACTAATAGGCGGTAAAATTGAAAGAGTGCTTGCAAGAGTCGGAGATAGAGTGGTTAAGGATCAAGTGATAGTTGAATTTGACCGAACTAATCCTAGCATTCAATACGAACAAGCCAAATCTGCTTTTGAAATAACAGAGAAGACCTATTTACGTACAAAAGCACTTTTAGAAGCGGGTGAAACTTCTCAAGCAAATTTTGATGGTGCTGAAACGCAATATTTTGTGGCCAAAAGGAATTATGAGGCAGTTAAGCAGGCATTGTTCATTCAATCTCCTTTTGATGGAATTGTTGTTGACGTTAAAGTTAAAGATGGCGATAATGTAAAAAACGAAGCCCAACTGTTTACTGTGGCTCAACTTCATAAAATGAGAACTAAACTTTGGGCAACAGAAAATGAAATCATTCAAATCAAGAAGGGAATGAAGGTAACCACCGAATATTTGGGTGAATTATTCACAGGCAGGGTTACTGATGTATCTATTGCTGCCGACCCTTACAAACAAGCATTTTATGCCGAAGTGGAATTCGATAATCCAAAAGCAAAATTGACAAGTGGGGTTACATTCGAGTTCAAAGTGCTTATTTATCAAAACCTGAATGCCATAATTATTCCAAGGAATCTGGTTAAGAATGATAATAAAGGGAAATATGTTTATGTTGAAAAGAACTCAATGGCAGTGAAAACTTATATCACAAATGGTCTCGATAGTGGCGGTGATTTTGAAGTAAGAACGGGTTTATCAGCGGGTGACAAATTAATTGTTCAGGGTGCAGGGCTGCTGGAAGATGGTAAAAAAGTTAAAGTGATTCAATAAAGGAAAGCCAAAATGTTTCTTGCCAAAGTTTCAATCAATCGTCCCATAATGACAACCATGGGACTGCTTCTGTTCTTGATTTTTGGAGGACTTGCATATTTCACTCTCAACTTGAATCTGCAGCCTGATGTAAAAATTCCTTATGTAACTGTTTCAACAATTTATCCCGGAGCTGGTCCAAAGGAAATTGAAACTTTAATAACAAAACCAATTGAAGAAACCATTTCGACAATAAGCCAGATTGAGCGTATAGAATCTTACTCGCTTGATGGTGTATCAATTATAATAATTGAATTTAAAATGGGGAAAGATGTTGATGTGGCTAATCAAGAAGCAAAGGATAAGATAAGTGAAATAATTAATGATCTGCCAACAGATGCTAAGCAGCCAATAATTCAAAAAGTTGATATCTCACAATATCCCGTTGTAGATGTTGTTCTTTCAGGAAACGTGGAGGCGCGTCAGCTTTATGAAATAGCGGATAAAACTTTGAAGGATAGATTTGCTCAAATAGAGGGAGTTGCAAAGGTTGATATAACCGGTGGGCAGGAGAGGGAAATCCGTGTGGTTCTTAACAACAGAGTCGTTTATGAAAATATGATATCCCTTCCGCAGCTAATGCAAATCTTAGCTGCTCACAATATGGATATTCCCGGAGGATATTTCAAGATAGGAAATCAAGAATTTACTGTTCGATTAGATGGTCAGTTTGCAAATCCCGAATTAATGAAAGAGATAACAGTACCGACTCCGTTTGGTCCGAAAAAGCTGCGCCAGATTGCTGATGTACAAGATGCGGGAAAGGACATTCGGCAAAGAGCAGTTTATTTTGATAACATCACCGGTATTCGGAATGAAAATGTTGTTCGTTTGGGGATTGTCAAAAGCTCAGAGGGAAATGTTGTGGAGGTTGCTGAAGGTATTCGTGCCATTATTCCTGAAATTGAGGAGGTTCTGCCCGAAGGTACCTCATTAAAAATTATTAATGATGCTTCCGAATTTGTTAAGAGTTCCGTAAATGATACGATGAGCAACGTGTATCTTGGTATTATCTTCACAGGTATAGTGCTGCTGTTCTTTTTGCACGATATACGCTCGACAATCATAGTAGCACTTTCAATGCCCACTTCAATTATATCAACATTTTTACTTCTTCAAGTTTCGGGTTTATCTCTGAACATGATGACGTTGATGGGACTTTCAGTTTCTGTGGGTGTGCTTGTAGCGAATTCAGTTGTAGTAATAGAGAATATCTTTCGTTACAAAAAATTAGGAGCAGATACTAAAGAAGCCGCTTATAAAGGTACATCTGAAGTTACTGTGGCAGTACTTGCCGCAACACTTACTAATATAGTTGTCTTTCTCCCAATTGCAAACATGTCTTCTTTAGTCGGGCAATGGCTTCGAGAATTAGCTTTAGCTGCAGTTTATGCGACCATATTTTCTTTGATTATGTCATTCACGCTAACACCAATGCTTGCTTCTTTAATTATTCCTGCTTCTCAAAAAAAGGGAAAGCTTGCCAAATCAATCGAAAATATGGAGGGCAAGTTCACTTTAATTTATAAAAATTGGCTTAGTAAAATACTGAAGAATAAAAAACGGGCATGGCTAACGGTTGCCTCCGCTTTTTTGTTGTTCTTAGCCACCGCAATTATTTTCGGACCAAAACTCGGATTTGAGTTTATGTCTCCTTTTGACGATGGGAAAATTAGAGTAGATGTTGAACTGCCTGAAGGATATAATTTAGATGAAACGGCAAGAACGATGAATTTAATTGAAGAGAGAATAAAAAGTCATCCCGAAGTAACGCAGATGCTTACAAACCTTGGGAAAATAAGCGACCTTGAAACTGGTACAAACATGGCGTCTATGAATGTCCAGCTTGTTGATGTGAAACAAAGAGATATTGGCTTACAAGATTTTATCTCTGTTTTTGTAAAAGATTTGGCTGATATTCCAAATGCAAAAATTAAGGTTGATCTTGCGTCAAGAATGGGAGGACCCGGTGCTCAAGTTCAATTTTATCTTCTTGGTCAAGATCTCGAAAAGTTAGAGGAGCTAAAGGAAGTTATTAATCAAAGAATAAAAGATGTGCCGGGTTTGATAAATTTTGATAACAGCTCTCGTGCAGGTAAACCCGAAATGACAGTTTATCCCAAAAGAGAAAAACTTGTTGAAGCTGGCTTAACAGTAATGGATATTGCTTTAACGCTTCGTGCATCTATCGAAGGGATGGTCTCCTCCAAATACCGCGAGCTTGGAGATGAATACGATATTACTGTTACTCTTGATGATGAATCAGTTAACACACCGGAAAGGATTGGGAATATAACCGTTGTTTCTCCAACCATTGGTGCTGTCAGGTTATCTCAAATTGCTGATGTGAAATTCACAACAGGGTTTACAAGAATTCTTCACAGAGATAAATTTACAAGTATATCTTTTACCGGAGCATCTGCGGCAAATGTACCGCTTGGCAACGTAACCCAAGAGATAGACAGAAGATTGCAAGACCTTACGCTTCCTTCCGGTTATTCAATAAAGTGGGGGGGAAATGTAAAGATGATGAACGAAATGGTTGCCGATATGATTTTTGCTTTTTTCCTTGCCGTGCTTTTAACTTATATGCTGCTTGCAGCAATTCTTGAAAGTTTGTGGCAGCCTGTGATGATAATGGTTACCGTTGTACTTGGGCTAATTGGTGTGATTTTATCTCTTTACATTACCAATATCGCTTTCAGCATTACATCTTTGATGGCAATAATTATGCTTATTGGAATAGTGGTCAATAATGCAATTTTAATTCTTGATTATACGAATCAACTTTATCGAGAAAAGGGAATGACACCTCACGATGCATTGATGGAAGCTTGTCCCACAAAATTAAAACCGCAAATAATGTCCACCACCGCTATAATACTCGGCATGCTTCCTTTAGCTCTCGGAATTGGTGATGCCGGCAAAGAGATGCGTATTCCTCTTGGTGTAGTTGCCATTGGCGGATTGATTGCCTCAACAATCTTAACTTTATTCGTAGTACCGGCGTTTTACTATGTTACTTTACGCGTTAGAAAATGAACAGTTTATTAAATAAGCAGAAAGTGAGTTGGTTTTGTTGGTTCTAAAACATTGAAGGATTATCGCCCACTAAATTTTACAAAACATAATTGAGGCTTCTTTAGTTATCAAACGCAATATTAATTGGGTAAAATAGTAACCCTACGATAATGTACTAAGATAACTTTTAGCTGACTTTAAAAGTATTTGTTTTTTCTTTGAATCCATTTTATCAAAAGTTCTTATCAGCATTCCTAATCGCGGGTTAGATAGAAAAAAGTCTCTGTGTTTATCCATAAATTGCCAAAACAAGCCATCCCAGATTAATTGCCAATCACCTTTTTTGTAATCGCTCATCTTCATTAAGTAATTACTGCCGCTTATGTAAGGTTTTGTTGCCATCAAACCTCCATCAGCAAATTGACTCATTCCGTAAACGTTCGGCACCATTACCCAATCATAAGCATCAATGAACAATTCCATAAACCAGCGATAAACCTCGTCGGGATCAAATTCACATAGCAGCATAAAATTCCCAAGCACCATCAGTCGTTCGATGTGATGACAATAACCCGTTTCAAGAACCTTTTTTATTGTTATATCTAATGGTTCAATTCCGGTTTCGCCCTTCCAAAAACTTGCGGGAATTTTTCGTTTGAAATTCCAATAATTTTTTGTTCTCTGTTCGATTCCCTTCAGTTCATAAACAGCACGAATAAATTCACGCCAGCCGATAATCTGCCGAATGAATCCCTCTAATGAGTTAAGAGGAATGTTTTTCTTTCCAGCATAAGCCAATGTCGTTTTCAAAATGTAATCCGGTGTAAGTAGACCAACATTCAACATTGGGGTTAAAACGCTATGATTCAAAATGTTTTCATCGGCCACAATAGCATCTTCGTAAGCTCCAAATTCTTCAAAACGGTTCTCTAAAAATTGCTGAAAACATTTCTTGCTTTCCTCGAAGGTGATTGGGTAATTGAATTGTTCGTTTAGTGGGCCATAATTATTAGGATAATTTTTTTGAACGTATTCAATTGCTTCTTGGGAGTATTTATTAATTGGCGGAAACTTTACTTTTGGCGGTTTTTTATTGGCAGGATATTTTAATCGGTTGTCTGAGTCGTAAGTCCATTTGCCCCCTACAGGAGCATTATCAGCATCTACTAAAACCTTAAGCTTTTTACGCTGATGAATATAAAAATCTGTCTGTGAATATCTTTTTCTTCCCCTAAAAAATTCCGTCAGATCTTCTTTTGAATTAAGAAACATCGGGGTTTTGAATTGTTGAATCTTCATTCTAGCTAATTCTGCTGATTTGACTATTCTTTTCTCTAACCAATCATCCACAACTTCAGTAAAATGAATTTCATCAAAACCATTTTGCTTCAATTTCGGAACCAGTTTTCGTATATCGGATAACTCGCTGTTTGATTCGATGTAAACGATTTGCTTTTTTTTCTTCTGAAGAAAATCATGATAAAATTTTAATGAGGCGCGATGGAAAGCCAGCTTCTGCTTATGAAAATTATACTGATTGAAAAACAGATATTCTTCCATAAGATATATCAAGCTGTTTTTTTCCAATGCAGGATGTTTTTCAAACAGTTGGTTAGGAAAAATTAAAGCAATGGTTTTCATGGATTCGCCGTTATAATTAAGACTTCATTTCATATTCATCAATTTTTGGCTTTAATTATTGCGGTACTTTTTAAGCAACATGTTTTTCATGGCAATGCTTACAATAACATATAAACAATTATCAGAGCAAAAAAGTTTTACTGAAGAAAGAGATTTGCCCCTGGCCCCAAAGGTAAACCTAAAATGAACCAAACGATAAACAACAAAGTCCATACAATAAAGAAAGAAAATGTGTAAGGAAGCATTGTCGCTATCAGGGTGCCTATGCCGGCTTTCTCATCATACTTATGAATGAAGGCGATTATTAGTGCGAAGTATGACATCATTGGAGATATTATGTTTGTAACGCTGTCTCCAACCCTATAAGCCGCCTGTGTTAATTCTGGGGAAAAATTTAAAAGCATAAACATCGGGACAAAAATGGGAGCCATAATTGCCCATTTGGCAGAAGCACTTCCAATAAATAAATTTAGAAAAGCCGAAATAATTATAAATGCTATCAGAAGAGGAATTGGCCCTAATCCAGAGTATTTTAGAAACATTGCTCCTTCAATAGCGACAATTTGCCCTAAGTTTGTCCAATTAAAAAAAGCTACAAATTGTGCAGCAAAGAAAACTAGCACAATGTATGAGCCAAGCGTTTCCATTGATTTTCCCATGCCCTTAATAACATCGTTATCTGATTTAATAGTTTTAGCCCCGATACCATAAGCCAAGCCCGCTAAAAAACCTCCAAGGAAAATAAAGGTGACTATTCCACTTAAGAAAGGTGATTTTAAAATGCCGCCTGTTTTGGGATCTCTGAGAAAACCATTCTCGGGCAGAAGTCCGGTTAAAATAATTGCTGCAAAAATTGTAATCGCAGCAAATGCATAAATCAATCCCGTTTTTTCATCTTTTGATATGGGTTTAATTTCCTCAGATTGAGCTGTTCCCTTATACTCGCCTAAGCGAGGAATGATTATTTTTTCAGTTATCCAGGTTCCAACGGCTGCGATAAAAAAGGTTGATACAAAAAGAAAGTAATAATTTGCGGCAGCATTTACTTCGTAAGTTTTATCAATTATGTGAGCGGCTTCTTGAGTTAAACCGGCAAGAAGCGGATCTATTGTCCCAAGCAAAAGATTAGCACTGTATCCGCCCGACACTCCAGCAAATGCGGCGGCTAAACCGGCAATGGGATGTCGTCCGACAGCCAAAAAAATCATTGCGGACAATGGAACGAGGAGAACGTATCCAATCTCGCTTGCAGTATTAGACAATATGCCTGCAAAAATGACCACAAAAGTTAAAAGTTTTTTAGGTGCTTTTAGTACGATTAACCTTAGAGCGGTACCAATTAATCCACTTCGCTCGGCTACTGCAATTCCAAGTAGTGAGACAAGCACGGTTCCGAGCGGAGCAAATGATGTGAAGTTTGTAACAAGATTGGTAATTATTCTGTGAAGTCCTTCGATAGACAGCAAACTCACAGGATGAATTTCTTTATTTGTACCCGGCAGTGTTACCGAAAAGTCGAACTGTGAGACAACCCATGAAAGAATTATTACCCCAACAGCGAAAAGCGCAAATAGCGTTGTTGGATTAGGAAGCTTATTGCCAATCTTTTCGATTCTAGTTAAGGAATAATCTACAATGCGTTTTGTGTCAAGAAGTTTTTGTTTCATGTTATCCCGGTATTATTGATTGAATAACTTAGTTTATATTGATTGCCAAGCTAAGAAGTCATTAATTTTCAACCAAACAGATTGTATTCAATAATTCCAACTTTATATTAATTCTGAAACAGAGCGTTTAATATTTGTCTTAATTTAAAACTCCGCGCACTTATCCCACAATCTTATTCTTTTTCTGGATTGTAGAACTTACATTTTTTTCTTTTCTCTGATTAAAAAAGCCGTGATATTTCCACCACGGCTTTAATAACAGTTAATTGAACAATTTATTATAAATATTTCGTATTAAGTCAAATCAAATCTATCAAGCATCATTACTTTGTTCCAGGCAGATACAAAATCTCTCACAAATTTTTCTTTGCCATCAGAACTTCCGTAAACCTCAGCAGTTGCTCTTAGTTCTGAGTTAGAACCAAAGATCAAATCTACTCGAGTTGCTTTCCATTTTGGTTTGCTGGTTTTGCGATCGTGACCTTCGAATGTTTCTTTTGAATCATCAATTGGTTTCCACTCTGTACTCATATCTAAAAGATTGACAAAGAAGTCGTTAGTCAGCAATTCGGAATGATTAGTAAATACACCACAATCCGAATTATCCCAAGTTGCTTTCAATACACGCATACCACCAACAAGCACGGTCATTTCAGGAACCGAAAGATTAAGCAAGTTAGCTTTATCAACCAGAAAATGTTCTGAAGGTATTGGAGAATTAGCTTTTAAATAATTTCGAAAACCATCTGCAAATGGTTCAAGCACTGCAAAAGAATCTGCATCCGTTTGTTCCTGTTTAGCATCTACTCTGCCTGGCGTAAACGGGACAGTAATATTATAACCTGCATTCTTAGCCGCCTTTTCAATTGCAGCGCAACCGGCAAGTACAATCAAATCGGCAAGAGAAACTCTCTTCCCGTCTTTTTGTGCCGAGTTGAATTCTTTCTGAATGTTTTCAAATGCACCAAGCACTTTTACTAATTGCTTTGGATTGTTTGCTTCCCAGTTTTTCTGTGGTTCTAATCTGATTCGCGCACCATTGGCACCGCCTCTTTTATCTGAGTTGCGGTAAGTTGATGCAGAAGCCCAAGCTGTTGAGACGAGCTCGGAAATTGAAAGGCCTGAAGCGAGAATTTTTTTCTTTAAGTCAGCAATATCCTTATCATCCATTAACTTATGATCAACTTTTGGAATCGGATCTTGCCAAATCAAATCTTCTTTAGGTACTTCCGGACCAAGGTATCTTACTTTCGGACCCATATCTCTGTGAAGTAATTTGAACCATGCGCGTGCAAAGGCATCGGCCAGTGCATTTGGATTTTCATAAAAATGTTTTGAAATTTTTTCATATTCTGGATCAAATTTTAATGAAAGATCTGTCGTAAGCATTGAGGGTAAATGTTTTTTAGAAGAATCGTGTGCATCAGGAATAACCGGCTTGGCATTCTTTGCAACCCATTGATGTGCGCCTGCTGGACTTTTAGTTAATTCATAATCATACTCAAAAAGATGTTTGAAGAAATCATGACCCCATTTAGTTGGTGTTGTAGTCCAGGTTAACTCCGGCCCGCCGGTGAGAGCATCGGGTCCTTTTCCCGACTTGTATTTGAAATGCCAACCAAGACCCTGCCCCTCGATGTCAGCGGCTTCTGGTTCTGGTCCCATCAGTTTTGGATCACCAGCCCCGTGAGCTTTACCGAAAGTATGACCGCCTGCAATCAGAGCCACAGTTTCTTCATCGTTCATTCCCATTCGGGCAAATGTTTCGCGGATATCTTTAGTAGCAGCAACGGGATCGGGAACACCACCAGGTCCCTCGGGATTAACATAAATAAGTCCCATCTGTACAGCCGCAAGAGGATTTTCAAGATTTCTTTCGCCAGAGTAACGCTTATCATCTGATAGCCATTTTGTCTCTTTGCCCCAATAGATACTTACATCTGGTTCCCATGCATCTTCACGCCCGCCACCAAATCCGAAAGTTTTAAAACCCATTGATTCCAGGGCAACATTACCTGCAAGTACTAGTAAATCAGCCCAAGAAATTTTGTTGCCATACTTTTGCTTAATTGGCCAGAGGAGTCTGCGAGCTTTATCAAGGTTAGCATTATCCGGCCAACTGTTTAACGGTGCAAAGCGTTGGAATCCACCCCCAGCGCCGCCTCTTCCATCACCCATTCTATAAGTGCCGGCAGCATGCCACGACAAACGAATAAACAATGGTCCGTAATGTCCAAAATCAGCAGGCCACCAATCCTGATTATCAGTCATAACTGCGTGAAGGTCTTTTTTCAGCGCTTTATAGTCGAGACTATTAAATGCTTCTTTGTAGTTATAATCTTTGTCCATTGGATTGGATAAAGAAGAATTTTGTCTGAGGATGTTTAGCTTTAAACGATTAGGCCACCACTCCTCGATTTTTGTTCCGATGCTACTTACGCCCGGAGAATGTACCGGACATTTGCCGCTATTGTTAGAATTGTTGCTCATATTTTTGTCCTTTTTTTAATTGATTCACTTTAAATGTAATAAATTTTATACTCAATTTCCTGAAGGATAAAAAAATAATCTTGTGAATATTATAAGGCATTCAACTTTTTAAGGTAGTTCGCTCAGGAAAATTTTAGAGCAAGGAAATGTGTATAAGCATTGAATTCTGAAAAAACTTGCTGCAGAAAGATCAGGATTTACATATCTTGTTTTGACTTAGCCATAGACTTGCTGCCTGATGGATAGTTCGTGGTGACAAGTAGTATTTCTCTCTGTCCCAATTTATTTTTCCAGTCGTTTCGTTTTTTCTTTATCTTCTGCTACTCGATACCTTACAATTTTCTTTATTAAGGTTGTGGGCAATGGTTTGTTGATGGGAAATTGAATAGCGCCTTTTGATGTATTGAATTTTACTAACTCGTCTTTAAAAAACATAATTGGTGAAGGTGTCGGATATAAACCAATATGCGTTTTATGAACCGCATAATAAACCAAAACCTTATTTAACTTAAATGCTGGCATATTGTAACTGATTACTTCTACTGCTTGAGGAGCTGCTTGCTTTATTATTTTACGGAGCCGCTGCAAAATTGTTCGAACATCTTCGGAAAATATTTTATGATATTCGTCTATGGTCATAAACTTTGTCGAACCGTAGGGTGATGATTGTTTTGAAGCTGGTTTCATTTTAATCTTTCCAGTTTGCCTTTACGTTTGATTAAATTTTTATAGTCCCATTGTATTGCCTCAGCTTTTTTTAGCCAACGTTTTAAATCTTTTGTATCAATTTGGTTAACTGCGGTGTAACGTATTTCAGCAGCTTTGAAACTGCCTTCTTTTTGTAATGCTTCCTCATCAAATGATTGTCCGCTCCAAAACAATAAACGAATAGAGTTTTTTAATTTGCTGTAACCAACAATTGGATTTTCTTCCAAAAACCAAACTGGGTGAGCGTGCCAAATTTTATTTTCCGCTTTCGGTAGACAATCGCAAATTGTTTTTGCAAGCAAATTACAAATTTCTGTGTCAGAAGGTGATTGCGAGTTGTTGTATGTTTGGATGTCTTTGTTCATATTTTACAAATTGTTGGCATTAGATCTTTAGCGAGCCACGGAATCCTCGAGCTGCATAATAAGATTCTGCCCCGTTGTGATAAACGAAGACAGCGTCGTACCTGCGATCGCAAAAGATGGCTCCGCCAAGTTTTCTAATCTCAGAAGGTGTTTTTATCCAGCTCGATGTTTTCGTATCGAACTTTCCAAACTGTTGTAATTTACGATACTGCTCTTCTGTCAATAGATCAATACCCATTTCAGCCGCCATACCGACAGCACTTTTGAGCGGTTTATTTTCTTTCCTTGACTCCAACGCTTCCTTGTCGTAACAAACACTTCTGCGACCAATAGGACTTTCAGCAGAGCAATCGTAAAAAACGTATTCACCTGTCTTTTTATCATGATCAACAACATCCGGTTCACCGCCCGTTTCTTCCATAATATTAAGCGACCATATTTTCTGAGGATTTGCTTTTAGTTTGGCTTCTACTTTTGTCCAGTCAATTCCTTTATGCCGGTTCATGTTTTTCTCAAATCGGGTTTTTAATATACTGAGTAACTCTTCGTACCTGCCTGCTGGCAACGCAGGTTGTTTTGATGGCAACTCCTTGTTATTTCTCTTATTCATAATGTGTTATTCTAATTTGTTTTACATGACTTGCACAATAGCTTACGTAACTGTCTGATTGTGCGGTGGTCTGACATTGCCTGTAACAAAATTCTTTAAGCAACATAACAGATATCCCATATTAAAATCTATATTCATGATGACAATGCCGATGTATTTGCTAACGAATTAGTTATCTAAAACCAAACTATTCAGGTGTTAGAAATTCTTCAATAACTATCTCAATTATTTTCCACATACTTTTTGAAGTTGTTAAGTATTGCTTGCCAGCCGTCTCGCTGTAATTCAATTGGGTTTTCGGTTTCAGCTTCAAATGTTACGGTAACTTCGGTTTTGTCATTAAGGTTTTTAAAAGTCACAGTTGCTTGTCTGCCGTCTGTCATAGTGTAAGTTATTTTTTCACCAAAAGCTATTTCGTCATAGATTGCTTCAAAGTCAAAACCAAAACTGCCGTTTTTAGCTTCCATTCTTACAGTATATTTTCCACCAACTCGCATATCGTTGGATGCGCTTGGACAATGCCAATCTTCAGAAGCAAAATTCCATTTAACAATGTGTTCGGGTTTGGTGTAATAATCCCAAACTTTTTCCACTAGTGCGTCAATCTTGGCTTCAACTGTTATTTTTGTTTTGTTATCCATTAACTGCCTCAACTAATTTATTTATATCAAACTTTTTCATTTCAAACATTGAATTCATCACTTTACTTGCATTTTTAGGATTTTTCATTAACTCATTAAATATAGTTGGAACAACTTGCCATGAAATTCCAAATTTATCTTTCAGCCAGCCGCATTGAACCTCTTCTCCGCCATCGGTGAGTTTTTGCCAGTAATGATCTATTTCATCCTGATTATTGCAGTAAATAATAAATGAAATAGCTTCATTAAAATCAAAATTGTGTTTAAGTGTGCTGCTCATTGCATTAAATAAATAATTGTTTAGTTTGAATTGAGCAAAGAGTAAAGTGTCGTTAGGAAAGTTCAGAGATTTGTCATATGGAAATTCTAAAATCACTTTCGAATTTGGAAAGATAGATGTGAGGTTATTAACAGCTTCTTTTACTCGTTTAAATTTTTCATTCACAAACAGAAATGAAGGAACAATTTTTTGTGGTGAGTTTACATCCTCAACATCAAGCTGCCATGATGCACCAAACTTATCTTTCACCCAGGCATACTTTGGGCTCCAATCATATTTATCCAATGGCATATTAACAGAGCCGCCTTCAGAAAGCTTTTTATACAAGAAATTAATTCGCTCTTCCGAACCACAATAGACAAAGAATGAAATTGATTCGTTAAACTTAAAATCCGGTCCGCCATTGAGAGAAATAAATGATTGTCCGTTCAATATAAAATCAACAGTCATCACCGAACCTTCCGGTTTATGATGATATTCAAAACCTTCTTTCCCAAATCGTGCAATTTTTTTAATTGCAGAATTTTCGAAAAGTGATGTATAAAAAATAACAGCTTCTTCGGCCTCATTATCAAACCAAAGACATGGGGTTAAATTCTGCATAAAATTTTTCTTCGGTTATTTTTATTTGAGATTATTAATTGTTGTATAATTAAACGCAATGAGTCCATTTAATTTTCTATAACAACTCCACCGCATTGATCACACTTTTCTGTTGCTGAGGCAATTCTCTGACTTTCTTGCTCAAGAATTTTGCCGCACTGAGGACATTTTATAGTGTAAGTCCGTGCAGATCGTTTCATCCTAAAAAGAAGCCATACGACTGTAGCAATGAAAATTAAGAATGTTGCAATTGAAATTATAATTCTATTGGATTTTGGAAAAAATGAATCTACCCATTCCAAAAACCAAAGCGAAATCAACCCGAGAGAAACACTGACTGCTGCGGCAGCAATTGAGCGGCGTCGCACTATTGCTTGTGCAGATGATTGCAGTCGATCAAACTCATTGCGTGAAAATGGTTTATCCACAAAATAATTATGAGGGTTTAATTTTTTTCTAATGGTGAATTTTTGCAAATCATTTTGCCGAAGGATCATTCTGATATAGACCGTGAATGTTGCCATCGGGATCTTTGAAGTATGCCAACCAGCCAACTGAAGGGATCGCCATTTTAGGTACAACTATTTCTCCTCCTGCTGAAGTTACTTTTTTCACACATTCATCGAGGTTTACCACATCAATTGAGTTAGCTACAGGCTGACCCGGATTTTGTTTTTTCATTAAGCCGCCGTTTATGCCTGGCAGTTTTTCATCACCTGTAATTACTGTCCAGTATTCCATATCGCCGAATTGCTGGAATGTCCAGCCGAATACATCACCAAAAAATTTCATTACTTTTTGTGGATTGTCGCATGGTATTTCGAAGTGCACCACTCTGTTGCTCATATAATTCTCCTATTTCGTTTAAGATTAATTTTACTTTTTGAACATAGTTAAAAAGCGAAATCTTGGCAAGCGATACGTGTGATATGAATGGTTTGATAAATTGTAAAAAGTTTTACATATGCGGCATTAAAACAAAAAGGACGTAGTAGTTCCCTTGAATAAAATCAGGTGGGGCAATTGTCATGCTGAATTTATTTCAGCATCTAAACTTTTGTTATGATGAGGAGGCTGTCTCAAAAGGAATTTTTACCATCACACTGGGCTTGTCGAAGTGTGATATTAATAAGAATTGTCAGTCTTCTCAGCCAAAGGCTGATTAGCATCTGGCTAAGACAAGCTCTGACTGACAATTTGCAAATTATGAGACAGCCTCGACAGAGCCGTTTATATATAACTCTCTTTAACCTTAATAAATTCTCATCAACTCTGCTTTTTGATAATAATGTTTTAAGATTTCTTCAAAACTCTTTCCGTTGTTTGCCATTGTGATAGCGCCGGATTGACACATACCGACTCCATGTCCCCACCCCGCACCGTGAAGAACAAACCCCGTTTCTGTTTTATCAATTACAAAACATGAGCTTCTCAAAGGAGGAGAGAACATCTGTCTGATTTTTAGCTCGCCTTTTGCTTCGGTGGTTTCTTTTTCAAAAATAAACTTTGTGAGATAAGCTCTGCCCGAAGTTCCTCTCTTTAAAATTTCTATGTCGAGAAGATATCCTAAATCCTTTCCTTTCGAAGTCATCTTAGTTAATTCATCAAATGTAAATTCTCTTTTCCATCTAAAGTTATTTTGACTCCATTCGGGCAGCTCGCGGTTAATATTTGGATTGCAGTATGACGGTGGATTTGAAAAAATCCATTCGCGAACATTCTCTTCAACGCTAAGATCAAGATCATTCTGCTCTTCCCAATCAAATTGTGAGATATTGTAAGATTCGGGAGCGGGACGATCGCCCCAAACATTTTTAATTAGTTCCGAATGTCCACCGCAGTTAGAAGCATAGTAAGCATTAATTGGCTTGTCTTTCTCGCATAGGATTAAACTTTTAGTCAACTCAACAGCGAGATCGGATTTTCCTGTCCGTCCTCTGTTGCCGCTGAAAACCTGGCACTCAACATCCGATGTTAAATCGTAATGTTCTCCGCTGTAAAGTTTTGAGTTTAATGCAATGATTGCTTCGGAACGGGCCGCAACAGCCTGTGCTTTCAAAGCTTCAAGCGGCGAGTCAGGACCAATTTCGTATGGTACAACTCCTTTAAGATATTGTTCGATTAGCAAATGAACAACAACTTCAAATTTATTTTCATCGGTTTTGTAGATATGAAGTTCGCCTTCATAAATTCTGTCTTCTTTTCCTTCCCACCACCAGCCGACACCAAACGAAACATTTTTAATTATCAACGTGCTAGTATCACTTGAGCTGTGCAAAATAAATTTGTCGTGAGGAATATAACTTTCACCACCCGGTTCAACGATTTTAATTCTGTCGTTTTCCATTGTGAAAACTGCTTCGCTATCATTATGTAAAATTTGCTTACTTATAGTTTCGCTTGTCATCAGCCAATCATCATTAAAAATAATTTTAAGTGTATCGGTGTTGTTTAATATTCTAACACGTACAGCGGGCTCGGATTGGTATAGGTGTTGGGCGAAGGAGAGGTGGAGAGAAAGGAGAGAGAGATATAAAATGAATTTTTTCATGGGAGAAAATTAAAAAGACAAATAAATCTTTTTGACGTTTGTATTGATGCTTTTCAAAAAAGAAGAAGTTGCGGCAAAATCAAACGAAACCAGGAATTTTAAGAGCATGAATTGTGAGTTAATTCGGCAAATAAATTGCTAGCTGCTGGTTTTTCATTTGTTCTTTAATTCCGTGATTGTGATTACTGATTTTATTGAGGCTAAAATTGCAAACAAGCGCCTCCACAACTGTTCTGCGATTTTCAATATTACCGCCAGAATGATAAAAGTGGTCCCGCGTTACTATGTTGAACTTGCTCCAAAACTTTTTAATCATTTCATTTGATCTCCAATCGTTATGATGCCAAGTAGAAAGGATAAATTTTGATTTTGTCTGAGAGAGTAGGTTGAACAATAGTCCTTCATCTTGTTCAGCCCAACCATTGTAGTAATCAACATATCTTCCATAATAAGGCGGGTCACAGTAAACAATATCATTTTCAGTTGCAAGCGGAATGATGTCTGCAAAATTCTTGTTAGTAAAATCCCACTTTTCATTAATAATGGCTTTTACATTAGAAACCTGATTAACAATTTTGGTGATATATGCCTGCGAAAATCTATTTGGTTTTTTACAGAAAGGTATGTTCCAATTTCCTTTGCTACCGAAACGCATCATTCCGTTAAATCCTGCCCGTGAAAGAAACAGTAAATCAAGTGGGGAAAACTCCTTGTTGAACCTGTCCCTAACTTCTCTGAAATATACATAACCGTTTTCGTCAGCAGTCGACAATTTCATGTTAGCATCTTCCAGATATTTTCTTACTACTGCAGGAGTTATGATGCCGCTCTGAATCCCTTTATAAAAATTGATGATATGAGGATTAGTATCATTAAGAATTGCTTGTTTGAATCTTAAGTTAAAGGCAACTACTCCTGTTCCAAGAAATGGTTCAATCCACTTTCCTGATTGATTAGAAATCTTAACTACATCAACGATCCAAGGAACAAGTTTAGTTTTTATTCCTTGGCTTTTTATCGGAGGAACAATCAACCTCATTTGTTCCTCAAAATTTTGGTTGTGATTTTATGCCATAGTTCGGGTTTACCCTTGAAGTCAAGGTAATCTTTAAGGTTCGTAATCTTTTTCCCCTTATGAGTAATATGCCCATAGTTCTGCCAATATTCATCAAACCATTTCTCACCTAATTTGCTGAAAGCTCCATTTTCCTTTTTCAAATCTTCTAGGTCAATTATGCAACCTATGTTTGCGGTATTATGCGAACCCTGAAAATCACTTGCAATCCTCCACTTCTCAACGGCGAAAAAATCAAAGTCACGAATTACCGATACAATGGATTTTAAATTTTTTACTTCGGTCACTTGTCTTGCTCCAACCCTCTTTATTATTTTTTCATGCTTTTCCCTCAGCTCATCAACCAGGTAGATTTTACCATCTTTCTCATCATTAAAGTCAACTCTTGTGTAGATGACGCCTAAAACAAAATGTCCCGAATACTGATTGTAAGGAAATTGAATGTTTTTAGATTTATCCCGCTGAATGAAATAAGCACCATGACTGCCAAGTGTAAAACCAACGCTACTATCATTTCTTCTGAAGGTTGTCTTAATGTCGACAGCAAATTTTATTTGTTCATTATCCTTGTGGACAAAACTCAGATCTGGGTAATAGTTTTGTTTTTCTGCTAAAACGATGTTATAGCCAATACTATCAGCAAACCGTAGTATTTGGGGAAACATATGAATTTCCAAAATCTTCGAAACAATTTTGGTGTCCGATGAAATAGTATAAATATTCTTAAAGATGTCAATGAAGCCCTTAATAGTCCAATCACCAGTATCGGTAGAAATATGTTTTTTTAATTTGTCCGCGAATAACCTTAGTTCCTTCTTGAATGTGTCTTTGTATTTTATTGGATTCATTTTTATCAGCTATTAAATTTAGTAAAAACCAGAGGTCCTTTACGCTATTGTTTATAGAATTACTGGTAGTCGTTTTGGTATAGTATATACTTCATTATTTAGCACAATAATACAAAAATCAAATAACTTTTGCATTGACACTTTTCGTGCTAAGTTACTCTCTTCTTCCAAACAGTTTTCGCCGTTGCGCACACTTTATTGTTCGATTGGGTTTTGATGGTGTGAATAAAAGAATTGTCATAGTTATCCTTTTCGGTAAAAGAAATGAGCGTGTCGCCATATTGTGCTTCCGCTAAAAAGCGTCCGTCTATTGAGTGCATGTAAAAATTGTTTACGACTTCTTGCGGCATTGATTCCATCAGCCAGTAAAGATATTTAATGTTGTTTACGTGATCGTAAGAGTCAACATCGTATCTGCTTACCTTAAATATTTGGGTATTTGCTGAGGATTCAATCGGTTCAATTTTTTGAGTTATATCGTGTTCTATACTTAGTGTTTCATCAAAGGACCATTTCTGTAAAATCTCATCTAAAACTTTGATGGGTCTTCTTCTTTTAGTATCAAAGAAAAGCCATAAGCCCCGTGATCTGCCGACAATATTTCTCTTCTCATCATAAATTAGATTTTCCCTAAATCCTCTAACTGTAGAATAAGTTGACAGCCAGGTTCGTATAAAAATTTTTTCTTTGTAGATAGGATAGCGCTCCATTTTAATGATGCCGGAAAGTAAAACCCATCCGATATTTTGTTTTTGAAGATCATACAAGCTGTAACCTATCGAATAGCAGTGATCGGCGGCAGTTTCTTCCAACAAAGCTAAGATTGTAGTTGGAGATGCTTCACCAAAATTATTCATCTCGAAATAACGGAGTTCAAATTCTTTCTCATAGTATTTGTTCATGATCAGTCTTTATCAGTTAAAGTATTAAATGAATTTTTAAAATCAGCACTTGGATTTTTGCCACATTTCTGTAAGCAATAATACAAAAAAGATTGCTCGGAAGTGATTTGGGATTGTAATGCTAATGTTAAAGCTACGATTGTGATGCTGCAGTTCTATTTATTAATAGTGAAAACTCTAACGCTGTTCTAATTACAGAGGGATTCTCTCTTTGAAAATATCAGTCCCAAACATACTTCCAAGTATTGTCACCTTGTTTTTTCCAGACAGTGTGAAAAACACCTCTAAACTCAGAAGTATTTCCACTCTCATCTTTAGCTGTCCAAACATATTTGCCGTAAGTATATGCCATACTGCCGTCGTTAGACACATCAATAAAATCGGGAGTCCATTTTACAGAAGCATTTTTGTAAAAATCTTTGTTGTAATAATTCTTAATGCTTTCTTTCCCTGCAATCAAAGTATCATTTTGTCTTTTTATTACTGCGCTGTCAGAAGCAAAAAAATGGAAACCTTCAGCAATTCCTTTTTCAGCACACATCTTCTCGAAAGATTTTTCGGCATTAAAAATTTCTTGTTTCACTTTTTCCTTATCTATCTGTGGTGCACAAGAAAAAATTATCATGCCGAATAAGATTAAAAAATAGATTTTCATACTAACCTCTAAATTGTTTTTGTAATATTTCAACTTCTTCCGGAATTATGACAATTATTTGTTCGTTTGATTACCATAGTTGAGCAAATTATTTTATTTTCAAGCACATCGTTTTCTTCTTCTTGTTTTTTGATGTAAGCTTCAAACAAATTATGCTTTTCGGGATGCATATCTATTAATTCTAAACATCTTTTCTTTAAGCTCGAAAAGATCTGATCATCAGCGGATTTTATTTCATTTTTCCCAATAGTTACTTCATCAATAAGCTTCATTCCGGCTGCTTCAATTTGGCTGTGAAGTTCATTTTGTTTTAGAATTAAAGGATGAGTATAACTGCTGTCGTTTTCAATATAACCATCATCAATTATTATGATTCCATGGGGATTAAGATTATCAGAAACGGCGGTTAGTGTTGAAAAGTAATTTCCCAAAACCGGTCCTATTGCGCCGAGAATAATAACATCAAATCGAGGCAAAGTTTTAATCTTGACCCTTATATCTCCAATTTCAAATTTGCAAAGGAGGCTAACCGAATATTCCTTGGCTTTTTTATTGGCTTCATCTATAAATTCCGGTACCGCATCTATTCCATGACAACGGCACTTTAACTTATCAGCAAGCATAATTGAGACAGCACCTTTACCGCAGCCCAAATCGAGAACATTCAGATTGGAAAAATTTGACATGTGCTTTTGAATAAGCGAGGTGATTATTTCAGCATCGGCGCCGATTTCCCATGTGTCCTGCAAAATATATGGAAGAAAAGGAAATAGTTCCTTGTCTGTTCCATCCATCGCAGTTACAACACATTCTTCCAACGACTTCATGTCCATTTCGTTTTTTATTTTTCGTTAAGAATACTTCTTATTTGCCATTTATATTGCCTTGAAAGTAATCCCAAGCAGCTTTTGATATTTCAGAAATGATTTTCTCGTTAGTTTCTTCTGTTTCCTTTGAGTTTGAGACAAAAACAGCAATAGCAAAATGTTTTCCATTAGGCAGTGTAACAATCCCAATATCATTTGAAGCGGCCGTAATTCCCTCATCATTTGTTCCCGAACTTCCGGTTTTATGTGCAACGATTGTTCCCCTCGGCAGTTGTCCTTTAATTCTATTTTTTCCCGTTGAGGTTTCAACCATAACTTTCCAGAGGAAACCGAAGCTGCTTTTTGTTAATATGTTCTCTCTATAAAACTTTACCAGCAAATCTGTTGCTGCTTTGGGAGTTGTCCAATTGGAAAATTGTACGTTCCAATCCTTATGCATTTCCTCTTCATTATACTTAATGGATATATTTTTAATTCCCAGCTTGTGAATGTGCTTCTCAACCTTTTTTGGTCCGCCAATTTTTCTGAGAAGAATATCGCATCCGTTATTATCACTTTGTGCAACTATGTAACGAATTATTTCTGAGAGTTTTAATTTTACATTGCCTTCAGGATATGCCTCGCGAATTGGGCTCCATGTATTTGGCAGTAATTCCTTTTTACTTATAAAAATCTCTTTATCAAGCTTCAATTTTCCCTTGTCAACTTGATTCAGAACTGCCAGCGCAATATGAAACTTGAATACGCTTTGCATTGGAAAATGCATCTCGCTGTTGATGTTTAAGCCATCTTTGTTTTCAATACCGCAAATTGATACTCCCACAGTTGCGTCTTTGGTTTTTATTATCTGTTCGATTTTATTTTTGAGTGAATCTATTTGTGAGTATGAACTAGAAGCAAAGAGTGATAATATTGCAACGCCGATTAAAATTTTTTGTACCAGGTTCATTTTTGTATCTACATTTTTCTTTGAAAGAATTATTTACCGGTCACTTGTATTAAACGTTGGGGATTGCGATCTTCGTTACTATCTACCGGACTAAATGCTGATGAGGGGCAGAAACTTTGCGTGACCACTAAACCCCAATGTTTTATAAACAAAGTCGGGCAACTTAATTATTTTATCCAACGCAATATCTGTCTTTAAAGTAGTTCCTAAAATTTTCATTTTTCGATTCTTTAAGAAATTCTCCAGCGCTAATTCTTACAATCTCCTTTTGAGCAGAATCACTCAGAATATTCTTATAACAATCCCACTCCCCAACAATACTATCGTTCAGGTCATGGTGAACTAAAACAAAAAATCCATAGTCAATTTTTTTTGCTGTAATTAATGCTCTTAGTAATGAATGATTTCTAATACATTGATGATTCAAGATAAACGGGCATTTTTGTGAGAATGCAGATTCTATAAAGTCTGATTTGCTAAAAAAGTCAAGATATTTTCTGTTTAACTTACTCTTGCCGTATGCGCCTTGTAAATAACAAGTTTTAAAATCATTTAGTAACAATTTTCCATCATTACAAACGATTTTTGTATTGTCTGAATTCCCTTTTGAAATAAATCCACCACAACTTGTAAAATCATTTTCTGAAAATTTTACTTCAATTAAAAATCCAGCAACTTTATCAGCGTTATCTCTGAATTTTATAAATAAATCAGTTGCTGTCACATATTCTTCCGGTCTGTTTTCATCACTTTTCCATTCGCCAAGCACATTTGAATCAGATGAAAACTCAAATTCAAATGAGTCGATTCGAATTAATTCCTTTTTCGAATAATTACTTAAGACTTTTAATAAAGTACTTGACTCATTTTCAATTAAATGATAAAAAAGGTTTATGCAAAACATTTGAGACGAACGCACATGATTAACAAAATCATGTAAAGGCATCCCAGAATCATAAGTGTATTGTAGAAATCCATGTTTAATTGGCGGAAAAAGATTGTCCGACATATCGTGATACAACCATTTCTTTTTATTCGTCGGGGGTAAATATTGTTTGTTTGACTTAAAATCAATCAAATGTTTTTCAATATCGTCTTGAAATTTATTAATATACATTATTGTATCTGTCTCTCTTTTTTTGTTACCCAGCAAAATTCTTTACGCAATATTGCATATATCCCTCTTTAAAAATCATTTGTGTTTCTTGATAACCTAAAATAATTAGTTGTCAGGAATAATTCTATCAAAAGATATGAATTATTAACCAACAGTATCAAACAAGTTCAGCTTTTAATATCCCGCTCAACATCCTTAACGACTTTTTTCAAGTACTTTTTTCTTTTACTGTCTGAGACAAACGGTACAGACCAAAATTGGCGTGTTTTGGTTCTGAACCAGCCGAACACAAATGAATAAACCCCCATTACAAGACGTAACTTTATGGAATTTACATATAACGTAAGCACCGGTAAAGCAGGCGCGCCGTGTGTTAGATATGTCCTAACCTTTTTGTCTTTTAAGAATGGTTTGGGAATACCAAGCGATTTTGTTACCGGAATAAACTTGTAAGCAAAGCCGGGACTTAGCACTTGATCAAAGAATGATTCCAGCAAAGGCGTACATCTAAACCACCAAACCGGCGAGATAATGTAAATGCGATTTGATTTGGTAATCATTTCCTTGTATAAAATTGTCTTTTCCTCATCTCCAAAAACATTGAATTTATCTTCGTACAAATCTATTACATCAACATTTTCATTGTAATCTTTCAGAGTTTTATAAATTGTTTTGAAAATGCCGTTGTGACAAAAACTTTGTTTATCCGGATGAGCTATTATTATTAGGTTGTTCATGCTTTTCTTTCATAGTTAATAACATTCTCCGCCATTCCATCAAAAACAAAATAATGGAACGGTAAAACGGAATACCAGTACAATTTTCCAAGCAAACCTTTGGGGCGAAATGTTGCTGTCTGCTGGAGATAGTTTTGATTGTTCCTTTCAACAATCTTAAACTCAAGCCAGGCTTCGCCGGGGAGTTTCATCTCGGCATAAAGAAGTAATCGTTTATTTTGCTTATCGGCTGCAAGCACGCGCCAGAAATCGAGTGTGTCCCCAACGTGAATATCATTCTGATTTGTTCTACCGCGTCTTAATCCAACCCCGCCGAAAAGCTTGTCTATAAATCCGCGCAAATGCCAGAGCCAATCGCCGTAGTACCAGCCGCGTTCACCGCCTATTGACCAAATGTTATTTAAGACTTGTTCAACGCTTATTGTGATTTCCTTCTCCCGTTTATCAAAAAAGCATCCGTGAGTAGGAACTTCCACATGACTTCTGAGCGAACTTTCTGATGAACTTGAAATGAGGGAGTCTTTCCAGCTGGATACGACATTGTTCTGTTCAATTCTTTGAAATGCAAGCCGCACAGCTTCTTTATATGAAATTGGTTTTATGCCAAGCATCTTTTCCAAAGAATTTTCCTTTGCAACAACTTCTATTTTCATACTGTTAACCAAATTGATTGCGAGCATGTAAGAAGTTGACGTGACAAAATATAGCCAGTACGATGAAAGTCTCGGCGTCATAACAGGAACTGTGAAGATGAATCGCTTTAGTCCTCGCACTTCTGCAAGCCCAAGAAGCATCTGCTTGTATGATAAAACATCAGGTCCGCCGACATCATAAGATTTGTTAAATGTTTCTTGTTTAAGTAAAACTCCGGTTAAATACTCCAGAATATTTCTTATTGCAATTGGCTGATGCTTCGTGTTTAGCCACTTCGGAGTAATCATCAAGGGAAGTTTTTCTACAAGATCACGAATTATTTCAAATGATGCGCTGCCTGAACCGACAATTATTCCAGCTTTAATTGATGTTAGAGGAATTCCGCTCTTACTCAGAATCTCCGCAACTTTTTTTCTTGATAAAAGATGCTTCGAAAGTTTTTCCTCGTTTGTAATTCCGCCAAGATAGATGATCTGCTTAACAGAAGTTTGTTTTATCAGCTTAACAAAATTATTTGCAGATATTTCTTCAAGCTTTTCAAAATCTTTTATATTGGAACTCATTGAGTGAATGAGATAGTATGCCGCATCAATATTTTTCAAAATACTTAAACTTGAATCTGAACCCGAAATGTCTTTCAGAAAATCAATTTCAAACAAAGAAACGTTGGGATGTTTATAAATTCCTTCGGTCGGAAATCGGTTTTTATTGCGAACACAGCAGATGACTTCATGCCCATTTTCAATGAGTACGGGAAGTAGTCTTTTGCCGATGTAACCGGTGGCGCCAGTTAAAAGTATTTTCATATAAAATTATTTTAAGTTTAACTTAGGATAACACTTTTCATTGTGTCATTCCCACGAAAGTGGGAATCCATTCAATTCGGTATCTTTTGATTCCCGTTTACACGGGAATGACAAGGAAATTCTTAATCTTGAAGTATAGCGAGCAAAGAAAAATCGTAAATATTTATTAAGTCACGTTTTTCAACAGTTTATAACAATAGATACTTCAAGATAATTCAAAAATTAACGAAAAATGCGATATTTCGTAAAAATTTAATTTTCTTAAAGAAAAAACTTGATTTTTCGCTATCAATATGATATCATTACGATAGCAAAAATAAAAAGGAGTATAAAATGGAAAAAATACAAGAAAAAGCAGCAAATAAATTAAATGGTTTCTTAATGCTGTTTATTCTAATTGCGCTAATTGCGTTAGAGATTTATCTAATTGTGTCAATGGCTAATACTGAAAACGTAACCATACTTTGGATTTTTCTTCCGATGATCTTTGTGATCATTTTACTTTCAATGGGATTTTCAGTTGTTCAGCCGAATGACTCGCGAGTATTAATTCTCTTTGGAAAATACACGGGAACAATTCGTGATTCAGGTTTCTGGTGGGTTAATCCATTCACCCTAAAAAGAAAAGTTTCGCTGAGAATCAGAAACTTCAACAGCCAGAAAATAAAAGTGAATGATCTTCACGGAAATCCAATTGAGATTGGTGCTGTTGTGGTTTGGAGAGTGATTGATTCTGCAAAAGCCGTTTTTGATGTCGAGAACTACGAACAGTTTGTTGATATTCAAAGTGAAACTGCAATAAGAACGCTTGCTTCCGAATATCCTTATGATGTTACCGAAGAAGATACGCCATCTTTGCGCGGAACTCCGCAAGTAATTGCAGATAGTTTGAAGAACACTCTGCAAAATAGATTGGAAATTGCCGGTGTTGATGTTCTCGAATCAAGAATAAGTCACCTTGCTTACGCTCAGGAAATTGCTCAGGCAATGTTACGCAGACAGCAGGCGCAGGCAATCATAGCGGCACGACAGAAAATTGTTGAAGGTGCTGTAGGTATGGTTGAAATGGCTCTTAACATGTTGAGCGAACAAAAAATTGTAACGCTTGATGAGGATAAGAAAGCAACAATGGTTAATAATTTGATGGTTGCATTGGTTTCCGAAAGCGAAGCTCAACCGGTTATTAACACAGGTACGCTGTATCAATAAAATAAAATTTAAACTGTCATTCCCGTGTAAACAGGAATCTAATTTTTTTGAACTGGATTCCCACTTTCGTGGGAATGACATTTAGAATAGAATAAAATCATGAAAACAATATCAGAATACTTCGGTAAAACATTGCATTTTGTTCAGCCATCAATTTGGAAGCGCACTTTTGAATTGCAATACGGAAGTGAAGTGATTGGAACACTAACTTATCCGAAGTTCTTTAGTGTAAAAGCTGAAGCGAAAATCTTTGACACTAGTTGGGAATTCTATGAACCGAAATGGTGGAAAAACTTGGTTGAAGTTAGAGAAAGCGGTAAGTCGATTCCTATCGTAAACTTTAAACCAGCGGTATTTAAGAGGAAAGAAAAGATCGAACTGCCAAGAGGAGAAAGTCTTTGGCTTTGCGGAAACCTATTTAGAACAACGCTTGAAATTTTAGATAAATATGAATCAAGACTGGTTTTACTGAACAAAAAAATGACAATGAAAACAAAATGTGAAATTCAAGTTGAGAAGCGCTCAGATGTTTTGGACAATTTTCCTTGGATTTTACTGCTGATAGTTTACATAGAAATAAACAAAAACAGACGCAGATCATCAGGTTAAGTTATGGCTGAGAAGAAAAAGTTTCTGTTACGTATAGATGAAGGTATTTACGCCGCCCTTGAAAAATGGGCTGCGGATGATTTGCGAAGCATCAATGCTCAAATGGAATTTTTGTTGAAGGAAGCTCTAAAAAATGCCGGACGACAGAAGGAGAATCCGCCAGCGACAGAACCAACAACGAATGAGTGAATTATTGACTGAATGGATGAATGATTGAATGTTCATCTCAAGATGTCATTCCCGCAAAAGCGGGAATCTATTAAAACCAGAGGACTGTGGATTCTCGTTTACACGAGAATGACAATTGTCACACGGTCTCTTTACGGAAATTACGGGTCAAAAACATTTTTAACTTTATCTTAATCAAGAGATTTTAGAAAACACCCCATGCAAATTACAAACCCAAAACATTTTAAGAACCGGAACGACTTCCGAAAATGGCTTGAGAAAAACCACGCCAAACAAAAAGAGCTTTGGATTTTATTTTACAAAGTTCATACAAAGAAAAAATCTCTGCGGTATGCTGAAGCTGTGGAAGAATCTCTATGCTTCGGCTGGATTGACGGCATTGTAAAACGTATTGATGATGAAAAGCATGCGCAAAGATACACTCCAAGAAAACCAAAAAGCATTTGGTCAAAGGTGAATAAGGAAAGAGCGAAGAAAATGATTGAGCAAGGAAAAATGACTGATGCAGGATTAGTAAAAATAAAAGAGGCAAAGAAAAGCGGCTGGTGGCAGAACGCATATACAACAACTAGCGGTGAGCATGGAATGTCTGCGGAAATGAAAAAAGTTTTAATGGCGGATGAAGAAGCTTGGAAGAACTTTCAAAACTTTGGCAAGAGATCTCAAAATACTTACATCTTTTGGGTTAACTATGCTAAGCGGGAAGAGACAAAGCAAAAGAGAATGCAGATAGTCTTAGAACGTGCAAAGAATAACTTGCCGCCGGGGATTATGTGATATGCTGAATGGATGAACATTATCACGAATATTTCAACAGACATAAAGAGAAGAAGAGTTAATTCAATAAAAAGCATAAGTTAGGGCAAAAAAAATCTGGAATAAAAAAGTGTAGCAAAAACAAAGCAAACCAATATTAAATTTCGAGCACACAGAAAAACATATATCTGCTTTGGGCGGAATGCGATTGATGAAAGAAGATCTGGATAAAAGCGAAGTACGTGAAAAGCTCAAAGAATTAGATTTACCAAAACCTGGCAGTAACAGCAGATACAAGACAATAGATAAAGTAGAATCATCTGAAAAATTGGGAGTGTAAATAATTTTGTGTAAATGGTTAAAGTAAACAATTAGCTAAGTGC
>CAZTJF010000011.1:0-123060 GCA_964613805.1 uncultured Ignavibacteriaceae bacterium | reverse complement strand
AAATATTTACTCATGACCAATCCCTCACTAATTTTCTGTCGCCAATGTAAAGTTCATTTGGTGAATTAGGATCAAGCGCCCATTTAATTCGCTCAATTCCATCTTGAATATCTTTTATTGTTCCGCAGTAGCTTAATCTTAAGTAGCCCTCTAATCCAAATTCCTTACCCGGAACAGTAAGCACTTGTACCTTTTCAATTAAAAATTCCGAAAGTTTATTCGAATCTTTATTGTATGCGGAAAAATCTGCAAGACAATAAAATGTTCCATCGGGTTTGGTTACTTTCACTCCTTCAAACGATTTTAGAAGATCAATCATAACATTTCGATTGTTCTCCAATGTTGCCCGCAGACTTTCGACTCCTGATTGAATTCCGTTCAATGCAGCAACCGCAGCTTTTTGCAGAACAACTGATGGTCCCGAAGTTTGATGTCCTTGAATATTGCTCATGGCTTCAATTACTTTTTTATTTCCAACTGCCCAGCCGATTCTAAATCCCGTCATAGCATATTGTTTTGAAACGCCGTTGATAACGATAATTTTGGAATTTTCATCTAGCTTTTTAGCATACTTGTAACAATTAATTGGTTTTCTTCCATCAAAGATAAGCCGATGATAAATGTCATCCATTATCAGCCAGAGATCTTTCTTTTCACAAAACTCAACAACATCTGAAATAAATTCTTCAGAATACATTGCTCCAGAGGGATTATTCGGGCTATTGATAATAACTGCTTTTGTGTAGGAACCAACTCTGTCAGTTATGTCTTTTAATCTTGGGTAAAAAGTTCCATCTTCAGGAAGAACCGGAACCGGAATGGCACCAATTAAACGAGCCATATCAGGATAACTTACCCAATAAGGAGCAGGGAAGAGGACTTCCTCTTGCGGATTTAGAATTGCTTGCAATGCAACCATTATTGCCTGCTTAGCTCCTCCTGATGCAATCACATGTTCGGGATTTACTTTTCTTTCATAGAAATCTTCGGTATATCGGATAATTGCCTGCTTTAGTGCAGGAATGCCATCCGCCGGCGCATATCTAACTTCACCGGTGTTCACATGGGCAACAGTTGCAAGAATTGCTTCCATCGGAACTCTGCTTTTTGGTTCACCACCGCCAAGGTGAATTACAGGATCACCTTTTTCCTTTAGGATGGCAAACTTTTCATTCAGCTTTAATGTTGGGGAAGCTTTGATTGATTTAGCTATTAAACTTAGACTCATAATTTTACCTTTAATTGACCCCTGAATATTGTGGAATAATTACATATCAAAATTATCTTTAGTATGAGATTTAAGCAAGCAAAATGAGGAGAATTGTGAAATAAAAAGTTGGCTGATATAGTCTTAAAATCTAGAGTTCTACTATCTCTGTTCCCTAACAACAATTCAAGGAAATGTGAGGAAATATGTTAATTTGATTTCTTGAATTTCCTCTTCAGTGCATCATGCACAATCGGTGGTACAAAATCACTCACATCTGCTTTGAGTGATGCAAGATTACGGATTACGGTTGAATTTAGATATGTGTATTTTTCATGCGGCATAAGAAAAATTGTAGTTATATCACCGGCAAGTTTTCTATTCATGAGCGCCATCTGAAATTCAAATTCAAAATCACTTACCTGTCGTAATCCTCTTATAATTCCGGTTGCACCAACTTCCTTTGCATGGTCAACTACTAAACCATCAAATGAATCAACAGTAACGGTATCAAAACCAATAATACTTGCTTTAATCATATTAACTCTTTCCTCAGTGCTGAAAAGTTGCTGCTTTGTGGGATTAACTGCTACAGTAACAACAACGGAATCGAAGAGATTAACAGCACGTTTTATAATATCAATATGTCCGTATGTAACCGGATCAAATGTTCCGGGATAAATAACTTTACGCATTTTGAATAACCTATCTTTGTTGTGGTTCAAAACTAATAATATTTTGATAAACACGTTCAAGCATTTTTAAAGCCATAATGTATTTCCAAATTATTTAACCTTAATTATTGTAGTTAAACCAGCTTTGATATATTTTGGAATAGGTTTAATCTTCTTTTTATTATCACAAGAAGTTTAAGTGGTTGGTATGTCAATTGTCCCTCGATCTTTCAAATCAATTTTGTTCCTCGATATATTATTTTACCTTTTCGGATTGCTCGGGATTTATCTTTTTTCAATCAAAAGCGATCTGCCTTTTCAAACTGAATACAAAGATTCAGCAATTCTTATCACAAACTCTGTTGATAGTTTTTCAGCAAATTTAACAGGAAAAATTATAACAACTATTGATGGATTTGTATTTGTGTCTCCAGAACAAACTGAAAATTATCTGAGCAGTTTACAAATTGGAGATAATGTAAAAATAACTTTTGCAGATAACTCAGAAGTCGAAGTTAAGTTGGTTAACTATTACTCGTTTTGGTACTGTTTACTTGCCTGGCTGATTGGGACTTCATTTTTCGTTATTGCGATTATAGTTTTAGTAAAAGCACGAGCACAGAAACCAGCAAGGTTGTTTCATTGGGTTTGTATTTTTACTGCTTTGATAATAATGACAACCTGGGGTTATTATAATCTTCAACCGAAGTTCATTCCGATTGCAGTGAGGGCTTTACTTCATTTTTCCGTTAGTATTGTGCCCACAATATTTCTTCATTTCACCTTGGTTTTTCCGAGAGAAAAAAAACTCATCAGTCCATGTAGAATATCATTTCTGTATATTCTGGCAGCAATGCTTTTTATTTTGCTCAATTATAATTTTCTATCTCAAGTTTATGAACTTAACATAAGCAATATTAAAGCTTATGTGTTGAGTTACAATATTGCCAGATCATTTTTAATTATTTGCGTAATTGCGGCGATCGGGATTTTTATTCATTCTTACAAAACATCCCCAAGCGAATCTGACAAGAAGAAATTGAAATGGATTTTATATGGATTTTCAATTGGACCATTAGGTTTCATTTTATTATGGGCGATTCCAATCTTACTCACCAACAAATCTCTTTTACCCGAGGAAATGATTTTAATTCTTGTTTCAGTTATTCCAATAACATTTGGAATTTCCATAGTAAAATATCATGTAATGGATGTTGATCAACTAATTAACCGAAGTGTTGTGTATGCTGGGGTAATAGGTATTTTGTTGGCTTTTTATTTATTGATTATTGGTGTGCTCACAAACTTAACTGCAAATGTTGATTCAAAAACCGCATCAATAATAACCGCATTGTTCATTGCTTTACTTTTTCAACCTTTCAGAATCAAAGTTCAGAAATTTATTGATAAGAGATTTTTCAGAGTCCAATACAATTTTAGAGAAGCGCTTAAAAAGTTTTTTGAGGAAATTGAACATTCCAGCAGCATAAATTTACTCGCTGAGAAGGTAGTAAATAGAACCTATGAATTAGTTCCGGTTGAAAAGATCGGCTTCTTCGTTTTAAGTCATGAAAATAAACTTACCTTAAAATCACACAAGCATTTTGATTTACTTGAACACAGGAGTATAAGGTTTCAGCAGGAGAATCTTAAAACAGAATTAACCTTACCAATTGCTTTGCCAGACAGAGTTGAAAGCGGTGTTCCAATTGAGACAGCTGATTATAAAGTGTTTCAAAGGTGGGGAATGAATTTAGTCTTTCCGTTAAAATCAAAGGGTAGTGAAACAATTGGATTTTTAGTTCTTGGCGAAAAAAAATCAGCCGCCAAATTCACAATTGAGGATGTTGATTTATTGAATGCTGTTGCTAATCGAACGGCAGATGCAATTCATAGAATTAAACTGCAAGAGGAACTGGTTCTTGAAAGAGTTGAATCCGAGCGGTTAGATGAGCTTAACCGAATGAAGTCCTATTTCGTTTCAAGCGTTTCGCATGATATGAAAACTCCTCTTACCTCAATAAAAATGTTTGCGGAATTGCTACAATCTTCAGAAGAAATTAAATCAGAAAAATCAAAGGAGTATCTTGAAATAATTGAAGGTGAAAGCAGCCGCCTCGCGCGTCTGATTGATAACGTATTAGATTTTTCGAAGATCGAAAGAGGAGTTAAACAATATCGTTTTGAAATTACCAATTTGAATAATATTGCTGAGCAAACGGTGAAAATGATGCAATATCAGTTCAATCTTCATAAATTTAATGTTGAGTTGAATCTAAGTAAAAACGAATATTTAATTTATGTAGATAGAGATGCTGTTGAGGAAGCGTTAATAAATCTCATCTCAAACTCATTTAAATATTCGAAAGAAAAAAAGTGGATTGGAGTCGAGACTTATGTTCAAGATAATTTTATGGTGTTGTCAGTTAAAGATGAAGGAATCGGAATAAGCAGAGAGAATTCGGAAAATATTTTTCACCCCTTTTATCGGATTGATTCAAAAGAATCTCAAAGAACTGGTGGTGCTGGCTTAGGGTTATCAATAGTTAAACACATAATGGACGCACACGAAGGAAAAATTGAAGTACTAAGTGAACTCGGTAAGGGAAGTAATTTTATTTTATCATTCCCGATACTAAAGCAATAGTTATTTTACAAATTTCAAAAGAGAACTATTATGAAAAGAATTTTAATTATCGAAGATGATCCAGCAATTTCTAAAGGATTGACTGATGTTCTAAAAGAAGAGCATTATGAAGTTGTAACCGAAGAAGATGGTGAAAAAGGATTTAAGTTTGCTCAGAATGAAAATATTGCATTGATAATTTTGGATTTGATGCTTCCTTCCAAAAATGGAATTGAAATATGTTCTGAACTACGGAAGAAAGGAATTAATACTCCGATTTTAATGCTTACAAGTAAAAAAGAGGAAATGGATAAAGTGTTAGGATTAGAAGTTGGAGCAGACGATTATCTTACTAAGCCATTCAGCGTTATGGAATTGCTTGCAAGAGTAAAAGCGCTGCTGAGAAGGAAGCAAGAATTAGTGAAAGATATCGAAGAGTATTCATTTGGATCTGTTCACATTGATTTTAAGAAACAAACTGCATTAAAAAATAATAAACCAATTGAATTAAGCACAACTGAGTTCAAGATTCTCAAATATTTTATCGAACACGAAGGGGAAGTTGTAACTCGTGATAATTTGCTGGATAAAGTTTGGGGTTACGATGTTTTCCCGACTTCACGAACTGTTGATAATTACATTCTCTCACTTCGCAAACAGATTGAGGATAATCCATCTGAACCAAAACACTTACTAACAGTGCCTAAGGCAGGTTATAAGTTTGTGAAGTAGATTCATTTATTCTTTCCTATTTAATCCCTCGGCTATCCCGAACCATTTCGTGAAAGCGGAAACAAACTTCTTTTTACAATTTCTTGACTTTTTTTTGACATCTTCATACTTACTAATTCTTACTTTTCTTGCGGAAAAAGGAAAGAAGTCAAATGATGCAAAAAGAATTTTATCTAAATGCTTACAATCCGTTCAGTTTCAACTTTGTGAAAGCGTATGTTATCACAATGCGGCCTTATCTGATGTTTGTTTCAGGTATTACTGGAATTGTTGGGTTAGCTTTTACAAATGAGTTGAGCAACGTTAGTACAATACTAATTATCTCAGCTTCATTTTTATCTTATGGATTTGGACAGGCATTAACCGACTGTTTTCAGATAGATACAGATTCAATTTCATCTCCATATCGCCCGCTTACTAAAGGGATAGTTTCAAAGAACAATTTTCTTGCACTAAGTATTGTTGGATTAACTTTTTGTATTTCGGTTTTTGTAATTCACAACCCAATTAATCTTCTTTTAGGAACTGCCGCTGGATTTGGTTTGGCGACTTACACTTACTTTAAAAGAAAATTCTGGAGCGGACCATTTTACAATGCTTGGATAGTTGCAGTGCTTTGCTT
Source organism: uncultured Ignavibacteriaceae bacterium (assembly GCA_964613805.1). Classification (GTDB taxonomy): domain Bacteria; phylum Bacteroidota; class Ignavibacteria; order Ignavibacteriales; family Ignavibacteriaceae; genus XYD12-FULL-36-8. The sequence goes on along the minus strand of CAZTJF010000011.1, from coordinate 117,199 downwards.
TATGGCTTTTCTTTGTGGAAAATCTATAAATAATATGAATATTGAATCTAACTTTACGCTTGTTGTAATGTGCGTCTTTTTTGGTTATGCCAACTTTGTGCTGAGCGGATATTTTAAGGACATCGAGGCAGACAGAGCAACAGGTTATAACACTCTGCCAGTAAAATACGGAAGAAAAGTTTCTGCCTATGTAAGCGATGTATTTGCATTCCTAATGATTTTTTTTGGATTGCTGGTTTTTGTGAACGAAAATAAAACACAAAAAATTATAATGGTTACAAATCCCGCATTTTTTTTTCTTCTTGCGAGTTTGGTACTAACAATTGTTGGACAAATATTTTTACATAGGGTTAAAACTGATGAAGAAGCACATCCAGCAATTGCTTTAGTTGTTCACAGTTACGTTTTGCAATTCTCAGGTCTAGCGCTATTACGAAAACCAGAATGGCTTGTGGTTTTTCTTGTCTTTTATATTGGGTTTAATATTGTTATGAAATTTAGACCTGCTAAGAATCAGATTTAGGTGAAACAATGGTCATTATTTTAAATACTAATTGCTTCGGTGGTAAAGGTTTGGTAAAGTGGAATAAAATTAAGGGTTATATCTTAAAACCTGAAGTCAATATTCTCCACACGAATGAAAATGCATTTAACATTTTGATAAATGAGTATGTGAAAAATGGTGAAACAAAATTTATTGCAGCCGGAGGGGATGGCACAATCAATTACTTGCTAAATAGCTTGATCGCTGCAGAAACAACTGAGCAGCTTAAAAATATTACAGTCGGTGCAATTGGAATCGGTTCAAGCAATGATTTTCATAAACCGTTTAAAAAAACTATCGCAGGATTTCCTGTTTCTATAGATTTTCAAAATGCTGATTATCGGGATGTAGGAGTATTGACTTGTTCAACGTCAAACGGCAAAATTGAAAAGTATTTTTTGATAAATGCGAGTATTGGTATTACAGCTAATGCAAATCATCTTTTCAATAACCCTGGTCCACTTTTAAGTCGCTTGAAAAGATTTAACACTAAATCTGCAATTCTCTATGCTGCTGTAAAAACAATTTTAACACATAAAAATTTAACCGCTGATTTCAAAATCAACGGAACGAATTACTCGCCTACAATTACCAATTTGGGTATTACCAAGAGTCCGCATTTTTCCGGTGATTTTTGCTACGATTCTGCACCCAATTATGTAAATGGGAAATTTGATATTCATTTAGCACAGCAGATGAATCAATTTGAAATTTTAAAGTTAATGCATGCATTAACTCATAATAGATTTTCTAAGCTGAATAAAATCAAATCCTGGCAATCGGATAATTTTGAAATATCATCTAATGAAAAATTTGCAGTTGAGTTTGACGGGGAAGTTATTACCACTGATCATGTTGAATTTAAAGTCTTACATAATATTATAAAGGTATGCCGCAATGGAAAATGTATTTGAAATTGATTTTATTAACAATATAGCTAAGAAATTCAGACGATCTCCTCTCCAAGAAAATAATATTCATCAGAGCGATGCTGAAATTATTTCAATCGGTAATGGATTAGGGAAAAGAATTGCAATCACAATGGATACAATTTCTGAAGAAATAAAATTTGGACTTTATGATGATCCATTCTTAATTGGGTGGATGGCTGTAATGGTGAATCTGAGTGATATTGCTGCTGTCGGTGCAACCCCAATTGGAATACTGATATCCGAAGCATTCACAGTTAGTATGGATGAAAAATATGTTTCTAAAATTCAAGAGGGAATTGAGGCGGCTTGCCGAACTTGTAATACTTTTATTTTAGGAGGAGATATTAGCTCTGCAGATCAATTGTCTTTAACCGGATGCGCAGTTGGATTTTTAGATGAAAAAGGTTTTCTAAGTCGAGTTGGCTGTAAAGCTGGTGATCTAATTTATTCTACCGGTAAGCTTGGAAAAGGTAACAGTTTTGCTCTGCAAAAATTTAATCATTTGCAAAATAGTGTAATCAACTATAAACCTGTTGCAAGATTAAAAGAGGGTAAAAGTCTTTTGGGAATAGCCAATTGCTGCATGGATACAAGTGATGGAACAATTTCAACATTAGATCAAATTATGCGTTTAAATAATTGCGGTATTGAATTGATTGATGACTGGGAAAGTATTCTTGGTGAGGATTCAAAACACATCTGCGAACAACTGAACATTCCGTTATGGTTTTTGCTTGCAGGTTATCACGGAGAATTTGAATTAATTTTTTCAGTTTCTAAGAACTTGGAAGAAAGACTTTGGGAAAACTGCAAAAAAAATAATTGGGCTCCTGTTAAAATAGGTCAAGCAATTGATGAGCCGAGTTTGCTTATAAATCATTATGGTAAAAAGCAAAAAATAGACTCATCATTTATACGAAACCTTGCTTTCAAACATTCAAACGATGTCAAGAATTATATTAACTCACTTATTGAGTATGATGGGGCACTTTGTAGAAAGAAGGAACTTGGAATTCAACAATTTACTCACAAAAGTTAAATCACCTTTTAAGAACACACCCCTCGCCCCTCTCAAGAGGGGACGCTACTTTAGAAGCAATTGTATTTTAAAGCGTGCAGTTTCCCCTCTTTCTTCATAGGACTCCTTGGAGAGAGGGGAACGGAAGGGATGTGTTGCTCTCTGACATTTTTTTGACAATTAGGTTACACCTTCCTGACAAATCAGCCCTGTTTTTCTTTTAGCTTTCCAGCGGAAATTGATAATGAATTATTAATGAAAGGAAACAAGTATGGAAAATAAAATAAAATACAGTGGAGGTGAAAATTTTGATCTGAATTCTATTTTGATGCATGGACAAAAAATGAATCTCAACGATAAAACTTCATTCTTTGGGCAATTTATAAATGATCTCTCTTCAAACGATCAAATGCTTTGTATGAGATGTATAGGTTCAGCAGCAGATAGGGAAGTCTTAGTTTATGATGAACATTTGCAGTGTCACAAAAAAATGTTGATGTTCGGTTCAAATAATTATCTGGGACTTGCGAACCATCCCTACATAATTCAAAAAGTTAAAGAAGCTGTTAACGAATTCGGAATTGGAGTAGCGGGCCCGCCGTTGCTGAATGGGTACACAAAGCTTCACAGAGAACTCGAAGAAAGATTAGCAGAGTTTAAGAACGCTGAAGATGCGATGATCTTTTCGAGCGGCTATGGAGCCAATGTTGGTTTGGTTTCTGGTTTGATGAATGAAAACAGTATAGTCCTTTATGATGCTTATAGTCATGCGTCTTTTTGTGATGGTATAAAGCTATCAGGTTCTCAGTCTTATCGTTTTCCTCATAATGATTTGAAATCCTTGGAAGCTCGCTTAAAGATAATTCGCTCTGACTCAAGCAGCGATATCTTCATTGGTGTGGAAGGTGTTTACTCTATGGATGGAGATACAGCTCCATTGGATGAACTTTTAATTATATGTAAAAAGTACGATGCAATTCTAATTGTTGATGATGCACATGGTACAGGCGTTATGGGTGAAAATGGTAAAGGTACGGCTGAAGCTTATAATATTGAAGGTCAAGTTGATATTACTATGGGGACATTCAGTAAAACATTTTCAGTAACAGGCGGTTTTGTAGCTGCGTCAAAAGATGTAGTTAATTACTTAAGATATTTTGCACGTTCATACATGTTTTCTGCCTCTGTTTCTCCCGGTGTCGTTGTAGCTGTTTTGGCCGGATTAGAAGTGATTAAAGCTGAACCTGAAAGATTAGAAACGCTTAGAGAGAATATTAATTATATAAATCACTGCCTCAATAATCTTGGATTTGATACTCACAATCAATCCGCAATAATTCCTTTGCGAGTTCCATTAAATATGAACATTCGAAAAGCTGCTTATGAATTTCACAAACGAGGGATATTTATGAATTCAATTGAATATCCGGCAGTTCCACTTTCGCAGCAGCGTTTCAGAATCAGCTTGATGGCAACACACACTAAAGATGATATAGACCGGTTAATCAAATCAATTGATGAAGTTTGGAAAATGTATAAACAACAAGATTCTGCACAAACATTTCTTAAAGCAAGTTGATAAATTCTCTGGAAAGGAATGGTAAAATGAAAGCTAAAAACCTTACTCAAAGAAAGCCAAAACTTTTAATTATAGTTTTATTCCAAAATCTTGGAGAAGATAATCCTTACTATGCAAAAACACCTTCACCGCCACTGCCCGGATTGCTGCTTGCCGGAATGACACCTCCAATTGTTGATGTTGAAGTACTGCATGAAATGGTTCGTCCAATTGATTATAACACAGATGCAGATTTTATCGCGATCAGCTTTATGGATTATTTATCACCTCATGCGTTTGAAGTTGCTGATAGATTTAGAGCGATAGGAAAAACTGTAGTTGGCGGTGGTAAGTTTGCTTCAACTTTTCCAGATGAAGTGCAAGGTCATTTCGATTCTATTTTAGTTGGAGAAGCTCAAAATGTTTGGCCGCAGATGGTTTACGATATGGTTGATGGAAATTTAAAAAGCAGATATTTTGCTGATCCAAAGTTGTGTTTGAAAAACATTCCTCCTCCAAGATATGATCTTGCTGAAAAAGCATTCACTGCACCAATAGTCGTTGAAGCAACACGCGGTTGTCCTCACCCATGCACCTATTGTCAATTAAACATAAAACGATTGCCTTTTAGGATGAGACCAATCGAAGATGTTATTTGTGATTTGAAAAATACAAAAGACCTACCATGGTTTAAGCGAAAGATGGCAATGATCTTGGATAATAATCTCGGTGGTGATTTGAAGTATGCAAAATCTTTGTTGAGAGAGGTTGCCAAATTGAAATTCTGGGGAATAGGTTCGCAATTCAGCATAGAGTGTTTGCGTGATGATGAGTTTGTCGAACTTCTTGCAAAGGCAAATTGCCGAATGGCTTTTATTGGAATGGAGTCACTAAATACTTCGAGTCTTAGTTTTGTTGATAAAAAACAGAACAGGGTTAATGAGTACAAAGGAGCTTTCGACAAGCTTCATCGAAAAGGTATTTTAACTTTCACAGGATTGATGTTTGCTTTAGAAGAAGATACAATGGAATATTACGAAAAGTTGCCACAAAAACTTGACGAAGTCGGTAACGCAGTAATACTTCCGTCAATTTCAATTCCGCTTTACGGGACACCATGGTATTATCAAGTTTTAGCTGAGGGCAGAATCAATGATTTTGATATTTCACATTACGAAGGTGATCATGTTGTCTTTAAGCATAAATATTTAACTGAGGAACAGATTTATGACTGTTATAAAAAGGTAAACGAGTACTTCTTTTCTTGGAAGAATATTCTTAGACGTTGGGTAAGAATAATTGTTAAGCAAAGTATCAATGAAATTTTTTTTCAATTTATACTCAAACTTTTCATGGTGACTTTCATCTATTTCAAGCTGTCAATTTTTCAAAAACATCATGCTGAAAAAAGAATTTTTAGTAAAAAAAATAGAGAACTATTGAATTCTACGATTAATCTTGCTCACGTATTGGATTTGCAATAATATTTTATTGTCAATGATTATACGAATTTGTAAATTTTGACAGAGGTTATAAATCTTCCTCCACCTTGCTAGGAAGCAAAAGAATCTTTCCAATCCAACTTCCCCCAAGGCGTGAAGATATTTTGGTTCATTGTGAATACAAGAGTCAAGAATATTTAAACGCAGCTTCGGTAATTAGTTCTTCTTAATAAAAGTTTTCGATTAATCTTTGGGGCTCAGTGTGAAGACTTTGGTTCAAATTTTAAAAAATTATAAAAATTAAATTTCACTGGAGGACAAACATGCTTGTCTGTCATCCCTGATTTGTCTATTTCATTAAAAACTCATGTTACGCACATCATGGCTGAAGCCATTTTGTGTTTTTGATGTATTAACCCCAGACTTAAGTCTGGGGTTAGAAAAATGCGAGGAGTAATGTGGACTTTAGTCCTAAGGCAAATGAGATTTATTTATGACATTTTTTTGACAACTACATCTATTTAATATCTTAGTTTGCAGTTGTAATTAACTAATTCAATAATAAAAATATTGGAGGGTTTTATGAACCGCATTTTTTCTTCTTTGTTTCTTGTGTTGTCCATAAGTTTGTTTACAATCGCAAAAACAACACAAACCACACTCACCATTCTTCATGTTAATGATACACACTCCACACTTTCTGCTGTTGGTCCAAGGACTAACACACTCGAAGGTACTCAAGGCGGTATTGCTCGTGCAGCATCCTTAATTGGATTTGCGAAAGCTACCGAACCAAACGTTCTCGCACTTCATGCAGGGGATTTTTCTATTGGTGATTTATTCTATAACACAACATTTGGAGTTGCTGAACTTCAATTGCTAAATTCAATTGGTATTGATGCTATGACGCTTGGCAATCATGAGTTCGATTTAACTCCGGTTGCTTTAACTGGTGCACTTCAAACAGCATTTCCAATTCCAGCAAATGGATTTCCTATCTTATCTGCAAATGCCGTATTAACTGATGTTTCTCTATCTGTTCTTGACAGTTATGTTTCGGATTTTACAATTAAACAATTCGGAACCGTGAAAGTTGGAATTTTCGGACTCACGACTCCAGAAACAAATGTCATTTCTCAACCATCACCTGCAGTCGTAAGCGAGGATATTATGACTATAGCAGGAACGATGGTCGCAACATTACAAGCACAAGGTTGTCAAATAATCATTCTTTTATCACATCTTGGTGATGGACTGGATCAGCTTGTAGCTTCGTACATTCCTGGTATAAATGTAATTGTTGGCGGACATGATCATTATCTATTCTCAGAACCGCAAGTTGTTACTAACGGTGGCGGCAATACTTTCATTGTTCAGGCAAAATCAAATTATTTGTTCATGGGTAAAATGCATTTGAATATTGATGCTTTGGGTGTTGTAAGTCTTACGGATTATGCAATGATTCCGTTGGATGCATCTATTCCAGAAGAACCAACAGTTCTAGCCGTTGTTAATAGTTTGATAGCAAATATTGAAGCGGTTTACGGACCAGTTTACACGCAGCAGTGCGGCTACGCAGCAAGATTTTTTGAGGAGGAAGGTTTAGACCTTATGAAGCAAGGTGTGCATGACACACCAGTTGGAAATCTTGTTGCAGATGCTTTCAGATGGAAAACAGGAACTCAAATTGCAATTGAAGCTGGCGGATCAACTGCTATGGCTTTGTATCAAGGTCCAATTGTTCCGGCAGATCTTTTAAGAGTAACAGGTTATGGATTCAATACAGTAAATGGTCTCGGATTTCAATTGGTTACTCTCGACATAACAGGCGCAGGGCTTCTTGCTGGGCTTGCTTTTGGCTTATCCAACATTGAAGCAACCGATGAATACATTATCAACGTTTCTGGTATGGAATATATTTATGACAGCAAACTTCCTCCCGAAGAAAGATTAATCTTCGCAAAAGTTGGTGACAATATTATTAATCCTGCCGTTACATATACTGTAACTGCAAACGAATTTGTCCCTTTAATTCTTGATATGCTTGGTATTTCTTATTCCAATTTACAAGTTCTAAATGGTCAAACTGAATTCCAAACTCTCACCGAATATGTTTCTCAAGGCGGATTAATATATCCTAAAACTCAAGGAAGAATTACAAATGTTGATTCACGCGCTTATGCAGCAACAGTTACTGGCTTGGGAATTTATAATTCACCAGCAGGCAGTTTTACTTCAAATCCAAATCTGACTGGCAGAATAAGTTTTGAATTCCTTGTTCGCAAATTGAGAAATGTACCGGTGTCGCTTGGAATTTTTGCTGTTCAGCATTTGGGAAGTAATTTCAAGTTTACAGCAACAAACATGGATTGGATGTTTGTTGATGAAAATACTTCTCAACTGAAAGGAAAAGGAAAATTAAACGGACAAAGCGGCTATCGCTTCCTTGCATTTGTAAGTGACGGCAGAAGGGGATTAAATCCACAAGGTGATAAAATACGATTGGCGATTTGGAATGAAGCTACAAATCAATTGGTGTATGATAACTTTATCGGATCGCAAATCAGCATCGGAAATATTGTTATTAACAGAACCTCGCTTGGAAAAGAATCTGCTGAAGAACTTGCTGTTCTGCCGAGTGAATTTGATCTGTCGCAAAACTATCCGAATCCGTTTAATCCATCAACCAGTATCCAGTATCAAGTGTCCCGCAGCTCTAACGTGTCATTGAAAGTTTATGACATACTCGGTAATGAAATTGTAACATTGGTTAACGAGGAAAAAGAACCTGGGATCTATCGAGTGGAGTTCAACACACAAGATTATCAGCTTGCAAGTGGAATATATCTGTATAGACTGCAAGCAGGTAATTATGTTGAAACGAAGAAGATGGTTTTAATGAAGTAAGAAGTTCGCATTTAGAAAACAGTAGGGGCGAGTCATCAACTCGCCCGGAATAAAAAATAAATGGAGACATATATGAAAAAGTGTGTACAAATTTTGTTTTTATTTATATTGGTTTTTCGGACAATCCTTTCGCAGTGGTCTGGTAATCCAACTCAAAATACTCCGATCAAATTATCTGGTGGGAGTCAATACCACCCACAGATTATTAATGATTCTGATTACGGTGCAATAATTTGTTGGATGGAGATATATGATTCTGAGAATAATTTTATAAACCACATATTTGCTCAACGGCTCAATTCTGAGGGTTTTATAATGTGGGATTCATCAGGAGTCTCGCTAAACAATGGTAATGGAATGTCAGTTCTCTCTAAAAATAACATAATATCCGACATGAATGGAGGTGCGATCATTGTTTGGCAGGACTTCACGGATTCGAGTATTGTCGCACAACATATAGATCCCTCTGGTCAGAAATTATGGGGGCAAACTGGAATTCTGATATGTGAGAAAGAAGTACCATTATCAGACCCTCAAATTATAAGCGATGGAGTTGATGGAGCTATAATTTTATGGGAAGAAAGAACAAGTGGTGCTGGAGTAACTGGACTTTATGCTCACCGGATTAATTCAAATGGGCAATTATTATGGTCATCTAATGGAGTTACACTATGCACCTCACCTTGGTTTGATCCAGTTCAAGTTTTTCCCCAAATAATCAGTGATGGTAATGATGGAGCAATCATTGTTTGGCAAGATACAAGAGAACTTGCTGATCACATTTATGCTCAACGTGTGAATGGTGATGGATCCATAATTTGGCCAGTAGAAGGTTTAGCAATTAATAAATCAAACACAGACAAACGACCTTTAGACATCATTAATTCAATTGAAGGTGAGTTTATCATAACATGGCGAACTAATGCAAATACTTTTCAAAACATGGATATTTATTCACAGAAGATTGATACTTCCGGTGTTCTTCTTTGGAATCAAAATGGTATTCCAATTTGTACGGCTATAGGTAATCAATATGATGGAGGTTTAGTTAAATCAGATAATTCAAGCACAATTTACGTTTGGAGAGACCGAAGAAGAGGTGTTAAAGATGATTTTTATGGTCAAAAAATAAATTCAGCCGGATCAATTCTTTGGAGCTTGAATGGAATTTTATTGTTTCCACAAAACGATTTCATCAAATATGATCCAATCTTGATAACAGATCATACAAATGGTGCAATTTTTTGCTGGGGAGATTATCGCAATGGAGTCAATAGCGATCTATATGCTCAGAGATTAAATTCTAATGGATCAATACAATGGGACAGTAATGGTGTCTCTGTTTCTACAGCCCAATCCGACCAACTTAGTAGTACAGCGGCAATTATTAGCGATAAAAGAAATGGGACAATAATAACTTGGAGTGATAACCGCACGGGACTGCCTAAAGTGTATGTTCAGAGAATTAGAGGGGATGGAACATTAACAAATATTCAATCATTGGCACAATATGCACCCAATGTTTTTTCTTTAGAACAAAACTACCCCAACCCATTCAATCCAAGTACAAGTATTCAGTATGCAGTAGGCAGTCGGCATTTTGTAACATTAAAAATATATGATGTTCTCGGAAGGGAAATTGCAACGTTGGTAAACGAAGAAAAGGAACCTGGAATTTATCGAGCGGAATTCAACACGCAAGATTATCAACTTGCCAGTGGAATATATTTGTACAGTTTGCAGGCAGGCAATTCTGTTGAAACAAAGAAGATGGTTCTTATGAAGTAAGGAGATAGAAATTAAAAATTAGCATATTGTAGGGGCGAGTTATTGGCTCGCTCCAACAATAAATAATTTACATGAATTTGACATTATTTTGACAACTACACTCATAAATAATGTTATTATGCAAGTGGAATTAACAAATCATTTTTCAATTAACTATTGGAGTTTAAAATGAAAATACTTACAAATGTTATTGTGGTTATTTGCTTGTTCTTTCAATTTTCTGTCATGAGCTTAGGACAAGTCGATGATTCAACTCAAACTGGAATTTTCAAAAAGGGGAATTGGGAATTAAACTTCTCAGCAAGCATTGGTAACATAACTTCATCAAGGTCATCGACAAGTTCTGGGGCATACGGTTCTTCTTCCGACTCAAAATCAAGTTCTGTTTTTTATATTCAGTTAGGAGTTATACCAGCATATTTTTTTACTGATAATTTATCTTTCGAACCTGAAATAAATGTTTTTATACAAAACCAAGAAGGTGCTGATAGCAAACCATCGCTTTCATTTTTAGGAAATCTGGCTTATAATTTTAATCTACCTCAAAAAAACGTTGTACCTTTTATTCGAGTTGGTTATGGTATTTCGAATTCGCTTCAAATACCGGTTGTTACTGGTATTTTAGGACGTGTGTCAGATGATCTGAGTGTAAGTATTCTAAATGCTGGTGCAGGATTAAAGGTTGTAGTTTCGAAGCATGTATTATTGAGAACTGAAATTAATTTCAGACGTTATGGTTATAAAGTAGAGAATAATTATTCCTATTACCAATCATCTTATGATTACAGCATAACTTCAGTATCGGGGATTTTCGGTTTCTCAATTTTGCTATGATTTCAAATGAACAATTAATCAATCGGAGTTATGTTATGAAATCAAAGTATTCACCAATCGTTTTAATTCTTTTATCCTTTTTAGTGATTTCTTGTGCAAGTATTAAGCAAACAATCTATCTTCAGGATGTTGAAGTTAAAGGTCCGATGAATCCTCCTCCGGTTCGTATTACGAAAGATAAATCTGCCGGTACTTTTACCTTATCACCAAGGTTATCAGTTAATAAATATTCTGAAATATCCGGTAATATCGGAAGCAGGAAATATGTAAGTGAATCACAGGATTCGGTTTTTAGATCAAGCTCTAAAAATTTATTTTGGAAAATACCTCAAGTAACTTTTGGCTTTGATTTTGATTTTGCAGTATCTAATAATTTTGCGATTGCTGGCGGATTGAACCACTCCATTATAGATCAAAAAAAATTAATTGGCGGTTCGCTTGGCATAGCATTTTATCAAGAGAAAAATGGTAATGCAGTTAGATTTGACGCAGGGATTTTAATTCAAGAGTTGTATTACGATGCTAAAACAGTTGTTGAAACAACTACGAATCCTGTATGGGGAGATCCTTACACGACTGTTAGTTATTATCATGATAGAGATAAAAATGCAGATATTGATCTTTATGTAATGTTGACGTATAACAGTGTGATGAAAGAGTTCCCATTAAATTTCTTTCTGAATATGTCATATTTCACTCAAACTATTTTGGATTTTAATCCGAGAACGACTACAGATTTGAGTTATTTATTAGTTCTTTCTGAAAAAACAATTGAAGATGTGAGAGGCGAAGCGTCGTCTGCATATCTATCAGCAACGCCCGGAATATTTATAGATTTTACCGAGTGGAGCAGAATAGTTCTCGGTGCCAGATTAATGTATGACATCGGGCTTGATAGTTCCTCTCGTGATTTTTTCGTTTTGCCTGTTGTTCAACTTGATATGCATTTTTAATTCATCGTATATTAAGAGAGGATATTGAAGTATAAAAAAATTGAAATGTCAATTGGGTATTCTCGTTATTTTGAATCAACTAATTTATAAAGGCACGAATCACCAATAATCTTAAACGGCTCAACTTCAAAGTTGAGTTTGTCTTTTTCTTTCGTTTGAATTGAACGCTGCACAATAATTTTCCCTTCTTCCTTTAAATAATTATTGGAGATTAAATTTTCAATTACCTCATAAATATCATCCTTAAAAAAGGGAGGATCAGCAAATATCAAATCGTAATTATCATGTTCTTCCATTCGACTGAACTTAAGTGCTTCCATTTTAAATATTTTGCATTGATCTTCAACATGCAGCGATTCGATATTTTTTATCAGGGTTTTATAAATAACCGAATTTTTCTCAACAAAATCTGCCGATTCAGCACCACGACTCAGGGCTTCTAATCCTATTGATCCTGATCCGGAATAGAGATCGAGAACCTTTATTCCATCGAAATCAATCTTGTTCGAAAGAATATCAAAAAGGGTAACACGAACTCTGTCTGTCATTGGACGAATAAACTTTGAATTAGGGGAAGTTATTGTTCTTCCTTTAAATTTTCCTGCTATTATTCTCACGCTCAAAAATGAATTTTAATTGCTGTTGAAAGTTAAGAATAAGGGATGAGAACTTTATTTAGATGTGTGTGCCTTTGCTGGAAGAAAACGATCAATCAAACACGAACTGCTGTACCAGCCGATGCAGAAAAGAGGTGATTTGACTCCGTATAAAATTTGTTTGTCATTAACCTTAAATCAGCTTTCAACTTTGTAAATGGATTCATAATTACAAAATCTATTCCTGTAGTCTCTGATAATATTTGTGCAGCAGAATGTGAAATAGTGTTCCCGAATAAATATGCTTGGTCTAGTTTCAAGTTAATGATTTTATTCAATACATCAGTTATTAAGTTTCTAATTTCTTGAATATTAGTAATCGGAATATCTTCATAATGAATTAGGCTGCTATTGTCGGATATTACAACCGAAAGGATCTTCTCTGAAATATAGAAACTTAAAAGTTTTTCGGCTTTTGCAGATGAATCTGTAATGATCAGATTATTAGCAGCCAAATGACAATGATCAATAAACTTGGGTTTAAGATAATTTTTTCTACAGAAGTTAGTGATGAAGTTAATATGCTTTCTGTTTAATGCAAAAACTAATGCGACATCATTTGCACCAGTAAATCTTCGATCAACCTCATGGAATCTAATCACATAGTCATTCCAATTTAAATATGGATGCAACAAAGACAATTGCCAGCGAAATTCTTTAATCAGATCCGAATGAAGCAGAGTTTTTTCAAAAGGTAGTTGGGCGGTGATAAATAATTCTTGCGGCAGAGAAAAAGAAACAGCATTTGAAGTTATTGAATTCTTTATCAACAACTCTTCAAATGCTGTCTGAAATAGGGAGGTGATTTTTGTTTCTTTATCTTTTGTAAAATCTATCTCATCATTAAAATAAATTTCATCAAGGTTTGTTATAAAAAATTGATTCTGCCGATTTGTTATCTCCGTAACCTGAAGTTTCACATTCGAGAATGTGAAGCCGGCATGAGAATCAAAAGCAATCATCGTATGAATATTACTGCCATGAAGTAGTGTTTTTCAAAGCATCATCATTCAAACTGCCAACAGTTCCGTAACCATCGGGATCTTCAATAAAATATCTTTTCCCGATAGTTGTATATTTTTCAACCCTCAATATCTTACCTTGACGATTTACTACAGTATCTGATTGTTCTGAAGTATCTATTTGTACAATGTAATATTGCCAGCTTTTGGGTGTTCTAAATAAACTGTCTGCTGTAAATTCTCCATGAGTAAGCTTGATAAAAGGATCGGTCGATCTTCGAGTCAATGAATCAAAGCCGGTTCTAACTTTTTGAACCATAGGATCATTTTTAATAAAATTAATTAAGCTGTCTAAACTTGCAGTAAAATGACCATTCTTTTTTTCCCACAAAATTTGAGCTTCTTTCAAATTAGTCATTCTTAAACGGGATTCGTTTTTATTATACTTTTCAGCCGCTACTTCTTCTTTGGGATCAAGGATTGCTACCTTAACTAAAAGACCTATTAAAATTACAATAATAGCATAAAGAATTGCGTGAGAATACCAAGGATCACTTTTAGTCATTTTTCCTCCGGACTTTTATAATTTAAAATTGATTATCGAATGAAAATATACTTTTTAATTTTATCTAGTTTTGAATTTCCAATACCCTTAACTTCTAAAAGCTCATCAATATTGCTGAACCCACCGCTTGCTTTTCGATAAGCTAAAATTTTTTCGGCAGTTTTAATTCCAATTCCGGGAAGCATTGCTAACTGTTCTAATCCTGCTGAATTAAGATTAATGCTTTTCTCTTTAAGCTCCTGCTTCTTTGGATTTATCTTAAAATTGCTTTTGTTAAAATCTGAACTTTCCAGGTTAGAGTCAAATGTTTTATTTTCAATTATTTCAGGTTTATAAGAATCGGATGCAAAAAAAATGCTGTCTGTGCTTGTATAGTCAAAACTAACTTTATCAGAATTGCTGCTTTTCCAACCGACTGATTTAATTATGATTCCTCCAATTAAAACAATAAGGAGGAATGCGTTAACTTTTAACTCAGTTTGAGTTAATCCACTTTTTTCTGAAATCTTTTGAAAAATTCTCATTTATATGAATTGAATCATAAAATTGCTTTGTAAGATCAGTCTGACTAAAATTATAAACCGAATCGCTTAAAAAAACTTTTTTCATCGGCGTGAGGATTACCTTTAATATTTGGCATTTCAGACAATTCTTTAAGCAGTTCTTTTTCTTTGGAATTGACTTTTCTTGGAATATCAATGTTCACTCTCACGATTTGATCGCCAAATCCGGCTGAATTAACGTGTTTTATTCCCTTATCTCTCATTCTTAAAAGTTTACCAGATGGAGTTCCAGGATCAATTCTCAATTTTGCCCTGCCATTCAAGGTTGGGACTTCAACATCAGCACCTAAAACAGCTTCTGGGTAGCTGATGAATAAATCATAAATTATATCATCTTCTTCTCGTCTGAAAAACTCGTGAGGAATTTCTTGGAAAATAACGATAATATCGCCAGAAGGACCATTGCGTTTACCAGTATTGCCCTCACCACGCATAGTCATATAGCTGCCTTCGTGAACACCGGCGGGAACATTTATTTTTACAGTTGTTTCTTCATTCACTCTGCCGTCGCCCATACATTTTCTGCAGGGTTTATCTACAACAACACCTTCGCCGCTGCAATTGCTGCAAGTTGTTATATTCACAAATTGACCAAACACAGACCTTGATACTGTTTTTACCTCACCTGAACCCTGGCATATCGGACACGTTTTTGTTGAAGTTCCTGCCTCTGCACCGCTTCCGTTGCATTGTTCGCATTTGATATGCTTTTTGATTTTAATTTTTTTGACGGTGCCTTTTGCAATTTCATCGAGGTTTAATTTTAAAGTAACTCTTAAATCTGAACCTGGTGTTCCTGCAGTTCTTCTTCGTTGACCTCTTCCTCTCGAACTGCCGCCGAAAAAATCGTCGAAGATTGATCCACCGCCTCCAAATATGTCTGAAAAATGAGAAAAGATATCATTAATATCGGTAAACCCTGGTGAACTATATCCTCCTGACCGCATTCCTTCATGACCAAATCTATCATATCGGGCTTTCTTCTCATCATTGCTTAAAACCTCATATGCTTCGGCAGCTTCCTTAAATTTTTCCTCAGCATCTTTGTTATTAGGATTTCTATCAGGGTGATACTGCATTGCAAGTTTTCTGTATGCTTTTTTCAGTTCATCTTTGCTCGCGTTACGATCTACGCCTAGTATCTCATAATAATCCCGCTTAGTCATTCATTTTCACTTTCATTGTTGTTTAATTTCTCCTCTTTGGATTGTTCTGCAGAATCAGAGATTTCTTCATGACTATCTTCGCTCACAGCAACTTTTGAGTGTCGAATGACTCTATCCTTATACATGTAGCCCTTTTCAAATTCATCAATAACAGTGTTTGGTTCAACATCATCAGCTTTTCTTTGCATGATTGCTTCATGATAATGAACATCAAAGGATTTGCCCACTGCTTCGATTGGCTTAACACCTTGATCAGCAAGAATTTTCATCAACTTTTCGTAAACTAATTTTATTCCTTCTTGAATGCTTTCGACATCTTTCGCTTCTTTTATATGCACGAGCGATCTTTCAAAATCATCTATCACTGGAAGAATTTTGATGATTAAAGATTCAGCGGCGTATTTGAGTAAATTTAGCTGATCGTTTTCAACTCTTCTTTTATAGTTTTCAAACTCAGCCGCCTTTCTGAGGATCCTATCTTTATAATCGTCTACTTCTTTTTCCAAAGATGCTATTTTCTGTTCAAGATTTATTCTTGTTTTTTCGGCAGCGGCAGCATCTGATGTATCTAATTGCTCAGATTTTTCTTCCGGCTGGTCTTTTTCCTCATTCAATTTTTCTTCTTCTTGTAATTTTTCTTTTACTTTTTTGGCACTGAACATTTTATTCCTCTATTTCATTATTTCATTCTTTAAAGTTTCTGTAAGCATTTTTGCAACATAATCTACAATTGCAATCACTTTGGAATATTCCATTCTCTTTGGACCAATTATTCCAAGGTGACCTGACACATCACCAATTTTATATTCCTTAGTGATTAAACTATAATCAATAAGTTTTTGATCTTCATTCTCCTTCCCAATTGATATGTACACGTCATTGGAATTTACTTCCTCGGATTTGTCCAAAATATGAACGATAATATCTTTGTCCTCAATCAACTCAATCACGCCTTGAAATCTTTCCGGATCTTCAAATTCCGGTTGCTGGATGACATTTTTAGCACCGGTGATATAAATACTGTCTGAGTTTCGCACATCCTTAAAAACTTTGTCTGCTGAATTTAGAAATAGTCGAATTATTAATTTTTCGTCTTCTTGAACATCTTTAAAACGTTCGCTGAATGTTCGGCGAATTTCTTTGAAAGATAATCCAGCCAATCTTTCGTTCAACAAATTCTGCACAGAACTGATTTGTGAATCGCGTATTTCGGAAGCAAATTCAAGTGTAATAGTTTTTATTAATCCGCCCTTGATGCTTATCACAACAAGTATTTTTGTTGATGATAAGCTAATAATCTGAAGTTTTTCAAGTGTACCGCTTTCTAATTTTGGATAAGTAACACAAGCCAGTTGATGTGTTATTCTGCTTAGGACATTAGAAGTAATCTTTAAAAGATCTTCTTTTTCTTCAATTTTATTTTCAAACTCTTTGTTGATAAAATTTCTCTCATTATTATCAATGGACTGAATATTCATTAGTGAATCAACATAAAATCTATAACCCTTGTCAGTAGGGATTCGTCCAGCTGATGTATGCGGGTGATCAATAAACCCGGATTCTTCAAGATCAGCCATTATGTTCCTTACAGTGGCAGGAGATATTCCCAAAGCATATTGTTTGGCAATATTTCTTGAGCCGACCGGTGAAGCCGTTAGGATAAACTGCTGGATAATAAATCGCAAAATACTCTTTTCTCTTTCGTTTAATTCGGCTATTGACATTTCTTAAAAAATAAATGAGTGATTATTGGGTAACAAATATATCAAAAATTAAGGGTTTTTTAAGTGAAAATTTAACGACATCCTACCACTGCGTCTTACCAAAATATTTAAAATAAAAAACCCGGCTAGGGTGAAGCCGGGCTTTTAAGAAGATGTTAAAAACAGAATTACTTCATCAGAATCATCTTCTTGGTCTGACGGAATGCATTATTTCCATTCAGCGGTGTAGCTTCAATCGAATAGAAATAAATTCCGGAAGCCAAGCTCAAACCTGAATTAGTACTGAATGTACTCTCATGGAAACCAGCGGATTGTACTTCGTTAACTAATTCTTTTACAACTTCACCAGATAAGTTGTACACAATTACTTTTACTTTACTTTCAGTAGGAACAGCATATCTTATAACCGTAGCAGGATTGAACGGGTTAGGATAATTTTGTTCTAAGCTGAAAGTCTTTGGTGCACCAGTAAACTCGATATTAATTTCTTTTGAATAATTGACTTTACCATCGTAATCAAGTTGTTTTAATCTATAATTTAATTTTGCATAATTGGTTATGCCGACCGGATTGTCCGTGTATGAATATTTTGACATTTCAGTGGTTGTACCCTTACCATTGACAAATCCAACGGTCTGCCAATCATAGTTTCCGGTCTTTCTTTGAATCTCAAATCCTCTGTTGTTGGTTTCAGTGGCTGTTTCCCAGTGCAAAGCAACCAAACCATCACTCATTTCAGCTGAGAAACTGAGTAGTTCAACAGGTATTACTCCACCAAGAGCGGCATAGGTTTTTGAAAGCACATCGATTGCGTATTTAGCATTGTGCATACCATAAGCACTGCCTTTTTGTATAAGCTGATAATTCCACCATGCCTTTTTCAAAAGTACGCTGTCACTTGATGCTCTTATTCCTGTCCATGAAATTGAATCTACATTCAGAGGAGGAATTTTCATTGCAATGTTGGTCAATAAACCTTTTACTTCATTTCTAATTGATTCTATTACACCGTCACCATCATAATCCATAAAAGCTACGAAATCATCAAATGATGTTTTTGGACCATGGCAAGATTCACAAGCTTTTGTAAGCTCAAATCCGTTATTAGGATTCGTAAACCTAAAGCTATGCCCGCCAACTTTGTTTTTATTTACAGCAGAAGTATCGGTTGCTCCCATGTGGCATTCAACACAGGAATTGGTGATTGCTGAACTGTGGGATGTAGAAGCATAAGTAGATCCAAAACTATAAGCATTTTTACCTAAGAAAACATCTGTTTCTGTATTGTAATGAGGACCCCAAGTAGAAGATACGTTAGTTGGTACATAAACCACGTTATTTCTTCTTGCTTTGTGGCAGTTCATGCACAATTGACCATTACCGCCAATTGAAGAATAATTAAATCCTGTTCCTAAAGTATCTGAACTTGCAGGTGCTTTTCTTAATGCAGCATGATTATTATTGCCATGAGGATCGTGGCATGTTGCGCAAGTAATGTGAGTATGTTCTGCCCAAGTTGGAGATACTGGTGTGGTAGAAGCCAATCCTTTTGTAAATAATACAAATCCCTTACCAGAATGACATCTCATACAATCGCTTAAGCCAGAAGGATTTGCTATTCCGCGAGTGGCGAAACCTGTTTCCCAAATTGCTTCAGCATGTAATGAGTTTTCATACTGTTGATATTCAGGATAATATGGTTCTTCGTCATGACACGATGCACAATTACCTGCCTCAAAAGTAATTTCAATTTTAGCTTTAGCTCCGCCATTTGCATGTTCACTTCCGGCACCGTGGCAGCTTTCGCAGCCAACGGTAGCTAAATTCACAAGTCCAGAATATTGTGTTTTTATAGTATCCCATTTCAGAGGGTTTGAAGGGCTCCAAGTCCAACCAAGAGTAGAGGCAACATCGTCAAATCCACCATTAGAAACGATTAAATTTTTATCAGAACCGGTTGTGTGACATTTAAAGCAGCTTGGTCCAAAATGCCCGAATGTAGGATCTGAAGTCGCAAAATCCTTAAAAGTAGTTCCATGGCCGGATACTTTCCATGTGTCAAAGATAGCAGTAAACGCTGGCATTGAAGCATGGCAAGTCATACATTTAGGAAATGAACCGGCAACACCATCAAAATTGCCAACACCAACATAATCTGCTGCAAAGAATGATGCAGTTGTATCATCGGTTCCAAGTGCAGTTGTGATGGTTAACTTTATCTGGTACTCACCCTTTACATCAGGTTTCAGTAAAGTCCAATTGGGACTTGTTAGAATCTCTAAAGTTGCGGTTGAGCCTGCTGGCTTAGACATGAGTTGAAATGTTGCACTGGTAACTGGATCAGTTAAACTAGCCATGTTTTGAGCAGAAAAGTAAGCGTAGGTTTGGTTTGGAATGACTCTCAGTCCATTTGAAACTGAGTTTGTTGTTAATCCCAATGTTGTCAAACTGTGAGGAGTTACCTGTTCGACGTTAATTCTTGCTCTTTGCGGTATAGCAAGACTTGAGATTAGGACGAGTGCGAAAAGAACAAGTACGATTTTTTTCATATGACGCCCTTTAAGAGTTAGTTAAAGTTAAGGTTAATTAAAAGAAAACTGTTTCTATATGGCAATAATTATGCCCTCTGAACCGTTATTATTTACTTTATTTTTTGCTGATTTTCCAGTCCGCCCTTTTTTTATCTCTTATTTAAGAGAAATAGTATTTTTCATTTTTCAAAAACGAGAAGAGAGGTAAAGAACTATTACAGAAAATTCTTAGGATCAATGAAACCTACTCTACAATACTAATTGGTTTTAGTTTAATTGTCAATAGTTGGCAATCGTATAAGAAAAATATTTATGGTAATTTTGGGGAAAGAAATTAAAACTAATCACAAAGGAGAACGACTTGGTTTTCACCTACAAATCCGCCGGCGTTGACATTCATGCCGGAGATGAGACTGTTAGAAAAATAAAAAAACTTGCCAAATCAACATTTGATAAGGATGTACTTTCTAATATTGGTTTATTTGGTGCATTTTATAAGCTAGATTTAAAAAAGTATAAAAACCCTGTCTTGGTCTCCTCTGTTGATGGTGTAGGAACAAAACTGAAAATTGCTATTCAGATGAATAAGCATGATACAATAGGACAGGATTTAGTTAATCATTGCGTAAATGATATTGCAGTTTGCGGTGCTAAGCCCTTATTTTTTCTCGATTATCTTGCTTTTGGGAAATTGGATGTTGAAAAAACAGAACAAATAGTCAAAGGTTTTTCAATTGCATGCAAACAGAATAACTGCGCTTTAATAGGTGGTGAGACGGCTGAAATGCCAGGACTATACGAACAAGATGATTACGACATGTCAGGTACCATTGTGGGAATTGCTGAGGAAAAGAACTTGATTGACGGCATAGGAATTAAAAGTGGAGATGTTCTAATAGGATTTGCATCTAGCGGAATGCATACAAACGGTTACTCGCTTGCTAGAAAAATATTGTTGGATAGATTTTCACTTGATTATGTACCAAATGGATTTTCAAAATCACTTGGAAATGAATTGTTAAAGATTCATAAATCCTATCTTAAATTAATCACACATCTTAAGACAAATATTCGTATAAAGGGCTTTTCACATATAACTGGAGGCGGCATTGTAGGCAACACAATTCGAATAATTCCTAAAGGATTATCGGTTGACATCTTCTGGGATAATTGGAAGAGACCAAAAATATTCGAGTTGATTCAAACTACGGGCGGAGTTGATGAAGAGGAAATGCGATCGGTTTTTAATATGGGTATGGGATTAATTGCTGTTGTATCTAAAAAAGATGTGGAAAAAACCATTTCAATTTCTAAAAAGCTGCGTGAGAAATCGGTAGTTGTTGGCGAAGTGATTTAATATTAAATACAAGGGTGTTAGAGGTTTGAGAAAAATAAAATTCATAATTGCCTGCTTAATTATCACGCAGAGTTATTCTCAAAGCAAAATTATATTCACGGCAATTGATTATAACCATGATGAGGTTAGAGCAGCAATTTGTGAAAGCGATGGAAGTAATCGTAATGAACTTGGGTTTAATAAAACTTATTTACCGGTTTGGCTGAATGATAAAATATTATTGAACAGCGATACTTTTATTTGGCAGTGCGATACTTCGGGTGGAAATCTTATAAAATTATTTTCGGGTTATCGTGCTTCAGTTTCTAACAATAAAAAGATGTTCGCTTTTTATGATAGAGATGGGATTGGAATCTCAGATGACCAGGGAAAAGTGGTTAAACAAATAATGGTTAACGCATTTCAGGATGCTGCAATTACCTGGTCAAAAAATGATGATAAAATTTCGTATTTCGATCCTGATAAAAAAATCTGTTATATCTTTAATCTCACTAATGATTCGTTAGAAATATTTGGTGATTCGATTTTTCATCCTTTGTGGAATCGGAAAAATAATATCGTTCTTTATAATAGCGCTTTAGCAAATGGAAAATTTGCAGTTGTGCTGAAGGATAATCAAACTCATTCAGAACTGATCATCAATAAGCAAAATGAAAATGCAGTTGTTCCTATATGGTCAAATGTTGGTGACAAAATAGCTTATCTTTCCTTCCAAACTGAAATTGAAAATTCACCGGAAACGGATCTTTATACTTGTGATTTGGTTTTGTATGATTTGAAAAAAAGAACAACTCAAATTCTTGTAAGTGATGCTGGGTTTACGGATAAAGCATATCCGCAAATGTGCTTTGATGAAAAAGATGAATTTTTATACTACACGAAAGTTAATGAAATAGGTTTGGGTTCAATTGCTCGTGTGAATCTAAAAAGCTTGCAGCAAGAAACAATAAGTAAGGATTCCAATGTTGATGAAAGATTTCCGCTTGTAAAAACATTCTAATAAATTGTGAACAAAACTAATTTCTTTCCATTTCCTCTTTCAAACTTTATCAATATATTTTAGGTGAAAAATTACCCATCATCTTAAATTGAAAATATTTTTATCAATATTAATTTTTTGTTTTGTGCATCTTTCATGCGGAGAGGGAATTGCACCTGAGCCAATTAAACAAACAGGATTCAGCGGCACGGCAACATTTATTGGAGAGTGGCCCGAGGGAATTACAAGGACTCATATAGTTGTCTTCAAAGATCCACTTTTAAGTGCTGGAGATTTCAATGCATATAATCTAAAATTTGTAAGTGTTGAAATACCTTATGGCTCGACTGTTTTTAATTTTAACTCTGCTGACACATCAGTTGTAAAAATAGGTGATGGTGAATTTTCATATGTTGCTGTTGCTCAACAAAAAACTCAAAATGTTTCGCTGCTTAGAAAAGACTGGAATGTTGTTGGTGTTTACTTCGCAGGCGGTGATACAACAAATCCTGGTAAACTGATTATTCCGAAGAACACATTGGTTAAAGGTATTAATATCAAGTGTGATTTTAATAATCCTCCTATTCAACCGCCCGGAGGATAATCCAAAATGAAAATTAAACTCTTGATCTTCATCTTTGTCCTAATTGCCTTTCAAAATATCGCACAGCAATTCGCAATAACTGGAACAGTAAAGGATGTTTCGGGAAATCCCTTAGTCAGTGCAAATGTAATTTTATTAGAAATCGAAAAAGGTGCAGCAACTGATAAAAATGGAAATTTCGAAATTAAAAATCTTGCCAGCGGCATGTACGCTTTGGAGGTTTCTATGATTGGTTATAAATCAGTTAAGATTTTTGATATAAGAATAGTTGATGAATCCATAAGATTTGATATTATGCTTGAGCCAATTGCTATCGAATCAGAGCAAGTGATTATAACTGCGAATAAGTATGAACAAAATATCCAGGAACTTCCTGTTAGTGCCGAGGTGATTCCTTCAGAAAAATTATTGAAGAAAAATTTTACAAATCTTGAAGATGCAATGCGTTATGTACCCGGAGTGAACATGACGAGCTATCAGATAAGCATTCGTGGCTCAAGCGGTTACAGCAGGGGTGCGGGAACTCGTGTTCTTCTTGCTTATGATGGAATTCCTTTTTATACGGGAGACACTGGAGAAATTATATGGGAAAGTATTCCTGTAACTCAGCTTGAGAGGATAGAAGTAATTAAAGGTGCATCAAGTTCGCTTTACGGTTCTGCAGCAATTGGCGGAGTGGTGAATGTTATCACAAAAAAAATTCCAGAAACCCCCACAAATTATTTTCGAAGTGGAATTGGTGTTTGGGATGATCCTCATTATGAAGAATGGAAATGGGCTGATAATCTGAGAATCTTTAACAACTTAACATTATCCCACTCGAGAAAAATTGGCGATTTGGGAATTGCGGCAACATTCTCTCGTATTGAAGATATGAGCTATAAGCAAAGCGGATTTTATCATCGGTACATTGGTTACCTTAAAGCAGAGTATGATTTCTCCGAATCGAGTTCAGCAACGTTATTTTTTAATTCACTAAATCAGAAAAGTGGAAATTTTCTTTACTGGAAAGATTCTCGTAACGCATTAATTCCACCCGAACAAGATCAAGGACAAACCGTTACAACTAACCGACAAATGCTTGGTTTACTTTTCAAGCAGCTGGTAAATGATAAATTTTTCATAAACTTCCGTGGAAGTTATTATCGTTCAGATTGGAAAGATCAAACTGAATCTACTAACTCTGCAATAAATGATCTGTTTCGTGGGGAAGTTCAATTAAATAATTCGATATCAGAAAAGTTGTTCCTTATCTCAGGATTTGAATCATCCTTCTCAGCTGTTTCGTCAGATATTTTTGGTAATCCGATTTCATTAAGTTTAGGTGCTTATTCGCAGTCTGAAATCAAATTTGACTTTCCCTTGATTGCTACGCTCGGACTTCGCTATGATTTTACAAAGATCGATACGCTTGAAAGTTCAAGTGCTATTTCGCCGAAATTGGGATTGAATTATAAAGTTGATGATAATTTAATTTTAAGATATTCAATTGCATTTGGTTTTCGTGCACCAACACTTGCTGAAACTTTCACTTCTACATCTGCGAGCGGAATTACGATCAAACCAAATCCGCAATTAAAACCCGAAAGTAATTTTACTTTTGAAGTCGGTTCGATATTCAAACCCATTAAACATTTTACTTTTGATGCGGCAATTTTTCAAAATGAATTTTATGATTTTATTGAACCTGGAGTTGATAAGACAGATGGATTAATCTTTTTTGATAATGTTGTTCGGGCTAGGATTCAAGGTGCAGAGTTAAGCTGTGAACTAAAATTATTTGAGGAGAAACTTACACTTAATCTAAGTCACACTTATTTGTGGAGCCGTGATCTTGAAAAGAATAAATCTTTGAAGTATAGACCGCGGCATACATCTTTTGTTACTATGGATTACTCCGTTCTCGATATTCTGCTCGGTGCGGATTTCAGATATTGGAGTAGAGTCGAAGAGATTGATACCGAGCTGATTGATCTGGGATTAGTTCCGGATGGTGATAATCGAGTTTCTGTTTATGTGTTAGATTTAAGAGCCGGATATAGCTTTGCTAGTTTGGGTTTACCATTAAGAATTAATCTTAATGCAAATAACATCTTTAATTACAATTATGTTGAACTTATCGGAAATCTTGCCCCGATTCGAAATTATTCTTTTAGTTTAGAATTAATTTTGTGAAGTTTGTAGCGGTTTATAATAATTTGTGATCAAATTGAATTAGAGTAATGACATTTGAGAGCGATGTCCAACTGTATTTATCTGGTGAGAGACGATTTGTGCAAGTTAAATCTTGTTGAATTGTCATCTCACAATAGAAACGGCGTGGAAATTAAATTTTGATTTATAAAAACAGATAAATTTGGGGTACAAATTTTATTTAAAAAACACTTAATGTTGAATCCCTATGGGATACATGTTTTTGCAGGTTTTCCTTTTTTACAAACAAATTGCTCCTACGGAGCTTAAAAAGTTAGCAATTTAATCCCGTTGGGATTAAATATTTGTAGAACCAATATTAGCGCGAATACCTGAACCCCATGGGGGTTCAATAAATGATTTAATAATTACTTACTCAACTTGTAGAAAAAAATGTTTGTTGATACACACGCACACCTTTTTTATCCCAATTTTGAAGGCGAGCTCGATGAAGTAATTCAAAGAGCAAAAGTGGCAGGAGTTGATTACATCATTGTTCCTGCAACTGATCTTGAAACTTCAAAAAAAGTAATTGAACTCACAAAAAAATACAGCATGATTTACGGAACGGTTGGAATTCATCCTCACGATACGAAAGATTGGGATGAGAATTTCATTCATCAAATTGAAGAGTTCGCAAATCATGATAAGGTTGTCGGTATAGGCGAAATAGGATTAGACTTTTTTTATGATTTTTCTCCAAAAGAAAAACAGATAAAAGCTTTTAAATCACAGATTGAATTGGCACTTAAGCTAAATCTCCCGATTGTTGTGCATAACCGCGATGCGAATGAAGATATCTTGAAAATAATAAAAGATTACGCCGGTACGGGATTACGAGCACAGTTTCATTGCTTCAACGGAAATCTTGATGAAGCAAGAGACCTCATCCGGCTTCATCATTTTATTTCTTTCACGGGAAATATAACTTTTGCAAAAGCTGATGCACTTCGTGAAATTGCGGGGAAGATTACTCCAGAGCACCTACTGCTTGAAACCGATTCACCTTTTATGACACCAGTTCCTCATCGTGGAAAAAGAAATGAACCGGCTTATGTTAAACTGGTTGCAGAAAAAATTGCTGAAGTTCGTCATGTATCAGTTGAAGATATTGCAAGAGTAACTTCATATAATGCTTTCAGAATGTTTGGTATCGGAAGCAAACCAAACACAAGTTTCACATATCAGATTGGTAAAAATCTTTACATAAATATTACAAACCGGTGTAATGCAGATTGTATCTTTTGCAATCGTAAAGGTGAGGCGGTTGTTAGCGGCTACAATTTGAAGATGAGAAAAGACCAAGAACCAAATGCGAATGTTTACATAAAAGAAATTGGTGATCCAAAGCAGTATAATGAAATTGTTTTTTGCGGATTTGGTGAACCAACAATTCGCTGGGAAGTTGTAAAAGAAGTTGCAAAGTATGTTAAACAAAATGGCGGCAGGACACGTCTCGATACTGATGGTCATGGCAGCTTCATTAACAACCGAAATATTGCACCCGAATTTAAAAATTTGATAGATGTAGTTTCAATCAGCTTGAATGCATCCGATCCTCAAAAATATTCCGAGTTGATGCGAGTTGATCCTAACTTGTTCAATGAAGTTATCAACTTTGCGAAAGAAGCAAAGAATTATGTTGAAAAGATTGTAATGACTGCTGTCCTTTTAGATAAAGTTGAGATTGAGAAAGTCCGGCAAATTGTTGAAGATAATATCGGAGTAGAATTTAGAGTGCGAGAGTTTTTCTAGATAAGCCAGATTTTAACCCTCGTAAATTGGAAAGAAATCTAGCATAACTTTCAAGAGATATATTATTATAAAATGATATATGACTGCAATTAAATTCAAAGAGAAGGGGAATTTTTAATTTAGAGCTCAATAATAAAATCAATTAAAATGAATTTTATCATGAAAATTTTTCAGAGAAACATATTCTATAATCTCACAACAAAAACAGTCACTCTGAGCTTGTCGAAGAGTGACAAAGATGATAAGTCAGATTTCGACAAGCTCAATCTGACGCAATATCTAGCGCATTACTTAAGCCACATCACTTTGTGTGTTGGGCTTTTACTGACTATCACAATAACTAATTTTGCACAGACTTCAAGTAAACAGATTAGTTTTAGAATTAATGAACTGCTTAAGGATAAATTCTTTGAATCATCTCTCGCTTCAATTGATGTTTACAATCTAACAACACAAAAAGTCATCTATCAAAAAAATAATAAAATGCTTCTTCACCCAGCATCAAACATGAAAATTCTAACGAGTGCAGCTGCATTAAAATTTTTAGGAAAAGACTATCAGTTCAAAACTTCACTCTATTATGAAGGTGAAATTGTTGACAGCGTTTTGTATGGTCATTTGTTTTTTGTTGGCGGCTGTGATCCTGATTTCACTTCAAATGATTTAGAAGTACTAACTCAAAGTGTAAAAGAAAGAGGAGTAGTTAAGATAACCGGAAATATTTATGGCGATATTTCTATGGCTGATTCTCTGTTCTGGGGAAGCGGCTGGATGTGGGATGATGATCCTTCAACTGATGCACCTTACTTAACACCGTTAACTATTAATGATAACGCAGTTACAATTACTTGTGAATATGATAATCAAAACAATCAGCTTAGGGTTAGGAGCATTCCAGAAACAAATTATATTGAGGTAATTAATATAGTTACTGCCGATGACACAAAAGCTGCCGAGCTAAAGGTTGATAGAGATTGGATTAACCGCACCAATAAATTCTTTATTGAAGGAAATATTTCGAAGAACAACTTAAACAGAAGAAATTACTTCTCACAAACATTTAACATCTTCAAACCAGAATATTATTTTCTAACATTATTTAAAGAATCTTTAGAACGAAATGGTATCAGGTTTTTCGGCGATGTTAAAATAAAATCATTGACTGAAAACAATAATCATCTTTATACTTTTTCACGCTCATTCGATTCAGTAATTGTTAATCTCAACAAAACCAGCGATAACCTCAGCACAGAAATGACATTACTGGCATTGGCTGAAAAGTATTTTGGCAAACCAGCTTCTGTAAAGAATGGACTTAAAATGATTGACAGCTTAATAATTCTCTGCAAGCTAATCCCAAGCGATTACAGATTGGTTGATGGTTCAGGCGTTTCACATTATAATTTAGTTACTGCCGAATTACTTTTATCAGTACTGAAATATTTTTACTATAAAGAGCCGGAATTATTTGTAACTCTTTACAACTCATTTCCCATTGCCGGAGTTGATGGCTCTTTAGAAAGTCGAATGAGAAATACAAAAGCTGAAAAAAATGTCCATGCAAAAACTGGGACACTAAGCGGAGTTTCATCACTTTCTGGTTATGTTAAGAGCAAAAAGGGGAATATGATTGCTTTTTCGATCCTAGTTCAGAATTATATCGGAAGTTCCAAACAGGCAAGGGATTTTATAGATGCTGTTTGCGAAGTGTTGGCAGATTCAAATTAAAGAACCAGGATGAAAAATTTAGCAATACTTTTTGATGATATTTTCCTTACTCACAAACCACCATTTTCACATCCAGAAAATCCATCTCGCTTAGAAACTATCTTGAATAAACTAAAAGAGGAATCTTTTCTTGATCATGTGGATTTGGTCCAACCAAATCCGGCAACTGAAGAAAATATTTTATTAGTCCATTCACAAAAGCATCTAGAATTTGTACGGACCTCGATAAGTGAAAATCGTTTGATGCTTGATGAAGATACTTATGCAATCAAAGAATTGTGGAATACTGCATTAAGTGCAGTTGGAGGTCTTATTGATGCCGTTGACCTGGTTATGATTAAGAAATATCGAAATACTTTTTGTCTTGCTCGTCCACCAGGGCATCATGCTGAATCAAATCGCCCCATGGGATTTTGTTTGTTCAATAATGTGGCTGTTGGTGCGAAGTATGCAAAGCAGAAATATAATTTGGATAGAGTTGTAATAATTGATTGGGATGTTCACCATGGAAATGGTACACAGGAAATTTTTTACCATTCACCAGAGGTTTATTATTTCAGCTTACATCAATTCCCTCTTTATCCTGGGACAGGAAGAGAAGATGAAAGAGGTTCTGGCAATGGAAAGAACTTTACATTAAATTTTCCATTACCAGCCGGTACTGATGGAAAAAAATACCTCGAAATTTGCAGTGAAAGAATTATACCGGAATTAGCTGCATATAAACCCCAGTTAATAATTATATCTGCCGGATTTGATGCACACAAAGATGATCCGCTTGCAAATATGCTTTTGGTCGAGAATGACTTTGCCGAGATGACAAAAATTGTGAAGCAGTCTGCCACATCAGAAAATATCCCAATCATTTCAGCGCTTGAAGGTGGTTATCATCTTGACGCACTTAGTAATTCGGTATTTGAGCATTTGAAAGAGTTGAATGTTTGAATTAAGTTTTGACTGATCTGATGCTCGTAAAATACTTTTAGTACTTAAGATAAAATAGTAGGTGTGCTGAATATAATGAGTGACTAGCAAAATTTTACACACCCTCCTCCAACGGCGGATAAACTCGCCCCTGTGAAAAGGGGACGAACCGTAGTGCTTCCCCTCTCTGAGAGGGGAATGAAAGGGGTGTGTATAAAACTTGGAATAAAATATGACCAACTACAAAGAATTTACTATCACCTCAAAGCCATTTATTCCCGAAATATTGCAGGGAGTTTTATGGGAACTTAACTTATCCGGTATTCAAGAAGAAGATGATTGCGTAAAAGTATTTTGTGAAGAAGGAAGTGATGTAAGCGAGAAGGAAATTACTGCACTACTTGAAAAGATGAGGGAGGAAAAAGTCATTGAGTCATTTTTGGTTATTGAAAAAACATTTGAAAATAAAAATTGGAATGAGGAATGGGAGAAGAGCAGAGAAGTAATAAAAGTTTCTGACAGGATTGTTATAAAACCCTCATTCAAAGATTATGAAGCTAAACCAAATCAAATTGTAATTACTATTGATCCTAAAATGTCTTTTGGGACAGGCGAACATCAATCCACAAAACTTTGTCTTTTATTTTTGGAAAAGTATGTTCAAGAAGGAATGAAGATTCTCGATGTTGGCACTGGGACAGCTATCCTAGCAATTGCTGCTGTAAAATTAGGTGCAGATAAAGTCATCGCTATTGATAATGATGAGTGGAGTGACGAAAATTCAGTTGAAAATTGTATCGTAAATTCAGTTCAAGATAAAGTTGATGTGAGATTATGTGAAATCAAAGATGTTAATGAAAATGATTTTGATTTGGTCGTGGCTAATATTCAGAAAGACGTCCTGCTGCAAATTAAAAATGAAATTCACAATCGTGTTAAGCTGAATGGAATAGTAATTCTATCTGGACTTCTAATTTCAGATCGAGAACAAATTCAACACGATTATGAAGAATTAAATTTTATATTGATAGATTCCAGCATTTCTGAGGAATGGCTTTCGTTAGTCTTCCAATTAATTTAGACTAACGACGGATTAAAATTTATCACTTAAAATTAATTCTTACTGAGCCGGACGTTAGGAAATTGTCGTACTCATCATAGACATAAACATTATAATTACCATCGTCGTAGAAAGTGATTTTTTTCCAGAACCACACCCAGTTTTCTTCAACATCCTGGTCAATAGTTGTACTATATTTTTCTTTACCGCTTCTTGTAACCTTATAGATCACATATTTAACTTGACTGCAATCAACTTCATCATCTAATTTTACAAGCATTTTCAACCAGCCGCCGCTGCTTGGAATTGTAAATGATGAACTTTCATTTTCAGGATATCCATCTTCGTCTACATCTTCACAAAAGTATAATTTTTGAGCCTGCAGAGAAGAATATGTTCCTCCCAAACCAAAAATAAAAACTAAAATCATGAGAATAAGACCAAATCGTTTCATTATAACTCCTCTTAAATTTTAGGTAATAAATTTTCTGTGGCTACAATTATGCCACAAAATTTCAAGTGAAAATAATACTATTTTGATAAAAACAATGTGATCTTCATCATAGTTTGTAAAATGCGATGCAGCTCTAAGGAAATTATGGCTTCGGAATTAAATCACATAAAGCAAGAATATTTTATTTGATTCTTTAAATTGTTCAAGATTTCAGATAAGTTAAGAGCGTAAAAATTTTTAATATTAAAAGGAGGGTGTTATGTGCAGCGCTTTTCTAAAATTTTTCTTTACGGTTGCTATTTTTCCCCTTTTTATTTTGGCCGGATGCGGGGATAAATCTAAAGATGAGACGCAAGAACAAAGCAAAGAAGAAACATCATCATCAACAGAAGGAATGCCTTCAGACTTAAAAGAAATGGCTAACATGATGAGTGGTGATATGCTGGAAAACAAAGAACCGGTTCCACCAGTTAGTTTCAAAGTCTTAATGAACTATCTTCCGAAAGAAGTTGCCGGACTTAATGCCGAGAAGCCACGAGGTGAATCAGTCAAATGGGACAAGTGGACACACTCAAATGCAAGCATAGATTTCCGAAGTGAAACCGATAACCAAGACGCTCGCATTAATATTTATGATTATGCTTACATCTCAAATCTTTACCTGCCTTATCAAATGCTTTTCCAAATGAAGTATAATAGAGAATCATCCGAAGGATATGAAAAAAGTACGGAGATAAATGGCAGCCCTACTTTTGAAAGATGGAATGAGGATGGAAAAGACAATGAAGTTACAGTTCTCGTTGGCAAAAGATTTATTGTTCACGTAGAAACTAACGAAATGCCGGAAGGAAGTGCAAGAAAAATTGCCGAGGGAATTGACTTTAGTGGTTTAGCAAAAGAAAGTTCACAGTAAAATAAAATTGCGACCTTCGAGGTGGGTGTTTACAAAATGCTGCGCTGACTTCGAAGGTTACTTCAAATGCTTTTCATTATTCGCTCACTAATGTTATTTTCGTATAACATTTATCCAATTTATTCTTTTTACAATGCTCGAATATTTTCAATTCAAAAAATCAAATCTTAGTGAGCAGGAATGGGACAATTTTGTTGAACAATCAGATAATGGAACTCTTTTTCACAAACGTGCTTTTCTCAAATACCATCCTAAAGATAGATTTAATGATGCTTCCATTTTTATAACAAAGAATGGAAAGATTCTTTCTGTATTCACTGCTGCATTGGTTGAAAGGGATGGAAAAAAAGTTCTTAATTCCCATCCTGGAGCAAGTTACGGTGGATTTGTTTACGATTCTGATTTGAACTTTAAGGAAGCACATGAACTTGTTGACATGTTAATTGATCATGCCAAATCATTGAAAGTTGATCGAATACAACTTACAATTCCACCAATAATTTACCAGACCAAATACTCCAACTATTTTGATTTTGCTCTTTACCGAAATGGATTCGTATATCTCAAACGGGATGTTTCAAGTATAGTCCAGCTTGATTTTGATAGAGAAAAACTTTTTGATACTTATAGAGCAGAAGCTCGTACCGCAACTAAAAAGGCAATGAGAGAGGGAATCGAAATTGTTGAATGCGATTTATTCGATGAGTACTATGAAATCTTAAAAAGGAATTTGAAACTCCGGCATAATGTAAATCCTGCTCACACGCTTGATGAATTAAAACTACTAAAAAAAATGTTTCCAAGCGAAATTAGATTGTGGGGTGCATTGCTCAAGAATAAACTGACTGCAGGTGTCTGTAATTTTTCAGTGAATAAAAATGTGGTACTTGCTTTTTATATCAGTCATGATGAAGCATATCAAGAGTATCGCCCTGTTAATCTATTGTTCTATGAGATTATGAAACAATATCAGCATGAAGGATTTCGTTTTCTTGACTTCGGTATTTTCACTGTAAACATGGAACCCAATTGGGGATTGGGGCGATTCAAAGAAAATTTTGGCGCGCGCGGAATTTTTAGAGATACTTTTCACAAAGATCTTTAATGCTGAGAATACTTCATCTTGCACCAATAAATTTTGCGGGCGTTCCTTACAGCTTTTATGACATGCACAATAAGTGCGGCGACTATTCCCGATTAATTACTTACCACAAAAACCAACGAGATTTTCCCGAAGATGTTTGTCTCAATCTACCACTTCCAAATTCTTCTTTGGTAAAGTATTGGCGGAAGGAGAAAGTAGCTTTCCGTGAGAGCGATAAATCATCTTCATCGCCATATTTTCAACCTAAAAACTATCTTGAGAAATTTTTCTTTGCGGTTAATGATTTCTACAAAAGGGGAAAAGTTTTTTCTGTTGTGGAAAAATTAAAGCTGGATGAATTCGACATAATTCACTATGACTCAGGGTTAGATTTTTTTCGGAACTCAGTGCTTGCAAAAAAATGGAAGAAGCAAGGAAAGAAAATTGTCTGCTGCTATTATGGTAGCGACTTAAGAATTCGTGGAATCATTAAAGAGATGGAAGAAATCTCTGATCTTAATCTTACATCAGAATATGATCATCTTTCACTTAAGTCCGGATTAGAATATATTTTTTATCCATATGATTCTTCAGAACTGCCTACGAAAGAAAAATCCATTGACGACCGTATAATTACAATTGTTCATTCACCAACTAATCGAAAATTCAAGGGAACTGATTTGATTATATCGGTTATTGACAGAATTAAAAAGGAAAAGAAAATTGATTTTCTGCTTCTTGAAAATGTTGCAAGAAGTAAAGTCCTGAAAGCTAAAAGTCAAAGTCATATTTGCATTGATCAAGTTGGCGGAACGATGGGAGGAACCGGGTATGGTAAAGCCGGTCTTGAAACACTCGCAATGGGAATTCCAACAATTACAAATATGACAAAGGAATATTCTGATTGGCTTCCCGAAAATCCGTTTGTAGTTGCAAATACACATGATGAATTGTACAGAAAATTATTTGAGCTGATCGAGAATAAACATCTAAGAGATGAGCTTGGCAAAACAGGCAAGGCATGGGTAAGCAAATATCACGGTTACGATGCTGTGAATACTCGTTTGAAAGAACTTTATCATAAATACAAGATAGTATGATTCAAAAAAAGTCGGGATTATTTGAAGCAACTGCATGGTATGGCTTAGGAAATGTTATAGTTCGTTCTGTCGGATTTTTACTGCTCCCGCTTTATTCCAACCTAATTCCTGTTGAACAGTTTGGCATCTACTCGTTGATGATGTCAACTTATGTGATTGCTGGAGTTTTTTATCAAGTTGGCATGAACGTTTCGCTGACTAATTTCTATTTAAGAGAAACTGACGAGTTAAGAAGAAAAAAAGTTTTCTCGACCATACTAAATTCGGTTATAATCATTTCGGTTAGCTTCACTTTCCTAATGATACTGCTT
This sequence comes from uncultured Ignavibacteriaceae bacterium, assembly GCA_964613805.1. Lineage (GTDB taxonomy): Bacteria > Bacteroidota > Ignavibacteria > Ignavibacteriales > Ignavibacteriaceae > XYD12-FULL-36-8. The sequence continues at coordinate 82,594 of CAZTJF010000011.1, read as the reverse complement.
TCAGATCATTTATCACAAAAAATCATCGGCAATTCGGATTACGGCAAACTCTTTTCATTACTCTTCATTACACTATTTACTGAAACAATCACGACGTTTATTTTACAGTTATACAAGTCACTTGAGCAATCTAAACGAGTTGTCCTCTTTTTAATAATTGGTGCAGTGCTTAGTATTTTATTGAACATTTGGTTCGTTTATTTTCAGCGCTTAGGAATAGAAGGAATTATCTTAGCTCAATTCATATCATCAGTATTAGTACTTCTTCTACTTCTGCCGGGAATGAAACATCATTATTCTTTTGATATTGATGGAGAGCTGCTTAAAACAGTTTTACTTTTTTCACTTCCTTTGTTTTTGTCTGGAGTTTTTGCTTCAGGCGTAGATGTAGCGGATAGATTTATTTTGGATTTTTTCTTGGGGAAAAAACAAGTCGGAGAGTACAGCTTTGCTTATCGAATCGCTATGATAACAAATGTTTTTGTGATTTCATTCAGAACTGCATGGATGCCCTATGCACTTAACCATTATCATGAAAATAATTATCGCGATCATTTTGGCAAGACACTGTTAAAACTGCTATCGGCTGGAATATTTATACTGCTAATAGTTTCATTTTTTGCCGAAGATCTTTTTCTGATTCAGTTTAATGGAAAGCATCTGTTTAATCCGGAATATAAAGGTGGATTAATAATTCTACCATTTGTTATTATTGGATATATCTTCAGTTCGCTTGCATCTTATTATTCTATTTATCCTTTTGTCAGTAATAAGAGTTATCACTTCTTAATTTCAGATGGAATTGGTTTAATCACAAATCTTGTTTTGAATTTTATTTTAATTCCGATTTACGGTATAGTTGGAGCAGGAATAGCTACATGTTCGAGTTTTGGTTTTACAGCATCATATTTATTTTTTATTTCGAGGAATCATATTCAGATCAACTTCCAGACGAAACAAATTCTAATTACAGTTTTTGCGGGTTTATTACTTTTAATTATAGGTTTAACATTTCGTAATATTTATTTACAAATTCTTTTGGTAATTGTTTATTTGTTGATGGTTGAGTTTATATTGAATATAAAAATCTCAAAATTATTTCGTTTCCAACAGTGATTCTATATAGCTTAACAATTTTACAGATTCCATCTCCCAGTTATATTTTGATTCACAAAATGCTCGTCCGTTTTTTGAATGCCGTAGCCATAAATTTTGATTGTTTAAATATTTTTCAACACAATCTAATATTTCGGTGATATTATTTGAATGAACTAAAAACCCGCAATCTTCAAATTCAATTTCATCTCGGATAGGTTTTATATCGGAAAAAATAAATGGTTTTCCGCAAGCCATATACTCAAATATTTTTATTGGAAGTGAGTTGTTATAAACAAAATTTCTTTCACGAAGATCAAAGCAGATGTGAACATCTGACAGCTTCTCTGAAATTTTAGGGTATTCAGTCCATCCCAAAATTTCCACTTCAACCCTCGAGGATTTATTTATTAATGAAATTAATTCAATTTCTTCTTGAATGGATTCAAATTTACCAATGAGATTTAGTTTTACTTTTAATTCTTTATGAGCTGCGGCAATAAATTCGGACACCGTTAAAATTTGCTTTAATCCGCGATCAAACTTTAGCAATCCAGCATAACAAAGCACCAATTCAGTTCCATTAAATTTTGGAGATGAAGGATGAAAAAACTCAATTACTGGATAGTAAGAGATAATTTGTTTTTGCTTGAAAGGAGCCATTAGATCATATCTTCTTTTTTTACCCTGTTCACCTATAATAATTGCATCAACGAGATTTGAAGCGTAAACATTATAAATGAATAAGGTTACATAAGTCATAATTTTACTTAAACCTGAAAATTTGAAAGCAACATTTTCCGGGTACCATTCAGTTACGTCATAGATAATTTTTATTTTCTTGTCATCCTTTCGAAGTTTATTTGCAGCTAAAATTGGCAGCGGCTCACAGCAAATTATAACGTTTGTTTGAGTCTTTTTGAGGTGATAGAAAAACTTTTCAACCTTTTCAGATTTTTTTAAGTTGCTCCCGTTAAAACCTATGATGTGAATGTTATCTTTTACAAGCTCTATATCAGTTTCGGCAGTTGAACAAACTATTGAGATTTCATATCCATTTTTATTTAATGAGCGGGCAAATTTGTAAAATATTCTTTCATCGAAATAGGGATGTCCCGAAGTAACAATTGAAATTTTCTTTTTCATACTCAAAACTAAGAAAAATGTAAACATCGAGGTGAGGTCAAATAGGAAAAAAGAATATTCTCATCTAGCCACAAAGCTTTAAATTTAATTTAAGATTTAACATGCAACCACTCGTGATTGACCATTCGATTGAACCCGAAAAAATTCAACTTAAACTAAATTAGCGGTAAATTCTTCTCTGTGAAACTCCGTGTCTTCTTCGTGTGACTCCGTGCAAGAACTAAAAATACTCTAACTAAACGCACGGAGCGGTTATCTCCCAATGCAAATATTTACCATTTTTTTAGTACTTTTGAAAAAATAATTTTAACCTAAATTGAATTGATCAAATGTCAGAAAACTTTGAAAAATTAGAAAAATTACGTGTTCCTGCACTTGATGAAATACTTGGAGTTCCCTTCAAAGTTCTTAAGGATGGCTTTGTTAGGATTATAGATTATCTTGGCTCTGATGAATCAATTGTACAAGCGGCAAGAGTATCTTATGGAAAAGGAACTAAAAAAGTCAGGGAAGATGAAGCGCTGATTCGTTACTTACTAAGGCATCAGCACACGACTCCATTTGAAATGTGTGAGATAAAATTGCATGTGCGAGTTCCAATGGATTGCTGGAGACAATGGATTCGACATCGTACAGCTAACGTTAACGAATATTCAACTCGGTACTCAATTGCAATTGATGCAACCGAAACTACTTTGCCAACTGAATGGAGGGGACAAGCTGTTACAAATAGGCAGGGAAGTGAAGGATTTCTTGATGCAAAAGTAGGCGAAGAATTATCTAAACAGGAAGCAGAACTTCATAGATTTACAAGAGATGTATATCAAAAAAGAATTGATGCTGGAGTTGCTAGGGAACAGGCAAGAAAAGATTTACCCCTATCAACGTATACTGAAGCATATTGGAAGATTGACTTGCACAATCTTCTTCATTTTTTACAATTAAGAATGGAACTGAATGCCCAGCTCGAAATTAGACAATATGCGGAAGTGATTTGCAATGAAGTTGTAAAACGCTGGTGTCCGGTTACTTGGCAGGCATTTTGGGATTATAGAATGAACTCAATGTCTTTTTCCGGACTTGAGATTAAAATTATTACTGCTATGCTTAATGGCGAAAATAAAAAAGTAAAGGAGTATGGAAAAGAATTTGGGTGGATGAAGGAAGATGGAACAATGAAAACTACAAATCGAGAACTTTTTGAGTTTGAAGAGAAACTATCAAAGCTGAATATCAAATCTCCTTGGTAATTTTTTCTTGATGAAAAAAATCATCGTTGCTGCTGTTGCAAAAAATAATGTTATTGGAAGATCCACAGGCGAAATGCCGTGGTACTCAAAAGAAGAGTTTGAACACTTTAAGAATACAACTTTGGGTTATCCGATCATCATGGGAAGAAAAACATTCCAATCACTCGGAAAACCACTTGAAGGAAGATTGAATATTGTACTGACGAAAAATCAAAACTTAAATAAAAAATTCAATGAGTTATTGATTTTAGATAATCTGAATGATGCTTATAAATTTTGTGAATCTAATAGTTATGAGAAAGTTTTTGTAATTGGAGGCGGACAAATATTTGAAAAAGCAATTGATGAAATTGATGAAATGATAATTTCTTACATGGATTTTGAAGCTGACGGTGATGTATTTTTTCCCAAAATTAACTTCACAAAATGGAGTATATCATGGCGGCAAAAAAGAGATGGATTTGAAATTGTGAATTATATCAGAAGTAAATAGTGTCAAACAAAATTCAAATATTACCAGATAGTTTAGCAAATAAAATTGCTGCCGGCGAAGTTGTTCAGCGTCCCGAATCAGCCGTAAAGGAATTACTGGAAAATGCAATTGATGCCGAAGCAAAAACCATTGAAGTGATGATAAAACGTGCCGGTAAAGCTCTCATTCAAGTGTGCGATGATGGAGTTGGAATGTCTGAGGATGATGTTGTTGTATCCATTCAAAAACATGCAACAAGTAAAATTTCCACTTATGAAGATTTGGAAGCCATCAAAACATTAGGGTTCCGTGGCGAAGCACTTAGTTCAATGGCTGCAGTAACTCAACTCGAAATTAGAACGGAACGAAGAGAAGACGAAATAGGAACGCTCATAAGAATTGACGAAAATGGGATGCTCGTTAAAGAGAAAGGTTCATTCCCCAAAGGGACATACGTTTCACTTAAAAATCTTTTTTACAATACTCCGGCTCGAAGAAATTTTCTTAAAACTGATGCAACAGAATTAAAGCATATCATTGATACCTTTAACAAAGTATCGTTAAGCCATCCTCAAATTCACTTTAAGTTTTACAATGACGATGAATTGATTTTTGATTATCCGTCAGGAACGTTAGAAGAGCGAATAGAATCCATCTTTGCTGACAACATGCTTGATGCGCTGATTCCGGTTGAAGAAAGAACTGAATACATTAATATTCACGGATTCATTGGTAAACCGAGTCTTCTCAAAAAAAGTAAGGGCGAGCAGTATCTTTTCCTCAATAACAGATATGTTGTAAGTAAGCAAATTAATCATGCAGTATTTTCTGCTTTTGAAAATTTTCTTGAGAAAGGAGATTATCCTTTCTTTATTCTTTTTATTGATATTGATCCCCACCATATTGATGTAAATGTGCATCCATCGAAGCTGGAAGTTAGATTTGAAAATGAAAAAGACATTTATACTTTCGTGATGGCAGTTGTAAAGAAGGGTTTGGGACTTTACGATCTTGTTCCCAACATGAGTTTTGGAGACTCTGCTGATCAATCTGAAAAATTAAAACAGATCGCTTTTTCAAAATCCGGCAAAGAGGATTTTTCTGATCGTCCTTTTTCACAAGACAAATCATTTTCGGCAAGGACTCCAGTTAGTGATAGGGAGATTGATCTTCTTTTCGGTTCACTTCCTGAAACTGAAGGAAAAAATAAATTTGACCAGAACTATGATCCATTTCAGGACAATAAATCAAAGGAGATTATCCTCACCGAGAAAATATCTTCCGCTTCTGAATCCGAAGAATTTTCTTTCATTATTCAGCTTCACAACAAATACATCCTTTCGCAGATTAAAACAGGATTAATGATAATTGACCAGCACGTTGCTCATGAAAGAATCTTATATGAGAAGGCATTAAAACGTATTGACGCCGATCTTCCTTTTTCTCAGCAGCTATTATTTCCTAAAACCATCGAATTAGATCCGGGCAGATACCAAGTTCTAAAAGAAATTAATACATTACTTAACAAACTCGGTTTTGATATAAAACATTCAAACAAGAATACTATTAGAATTGCAGGTGTCACTGATGATATAATTGCAGGTGCTGAAGAAAAAGTTTTGCTCGAAATTATTGATGAATACACAGATAATCAACGTGAAAAAAAACTGGATGAGAGAGATAACCTTGCGAAGTCATATTCTTGTCACACGGCTATCAAGTCGGGTGATAAACTTTCAGAAAGAGAAATGAGATTACTAATTGACCAGTTGTTTGCAACTTCCAACCCATATGTTTGTCCGCATGGAAGACCAATTGTGATAAAAATATCATTGGATGAATTTGACAGAAGATTTGGAAGAACTTCGTAGAAAAAAATCACTTAGAATTGAAAAGGTTAAAGCATGGATTCAAACTACAAAGACAAAAGAAATTCATTTCAGAAAAAAGCTGGACTTGCTAAAACTACTGGAATGAAGTTTACCACTGTTAGTGGGGAACATGTTGAACCATTTTATGGTCCGGATGAAATTGAAAACATTAATTACTTAAGCGAAATTGGTTTCCCCGGTGAGTATCCGTTCACTCGCGGAATTCATGTAAATGGTTACCGCGGTAAAATTTGGACGATGAGACAGTTTGCCGGTTTTGGCTCTCCTGAAGATACTAACAGGCGATTTCATTACTTGTTAAATTATGGTCAAACAGGATTATCTGTTGCGTTTGACTTACCTACACTTATGGGCTGGGATTCTGATTCTCCTATGAGCGAAGGCGAAGTTGGAATTTGCGGAGTATCAATTTCTTCATTGGAAGATATGGAAATTTTGTTCGATAAAATTCCGCTTGATAAAGTTTCAACTTCTATGACAATCAATTCGCCTGCCGCAATGATTTTCGCATTTTATCTTGCAGTTTCCAAAAAACAGAATGTAGATTTCAAAAATCTTCGAGGTACATTACAGAACGATATACTTAAAGAATACATAGCTCAAAAAGAATATATCTATCCTCCTCATCCTTCCATGCGAATTATTGTTGATATGATTGAATATTGTACTAAGGATGTTCCTCAATGGAATCCTGTTTCCGTGAGTGGTTATCACATTAGAGAAGCTGGTTCAACTTCGGTACAAGAACTTGCATACACATTAGCTGATGGTTTTGCTTATATTGAAGCATGTATTGACAGAGGAATGAATGTGGACGAATTTGCACCAAGAATTTCTTTTTTCTTTAATTCTCACTTAGATTTTTTTGAAGAGATTGCCAAGTTCAGAGCAGCAAGAAAAATTTATGCTAAAAGAATGAAGGAAAGATATGGAGCAAAAAATCCGCGCTCTTGGTGGCTTCGTTTTCACACTCAAACTGCAGGATGTACACTAACCGCTCAGCAGCCAGAGAATAATATTGTGCGGACTGCTTTTCAAGCATTAGCAGGTGTATTAGGTGGAACTCAATCCTTGCACACAAACTCCATGGATGAAACGCTGGCACTTCCAAGCGAAAAAGCTGTGAAGATTGCTCTGCGGACTCAACAACTGATTGCTTATGAAACAGGCGTAATCAATACTGTCGATCCGCTTGGCGGAAGTTATTTTGTGGAGGCATTGACTGAAAAAATGGAAAAGCAAGCAAACGAAATTTTTGATCAGATAGATGCTTTTGGCGGTGTGATTCCGGCAATTGAATCAGGTTATTTCCAAAAAGAAATTGCTGATGCCGCATACCGTTATCAGAAAGAAGTTGAAAGAAAAGAGAAATTTATTGTAGGAGTGAATGAGTTTTTTGAAGAAAATGAAAAGGTTGATATTCCAATTCTCACAGTATCTCGAGAAGTTGAAAAAATGCAAAAGGAAAGATTAACGGCGTTAAGATCAAAGCGAAATCCAAAAGCTGTTGAAAAAAGTTTAGAAGTTATAAGATTAGCTGCAGTCGAAAATAGAAATCTAATGCCTTCATTTGTTAGTGCTGCATTGAATTATGTTACACTTGGAGAGATGACAGAAGAACTTAAAAAAGTTTTTGGTGTTTACGAGGAAACGGCAGTATTCTGATGTTTAAGATTTATTTTAATCTGTTAAGAATTCCCCAGTGGATTAAGAACTTTTTCATTTTTATTCCCTTAATTTTCTCTCAGCACTTGTTTGAGTTAAATTATGTAAAGTTATCAGTATTTGGATTTTTAATTTTTTCATTCATGTCAAGTTCTATATACATCATCAACGATCTGGTTGACATAAATGAAGATAAAGTTCATCCAGTAAAGAAATTCAGGCCGATTCCTGCAGGCACAGTTTCAAAAAATACAGCAATATTAACTGCTTTTATTCTGGCAATTATTTCATTCTTGTTATTGTTCTTTACAAATCTTTATTTCAGTATTACGGTATGCTCTTATTTCATTATCACAATTTTATATTCTATCAAATTAAAGCACATTGTAATTCTTGATGTGTTTACAATTGCCGCCGGTTTTATGTTGCGAATTTTAGGCGGAGCATATATTATCAATGTAGAGATTTCAAGCTGGTTGATACTTACTACAATGTTCATCTCACTTTTTCTGGCTGTTATGAAAAGAGGTTCTGAACTGAAGCATAAAACAGATGATGATAGTAACACCACGAGGAAGGTTTTAGCTCACTATTCTTCCGATTTCATAAATCAAATGTCAACCGTTACTTCTGCGGGAGTAATTATTTGTTATGCGCTTTACACAGTTTCACAACGAACAATAACCGTTTTTAAAACTGAGTATCTGATTTATACAACTCCGTTCATAGTTTTTGGCATTTTTAGATACATGTACCTTGTTTATGTCGGGAAGAAAGGAGAAAATGCTGCGGAAATATTATTATCTGATGTTCCAATGATATTGAATCTTGTGCTCTATGTCTTAACAGTGGTGTTAATAATATATCGCTAATTTTTATGAAAAGTTTTTATCAGACGATCATGCTTATTTTTATCGTGATGTTACTTGGAACAAACTGCGCAAGTCATCAAAGGAATGATGGGTTAGCTTTATCAGTGAAAGAAATAAAGATTGAAGCATGGCTGAACTTGATGCCAGGCGGACCGGGTTCATTCCATCTCTCAGGTGAAATAAAATTAGCTAATGATGAATCTTGCGATATTAAAAATTTAAGCTTGACTAAAATTTCTATTTTACAGAACGATAATCAATTATATTCCATCATCCCGATTTTTTCTCCTAAAGTGGAAGACGGAAATACCCATGTTCTTGCAGATGCTGAAAGAGATTTTTTGTTTAATACTCCATCTGGTATTCCAATCAAAAAGGAACTGGATGTTTATACTCCAATTAAAGTCATACTGATGTTTAAAGAATCAAACGATGAAACATTTTCATATAAAATTGAAAATATTAAAATCCAAAGGGTTTACTAATTGATAAACGATCTTTTAATATTAATCATCCTTTTAGCAATCAGCGCTTTTTTTTCTGCTGCTGAGATTGCATTTATTCTTTCAGATAAAATTAAACTAGAGATAAAAGCACGTAAAAAAAACTTAGCAGCCCAAAGTGCACTTTTCTTTAGCAAAAATCCTCAAAACTTTTTCTCGACTATGCTACTAGGAAATAATATTGCCAATATTGCATTTGCTTCTTTATCTGCAGTATTACTTTCAAGCATTTTTGATTTAGATGAATTTTCAATTTTGATCATAACCACACTTATACTTCTATTTTTGGGGGAACTGATTCCCAAATACTTAGCTCGTGAATTCGCTGATCGTTTTAATTTATTTGCCTCTTTCTTTCTAAGAGGGATTTCATTCATATTGCATCCCTTCGTAAAATTCATTTCATGGTTGTCCTCAAAGTTAACGAACACCACCGCTTCTAATGAAGTTAGTATAAATAGTCTATTTAATCGAGAAACAATAGATACATTAGTCAAAGAAAGTCACGAAGCCGGAATCGTTGATAAAAATGAAAGTAATATCATCAGTAAAGTGCTGAATCTTGCTGATCAAAGAGTGTATGAAGCTATGCGTCCCAGAACTGAAATTGTTGGGATTGAATTAACTCAAAGTATTGAAGAAGTAATTGCAGTTTTTATTGATTCCGGTTATTCAAAACTGCCGGTATATGAAGAAAGTTTTGATAACATAAAAGGAGTGATCTATTTGTATGATATCTTTACTTCTCCTAAAAATGTTCAAGCGATCGTTAAAAAAATATTATTTGTACCAGAAACCAAGAAGAGTAATGAATTGCTTAATGAGTTTCTGTCTAATCAAATATCAATTGCTATTGTTGTAGATGAGTTTGGAGGAACAGCCGGTTTGGTTACAATGGAAGATATTATCGAAGAACTTTTTGGTGAAATAAGAGATGAATACGATGTCGAGGAAAATATTTGCAGGAAGATTGCCGATAGAACGTATTTAATGAGTGGTAAAGTTGAAGTTGATTTTATTAATGAAAAATACAACCTGAACCTTCCCACCGGCGATTATGAGACCCTTGCAGGCTATATCACATCTTCTTTAGGCAGAATACCTATCCAGGGCGAAAATATAAAAATTAGCCATTTTAATTTTCTTATCGCAAGGGCATCCAATAAAAGTATTGAAGTGGTTAAACTGGTTGCTGAGTCTGACCACGAATAGCCATTCTTCAGTTTGAATTCCCATCTCATTCTTTTTGACGGCATGTGCAACTTTTGCAATTTCTGGGTGAACTTTATTATTGATCGTGATAGGAATAAACATTTTAGATTCGCTTCTTTACAGTCTGACACAGCTCAGAAAATCTTAAAAGAAAAAAACTTCAACCCACTAAAAATTGAAACGATAGTTTTGGTGCTGAATGATAAACTATTCACTAAATCATCTGCCGCATTACAAATTGTAAAAAGACTTGATGGGATGTGGAAACTTGTCTATGTATTTTCAATTTTGCCTAAACCAATGCGTGACGTAGTTTATGATTTCATTGCACGAAACCGCTATAAATGGTTTGGAAAAAGAGATTCTTGTCGAATTCCTACTGAAGAGGTCAAAGGTAGATTTCTTACCGATTGATTTCTTTACTCACCACAAATCACAAATTGGCAGTTGGAAATATTTGAAGTAATTTTGTACGAAATAATTCTAAATGCTTTCAGATTGATTATATTACATCGGTTTCCACCTGGAAAACAGGAATAGAAAATTATGGGACTAAAGTCCCCTTCAAGTATGCTATTTCTAACCCCATCTTTAAAGCTGGGGTTACTAAAGCATCAAAAGTCTAATGGCTTTAGCCACTTTTTGTATAAGGTAAACATTTAATTGTTAAGCTTTGAGATTTCAGCGAAGGATAAAAATTCCAAAGCAAGAGTTGGAGTGATAAAAACAGAGCATGGTGAAATTGAAACTCCTGTGTTCATGCCTGTCGGAACTCAAGGCACGGTTAAGGCAGTAAATCAGGATTGTTTAAAAAATCATCTTAATGCTAAAATTGTTCTTTCAAATACTTATCATCTTTATCTGAGACCTGGAACCGATGTTCTAGAAAAAGCCGGCGGCTTGCATACGTTTATGAATTGGGATAGACCAATTCTAACTGACAGTGGAGGTTTTCAGATTTTTTCACTCGCTGATTTAAGACATTTAAAAAAAGATGGAGTTGAATTTAGCTCTCATCTTGATGGCTCTAAGCATTTTTTTACTCCGCAAAATGTAATAGAAACTCAACGAATAATTGGTTCTGATATAATGATGGTTCTTGATGAATGTACTCCTTATCCTTGTGAGTATGACTATGCTCAAAAATCTGTTAAGCTTACTTCAGATTGGGCAGCTCATGCAAAAAATGTTTTTGAATCATCGAAACCAAAATATGGTTTTGATCAAAATTTGTTTGGTATTATTCAAGGCAGTGTTTATAAAGATTTGAGAGAAAGATCCGCTAAGGAAATAATCGAACTGGATTTCAATGGTTATGCAATCGGTGGATTGGCAGTTGGTGAACCGACTGAAACGATGTACGAGATGGTTAATTTTACTACGGATTTTTTGCCTGAGAGTAAACCGAGATATTTGATGGGTGTGGGCAGACCGGAAAATCTTCTTGAGGCAATCGAAAGAGGAATTGATATGTTTGATTGCGTTATGCCGACAAGAAATGCACGTAATGCTTATTTGTTTACATATAACGGAATTCTTTCGATGCGGAATGCACGATACAAAGATGATTATAGTCCTGTTGACGAAGTCTGTGAGTGTTGCACTTGTAAAAATTTTTCTCGTGCTTATATTCGGCATCTATTTATTGCTAAGGAAATTCTTGCTCTTGAACTTGCGAGCATTCACAATTTATACTTTTACTTAAATTTGATGAGAACAGCGAGGACAAAAATATTGGATGGAAATTTCCTTGAATGGAAATCGCAGATAATTAATAAACTTTCTATAAATCAAAATAATTTGGAGGATTAGTTGGAACTATTAATAGCAATGGCACCGCAAGGCGGAGGAAGCTCAAATCTTATCAGCACATTGATAATGTTTGGTGCGATCTTTTTAATTTTTTATTTCATGATAATCAGACCGCAGCAAAAGCGTGCAAAGGAAAGAGAAAAAATGCTTTCTAATATGCAGAAGGGTGATAAAGTTATTACGAGCGGTGGGTTGCATGGTACAATTGCCGGTATTGATGAGAAGACTGTTCTTTTGCAAGTTGGAGATAATGTTAAAATGAAATTTGAAAGATCGGCAGTGGCAAGTGTGATTACTTCAAAAGAAGGAAATTAATTTTAATCAAATTCATTCATTCAAACATTCATCTTTTATGTTTTGTTCGGTAGAAGAAGCAATTGAAGAAATAAAACTCGGCAGAGTCATAATCATTGTTGATGATGAAGAACGTGAAAACGAAGGTGATTTCGTTTGTGCTGCTGAGTACATTACTCCCGATATTGTAAATTTTATGGTAACGCACGGAAGGGGAATGTTGTGCGTACCTCTCAGCGGAAAGCGATTAGATGAGCTTGGACTTCCTTTAATGGTTGATCAGAATTCTGCTTTACATGGAACTCAATTTACTGTTACTGTAGATGCAATTGAAGGAACAACAACCGGTATTTCTGCAGCTGATCGTGCATTAACAATAAAAAAACTAACCGATCCGAATTCCAAAGCATCTGATTTTGCAAGACCAGGTCACATCTTTCCGCTCAAAGCTTTTGAAGAGGGAGTTTTGAGAAGAGCCGGGCATACCGAAGCTACTTTTGATTTATGCAGATTAGCAAAGCTAAATCCAGGCGGTGTTCTTTGCGAAATTTTGAAAGATAGTGGTGAGATGGCAAGGGTTCCCGATCTTTTGAAAATTGCTAAGAAATTCAATCTTAAAATTGTTACTGTTAAGGATATAATAACATATCGGATTACAAAGGAAAGATTAGTTGAGAAGATTACAGATATTAACTTTCCAACTAAGCATGGAGAGTTTCATCTGAATCTTTATAAAAATTTATTAGATCATAAAAAACAAATTGCGTTAGTGAAAGGGAAAATAAATCCAGATGAACCAACGCTTGTTCGCATGCATTCCGAATGTTTAACCGGAGATGTATTTCATTCCTTAAGATGTGATTGTCATGATCAATTGAACTCTGCTCTTGAACAAATTGAACAAGCTGGAAGCGGTGTACTGGTTTATATGCGGCAGGAGGGAAGGGGAATAGGTCTTACAAATAAAATTTTAGCATATAAACTTCAAGATGAAGGAAAAGACACAGTTGAAGCAAATGAAGCACTCGGCTTCAAACCAGATTTACGTGATTATGGAATTGGTGCCCAGATATTGCTTGATCTTGGAGTTAGAAAAATTCGACTACTGACCAATAATCCTAAAAAAGTTATTGGACTAAAGGGTTATGGACTCGAAATTGTCGAACGTGTTCCTATCGAAATGCCTGCGAATGAAAACAATGAACGCTATCTCAAAACAAAGAGAGATAAGCTGGGGCATATAATTTTACAATAATTTTTGGGTGCTTAGCAAACCAAGATGAAGAATTATTTTTTCGTGTCATTCTTAATTCTCAATATTTCTTTATTAGCACAAGATTCTCCTTTATGCTTGAAGGTGAATTGTGGTATTAACTATTTGTACCCTTCTGAAATCCTCTATACTTTTAATGATTACCCTGAACGAACTCAAAAATTTGGTTATAATGTTGGTGTTTTCTTGATTTATTTTTTGAATGAAAATAGTAGTATATGGTGTGGGATAGAATATATAAATTCGAAAATGACAGCAAGAGGTCGACAGAGAAGTTCAGAATGGGTTTTTCATGGTGTCCCAATAAGTTTTGGTTATCAGTACTTTTTTAATAAATCCGATTCAAAGCTCAAATCTTATATATCAGCTAATCTATCATTTTATTTAAGTTATTTAAATCTGATCAAAGTTGATTACTCAGAAAAGTTAGATGTAATGAAAAGTGAAAACGGTATTGGGGTAGATTGTGGGACAGGAATCTTATATAATTTATTCCATAATATTAGCGCTAACTCTGAGATAAAATTCAGATATGCAAATGGCTCAATATTTACGGAAGATTCTAAATATGCGAGTATTGAATTTACCGGAATTTATTTGTTAGCAGGCATTTCATATTTTTTTTAGATTCAAACCTTCTATATCAGAGATGGGGTTTACTGTATCTTAACATCGAAGTTTTTTGAGAATTAAAGCAGCTCCAAAATGTTTGTGTTGATGACGATCTCGGTTTTTGTTCCTTTCTCAAGTCCTTTGGGAGTTGGGACTTCCATCTGATACGAAATCTGAATCTTGCTATTGGTCTTAGATTTCTGAACGCATCCTTTCGTTAGATTAAAATAAATCTTTCCTTCTGCATGAGTGATTGGTTTGTTAAATGTGTAAGTAGCTCCGCGATCTGTTACCTTATTATTTCCCGATATATTTGATTTAAGTCCTGCATCAATCACTGCAATTTTGTCATCCTTTAATAATCCAAGCGACTTAACCTGATAAGTGCTGGTATTTTGTACTTGAAAAACCATTAGCTTCGTTGGTTCTTGTACATTCGTCCAAATTGAATCTTTTGATAACACTTTATCGGTAAGCTGACGGAAAACCTGCACTACCAATGGTCTAAGTGAACGTTCAATCATATCTTTTTTTAGATAATCTTTTTCTGCAGAACTAATTGAGTCTGCAACACCTTTTAATTTTACAAATTCATTTATGATTCTATCAGCTTTGTAAATTTCTACTATCTCACCAATTTTACTTACTCGAATATTAAATGGATTATTAAGTACTGCAACGTATTCTGAATATCTAACTCGATCCATTGAATCTTTTGAAGTGCTTGATTCGTAGAAATACTTTTCACCATTTGCATCTGCTTCAAGCTTTACCGAAGTAATATTAAATGCGACTTCGTAAATGCTGTCAATATCAATATCCAAAATCTTCAGATTAATTAAATACGTTAGAGTCTGCTTGACTTTTTGTGAAAGCAGTGTATCATTTGCATCAACCATCTGAGTATTCTCAGCAATGTTGGTCAATCTGTAATTGTATTCTTTGTTTTTACTAAAACCGTACTTGATATAAAATTGGTCATTCTGGTTTTCAAGTTTTACAGTTTTAATTTCAGAAGTATCCACAGCATATTTTTCTTTTATGTCAACGGGTTTTTCTTCTTCTTTTTTACAGCTAATCAGGATTAAGGTTAATGTAAGTAGGATCAAAAAGTATTTCATTTGGTTATCCTTTTAGTATAGTAAATATTTTTTACGAATTTCTTTAAAATCATTTAGTTCGGCTTGGTAAGATTGAATGATTTCGTCACTTGAAAGTCCTTCGTTAATTTTTTGACGAATTGATTTATCGCCAGCTAATCTATCAAATGAATCATCTCTGAACTTAAATTCATTCGGATAAAGTTTATGAAGTGCTGAAACTAACTTGATACCAAATTTAACCGATTCAAATTTATTACGATCTACTAATTTGATTTTAATTCCATTACAAAGCTTATCCTTGTATTTTGGATTTGTGGCAACTCCTGGAATTTCGAGAGGTACAAAAGAAATTGGCTCAAAAGCAATTCCTTCAATATTTTGTTTTTCTAATTCTTCTACTAGCATGGCGGAATTAATAAACGGAGCACCAATGGTTAAGAATGGGGATTCAGTTCCTCTGCCTTCCGAAATATTTGTTCCTTCAATTAAGCAAGTGCCGGGATAAACAATTGCAGCATCAAGTGATGGAATATTCGGTGATGGTTTAATCCAAGTTGAATGAAAACTATCATAAAATAAATTTCGATCCCAATTTTTCATTTTAATAATTGTGAGATTAACATCAAGTTTATCTCCAATTAATTTCTCCCCAACAAAATATTTTGCGAGTTCACCTATTGTCATGCCATGAGCAATTGGAATAGGCGCAATTCCCACAAAAGAAGTTAACTCGGGTTTTCTTATTGGACCATCAACATACGCACCGCCTATAGGATTTGGTCTGTCTAGAACTATTAGGGGAATATTGTTTTCAGCAGCTGTTTGAACAATGTAATACAAAGTTGAAATGTATGTGTAGAATCTTGCTCCAACATCCTGAATATCAAAGATCAAAACTTCTACATCTTTAAGCATTTCTTTCGTAGGTTTCCTGTCCTTACCGTAAAGGGAGTAAACAGGAATTCCGGTTTTTGAATCAATAGCATGAGTGATAGTTTGTCCCGCAGCATTATCTCCGCGAATTCCATGTTCAGGTCCAAATAACGCAATAATTTTTATTTCATTAATAGAATGAAGTGTATCAACTAAATGAACTCCATTTGATAAAACTGCTGTGTGATTTGTGACTATTCCTAATTTTTTATTTTTAATTAAAAAAGAATAATCAGAAAGAATTTGATCGGCACCAAATTGAAAATGTTTTTCATTTTGCGGCTGGCAAATGGGATTTGATATTAAAAACAAATAAATAAAAAGATTAAGAAATAGTTTCATTTACAAATTAACTTTAGAAAATCAAGTAATATTGAAAATAACAAACCCAGTTCCTTAAACCGATTTTCGCATTTTGTGGTGAACAAATTAGATAAGTTCTTGCGACGAAAAGAAATGTGCAATTTCAATGGCAGCATTTTCATCTGAATCAGAACCATGAACCGCATTCTCCGCCTTATCTTTCGCATATAATTTTCTAACAGTACCTTCTTCAGCTTGAGTTGGATCGGTTGCACCAATAAGTTTTCTGAACTCAGCAACAGCATTTTCTTTTTCTAATGCAATCGGGATGCAATGTCCCGAAATCATATATTCCACAAGATCATTGTAAAATGGACGATCCTTATGCACAAGGTAAAAAACTTTTGCAGATTCAGGAGTCATCCGCATCATTTTCATTCCTTTAATTTTAAATCCGGCAGCCAAAATCATTTTTATAATATCGCCGGTGTAATTTTTTCTTACTGAATCTGGTTTGAGTATTGCTAATGTTCTGTTTCCCAAGTTGTACCTCTATATTTTTCGTTTTTAGTTCTTTTCAGATAATAGTTTGTAGAATTCTATTTCTTTTTCTTCGTAGCTGCAGCTTTTGATTTAACCGCTTTACTTTTTTTAACACTCATTTTCATTTTTTTAACTGGCTTAACTTTCTTTGTTGGAGCAGCTTTCTTTGATTTTAATTTCTCTATTGCCCTGAGCATCGTGACTCCAATTTCAGCGGGGCTTTCAACTACATGGATTCCCGCTTTTTTCATCGCTGTCATCTTTTCTGCAGCGGTACCTTTTCCACCTGAAATAATTGCTCCGGCATGCCCCATTCTTCTTCCGGGAGGCGCGGTTCTCCCTGCAATGAATCCAACAACCGGTTTTGTAACATTTTTCTTGATGAAATCAGCGGCTTGCTCCTCGGCTGATCCGCCGATTTCACCAATCATTACGATTCCTTTTGTTTCGTTATCCTCATTAAAAAGTTTTATGATGTCTGTAAAGTTTGAACCAATAACGGGATCACCGCCAATTCCTATGCATGTTGATTGTCCTAATCCGACATCCGTTAATTGTTTAACTGCTTCGTAAGTTAAAGTGCCGCTTCGTGATACGACACCGATTTTTCCTTCTTTATGAATGAAGCCAGGCATGATTCCTATTTTTGCTTTACCGGGAGAAATAATTCCCGGACAGTTTGGACCAATTAATCTTACATCTTTATTTGTAATTGAATTATACACGCGAACCATATCTCTTGCAGGAATACCCTCGGTTATGCAAACGATCACTTTTATCCCGGCTCCAGCGGCTTCAAGAATTGCATCGGCAGCAAAAGCTGGGGGAACAAATATTGCAGATGTGGTTGCCTCTTTTTCTTCAACTGCCTCTTCGACTGTATTGTAAATAGGAATACTGTTATTAAAAAGAGTCCTGCCTTTTCCAGGAGTAACTCCAGCAACTACTTTAGTTCCGTACTCGATCATTTGCTGCGTGTGAAATGAACCCTCATCGCCGGTTATTCCCTGAACTACTACACGTGATTTGTTATCAACTAGAATGGACATAAGTTTTCCCTTAACTGAATAAAAATTTGCAGGTAAAAATAAGTAAAATCTTTAGAAGTATGAATTGAATCTAGGCTATGATTTTATATCCGATGAGATGAATAACTTCTGTATCTCCCATTTTGAAGGGTTCTTCCTGGACGAATTCGAAACCCAGTTTCTTATACCACTCCAAAGCAGTCACATTGTCCTTCATCACTCCAAGCCAAATCTTATCCAATTTTAACTCTGATGCGATCGTTTCAGCTTTAAGTAATAATTTTCTTCCTATACCAAGTCCTTGAAATTCGGGGAGAACATAAAGAGATGAAACAAAGAATTTATGGTTTTTATAATCACCAAATATTCTCATCCACCCAGCGGGATTATTAAATATTTCAGCAATGTAACCTTCGGTGTAATAATCATTATAGAGATTACCTAGAGCAGTCTGACTATAAAAAGTATCAAGATGTTTGACAAGATCTTTATCTGGTATAAAATGATATGCATCTTTCCATGTGAGAAGCAAAATTCTTCTGACGGTTGAAAAATCATTTTCTGTCCACTTGCGGATAGTTATTCTATTTTCTGAATCCATTTTAAGTAATTACGTGTTATTTAGTTTAACTTATTAAAGTAATCTGCAATACAATTAACAATTTCATTAACCTGATTCTCAGATAATTTGGGCCAGCTTGGCAAATTGATACCTCGCCAGCCAAGCGATTCAGCCGTAGGCAGCTTTTGATACTTCTGTGCAAACATCGGCATTGTGTGAACGGGATAAAATGTTGGTCGTGTCTCAATTAAATTATTTTTAAGATGTTCACGTAACTTTTCTCTTTCATCAGGTGTTTCAACAAGAATTGAGTACATCCAGTATGAATGAAAAACATCTTTGTGTTCTTGATGCGGTTTAACTGGTAAGTGAGCGAACTTCTTGTGATAAAGCCCAGCAAGAATTTTTTTTTGTTTGATTTTTTCATTCGCATTTTCTATTTGGGCTAATCCAATTGCGGCACAGATGTTAGTCATTCTATAATTAAATCCAATTACATCATGCCAGTACTCGCGATACTTGGCTAAACCATGCATTCTTAAATGATAAGCTCTATCAAAGAGTGTCTCATCATTGGTGATAAGCATTCCACCCTCACCTGTAGTGATTGTTTTATTTCCATAAAAGCTAAAGGTTGAGATATCTCCAAATGTTCCAACATGCTTTCCCTTATAAGTTGATCCAAATGCTTCAGCACAATCTTCAATTAAAAATAAATTATGCTCTTTTGCAATTGATACCAGTGAATCCATATCGCATGGGTGACCGTATAAATGAACTGCCATAATAGCTTTTGTATTAGAAGTTATTTTTTTCTTCACATGTTCAGGATTCATCTGCCATGTGTCTTCAAGCGAATCTACAAAAACCGGTGTTGCACCTGTCAAAACGATTGTGCTAACGGAAGCGATGTACGTAAATGATGGAACGATGACTTCATCACCTTGACCTATTCCAAGTGTAACTAAAGCAAGATGCAATGCAACAGTTCCATTTGAACAAGACACAGCATGATTTGCACCTACGAATTTGCAAAATGCATCTTCAAACATATGTATGAATTCCCCCCGTGATGAAATCCAATTAGTATCAAGACATTCGTTAACATATTTTTTTTCATTACCATCTAAGGAGGGCTGGTAAATTGGAATTTTATATTTCATCTTTAACCTTCGTCGAAAATCTTGGATTGGTTACCGAATATTTTTTTGTAACTTCAATTATTCTATCTAAATCAATCATCTTGATACATTCAAGGTCGTACGGGCAGACTCTTTTCCAGCATGGTGAACATTCTAAATCTTTTTGATAAAGTTTTTCACCTCGATCATACAATTCAATTTCAGTCCAGCATGAAAGTCCAAACCAAGCGATAACATATTTACGAAGAGCAATTGCCAAGTGCATTCCAAATGAATCACCGGATATAACGACATCAGCAATTTCCATAAAACATGCACCACGCCGAAGTCCTAAAGTTGTAAGTGTGTTTATAATCTTTGGTCTGACCTTCTCAGGTAGCAAATCAAAAATTTGCTGATTACGTTCTGTATCCTCACGACCGCCAAGAAGCACAATTTTTAATCTTTCATCATTAGCTAATTTATTTATCAAATAAACATGCTGTTCAACTGTCATTTTTTTATTTGGAAAGAGATTTGAACATCCTGTGTTTAATCCTACATACGTTTGTGCCGAATCATATCCAATTTCATTTTTATACTCCTTAATAAAATATTTTTCTTCATCGGTAAAGAAGAAAGTGTATTCTTCTCTTTTGTAATCAAGCTCAAATGTTTCGTGAATTATATCCAATCCGCTTCTTTGGTTAATTCTAAATTTTAATTGATCATCAATTCCCATTTTGTAATTATACGTTGCTGAAGCATTTGCAGGTATAATTTTTCCATCCTCATTTAGAAGGAAACCGAGTTTCTTTTTTGCTTTAACTTCATTTGCAAATGCACAAGCGTAGTTTGATTTATCAGCATTAAACAGTAAGTCAAATTCGATCTGCCTGAGGATCATTCTGTCCTCATCATTCCATATCCAGACTTTATCAATGAGATGATTATTGAATAGAATTTTTTCAGCACTGGGCAGTGTTATCCAATATATTGTGCTGATTGGATATTTTCGCTTTATAGCTGGAAGCAGGGCGGTGTTATCTAATACGTTGCCAAGTGCATCGAGGGAGATGATGAGAATCTTTGTACCCATTTTTGTTTCATCCGATTCATCCTGGCATCCATTTTCCAAACAATTTTTATAGGAATAACAAGGTTTATAACCGGAATATTTTTTGCATTTTGGTATTTTTAGTTCATTAAATTCCATTTACATATCTAATTAAATATTTAACAAAGTATTTGCTGCTTGAATTACCTCGTCTTCGCTTAACCCATTTTCAATCCCACAAGTATTTTGATCTGCACTGCAAAACTTACGACAATTATCTTCCGACACCTCCAAATTTATAGAAACATTATTCAAAATACCCTGATGTTTTGCTGAACTTACTTTTCTACGGCAGTGAATTCCAATGCACTTAATTCCTAATGCATCTGCTATATGCAGTGGTCCAGTCGAAGGTGAAATGAACATATCAGCTTGTGAAATTATTTTAATCATAATGCGTAAATCTGAAATTTGGTCGGCTATATCAATGATATTTTCATTTTTAAGCTCGATAATTTTTTTTCGAAAATCGGTAGACATTTCACGAGCTGTCAAAACTATTTTATATTGATGTTTAGAAAAAAGTGAAGTCAACTTTTTAATTAAGGATAAATATTTTATCTCACTCCAATTTGGAGCAGAACCTAACGAACCGGTATGGATAAATATTTTGTTACTATTTGGTTGAATATTTTTTCCTTTCAGCCAATCTTTTGCTTCATGCTTTTCCTTTTCTGTTAAAAAAATTTCAAGAGTTAAGTTATCTGATTGCACGCCAATTTTTCTTGCTAAATCCAAGCAGTAATCAGCTTCGTGGCGAAGAGGATTATAATTGTGGCGCGAAACACTTTTCATGAAAGTAATTACTTCATACAATTTGTGTCCAACTCCAACTCGATACGGTATTCCGGCAAAGAATAATTGATAAGCTGCTCTTTCAGTCGGCTGCATTAGCAATGCATGAGTGAATTTGTGGGTCCTTAACTCTCTAATTACTTTCCCAAAACTTTCTTTTTTAAGATCATCGGTTAAAATTAAATTCACATTTGGATTGTTTGCAATTATCTTAGCTGTATGAGGTTGCGTTAGAGTTGCGATGAACGCATCCGGAAAAGTTCTTCTCAATTCTCGTAAAGATGGAGTTATGAATGTTACATCGCCAACACGATCGGTTCTTACAACTAATATTCGTTTTTGATTTGAATTTCCCGGCATCTCTTAACTAATC
Organism: uncultured Ignavibacteriaceae bacterium; assembly: GCA_964613805.1. GTDB lineage: Bacteria > Bacteroidota > Ignavibacteria > Ignavibacteriales > Ignavibacteriaceae > XYD12-FULL-36-8. The sequence goes on along the minus strand of CAZTJF010000011.1, from coordinate 60,618 downwards.
AGAGATAAAATTATTGATGAGCAGTTTAATAATGTTTCCTCTTGAAATTGCTGAGTAAGCAATTGCATACCAATCGGTAAATTGTTTGAATCTTTCCTAATCGGAATGCTGATTCCTGGAATGCCTGCAAGGTTAGCTGAAGTTGTGTAAATGTCGCTCAAATACATTTGCAAAGGATCGTTTGATTTTTCACCAATCTTAAATGCAGTTGTTGGAGTAGTTGGAGTCAGAATAACATCAACTTTTTCGAACGCTTTGTCGAAATCTTCTTTGATCAATCTGCGAACCTTTTGTGCTTTACGGTAATAGGCATCATAGTATCCTGCAGAAAGTACATAAGTGCCAAGCATAATGCGTCTTTTAACTTCAGCACCAAATCCCTGCGATCTTGTTTTTTTGTACATAGAAACTAATGAATTGTGATCACTCGCACGAAAGCCATATCTTGCTCCATCGTACCGAGCTAAGTTTGATGATGCTTCAGCGGTTGTAAGCAAATAGTATGTTGCAGTTGTGTATTCGGTGTGGGGGAGAGAGATTTCGATAATTTCGTTTCCGTCTTGCTTTAATTTTTTAATCACATCTTGAATGGAAGTTCTGATTTCTTGGTTTAGTCCTTCTGCAAAATATTCTTTTGGAATACCAATTATTAATTTTTTATTATGTTTTAAACGAGATGGGAAAGAGGGTACAGGTAACTTAGAACTTGTTGTATCCTTCTCATCTTTTCCGGAAATAGTTTCAAGAATTAGTGCAGAATCGTAAATGTTAGTTGTAAATGGTCCAATTGAATCGAATGATGAAGCAAAAGCTGTTAAGCCGTAACGGGAAACTCTGCCATAAGTTGGTTTTAGACCAACTACTCCGCAAAAAGCTGCGGGTTGACGGATTGATCCGCCAGTGTCGGTACCGAGAGCAGCATCACAAAGTCCCGCTGCCACAGCCGCAGCCGAGCCGCCACTTGAACCGCCAGGAACTCGTTCAGTATCAACTGGATTTCTAACAAAACCAAATGCAGAGTTCTCATTTGACGAACCCATTGCAAATTCATCGCAATTAGTTTTGCCAATTATGATTGCATCTTCGTCTTTAAGTTTTTGAACGGCAGTTGCTGTATAAATTGAAGTGAAATTTTTAAGAATGTTTGATGAGCAGGTTGTTATATGATCTTTTAACTGCAGAACATCTTTAACTGCGATAACAAGTCCGGCTAACTTACCATGCTTTCCATCTTTTATTTTTTTTTGAATAATTTCAGCTTGAAGAATTGCTTCATCAGCAAAAACTTGATTGAAAGCATTTAGATGAGAATTGTCAGAAATTCTTTGCAGGAAGAATTTAACATTCTCTATTAGAGATAATTCTCCAGAAATAAGTTGGTTTAGTTTATCTGAGTGAGTTTTATATGTCAGCAAGCTTTATTTTTAGTGGAAACGATTTATTCAACAAATCTAAAAGATCATTCTACTTTTTCTCTTTATCTGGTTTGTCTGTATTCTTTATTTCATCCTCAACGTCTTTCAGTCCCTTTTTAAATTCACTCATTCCTTTACCAATTCCGCGAGCAAGCTCGGGAATTTTCTTTGCTCCAAAAAGTAAAAGTATTACCAAAACGATGAGAATGATTTCAGTTGCGCCAAGATTTCCAAACATGTTTTACCTCAATTAAAAATATTTTTAGCTAGTGAATTAAAAATTAATGAACCGTCTGTTTTACCTAAAATATTACTGCTGCACCTTTCGGGATGCGGCATCATTCCCAGAACATTACCTCTTCTATTGATGATTCCCGCTATGTTCATTACCGAACCATTGGGATTAAATACCTCTGAACTGCCGCCCTCTTTTGAAGAGTATTGAAAAACAATCTGATTATTTTCTTCAAGAGATTTCAGCGTTTCAGAATCAGTATAATAATTACCGTCTCCGTGAGCAATTGGAATTTTTAACGGTTGTTTTGTCGTGATTCCTTTTGTAAACACGGTCTCTTTATTTCGAATAGAAAGATAAACATCTTTGCAGATAAATTGTAGTGACTTATTTTTCAACATGCAGCCGGGAAGTAAGCCGGCTTCAAGAAGAATTTGGAAGCCGTTGCAAATTCCCAAAACATAACCGCCTTTTTCAGCAAAGTTAAAAATAGATTCCATGATTGGTGAAAATCTTGCGATTGAACCTGTACGTAAATAATCGCCGTAAGAAAATCCGCCGGGTAGAATGATCACATCACAATTTTGAATAGCTTTATCCTTATGCCAAAGAAATGCCGCATTGTAACCAAGATTTTTCTTAATTGTGAAATAAGCATCGTGGTCGCAATTAGAACCGGGAAAAACAACTATACCGAATTTAGGTTTCACTTAACTTCTTCCAAAGAAAATTCGTAACCTTCCATAATCGGATTTACCAGAAGTTTTTTGCAGTAGTCGTTTACTTCTTTTTCAGCATCAATTTTATTTTCGGCAGCAACATTAAACTCGATGTACTTACCGATGCGAGTGTCTTTTATATTTGTTAAACCGAGAAGCTCAGCACCTTTCTCAACTGCTTTGCCTTGCGGATCTAGAATTGACGGTCGTCTTTTTATGATAACTTTTGCTTTGAACATTTTAAGTGTTACACTTTCCGGATAATGAATTTGGTGTCAGGGCTAAAGCCGAGAGACTCGATACAATGCTTTAACTCCAGTCTTAAGACTTGGGTTTGAAGCATGTTTTGAGCCGTTGGGCTTTAGTCCATCACTTTAATTTTACTTTTTCTATGTACAAATAAATAATACATGTGTCTTACTATTCCAAATAAAATTACGAATACAAAAATGAAGAAAATAGCTTTACCATTAGTCACAATTGATAGAGAAATGGCGGTTATCAAAAATAAAGCTGTAAATGGTTTTTCTTTTATTCCCTGAATACTCAATGATGGTATTGTGTCGTATTTAATTTTACTAACCATCAAAAGTGAAAGAATAATTACAAGCGGAATTATTAAATGGCTGTAAAATTCTGAAAACCCTTCGTATGTTTTATAAAATGTTAAGATAAAAGATGTTAAAACAATTGCTGCTGTTGGAATTGGTAGTCCTTTAAAAAAATTTTTATCAAAACCTACAAGCTGAACATTGAATCTTGCTAAACGAAAACCTCCTGAAATCAAAAAAATAGAGCTGATTAAAATTCCCCAAACCTCAAATTGAAAAAGGTAAATAGTGTAAATTAAAAATGCCGGCGCAGTCCCAAAACTTACAATGTCAGATAAAGAATCTAATTCTACACCAAGTTCGCTCGATGAATTTGTTAGGCGAGCCATTAACCCATCGAACGCATCGAATATTGCGGCAATAATTATGAGCCATGCAGCATAAAAATATTTTTGCTGACTGGTATTTAGAATTGACAGAAATCCGCAAAACATATTCATAGCTGTGAATAAGTTCGGAATAACCGAAGGAGTGAATCGTATTTTAGTCATTACTTGGTTTGATATTCGAATAAAATTGTCTCGCCGGCTTTAACATTTTGATTCATTTCAACCTTAACTTTCCATTCACTTGAAACAATTACATCAACTCGGCTTCCAAATTTAATCATTCCAAACCGTTTCCCAATTTGTACAGAATCATCTTCTTTGATTTCATACACTATTCGCCTTGCAATAAATCCCGCAACTTGTGTAAAAAAAACTTTGCCATACTTACTCTCAATTCCAAATTCAGAACGCTCATTTTTTTCAGAAGCTTTTTCCTCAAAAGCCAAGATGTAGTCACCCTGATGATATTTTACATACGTTACTAAACCGTCAATTGGAATTCTGTTTACGTGAACATTTAGCGGAGACATGAAGATTGAGATTTGCTTGGCTGGTCCGTTGACAAATTTTTTATCAGTTAAATCTTTTATGATAATCACTTTACCGTCTGCTGGAGAAACTACTGCGTTATCCTGGTTCGGAGTTATTCTTTCCGGATCTCGAAAAAAATTAATTGAAAAAATCAAAAAGACAATCGGAAAGATAATTAATGCTGCCTTCACAAAATTGTTCTGAACAAAGAAGCTGACGACAATGAATATGAATGCTATGACAGCGATAATTCCGAGTGTTGAATAACCGTATTTTGTAATCATTTGTGGTTAATAAGATTGTGAATATAATCTGTGTAATGTTTTATTGAAGCTGAGGTTCTTACATTATAAGGATTAATTGTGTCGTGCGACTTTTCCGCAGGGAATACTTTTAAACTGCCGGGTGTAAAATCATCAATTATGTAAATGTTTTTTTCAATCTTACCGAAATAACAATTCATTTCTGCAAGAGTTGCGTTTCTCCTTACAAAATAAGATTTGATTATCGCATTCGCTTTTGAGCAAATACGAGAAACCACTTTTATATCTTCAATTGTGCATAAGTCGAATGTAATAAGATGACTTTCAGAAATCAAAGAATTTTGCTCATTGCAAAGATGATACTCAAACAAAGCGAACGTTAATGGTTCATGTTCCTTTCTATCAAATATTTTTGCTGTTCTTTTATCACATTGATTCAGAATCTTTACAAAGAAATTTAACTTGCTGTGCTTCAAATAACGCAGTGCATGCTTATTTTGAATCTTAAGAAAAGCTACTGGAATTTCATATTCTTTCAAGTAATCAAGAAAAAAGGAGTTAATGGAAACGAATTTTTCGCCTAAACCTTTACTTTTTATTTTACTTTTTCCATCCTCAGAAAATGTATCTGAGAATTCATGGATGATTAAATCATTGTCCCAGAATTTTATTTGTTTATTTATACTGCTCATTATTTTAGTTCATCCTTGAAAATTTAAATACGTTTTATATGTTGCCGAGAATTAGATTTAAGAATTTTACTTCAATATATTATATTTGTACAAAAATAAAAATAATAAGCTATTTTAGAATTATAAATTTAGGAGGTATTTTGCTTAAAGGTGGAATGCAGGGAATGCTGAAGCAAGTGCAGAAAATGCAAGCTGAGATGCAAAAAGTTCAAAGTGAATTGGGAAATTTAACGGTAAATGAAGAATCCGGCGGCGGTATGGTTAAGGTTACCGCAAACGGAAATAAGGAATTGATTTCGCTCGTAATTGATCCTCAGGTAATAAAAGGCGAGGATAAAGAAATTTTGGAGGATCTTATAGTTGCCGCAGTAAATAAAGCAATTCAATCAGCTTCAAAAATGGCTGAAGAGGAACTGGCAAAAGTTACTAAAGGAATGATACCTCCGGGACTTAACATTCCAGGATTGTAAAATTGCAAATAGCAGAACCTCTCCAAATTGCAATCGAAGAATTGAGCAAGCTGCCAAGTATTGGCAGGAAAACTGCTCAAAGATTGGCTATTCATCTGCTTAAAAGTGATTATGATTCTGTGGAAAAACTACTTTCAGCAATCCATGATCTTAAAACGAAACTCCGTTTTTGTACAAAATGCTTTAACATCTCAACTGAAGATTTATGTGATATTTGTACCAATCATAAACGCGATCACTCGTTAATTTGTGTTGTTGAAGAAGCAAGTGATGTTATTGCAATTGAAAAGAGCAACGAATTTCATGGCTGTTATCATGTATTAGGAGGTGTTTTATCTCCTTTATCAGGTGTTGGACCGGAATCACTTCACATTAAAGAATTATTGAAAAGATTCGAGCAAGACGAAATTCAAGAAATCATTTTAGCTCTTAATCCGGATACCGAAGGAGATGCAACTTCACTTTATCTTGCAAGGTTGATCAAACCGCTTGGTGTAAAAGTATCTCGAATTGCAAGAGGGCTGCCAATAGGCGGTGATTTGGAGTTTGCGGACGAGGCAACCATTGGGCGGGCTGTTTTAGGAAGAATTACTTTCTGATGGCTGAGTGGTTTGAAGAATGGTTTAATACAAAAGAATATTTAAGTGTTTATCGCCATCGTAATGAAGAAGATGCATTAAATTTATACAAGCTCATCACTAAAAATATTTTGCTTGCACAAGGTTCGAAGGTATTGGATCTTGCATGCGGAGCAGGAAGGCATTCAATTCTTTTTGCGAAAAATGGTTTTGATGTAACAGCAGTTGATATAAGCGATAATCTTTTGAATGTGGCAGGAAGAACAGCGAGTGAACTTGGACTGAATATCAATTTTATTAAAAGTGATTTTAGAAAACTCAATCTCAATGAAAAATTTCACTTGATAATAAATTTATTCACCAGCTTTGGTTACTTTGAATACGATGATGAAAATGAAAAGGTCATCAAATTAGTATCGAATCACTTGCTTGATAATGGCTATTTTGTAATTGATTTTTTTAATGTCGTTTATCTAAAAAATAATTTGATCCCAATTTCTTATGATAAAATTGAAGATAGCATTGTTAAGCAGGAAAGAGTTTTTGAAGGAAATAGAATCGTAAAAAAAATAATGATTAATAAAAAATCTGAACAAAAGTTGTATTATGAATCTGTGAGAATTTATTGCAAGGATGAACTTACTGCTTTGTTATCGGGCAATGGTTTAGAAATTCAAGAAATATTTGGCGATTATTATGGTAATGAATTTGATGAATTAAATTCGCCCAGAATTATTATCATTGCAAAAAAATGAAATATATATTTTTTATAATTGTTTCATTTCATTTAATTGGCTGCGATCTTTTCTCTACACGGGATGCTGAACCGCCCGAAAAGCCAAGGTCAAATTATCAAACTGCCTTCACACCGGAAATTTTAATCTCAAATTTTATTAATTCATTAAAAGATAAAGATATTGAGAATTACATCTCATGTTTATCGGATGCATCTTTCGTAAATAAAATTTTCACATTTACACCTTCGAGTGAAGCCCTATCGCAATTCCCAGCATTAGGTGATAATTGGAATAAAAGCAATGAATCTCAGTATTTAAATAATCTAAAAGTTAAAATTATTGACGATTTACCCATTACACTTACTCTGTCAAATTCATCACAAAGCGTGCATGGTGACAGCATTACATTTGTTTCTTCTTATTCACTAAATGTTCCTTTAAATGATGCTTCTATTCCATCTAACTATCAGGGCGAAATGATATTTGAACTTATTAGAGATTCCCGATTTGTTTGGAGCATTTATTTCTGGCGAGATATTAAGAGAACAGAATCACCGAGCTGGAGTGAATTGAAAGGACGATTTTATTAATTCCGTGCATAAATTTTACTTTGTGGTAATTTTACTGTACGCAGGATGTAAAAATCCTTTTGCCCCATCTTTGGATAATAGTTTGAGTGACATTGGATCTGCGCTATCTGATTTGAAAAATATCAATGGTGTATTCCAAAATTTTCAATATGCTTATGTGTTTAAGGATACAACAATTTATGGAAAACTCTTAACAAATGATTTCCTGTTTACTTATCGAGATTATGATCAAGGTATAGATGTCTCCTGGGGAAGAGATGAGGAGATGAAGACCACTTATGGTTTATTTCAAAATTCTCAGCGGTTAGATTTGATATGGAATAATGAAATTCTTAACACATCAGATTCACTGAATGCAACAATCATTCGGGCTTTTAACTTAACAATTACATTTAATCCCACAGACATTATTCGTGTAAATGGAAGAGTTAATCTTTCACTCCGGAAAGATCCGGTTTCGGAAACGTGGGCTATAACAAGATGGATTGATGAATCCAATTTTTGAGGTATAAAAAGAAATTGATAATATTTTGGTTTAAAGAGGCATTTAAAATTTTTAGCAGAGCAAAATCATCTTTTATTCTTTCATTAATTACTCTTAGCATTTCTATTTTGTTGATTGCCGCCTCGGTTTACACAGTTTTTCTTTCTCAAAAATTTGAGAGAAAAATTAAGGAACAGTTTATATTAAATATTTTCATCAAAGATACAGTTTCATCTGCCAGAATAAACGGACTTAAAAGTGAGCTTGAAAATAAAGAGTATATTTCAAGTATATTTTTCATTAGTAAAGAAAAAGCTGCCGAAAATTTTATTAGAGACACTGGTGAGGATTTTAGAAAGATACTTGAATACAACCCCATACCCGCCTCGTTCTCTGTCAAATTAAAAAGTGATTTTGTTGATGTTGATTCTATCAAAGCAATTAAAAAGCAGCTGAACGCTTTTCCCGAATTTGATGAAATATTATTCGAACATGAATTATTAGAAAAATTCATCACCACACTTAAGAATTTTCAAAAATATATTTTTATTCTAACAGCAGTTTTAGTTTTAATATCAATTTATATTACATATAGTACAATAAAATTAGTGGTTACTCTTAAGCAAGATGAACTTGAGACAATGAAGTTAGTTGGGGCAACTCTTTCAACAATAAAAATGCCGATTATTTTAAATGAGTTATTGACAGGATTTTTTGCTGCTTTGTTATCCTTCGGAATTATAGCAATTTCGTTTTTTATTCTTAAAAAGTATACTGCCTCATTGAATGATTATCTACCAGCTACTGAATATTTGCTGCTGATTTTAATAATTGGTCCGCTAATCAGTTTTTTCGTCTCAGTTTTTGTACTAAGGAAAGTTACCCTTAAAATTTGAAGATGAGCGATTATTTAATAATTTTATCCGTCAAATTTTCCTAAGTAAATTATTTTGACAATGAAAAGTAAAAATGATTCTAATAAAAAATAGTATAATGCCTCATCTTTTCCTTTTGTTAATACTTATAGCGATTTTTCCAAAATATCAAGTTGCTCAAAACAATCCTGATTATAAAGAACGATCATTTCAAATTTCAAGAGATTCTCTTAAAAACTTAATTGAGCCGGGCATTGGAGAAGCCAGTATAGATCCAGATCAGTATAAAATTGGTCCTGGTGAAAACATTTTTATATCTATCAGCGGAATTGAAGAAGTGACATTCAATCTTTTTGTCAATAACGAAAATTATTTATTCATTCCTAAAGTTGGTGGTATAAACCTAAGGAGTTTAACTCTTACACAAGCGAGAGAAAAGATCAAATCAACACTTGAAAAATATTATCGAAATGTTGAGATATTTATTTCTTTGGCAAATCTTAAAAAAATAAAAGTGTTTCTTGTGGGTGATGTTCAAAAACCAGTATCTGTTGTGACGGAGAGTAATGCAAAACTTTTGGATTTACTTCTTAATTCGGCAGGATTAAATCCGACTTCAAGTTTTCGGAATGTTCAAATTAAAGATGTTAATGGCGAGTTAAACTATTATGATTTTCTAAAATTTCTGAGATACGGAGATAAAACAAATAACCCGCATTTAAATGATGGTGATGTAGTTTTCATTGATAAATTGGACAAGGTTGTTACAATTTCGGGTCCCGTAAAATTTCCTGCAACATATGAATTTCTTGAAGGTGAAAGTATAAATGATCTTATCAAGCTTGCAGGCGGATTTTTGTTTAACGCGAAAACTGATTCAATCGAGATTGTCAGGTATGATGAAAAAGGGAAAACCCAAAAAAGTTACTATTATTCCTTCAAGCAAATTGTTGAAAGCAACATGTTGCTTAAATTCAAAGATCATGTTATTGTTCGCTTTATTCCCGAGTATTACATAGATAATTTCATACGAATTGATGGGTGGGTCAATTATCCGGGAGTTTATAAAATTGAGGAGGACCAAACTAAGTTATCTGAAGTAATTACTGCTGCAGGTGGATTTCGAAAGGATGCTTCACTTAAAGATGCATCTCTATCAAGAACAACTGGTGAATTAGATATTGATCCCGAATATGAAAGATTAAAATTAATTTTGCGTGCTGATATGACCGACGATGAATATGATTATTTAAAAGCGAAATCACGTCAACGAAAAGGGAAAGTGGTGGTTGATTTTGAAGAGCTATTTATTAGAAATAATCTAAATGAAGATGTTGTATTGAAGCGGGGTGATGTAATAAGTGTGCCCGAAGCAAAAAATTATGTGACTTTATTAGGACAGGTTGTAAATCCTGGTAATGTAGTTTACAATAAGAATTATACTGTAGATGACTATATTAGACTTGCTGGCGGATTTGGATGGCGGGCAATTGAAGGCGATGTGAGGGTGATTAAGTCCAACACCGGTGAATGGATTGATGATGAAGATGTTGAAAACATAGAACCGGGCGATGCAGTTTGGGTACCTGAAAAACCACCGGGACCAAAATTTTGGGATGTGTTTTCAATATCATTACAAGTGCTGGGACAAGTGGCTACTGTAATAGCAGCAACTGTTGCAGTAATTGTAGCAACGAGGTAAGGTATGAGTTATCACGAAATACTTAATACAATAATATTGCATCGTATACCAATTATCAAGGTTACGATATTATCATCTATTTTTTTATTCCTTATTTTACTTCTGGTTTATCCAGTTTCATACGAATCTCCTGTAACAATTCTTCCACCCGAAAAAAATAATCAGATGGGTGGGTTGAGCAGTTTACTCGGTGGAGAAGATATTTCAAGTTTAATTACCTCTGGAATGTCAAACGCTAATGCACAGCTTTTTATGGAAATGTTGAAGAGCCGATCGGCCGCTTTATATGTTGTAAAAAAACACAACCTCAAAAAATTTTACGATGCTAAGACTGAAATTGAAGCAGCAAAAATACTGACAGAAAAGTTAAGTATTGATATAAATAAAGAGGGAATTCTCAAACTAAGTGTGAATGCTTCCACATCTTTGTTTCCATTGTTTACTTCACAAAATGATTCGATTAAAAAGCTGTCCGCAGCGCTTTCAAACTCATTTGTTCAGTCTCTTGATATAATCAATAGGGAAAAACTTTCATCAAAAGCAAAACGTGCCCGCATTTATATTGAAACACAGTTAGAGCAAACCAAATCTCTTCTTGATTCAGCAGAGAATGCTTTAATGTTATTTCAGAAGAAAAATAAAACCGTAGCACTGCCTGAACAGGTAAAAGCGGCGATTGATGCTGCTGCAGAGCTTAAATCGGACATTGTTAAAACCGAAATTGAACTTGGAATGCTTCAACCTAATCTTAGAGAAGATAGCAAGACTCTATTTACTCTTAAGAGTAAATTGCAGGAGCTGCGAAACCAATACAATAAAATGGAAATGGGAAATCAAGATTACTTAGTTGCCTTTAAAGATATTCCTGAACTTGGAAAGGAATTAGCAACGCTTGTTCGAGAAGTAAAAATTCAGAATGAAGTTTATTTATTGCTCCAGCAGCAATATTTTAAAGAGCGAATTCAGGAAAATAGAGATCTTCCTACAGTTGAAGTGTTAGATGAAGCAATCCCACCTTTAAAAGCATCGGGACCAAGATTAATTTTTTCTACAATTCTTGGTGGAATATTTGTTTTTCTTCTGATGTCTATGTTCTTCATAGTGCAGGAGATGAAAATGATAAATTATAAAAAGAAAAAATCTGAGGAGATTTAATTTTGTTTAAACATACAGCAGTTGTAACCGGCGGTGCTGGTTTTTTAGGTTCACACCTTTGTGATCGTTTAATTAAGGAAGGTTTGAAGGTAATTTGTATAGATAATCTTCTCACGGGTAATCTTGAGAATATATCACATCTTTTTGGAAATGAAAATTTTCATTTTGCAAAACATGATGTAACAAATTACATTTTTGTTCCAGAGAGGATAGATTACATTTTACATTTTGCATCACCAGCCAGCCCGATTGATTATTTAAAGTTTCCGATCCAGACACTTAAAGTTGGTTCACTTGGTACACACAAAGTTTTGGGACTTGCTAAAGAGAAGAAAGCAAGAATTCTGCTTGCTTCAACTTCCGAAGTTTATGGTGACCCTGCAATTCATCCTCAAAGTGAAGACTATTGGGGGAATGTAAATCCCATCGGTCCTCGCGGAGTTTATGATGAGGCAAAAAGATTTGCTGAGGCAATAACAATGGCATATCATCGTTATCATGGCGTTGATACCCGTATCGTGCGAATATTCAATACATTCGGTCCACGAATGCGATTAGATGATGGAAGAGCACTACCAGCATTTGTTGGTCAAGCACTGCGCGGTGAAGACATATCTGTATTTGGCGATGGTTCTCAGACCAGAAGTTTTTGTTACGTGTCCGATTTAGTTGATGGCATTTTTAAACTTCTGATGTCCAATGAGGTATACCCTGTTAACATTGGCAATCCCGAAGAGATAACAATAAAGCAATTTGCTGAAGAGGTGATCAAAATAACGGGTTCAAAAAGTAAATTATCATTTCATGAATTGCCTGAAGATGATCCTAAAGTTCGGCAGCCTGATATTTCAAAAGCTAAAAGAGTGCTCGGGTGGGAACCGAAGGTATCGCGAAGTGAGGGATTAAAAATTACAATTGATTTCTTTAAGAAGGTTATTCCCACATAAAAAATGTCTGAGAAATTCACCTCGACGATTGCCGGTGCTTCCATATTAATAACAATAATAGGGATTTTATCTAGAGGGTTCGGATTTTTAAGAGAAGTAGTCTTTGCCGCATATTTTGGATTAGGTTCAGAATTTGAAATTTACCTAATCGCAGCAGTATTTCCAGTTACCATCAATTCAGTCTTATTGTATTTAGGACAGAATTTTTACATTCCGATTTATTCACTCGTTAGAAAAGAGGGGTTCCAAAAGGAGAAAGAATTATTTATTCGGATAGTAACATTATTTTTTACTGGGGGACTCATTTTGTCCCTTATCCTTTTTCTTCTTTCAGATTATTTATTAAAATTTTATTTAGTAGGTGCTGAACCGAATAAGGTAAGAATTGCTCTTATTATTTTTCGGATATTTATTTTTACCATTCCGATAAATGCTGCAATTTCAATAATTAATGCCCATCTTCAAGCACTTAAGAAATTTTCTAGACCTGCATATGCACAATTGTTTGCTAATGTTTGTGTAATAATCTTAGTTCCCTTATTAAGCAAAAATATTGGGACTATTGTGATCCCCATAGCTTATCTTGTTGGAAGTTTAATGCAGTTTCTTTTTTTAGTGTCGAAAGTCCGCACTTTTTTTATTTTAGACTTTCACTTGATTTATAAAAATTTATTTTCATGGATCGGCACTTATGCAAACTCTAGTTTACTATTAATTATTGTAATCGAGGTTATTGGTCAATTTTATTTAATTATTGATAGATATTTTTACGATAAAGTTGAGCCTGGTGGAATTGCCGCTTTGAATTATGCAATTACTGTATTTTATTTGCCAATCGCGATTTTATCGGTTGCCCTTTCAACAGCAATCTTTCCAGCTTTTGCAGAAAATTTACAGCGAAAAGTTCCGGATACGTTTGTGAAGAAAGTGAACGATTCAATTCATGTGAATACATTCTTATTTGCTCCCATCTGTTTAGTGTTTTTTTTCTATGGTGATTTTGTAATAAAACTTTTTTTTCAGAGAGGAAATTTTTTAGCTGCTGATACTCAAATGACTTTCAGTGCATTGCAATATTTCTCATTGAGTTTAATTTTTTATTCTGTCTATGCAATATTTAACAAAATATTTTATGGGGCTCGATTAATTAAGCAGTTATTATTTATTTCTTTGCTGGGCATTATCATCAAGTTAATTTTGAATTTTATCATGGTTATTCCCATGAAACATGACGGACTTGCATTAAGTTCTACAATCTCTTATTCATTTCTTTGTATTGCAGCATTATTCGTGCTGACGAGTAAAATTAAAATTCCATTAAATAGCATATTCTGGAAAAGTAACCTAATTTACATCAGCAATTCGTTATTGAGCTATATTATTTCAGATATAATTTCCAAAGCATTTTTAATGGACGTTAAATTTATTTCACCTGTTAACATAGTCATTTTTATTTCAATCTATATTTTTAATGCTTATTGGATTAAGGATTATTCCATAAATCTAATAAAACAGGTATGGATTTCTTATCGTGTATCATGATAACTGAGTTTCGTGGAATGAATAATCTAAATTTTATTTTGGCAAATGATTTTAAATTTTATTTGCTCATTAGCTTGTTCATTTCAATATTCTGTGTACTGTTTTCTCAACATTTATTCATTCTTTTACTTCTCTTTATTTTTTTAATTTCTCTCTTCTTGTTCAGAGAACAATTTCTTGTACCTCTATCTATAATCGTATATTTAATTATTACTGGGTCTGAATATGAAAAGTTTCGAACATATTTGAATCTCATATTATTTCTTACTTTAGCTCTAATTTTTTTTAGAAAATATGGATTGAATTTTAGAAATTATCCTAAAATTCCTTACCTGGTTATTTATTTCGTTATATTTTTAATTATTACCATATCAATTTCCTCAGCATTTTCAATTAACACATTTTCAACTCTTTCAGCAGTTTTGAGACAAATCCTCTTCTTTGTGATTTGTTATTTTTACTACTCAATAATTCAAAATGAAAGGACAATTGAAAAATACATTGCGGCTATATTCATTAGTGTTTTAATAGTCGGTATCTCGATACTCATAGATATCTCTAAAACCGGATTTACATTATTTTTATTTGAACGTATAATAGTTCGATATGGTGGGATATATGAAAATCCAAACTATGTTGGGTTGTTATTGTTAATCACAATACCGATTAATATTGCTCTATTCTTCAGAAGCTATAAGCATTCATCTTTTATTAAATCCATTCTAACTTTTACATTATTACTTTCAGTAGCGCTTTTATTTGTTTCTGATTCCCGTTCAAGTATTATTGGAACCTTTATAGCGTCAGGAATAACCATTTTTCTAATTAATAAAAAAATATTTTTTAAGGTAGTAGGAATCTTCTCAATATTAATAATATTATCATTTATTTCATCAGAAATTCAGGATTTTTTAACACTGTATTTTCGATTAGAAAGAATTGGAAATCGAGAATATTTCTGGAATGCAGGAATAGATGTAATTACAGATCATCCATATTTTGGAGTAGGTCCTGAACTGTTTGATAAATATTTCTTTACGTATATGTCATCGTTGGTAACCCAATTGTATGAATCAAGTTCATGGTCAGTAGGCAGACCACATCCACACAATTTTTTCTTATTGTGGACAGCAGAAAACGGAGTCTTAGGATTTATCTGTGCGATCTTAATCTTTTTGTTATATTTTTATTTTACATTAAAAACTTTGTCATTTGAGAAAAAGGAGAAAACAATAAACTTTTTTTTAGTTGCTGCATCTGTTGGTATTGGAGCAGGAATTTTTATTAGAGCATTTTTTGAAGTGACTGGTATAATAACCTATGGTTTTATTACACGAGATTTACCTTTTTGGATTGTTTTTATGTCAGTTATTTTTCTTTACCAGAGTAAAGTTGGGCAATTAAAATTAATAAAGAGAAAAAGTATCTAGTTCTTCCTCAAGTAAACCGCAAAGTATTTTTCCATCTTCAAAGGTATGGCTGCTATATCTATTGGTAATGTTAAAAAATGGATTAAAAATCCTCGGCTCATGAATGGATACTTTTTATATTCAAAATGCGTAGCGAAGTTTTTTATTTCAATAACTTCAAGGCCAGCTAAGTTAGCAATTATTTCCAATGATTTTTTTGTAAATCCGTTAATGTGAAATGGAGTTTCAAAAGGTCTTATTTTTGCCGATAGCTTAGATTTACCAGTATACTTGAAGAGAAACTGTCTAAAATTATCAAATAAACTGTCTTCGTTTGGGACCCCAATATATATAACTGAGTTTTTTCTCGTGATCCGATTCAGTTCTTTGAGATACTCAACAGGATTAATTACATGTTCGAGTACAGAATCCATGTGAACTAAATCAAAAAAATTATCAGGATATCTTGCGTTGAATATATCTCCCAGATTAAAAGTGATACCTTTTTGTTTTGCGCCATCCACTCTGTTATCAGAAATATCACTTCCGAAAGTATTCCAATTTTTTTGGTGCGATTCGATTAAAGCTAATCCTTCACCGCATCCAAGATCCAAAAAATTAACATTACTAATGCCATTTAATTTACTCATCTTTTTAATACGAATTTGAACATCGGTTATTCTTTGTTTGTTGTACCACTTATTTAGGACTAGAAAATATTCGTTGCCATATAGTTGTGCCCACTCCTCAATTGATAAATCAATTTTAGGGCTGACAAAATAAAATTCACATTGGTTACATTTGACAACCTTATAATCTTGTCTGATGAACCGAGCTGCTTTTCGGTTAGTTATTGGATCCCCTATTACAATAGGAATTTGATTATTACAAAGAGGACAATTCATAAATATTTTTCTATTTATTTTTATTTGAATTATTTAACGGGTACTATTAATAAATCATTTGAGTATTTCTGCATCAAATGAATTGGAGAATCTTCTCACCTATCCCTATTAAAAACAAATTCGGATCCAAATAATATTCGATTGAAATATTTAATCTCTGATAAAACAGTATTTTCGAATGAAAATTTGTCTTTATTATTTTTGGAATTGAGATTAATGCTATTGATAAAATCTTCCAACGGTATTTTCTCTGAATTGTTAGATATAAAAAACACGTTCGAGAATCCTTTCAGCATTTCATGACAGATTGGTAAGTCAGATGTTATCAGTGGAATTCCATAGCTTGCCATTTCACACATCATTACACCTTGTGAATCTAAACGAGTTGGCATGAAAGCAGCTGTATATTGATTTAATAAGTCTGGCATACTTTGGTGGTCGAAGAATTTATTAAAAATTTTCAAATTAATCGGAACAATAACGTCCTCAAAAAATTTACCATATCCGAATAGATGAAATTCGAATTGAGGATTATCATTAGCTGCTTTTAACACTAAATCCACCGCATACTTAGGGTTATCAAATTGACGAATGGTTATGATTTTTATTTTTTCCATTGATGAGCAATTATACTTAAAATCTAATAATTCTTTTGCAGCACAATTATAAATTATTACTGAATTATTTTCGATAAGTTCGCTCCAGATATTAATATTTCTTAAAAACTCATTTTTCATCCATTCGCTCACAAAAATCAGTTTTACTTGTTGTGATAATAATCTTTTAGTAAAATAATTTTTCAATGCAATCAATTTAAGATTATCATATAAATTCACGATGCCTCGTTTTAGAAAGAAAAACTTTGATCTAAACTTAGGATATGGCAATGGATAATAATCTGATCGTTTCAATGCTTCATGACCATGGATAAAAAAGAAAATTCTTTTCGTTTTTTCATGCGTATACAAAAATCGTAAATGGTTTCGCCAATTTGGAGCATGTGAAATAATTGCATCAAATAAATTAATATCAAATTTTCGTTTGAACGAATCAGCATTTGTAACAGTAACAGTCTCGAATATATATTCTTTTTGTGCGTTAAAAGCTAAAACCAGTACATTTAGACCTGCCGCGATGTAATATTTATTACGCGAATGAACATAACCAAATTTTTGTGAATCAGATTCATCAGGATAATCTTGAGATAGTACAAGTAATTTCATTTGTTATAGGAATTTTCTTTTATTTATTAATTAATTTAGTCACGGCTTCCAATACTTCCGAAACGCTTAATTGATTCATGCATTCGAATGAAGGACATCCTTTTCTACCGGCATTTGTAAAACAATAATGCTCTAATCCCTTCGGTGTACATTTCAATTGTTTAGAGATATAGCTTGTATTTGGTGCGGGAGTAAAACAGTATTTTGGATTAACCGGACCATAAATAACAAATGTTTGTTTCCTCAAAGTAAAAGCTATATTTGCTGGACCACTGTCATTACCAATGAATAAATCGCAATTTCTTATTTCTGCGATTAATTCGGATAGAGTATGAGTTATTTTAATTTCAATATTTTTAGTAAGAATATAAGCTTTCACATCTCTGGAGATAAAATCCTGCTCAACAATAAATGTACAAGAATATTCTTTGGATAACTCCTCGGCTAAATGTATAAATTTGTTAAAATTCCACTCCTTCGCCTTCCAACCTGCATAAGGATGAATACAAATGTTTTTTATAATGGGGTTAATTTTCGGTTGTAATTGATAATCACTGATTACTGCTTGTGGGTCAGTCAATTTTGCAACATCGAAAATTCTATCACTCAAACTTGGTTTTTCTTCTTTAATGACATAATCATTGTAAAAGGACTTAAGATACTTAGCGCACCGACCCTTAATTTTATGAGTTCTTGTAAAAGTAAATAGGGAAACAGAATTTATTTCACCACTGATATCTAGAATCATCCTTGGGCGCAATTGGTGAAGGATTTTTTTCGCTTTAAAGCCAGCCATCCTTCCATTAAAATAAAAATATTTATCTGGTATTACCACAATATTTAAATTCAAATCAAGTAAATCATAAAGTGTTTTTGTTGATTTTAGACATACTATCGTTAAATTATCTCCAAATTTCTCTCTGAAAAATCTTATAGTTGGAAAAGAAAAAATTGTATCACCAATTTTATGGAGTGAAATAATGACAACCTTATTAGAATTTCGATATGGGATTTTTCTGATAATTTGATTAAGTACAGCAAAAAATTCAATTCCCAAACTCAAGAGTATTGTAAGAATTTTATTTTTTTCAAAAGATGAATTTGATACCATACCCAAATTTAGTTTACTGAAGTATTAATTCTAAATTAATAAACGATTAATTTAATCTTAATAAATCACTTCAATACTTCCATAAGGAAGTGTTTAAGTCAAGTCTTTAATCTTATTCTTAATTAATTGGGAATTTCTCAAATATTAGTTTCATTTTGCTAAAATATTTTTAACTTAGAACACTTAATGATAATTTTATTATAGATATTTAGAAATTAATTGTGTCAAGTCCTAAAATTTCAGTAATTATCCCTTGTAGAAACGAAGAAAAGTACATCGGTGATTGCCTACTTTCTCTTCTGGAACAAGAAGATCTCCAGAATAAAATGGAAATTCTCGTTGTAGATGGAATGAGTAAGGACAACACCAGAATGATAGTAGAGAAGATTTCAAGACAAAAACCACAAGTAAGACTATTAGATAATCCCAATTTATTCACTCCGCATGCTTTAAATATTGGTATCAGAAATGCAAAAGGAGAATTTATTGCTATTCTTGGTGCCCACGCAGAGTATGCTTCAAATTATCTTACAGCTTGTTTAGAAATGGCTGACCAACATGCAGAAGTTTCGTGTGTTGGCGGACCAATTATTAGCAAAGGGAAAACTCCTTTTGCGAAAGCAACCGCTATAGCCATGTCAAGTAATATCGGTGTTGGAAACGCTAAACATAGATTTCCCGATTATGAAGGATATTCTGAGATGGCTTGTTTTCCAGTTTTCAGAAGAGATGTATTTGATAAGTATGGCTTTTATGATGAATCTCTTATCCGCAATCAAGATGATGAATTTTGTTTTCGGATTACAAAAGGTGGAGGTAAAGTATATATTTCACCTAAAGCAAAAAGTAGTTATTTCGTTCGAGAATCTCCTTCGGCATTATTCAAGCAATATTACAATTATGGATTTTGGAGAGTAGCCGTTCTAAAAAAACATAAAATTCCTATTTCTTATCGTCAACAAATACCAATACTATTTTTTTTTACTATTATTATGCTTCTAATTCTCGGATTAGTGTCAAATAATTTAATCCTTGGCACAGTGCTCCCAACAATTTACTTAATATTGATAATTACATTTAGTATTCCTGTTTTAATTCAGGAGAAATTTGGTACAGCTATTCGGTTTCCGATTGCTGTTATGGTTTTACATCTTGCTTATGCAGTAGGATTTTTTGCAGGCATTATTAAATTTTTAATTTTTAACTAATTTAACTATTAGAGAGATCCTTTGTCAGAATCTGAAGAAATAATTCGGCGATATGAGCGAAGAGTGCTTATTCCTGAAAGCAGGTATAGTCCCTTGAATGCTTCAACATATTTGAGTGAGCAAGAAAAGGAACGAGCTTTGATTAAATTATTTAAAAAAGAAAAATTAGAACCTCTGAAAAATAAACGATTATTAGAAATTGGTTGTGGTTCTGGAACAAATCTATTACAATTTATTCGTTTTGGTTTCCAGCCAGCCAATCTTTTTGCTAATGATTTAATAGTTGAAAGAATTAATGAAGCAAAAAGAAGGTTACCAAGTCAAGTATCGTTTTATGTGGGAGACATTCTCAATCAAAGTTTTGAAGAAGAGTCATTTGACATAGTATTTCAATCAATGGTTTTTTCATCTATTCTTGATGCTGAATTTAAAGCACAAGTAGCGAAGAAGATGTGGAATTGGATTAAGCCAAATGGAGGTATATTGTGGTATGACTTTATCTATGATAACCCTAAAAATATTGATGTAAAAGGCATTGGGTTAAAAGAGATAAAAAAGCTTTTTTCAAATCAACATTTTAATTTTCATAGGTTAACTTTAGCTCCACCAATAAGTCGAGCTGTAACCAAAATTCATCCAAATTTTTATACTTTGTTTAATTCAACTTATTTTCTAAGAACCCATCTATTATGTTTTATTGCGAAGAAAACTTGATGTGTAACAATGAGTCGTTTTTTATCAAAATATTATGCTGGGCAATTCTTTTATGTAACGTAGTAGAAAACAGTATTTAGCTAAAATTATGACACTTCTCCTATTCTAAAATCTCTTTCAGTGTTCTCACTACGTCTTGAACGTCATCATCAGTTAATTTAGCTGAAAATGGAATTGAAAAAGTTCGATCGGAAATAAATTCTGCTTTGGGGAAGTCACCTTTTTTATAGCCAAAGGTTTTTTTGTAATATGGCTGTAAGTGTAATGCGATGTAATGAACACCCGTGCCTATATTGAAATGATGAAGTTGGCTGATCAGTTCATCACGTGAAATTTTTGTTAAAGAAGAATTTACCATCACAGTAAATAAATGATATGCATGAGAGCTATTTACATTTGGCTCGGGCGGTAATATGAGAGGAAGATTAGATAATTCTTTTTTATAGACATCCCAAATTTCCTTCCTCCTTTTTGCGAATTTATCTACCTTTTTTAATTGCTGGATTCCAATTGCTGCTTGAAGATCGGTCATATTATATTTATATCCGGGGTAGATGACTTCGTAATGTTTGTATCCATCATCAGAAAATCTTTTCCAAGCATCTTTTGACATTCCATGCAAAGCATAAATTTTTAGCTTTTGAGCTAGTTCCTCATTATCAGTCGTTATCATTCCGCCCTCGGCGGTTGTAATATTCTTTGTGACATAAAAGCTAAAATTTGCTATATCTCTAAAGCAGCCGATTTTTTTATTTTCATACTCGGTTTCAACTGCATGTGCAGCATCGTGAATGATTTTAAGATTATACTCTGATGCAATTTGTTCTATGACATTAATATTACAAGCTCGTCCAGCAAAATGCACTGGAATAATTGCTTTGGTTTTGGGGGTTATTTTTTTCCTTACATCTACTGTATCAATAGTCATTTTGTATTTATCAACGTCAACAAAAACTGGTTTTGCTCCAGTGTGAACTACAGCATTTGAAGTAGCTGCAAAAGTCATGGTTGGTACAATTACTTCATCACCAGGTTTAACACCCATCGCTAATACAGATAAATGCAACCCCGCTGTGCAGGACGAAACTGCGACAGCATATTTAGATCCAATATACTCCTTAAAATCAGACTCGAATTGGGCAACTTTTGGTCCAGTTCCTATCCAGCCTGACTTTAATGAACTAATTATTTCGTCAATTTCTTCTTGTTCAATGATTGGTTGCCCGAATACTAGGTAGCTCGATCTCATATGTTCTGTTAAATACAGTAAGTTATTAATTTGATTTGTGAGAGATAAAATATATTTACATCTCAATATTTAAATATATAATTAGAATCATCTATTACAAAATGTAAATTGACCAATTGTTCACTTCAAACTTAACTCCCTTTCTTTTTATTATTCAGTCAAGCGATATCAATTTTAAAAGGTTGATCAAAACAATAGAAGAATTAATTATCTAAAAATTATGAAAATAACATTTGAGTTTTACTACATTTCTTCACGCTGATAGAAAACACATATGATTTAGAGTCGAATTACCAATTAATAGTAAATTATGATAATAATTGTTAAATATTCATTTAAAAGCGTAAATGTAATTCAAAATCAAGAATGAATTGCTTTGAGCAGACCTCTCTTTTTTGGAATAAATATAATATTGGGTATTTTTACACGTCATAAAAACTAATTACAGAAAATGTATAATTAGTTTAATAAATTTGATGAGTTTAAAAAGTGAAGTAAAATTTAATTGCTTTCAATTAAGACTTTTAGCAACTATCTGACGTAGGGGCTTTGTTAAAAAATTTTCTGTTTGATATTTTTAGAAGAAAATAATTACTAAAGTGGTTAAATAAGAAAACTTAATAAAATCATATTATGCCTAAAAAGAGAATTATTATCAAAAGATCTATTGACATACTTATTTCAATTATCACAATCATCATAACATTTCCAATTCTTGTAATTGTAGCAGTTGCTATCAAATTAGAGTCCAATGGACCGATTCTTTTTAAGCATGAGCGTACTGGTTACAATGGTCAAAAATTTTTAATGTATAAGTTTAGAGGAATGGTTCATAATGCTCTAGAAATTGGACCTGAATTAACTCAGGTGAATGATCCGAGAATAACTAAAGTTGGAAAGATATTGAGAAGAACAAGTATTGATGAGATTCCTCAAGTAATTAATGTGTTCAAAGGTGAAATGAGTATAGTTGGTCCTAGGCCTGAAATTACTTCAATTACCTCTAAGTATAATGAGGAACAGAGAAAAATTTTTGAATTTGTGCCCGGTATAACCGGTTATTCTCAAGTAAATGGGCGGCAAAAATTAACGCCCGAGCAGCGAGTAAAAATGGAGGTCAATTATTATTCAAATGCAAATTTATTTACAGATTTTATAATTTTACTGAAAACGTTTGAAGCAATTGCAACAAATCATGGCAATATTTAATCTGACAGTATGAAAGTATCCAGTTCGGTACTTGTATTACTGACTTTGCCATTCTTCTCTTCCTTTTTATTCCCTCAAATTGAAAATATTCCATCCACAAATGAAGTTTACAAATTCTTACAGCAAATGTATGTTCAAGGTTCGTTAGGGGCATACGATGATGTGATTCTGCCATTATCAAAGAAACAAGTTAATTCTGCTTTAAATAATATTGCACAACATAGACATAGTCTAAGTTATACTGAGCAAAATATATTGGATCGCATGATAGTAAAATATGGTATTAGACAGAGTGGTGAAGCAATAAAATTCTTCGACAATTTTCCCAAAGATTTTATCAACAATGTTGTGCAGGAAAAAGAAAAACATTTATATCTTTTCAAAGATTCCATCATAAATTTTTATATTGATCCTTTAATTGAATATAAATTCATTTATTCAGATCAAACTATTAAAGGAAGTTCAGTCATCAATTTTGGTGGAAGAATTAGAGGCAGTTATGATGATTGGTTTGGTTATTATGTTGAGGCGTCAAATGGTTCGGTGTTAGGTGATAGAATAACTGCCACTCTTGATAAGAAAATAGAACAGTCATTTACATTTAATAACACAAAAATAAATTTTTTCGATAACACTCAAGGTTATGTCAGATTGGAAAAGGGAATAATGAATCTTCAGTTCGGAAGAGAAAGGATTCTCTGGGGTAATGGACAAATAAATAAGCTCATACTTTCTGAAAATCCTCAAGTTTTTGATTTTGTCAAGTTCAATATTCAATATAAAAGTTTAAGATATGATTTTCTTCATGGATGGTTAGTGATCCAGCCAGAGTTCATTCAGATTAATAATGATATCAGTAAAGAAAAGAGATCCAAGTTCCTTGCCATTTCACGACTTGGGTTCAATCCAAACAATAATCTTTCACTTGGTGTGTCTCAGATGATTATTTATTCAAATAGAGCTTTTGAAGCTGCATACTTAAATCCGTTGTTGTTTTGGGAATCAGCTCAGCGTTCATTAAACGATTTAGATAATTCATTTTTGGCTTTTGATGGTAAGCTGCGCGTGCAAGATGGTTTGCTGCTCAATGCTTCAGCGATATTTGATGATATTAATTTTTCTCGTTTGTTTAAAGGAGAATGGTCTGGGCATAATAATGGGTTTGCTTGGCAGGGAGGAGTCTCGCTTACTGCTCCAATCATTTTTGATAACATGATGGTCAACATCGAGTATCTTCAATTAAGACCATATATTTTTTCACATCCCGGTTATAGAGAATCGCTGACATATACGAACAACGGATATCTATTGGGTGTTGATCTCCAACCAAATTCAACTCAACTATCTGTTAACTTAATTTATAATTTTAATGATCGTTTAAGTTTTTCGGCAAATTATTCCCATTCAGTTCACGGAAATAACGAGTATGACTCATTGGGGAACAGAACTCGAAATGTTGGTGGAAATGTTTTAGAGTATTATACCTTTAGAGATTCAAGGTTTGCATACCTTTTAGATGGTCAACGTGAAACTGAAGATCGAAGTCGGTTAGGATTCAGTTGGGAGTTTTTCAACAATTTGTATCTCAAGTTTGATTGGGAATATCGAAATAATACATTCAGGTCTTCTAAGTCCTATAATGCTCTCTTTGGTTCTTTTAACCTAAATATTGACTGAAAAAATTTTTACAATCCCTTTAACATTCTTAACCTTGAGTTGCTTATTTTTTACCCTTGCACCGAAAACTATAATAGTCTAAGTTTCGATAAATTTTTCCAAAAGGCAATGAAGCAAAAACTATATTTAATTTTATTAGCTGTCTTATTACCAACTTTAATCCAACCACAGAATTATAAAGTCATTGAGTCCACGTCAACTTATCTTAAAATAAGTTTTGATTTTTCTAACAAGTATAATCTTAGTGAAACAGAGGTAGATGGAAAAGTCCTAACCTCTATCTCCGGGGAAGAATATAGTTTCAGAAAGCCTGGTCAACCATGGCTTCCAACTATATATTTAAGCATTGGCGTTCCCTTCAATTCAAAGCCCTCTATTAAGGTTTTACATCTCGAACAGGAAAGATTTCTGCAAAAATTTATTCAACCCTATCCAGATTCGATAAACCAGGATTTAAACAATTTAACCTATGATGAATCAATTTATGGCTCGAATACTTTTTATCCTCAGTTTACCTCAGAAATAGTGTCTTACTTTGTTATGCGTTATGCTCGAGCCGCAGAGTTTAATGTTTATCCTTATCAATTTAATCCTGTTTCCAGAGAACTTTTATTCAACAAAAAAATCACACTTCAAATAGATTTTAATACTTATCCTGAAATTGGATCCATCACAGAAAATATCGAAGATCCATTAACAGAAGATTTCATAAAAACTTCAGTAATTAATTCTAACGAAGCCAAAAGTTTTATTGCAAAGGTAAAGAATGTTTCTGAAAAGACTGCGGAAGATAGTGTATGGTACAATCCCAATAAGATTTATTACAAAATATATCTTAATAAAAAAGGTGTTTATCGTATCACTTATGAAAGTCTAATATCAGCAGGTATAACGCCATTTGGCGGAATTCAGCAAGGGCGTCTCGAATTAATTAATAATGGACGACAAGTACCGATAGAAATTGTTGATGTCAATTCGAACGGTTTTTTTGATACGTTAGATTATTTTCAATTTATTGGGCTTCCACCGCAGCCGACTACCCCATATACATATAGTAATATTTATAATAACTCAAATGTTTATTGGTTTTCGTATTCGGCAGATAGTGTTTATCGCTATAAAGAAAAAGATGGCTATCCAACAGTAATTGATGTTGCTATCAAGTCGGTTCTCGAAACAACTCACTATGAAATGGATAAAATGTATGAACCCTTAGGTTATGCTCCAAATGATCGTCGGGATTTTTGGTTTTGGGATAAAGCGGACATACTCAGTGGATTCGAAACTTACATATTTCGATATGAGTTTGATAATTTCGCTCCGAATATAAATCCCGAAAAACCTTTTGGCAGTGTACGGGCAAATTTGCATGGTATGACAGTCAGCGGCTGTAATCCGGGACACAGTGCTTATCTTAAGTTTAATGGTGTAAAAATGGGTTCGATTCAATGGAGCAATCAAGAAGCTGCAAATTTTTCTAAGAATATTGTGTTCAGTTTTTTTTCCTATCACCCTGATAGTGTTAGATGGCTGCAGAGCGGTAATTATTTTGAAATAGGTGTTGATGGTAATATTTGCACTACTATCAAAAGTGATAATATAAGAATCAATTGGTTTGAATTCGATTACTGGAGATGGAATAGAATCACAGGTTCTTATTATAATTTCAAAAGCCCACCGAATGATTACGGCGAAAATCTTTACTATATGTGGCAATGGAAAAGCCAGGATATGAAAATTTATATACCTCAAAGAGCTGAAGTAATTGTTAATCCTCGGATTCAAAATGATGCAGACCAAAGCGTGTACTTTGTAGATACTTTATCTGAAAGGACCGAATATTTTTGTGTATCAGTGGATAGTTTTTTCGTTCCAGATTCGATTATTCTTGATGTTAATTCTGATTTAAGAAATCCTAACAATGCTGCTGATTACTTAATAATAACTCATTCCAATTTTAATGAAGTAGCTCAAAGATTGGCTGATTTTAGATCAAGCTATTTGCCACGTATCAATAACCCCAGAGTAAAAATTGTAGATGTTCAAAATATTTATGATGAATTCTCCGATGGTCTTCTTGATCCACTCGCTCTTAAAAGGTTCGTCAGGTATGCATTCAATAATTGGACATCACCTGCTCCCACTTATATTGTATTATTAGGTGATATGAGTTTTGATTACCGCGGCATTTATTTTACCAGCCGGCAGAATTTTATTCCTTCAATTGCTGTGCAAACACCAGAGTACGGTCAAGCACCCAGCGATAATGAGATAGTATGCATTATCGGTGATGATATTGTTCCTGATTTAGCAATTGGCAGGTTATCTTGTGAAACCGTCGAAGAAGGTAATATTCTAGTTGAAAAGTTAATCAACTACCCGGCTGATAACGCTAAACCTTGGAAAGAGAATGTGCTCTTGATGGCATCGGGACTAAATGCGCAAGATGAAACACAGTTTGGGTTTAATGACGAGAGTTTGTACCTCGATGATGAATATGTTATTAAAAATGGTTTTACCTCAGCAAAAGTTTTTAGGTATCCAAATAAACCACGACATTTTCCATTTCAAGGTGATGGACCAAGGATAAGAGAAGAGTTTAATCGAGGCGCAATTTTAGCAAATTATTATGGGCATGGTGGTGGTTCTCAATGGGATCTTGTTTTCACTAATGATGATATTTACCAGTTAAATAATGGCGGCAGACTTCCAATGGTGGTTAGCGTTACTTGCTATACTGCTCATTTTGACAACCAGGATATTTTTGGTGAAAAGTTTAATAAAGTTCCCGGAAAGGGAAGCATCGGTTTCTTTGGAAGTTCTGGTCTTACATGGTGGCAAGCAGGTGTATTTATAAATAAAGAAATGTTTAAAGAAATTCTTGAGAGAAGAAATTATGTTTTCGGTTTAGCGGTCATGAAGTCCAAACAATCTGTGCCACCGACGGGTTTTGTTGGAACACAAATTTCGCTCCTTACTCTTTTAGGTGATCCGGCATTAGAATTAGCATTTCCAAAGTATCCTGATTTTGAAATCAAGTCATCTGATATTACAATATCTCCTAAAAATCCCCTGAAAGATGATACTGTAAAGATTTTTGTGAAGTTTAGAAACCTGGGAATAATTTTTCCAGAAGATTCAGTTTTAGTGCAGCTCTATGAAAACTTTACTAATCCGGAAAATTTAATTGGAGAAATTAAACGAGGAAGTTTTGGTCAATCCGATTCAGTTGAAATGATTTGGATACCAAAGAGTGCTGGATTATATTCGATAATCGCACGAATTAATGAAGTCGATGCTATAATGGAAGTGGATCACTCGGACAATTCTGCTTCATCTGATTTTGCCGTATTTAGTTTTGGCAAACCTAATATTGTTCGCCCAATAAATGGTCATTTTCAAACATCTGATAAAATGGATTTCATTTTCACTGATATTGGTAAGTTATTTGGAAGAAATTTCTTTTATGTTATAGAAATTGATACTTCGTCAACATTAAATTCAAGTGCAAAAATTATTTCTCCAATTTTAGATGATGTTGAAGGAATAGTAAATTGGAAATCACCGTCACTTCCACAAGGTGAATATTTCTGGAGAGCTACCATTTATGATGAGACGGATACAAATACAAGTTTCATCAATACTTTTTCTATTACTACCGAAAGCGGGGTGGGTTATTTTGCGCGACAAAATCAATTAAGAAATTTTTCGAGCCAGAATATGTTTTATTCAGAAGTCAGCAAAAGTTTGGTGCTGAATACGGATACATTGCCACCTTATCCTAGTAATAAACGATTTCTTGATTCAATCAATATTTCATTACCTGGTGATGTTGGTGGTATAACAACTTTTACTACAGATGGTTCTTATTTTTATTTTGGACATCTTCCTTTCTATACATTTGGAGTACCAACCAAAATTTATAAAATTGGAACTGGGCTGAACGGAACTATTCGAGGGTTTAATTATGGTGCAATTCCCAATCTTCAGCTTTATGTTAAGAGTCAAATTTTTTCTCATATTGATGGTTTTATATATGTAGCCACCGGAGACGATAGTACCCTATTACAATTAAACCCACTCAACGGTGATACTGTTCGCATATTTTTACCTGATAGGTTACTCCCGACTGAAGACGGACTCTTGAGAGATAGTGGTTATTATCTTATCTCCGATGGTAATCTTGTTTACAATTTATCAGCGGGATATGGGAATAGAAGAGAAAAATACACGATGCGTATTTTTAATCCCCAACAAGGTTGGCAAAAAGTTGGAAATGATATTTTCTTTGACGGCACTTCATTCCGTGGATTTTGTGGGTTCATAGTTGTGAATGGTTATTTGATAGTTTATGAAAGTTATCTCTCTGGATATATGCGCAGATACCGACTTTCCGATGGTTTTTTTGAGGAGCAGTGGTTATCATCAGTACCTTTTCGAGGTTATTATGCTCTAAATTATGATTGGACAAATAATTTTGTCTATATATCAACTTTCAACCCTGGATCACCTTCTTATAAACCCGGCTTCCACAAATTCGTTGGCACTTTCCAGGATGCCTTAGGAAGTGCAACCTCAGAGGAAATAGGTCCTTCTGTTAAATGGAAAAACTCCACTTATAATATTGATGCAACAGGATCAACAGGAAATTATATTGTTATGCTGCTTGGTAAAAATAAGAATACAAGTGAATGGGACACTCTATCGCATAATGTTTCTGGAAATTTCTCGCTTGAAAATATAGATGCATCGCTCCATGATTATTTAAAATTTCATTTTGAATTTATTGATTCCTCCTATAATCCCAGTGCACCGTTTAAACTGAAATCCTTATTAGTGAATTATGATTCGTATCCTGAAATAGTTATTTCGAGCAAAGATTTAACATTTTCCACTGACACTTTATTGCAAGGATTCCCAATTGACATGGAATTAAAAGTTAAGAATTTGGGATATGCTACTGCAGAGAATTTAAACCTCAAGTTTTATCTGAACGATGCAGATTCTTCTTCATATTCTGACTTCGTCACAATTGCATCAGATTCAGAAAAGGTTATTAGGCACACAGTCCCAACATCTAATCTAATTTTTGATAACAAGTTCAAAGTTGTAGCAACATCCACGGTTCCAGAATTTTATACTTTTAATAATATAGCTGAGAATGGATTTTTCGTTTCACGAGATTCAATTAAACCTTTCTTTTCTATTACAGTTGATGGAAAAGAGATAGTTAACGGCGATATTGTCTCGGCAAAACCTGAAATCTTAATCACCTTAAAAGATGACAGCCCTTTACCATTAGATACATCACTTTTCACCATCATTTATAATAATGTGCCTCTGTCATTTAACCGAGCAGATGTACAATACACTTATTCACCCTATCCAAACTCAGAGGCGATAATTAGGTGGACACCAGTTCTTAAGGATGGAAGACATACTCTTGAGGTGCTTGCAAAAGATGCTTCCGGGAACTTTTTTGATACTACTTCATCTCGAACAGTATTTTATGTTTATAATCAGCCCAATTTACTTTATGTGTATAATTATCCCAATCCATTCAAAAATGATACATATTTTACTTTTGAGCTGCGTGGAAGTATTGTCCCAGATGAGTTTTTAATTAAAGTTTACACTGTGGCTGGGCGTTTGATAAAAGAAATTTCTGTGCCATCCTCAGCAATGAATATCGGTTTCAATAGAATTTTTTGGGACGGCAGGGATGAAGATGGGGATGAAATTAGTAATGGTATCTATTTCTATAAGATTATCAGCCGGCTAAATGATGAAACGAAAATTATCACCCAAAAGTTAGCTAAAGTGAAATAATATCTATTATTTCAAATTTTTGCCTCAATTATTGTATTAAATTACCTTATCTATAAGGCATTATTTTTGTGCCATAAAGCTGTTTCCAAATAATTTTAGGATTTATTATGTGCGGAATTGTCGGATATATTGGTGAAAAAAATTGTATCCCTATACTCATAAATGGTTTGAAACGACTCGAATATCGAGGTTATGATTCAGCCGGCCTGGGTTTTTTCTCCGATGGAAATACATACGTTATTAAGAGTAAAGGAAAAGTTTCGCTGCTTGAAGATAAAATAAATTCAAACAAATATACTTCTCACATTGGAATTGGACACACTCGGTGGGCAACTCATGGAATTCCAAATGAAGTTAATGCTCACCCACATTCTAACTCAGACAAGAAACTCATGATAATCCATAATGGAATAATTGAGAACTATCTAACTCTTAAAACTAGTTTGAAAAACATGGGCTATAGTTTTACAAGTGAAACTGATTCGGAAGTAATTGCCCACTTGATTGACAGTTTCATCCAAAAAGGATATTCCTTGCTTAAATCGGTTAGACTGGCTCTAAGTGAAGTTGAAGGAACGTATGGGCTTGCTATAATTTATGAGAAGGAACCTGATAAAATCATTGCTGCTCGAAAAGGTTCTCCATTAGTTATTGGTGTTGGAGAAGGAGAAAATTTCATTGCATCGGATGTATCTGCAATCTTAGCTCACACTAAGCAAGTTGTTTATGTTGAAGATGGTGAAATTGTAGAGGTTTACAAAGATAAATTCATTACTAAAACAATTAACGATGAAGAAATAAGTAAAGAGATCCATGAAATAAGTCTCTCATTGGATGAGATAGACAAAGGCGGTTATTCACATTTCATGTTAAAAGAAATAATGGAGCAGCCGGAATCCGTAAGAAACTCGATGAGAGGCAGATTACTTTTTGATGATGGAAATGCGAAACTTGGTGGGCTCCATAATGTTATTGATAAATTGGCAGAATCGAAAAGAATTATTATTTCTGCATGCGGAACCTCATGGCATGCAGGATTAGTTGGAGAATACATGTTTGAGCGATTTGCTCACATACCTACCGAAGTAGAATATGCATCCGAGTTTAGATATCGAAGTCCAATTATTTATCCTGATGATGCGTTATTCTTTATCTCCCAAAGTGGCGAAACAGCGGATACACTTGCAGCAATGAGGGAAGCCAAAAGTAAGGGTGCGTTAGCATTAGGAATTTGTAACGTTGTAGGTAGTTCAATTGCAAGAGAAAGTTTGGGAGGTGTTTACACTCATGCTGGACCGGAAATAGGTGTTGCATCTACAAAAGCGTTTACTTCTCAATTAGTGGTTTTAGCGCTTATTACTCTTTTGTTGGCAAGAAAAAAAGGAATGAAATCGAAAGAGGGTCAACAGATAGCTGAACAATTAAGCAAAATTCCGGAGCAAATTTCAAGGATTCTTGAACTGAATAAACAAATTGAATTTATTGCTTCCGAATTTCAAGATGCAAAAAATTTCCTATATTTGGGGCGTGGATTTAATTTTCCTGTGGCGCTTGAGGGTGCGTTAAAGCTGAAAGAAATTTCTTACATTCATGCTGAAGGTTACCCTGCTGCAGAAATGAAACATGGACCAATTGCACTGATAGACGAAAATATGCCTGCTGTGTTCATTGCTCCTAAAGATTCCACTTATGATAAAATCATAAGCAATATTCAAGAAGTTAAAGCAAGAAAAGGAAGAATTATAGCAATAGCCAGCGAGAAGGATAATGAGATTGATCAACTCGTTGATTATACTATTAAAATACCGGATACATCAAGCATGTTAATGCCGCTGCTGACGGTAATTCCACTTCAACTTCTAGCATATCATATTGCAGTTAAAAAAGGATTAAACGTAGATCAACCCCGCAATCTTGCAAAAAGTGTAACTGTAGAATAAAAGGAAAATTTATGGCTCGAAAAAACGTTCTGATTATGGGAGCAGCCGGAAGGGATTTCCATAACTTCAATTTGTATTACCGCGATAACAAAGATTACAACGTTGTTGCTTTTACTGCAACTCAAATCCCTAATATTGAAGGCAGATTGTATCCCCATGAACTTGCCGGTTCATTATATCCTAATGGAATAAAAATTTATGATGAATCAGAATTAGTTGAATTAATAAAGAAATTAAAAGTTGATGAAGTTGTTTTTTCATACTCTGATGTTCCGTTCAATTATGTAATGACAAAGGGAAGTATTGTTAATGCTGCCGGTGCTGCCTTTAGTATGCTTGGTACAAATGGAACGATGGTAAAAAGCACTAAACCCATAATTGCTGTTATTGCTGTAAGAACTGGAGCAGGCAAGTCGCAAACATCGCGAAAGGTTGTTCAAGTTCTTAGAGAACATGGGAAGAAAGTCGTCTCTGTCCGGCATCCAATGCCTTATGGAGATTTGGTAAAGCAAAAAGTTCAAAGATTTGGTTCTCTTGAAGATCTTAAAAAACATAACTGTACTATTGAAGAGATTGAAGAATATGAGCCCCACATTGCAATGGGAAGTGTGATTTATTCTGGAGTTGATTATGAAGCCATTTTATCCGAGGCAGAAAAAGAAGCGGATGTAATTATTTGGGATGGTGGAAATAATGACATACCATTTTATAAATCTGATTTGGTTTTCACGGTTGTTGATCCTCATAGACCCGGACACGAACTCACTTATTATCCAGGAAATACTTCACTTAGACTTGCAAATGTTGCAGTCATTAATAAAGTGGTTTCAGCACAGCCGGAAAGTATTAGAACTGTTCGACAAAATATTGCTGCTGTTAATCCTACGGCACAAATAATTGAAGCGGCTTCTCCAATATTTGTTGATAATCCTGATTTAATAAAGGGAAAGAGAGTTCTTGTTGTAGAAGATGGTCCAACGCTTACTCATGGTGAAATGGAGTACGGTGCCGGAATGGTTGCTGCCTGGGATTTCGGTGCGAAAGAAATTATTGATCCAGGACCTTTTACTGTGAATACAATCTCGCAAACATTTAAGAAGTATCCTAAAATTGGCAAACTTCTTCCAGCAATGGGTTATGGCGATGAACAGATGAAAGATTTACAGGAAACAATCAACAAAACTGATTGTGACTCTGTGATTATCGGAACACCGATAGACCTTGGAAGAATTCTGAAGATAAACAAACCAAGCACAAGGGTTAGATATGAACTTCAGGAAATTGGAAGTTTAACAATCGAAAAAGTATTAAAGGATCATAAGCTGATTTAGCTTCTGATTAATTTATAGTTTCTTAATCTTCATATTTATCTCAAACCTTAGAATCTAATATTTGAGATTACTACAGAAATCCCTATTTTTACGGCGAAAATTTTATGGGCAGATAGCTCAGTCGGTAGAGCAATGGACTGAAAATCCATGTGTCGGGGGTTCAATTCCCTCTCTGCCCACATAGAAATTGCGAATTCATAACGGGTTCGCAATTTTTGTTTTAAATGATTTCAGCTAAAAGGGGAATGATTACTATTTGATTATGTGAAAAATGATAAATCGCTAATCACTAATCGCTAATCAGTGATTTTTGTAGTTCGGTGTTTGGATAGATGACGAGTTTTAACTAATTGTTTCTTCCTAAGTATTCTTTTGATTATTGTTTTAAGTTTCGTTTTAAATCTAAAAATTAATCCAATAATTATGAATGTGATACCTAATAATGTTACTTGTAATTCGTTCAGAATATTTAACAGACCATTTCCGTCAGAATCAATAGATGGAGAATTTAATTCTTCAAATCCAAGCAAATAATAGATTTTATCAATGTTGTAAAATGCTATCAGAGCTATCCCGACAAAATAGCACCCAGCAGCAATTATCCTCGAAACCTTTTTCTTTCTTTTAACTTTTTTAATCAGTTGTTCCATATCGAAAATACTTAAGATTTATTTATGATAGCACCGATTTAATATCACAACAAACTTATAAAATTTATCACATACAGTCATTAATTGTTTCGACAGTATTGAGTTCAGGAGCTCAATAGCATGTATTGTGGCTTCCATATCCGTTTGACCTGTGTTAAAGTAATTCAATGACTGATTTCCCTCCTGGCCCAACCTGAAAGAGGCGATTTCAACCGCTTCTTTTCTGTTTTCTCCTTCGTTCAACTTCAAATCAAGCACTCCGGGACATTTCTGTCGGTAATTATTTCATCTCATAAAGTTGAAAAATTTTGTTATAAACCAAAAAAACAGTGGCATAGTAAATGTTTTATATCTAATGATGAAACGCAATGATTATATAGAAAGGGATAATATGTATTGGGTGGAGGAACCGACTAAAACAGCAGTTTCTGAACTTTCAAATAGCCAAATTCTCGAAAATCTCGCTTATGCAGAGAGACGATTTGAGTATCTGTACTGCAGAGAGCTTCGACGTTTGGAACAGATACAGTCCAAAGCTATAATTAAAAATCTTGACGAATTTAAGTCAGCCCAATCGAAATACTTTCAAATTAAATCAACGCATCCTAAAATATGGTTTGAAAATTGGGAAGTGTATAAGGGCATCATTGAAGAAGCTGGAAAACGAAATATTTCACTAGGTGAATATTCGCTGAATGAATCCAATAAAATTCTCTGTTTTGGTTAATTTAATCCTCGCCAAATTTATTTTCTCAATAATTCTATCGAGCTGAATTACACAGCTAATATTCTGTTAAGCTTAGCTACTTTGAAGTGTTTGTTACCTCTGTTCCAATTATTTCTGTGATATTCCTTAAGCGACCGAAATCAGGTAAATAAATACCCACTACACGTACACGATAGGCAACACCTCTTTCAAGTTTTCTAAAAATAATATCTGCATCTGTTTTTCTATGAAAAAAATTATTGGAATTTTCAAAAACCTCATAGGGGGTAAATATCAGGTATTTGTCTTCCTCACTTCCAAATTTTTCCTTGTTGATCACGGTGATTACAATTTCTTTTTCCGTAATAAGTTTCTCAAAAAACAAATAAGATATACCTAAAATGAAAAATGAAATGACTGTTGCTGCGATTACACCAAACTTAAACATCGGATTCTCTACTATCATAATTACCTCCAAATTTTAACTTTCCCATTCTACTACATTTTACATCCAAACCTAAGCTGCCTATAAATTCTATTTACAAAATGAGACTATTCTAAATCCCAAAAAAAGAACGAAAAACTACTGCATTTCTACCACTATTGTAAGAATTTCTGTGTAAAAGATTGTCACATATTTTATATCGGTTTAATCAGTGATGAAATATATTGTTATCAGCGTCTGGAAATAGATAATTACTGCCAACATGATAATAAGCCAAATTCCATACCATTTTTTAATTTCGCCGCTTGAAGGGAATTGAACTTTATACTAAATTGAGAATGCAAAGCCGCTTGTTTTAGTTAATTACCAAATATCGAGAGTAAAATGGATAATAAAGTAATTCTTACTACCAATTTCCCAAATTTGAATTTACTTAAGCGCGGAAAAGTCCGAGATATTTATACAGTTGGGGATTTTTATTTAATCATTTCAACAGACCGGCTTTCTGCTTTCGATGTAATAATGGCTCAGGGAATACCATTCAAAGGTAAAGTGCTTACAAAAATTTCCGAGTTTTGGTTTGATTATGTTAAACAAATCATTCCGAATCATTTAGTCACAACCAATGTTGATGAATTTCCTATTGAATGCCATCAATACAAAAGTGATCTCATGGGAAGATCAATGCTTGTTAAAAAAGCTGAAGTTGTTCCTATTGAATGTATTGTTCGAGGTTATATCTCTGGTTCAGGATGGAATGATTATAAACAAACCAAAGAAATTTCCGGAATTAAATTACGTGATGGATTAGTCGAATCTGAAAAATTTGATGAGCCGCTATTCACTCCATCTACAAAAGCAGAGATTGGTTTGCATGATGAAAACATTTCATTTGAGCAAGCCGAGAAAATCGTAGGGAAGGAAACGATTACAAAACTCAATGACTTATCCCTGGAAATTTACGAAGCTGCTTCTAACTATGCCTTGGCTAAAGGAATTATAATCGCTGATACAAAAATGGAGTTCGGCTTTCACAATGGTAAATTGATTTTAGTTGATGAAGTTCTTACTCCAGATTCGTCAAGATTTTGGCTTGCTGACAAGTATCAAAAAGGAAAAAGCCAGGAAAGTTACGACAAACAAATCGTACGTGATTATCTTCTGTCAATTAAGTTTAATAAACAGCCCCCACCCCCAATTCTTCCTGATTATGTTGTTCAGAAAACAAGTGAAAAATATCTTGAAGTGCTAGAAAAACTGACGGGAGAAAAGCTGGAATAAATGTATCCGACTAAAATTATAGTTGTGGATAAATCAAAATTATTTCTAAAATGGGACGATAACTCCGAGTCTTCAATTCCTTTGATAAAGTTGCGGAAATTTTGTCCATGTGCAACATGTATGACTGAAAGAGAAAGTCAAAGCAGTACATATATACCGGTGTTTCATCAAGGGCAAACGAGTATTTCAAAAATTAATAGTGTGGGAAACTATGCAATCGGTATTCAGTGGGCTGACGGTCATAACACTGGGATTTATGAATTTCCCTTTCTTAAAAATCTTTCTAAAAAGTGAATTGTTTTTATTGCAATGGTACTACCAAATCAGCTTACAGTTTTAAGAATAATATTAACTCCAATCTTTTTTGTTTTATTCCTTTCTGGTGATATACTGCTGAAACAGATTGCACTAGGAGTTTTTTTACTTGCAGCAATTACTGATTGGTACGATGGCTGGCTTGCAAGAAAATTTAATTACTTAACCAACTGGGGAAGGGTATGGGACCCACTAGCCGATAAAATTCTTACCTCCGCAGCTTTTATTGCATTGGTGATTTTGGGGATAATTGAATTGTGGATGGTTATCATTATTATTTTAAGGGATTTTCTAATCACTGGATTGAGGTTATTTGCAGATTATCGAAACATTCCGTTCCCGACTTCAATTTATGCAAAATGGAAAACTTTCATTCAAATGACCTTCTTATATTACTTGTTGTTTGTTTATGTAGGTTCCATAACACCTCAAATTTATTCCGGCAATGAAAAAATATTTGAGATTTTACTCAATCATAAATTCATATATTACAGCATGCTTTTTATAACTCTCATTACTCTTCATTCGGGTTTAACTTATTTATTTCGAAATCGAAAGCTTATAAAGGCTCTGTTCTTAAATGAAAATTAATCAAATTGAAAAACTAGTTGGATCCGGCTTTTATACCGGCTACATTCCATTAGCTTCAGGAACGTTTGGCAGTATTGCGGCATTGTTGATTTATTTTATTCCTAATTTCGAAAAACCTTATGTTATTATTCCGGCAATTTTAATTGCAGTAGTCTGGGGCATTAGAATAGGAACTAAATTCGAGCAAGTGTATGGCAAAGATCCAGCCGAATGTACAATTGATGAAATTGCTGGAATGTGGATTAGTTTATTATTTCTTCCAAAAGATATTTTTATTGCATTAATTGCTTTTGTTGTTTGGAGAACCATGGATATAATCAAACCGTTTCCAGCAAGGAAATCAGAATCATTGAATGGCGGATTAGGTATTATGATGGATGATATTATTTCAGCCATTTATTCTTTAATTATTGTTCATCTAATTTTAGTAATTTTTAGTGAGTATTTAATTTAACTAAAGCAAAATCATGAACGCTCACATAATCACCATAGGTGATGAAATTTTAATTGGTCAAACCTTGAACACTAATGCTGCATACATTGGCGACAAGCTTGCAAATATTCGGATAGCTGTAAACAAAACTTCCGTTGTTGGAGATGATTTCGATGATATAATGAGAGAATTCAAAACATGCTGGACTAAGAATGATCTTTTAATTGTTACGGGGGGTTTAGGTCCCACTCACGATGATATCACAAGAAATTGTATTGTGAAATTCTTCAAAACAGAACTGGTACAAAATAATGAAGTGCTTGAGGACATCAAGAAGCTTTTCCAAAAACGAGGAAGAGACGTGAGAAAAATAAATGAAGATCAAGCTTTAGTTCCGAAAATTGCCAAAGTTATTCGGAATGAAAATGGCACTGCTCCAGGTATTTGGATAGAAAAGGACAACAAAATATTCATTGCTATGCCCGGTGTTCCATATGAAATGCACCCTATGATGAACTCATTTGTTATACCCAATTTAAGCGAGAGATTCACGGACTTAGAATATGTTCAGAAACGGGTAACATTAGAATCTACCGGAATTCCAGAATCATTTTTATTTGAAAAGCTTGGTGATATTTCCGAATTACTTGATGGCGCTAAATTGGCATTTCTTCCCAGCCAAATAGGTGTTCGGATGAGAATAACTGTTACTGAAAAAACAGAAGATGAAGCGTCGAATAAATTAAGTGAGATTGAACAGAAAATGAGAAGCAAAGCGGGAAGGTATATCTTCGGCAGGAACGGCGAAAAGCTTGAGGAAGTGGTCGGTAGAATTTTACATGAAAGAGGATTAAAAATTTCCATTGCCGAATCATGCACAGGCGGATACCTTTCTAATCTGCTCACAAACATCAGCGGAAGCAGCAATTACTTTGAAAGAGGATTGGTTGCCTACAGTAATGCTTCAAAAGTGGAAATCTTAAATGTTGAAGAGGATACAATTACTAAATACGGCTCAGTCAGCACAGAAGTGGCGAAGCAAATGGCAGAAGGAATAAAATCAATAAGTGGAACTGATATAGGTTTATCCATTACCGGAATAATGGGTCCCACTGGTGCTACTGAAGGTAAGCCAATCGGCTTGGTTTACATTGGTCTCTGTGATTCTGAAGATTGTACGGTTAAAAAATTTACTTTTGGAGATGACAGAATTCTAAACAAACAGCGGACTGCCCAAGCGGCTCTTGAAATAGTTCGAAGGCATCTTTTGGGAATTTCATTTGATGATTAGACTTTTTGTTGCGTTAATCATTCCCGAAGAAATTAGAAATCAGATAATCCATTTAAGACAAAGTATTTTTCCAGATGAAAGTAAATTTAGGTGGGAAGATAATTTTAAAATTCATCTA
Organism: uncultured Ignavibacteriaceae bacterium; assembly: GCA_964613805.1. Classification (GTDB taxonomy): domain Bacteria; phylum Bacteroidota; class Ignavibacteria; order Ignavibacteriales; family Ignavibacteriaceae; genus XYD12-FULL-36-8. The sequence continues at coordinate 21,108 of CAZTJF010000011.1, read as the reverse complement.
ACTTTAAAATTCATTGGCGAAGTTAAAGAAGATATGCTTGAGTCTATTATAACTGAACTCAGTTTTTTAAATCATATCAATAAAATAAATTGCAGCGTTGGAAAGTTCGGATTTTTCTTTAAGCAAAAAGATGAACCACGAATTCTTTGGCTTGGATTGAACCTGGATGACACAATTTATTCTATTGTTGAAGAATTAAATCAATGTTTATCAAAGTTTTCTGTTCCTGTTGAAAAAAGAAAATTCAAAGCGCATATTACTTTGATGAGGATAAAGGAAAAAGTATCAAAAGATTTTGTTGAAAAATTTTTGAATGCTGAGCTTCCTAAAATTAGTTTTACTGCAAACGAAATTGTTTTAATGCAAAGTAAGCTTTCTTCACTGGGTTCGACTTATAAAGAAATCAAAAAATATTATTTAAAATGATAAGGAGAAACAATGAGCACTGATCGAGAACAAAAACTTAAAATTATTGAAGATGCAATTTCAAGCATCGAAAAAACTTATGGCAAGGGTTCAATAATGAAATTGGGTAATGGAGTTGTTGCACAGGTTGAATCAATTCCAACAGGCGCCCTATCACTCGACTATGCATTAGGAATTGGAGGAATTCCTCGCGGCAGAGTCACAGAAATTTATGGTCCTGAATCAAGCGGCAAAACCACATTATGCCTTCACATTATTGCGGAAGCACAGAAAATGGGCGGACTTGCAGCGTTCATAGATGCTGAACATGCTATGGATGTTAACTATGCTAAGCGGCTTGGTGTTGATACTGCTAATCTTTTACTTTCTCAACCCGACTTTGGAGAGCAGGCATTAGAAATCACAGATACCTTAGTTCGAAGCAATGCTCTTGATATAATTGTAATTGATTCTGTTGCAGCTTTAGTACCACGATCAGAAATTGAAGGTGAAATGGGAGATGCAACAATGGCTGTACAGGCAAGATTGATGTCGCAAGCTTTAAGGAAACTTACAGGTGCCATTTCAAAATCGAAGACAGCAGTGGTTTTCATTAATCAATTAAGAAGTAAAATTGGTGTGATGTTTGGAAATCCTGAGACAACGACAGGCGGAAATGCACTCAAGTTTTATGCATCATTAAGATTGGATATAAGAAGGATTGCTGCAATTAAAGAAGGTAATGATGTTATTGGAAACCGCACTAAAGTTAAAATTGTGAAAAGCAAAGTTGCTCCACCCTTTAAGGAAGTTGAGTTTGATATTCTTTACAATGAAGGAATTAGTAAAACAGGTGATTTGGTTGATCTTGCTACAAACTTAGGTATGGTTAAGAAAAGCGGTGCGTGGTTTACTTACGATGAAGATAGGTTTCAAGGCAGGGATCAGTTCAAACAAAAACTTATTGAATTGCCTGCTATGTACGAGAAACTTTCCAAAGAAGTTAAAACCAAATTAGGAATGATCAAAGAGGAAAAAGAAAAAGTCGAAGAGAAACCGCCAGCGAAAGAAAAAAAATCCCCAAAGTAACTTTGAATGAAAATTGTTAAAGCAGGAAGCAGCGGAAGGAAGCGAGTAGAAATTGTTTTTGATGATGGACAGATAATTACACTTGCATTTGAAATATTTCTAAAAAATCATCTAAAGATAAATCAAGTAATTTCAGATGAATTTCTTTCCGCTTTAATCAATGAAGATCAAAAATATTTGGTCAAGCAAAGTGCATTGAATTATATTGCACGAAGACATCATTCAAAAAATGAAATAAAAACTAAGCTGCTGCAAAAGAAATTTGATAAGATTCTTATAGAACAAACCCTGAATGATCTAGAAGCAAAAAAATATGTCGATGATATAACCTTCTCACGATTATTCACCGATGAAAAAATAAAATCTAAACGCTGGGGAAAAAATAAAATCAAAGCTGAGCTGATGAAAAGGGGAGTAGCTTCCCAAGTTATTTCAAATGTAATCGAAGAAAATTTCGGCGGTGAAACAGAAATTGAAGCGGGCTTAGAATTGGCAAGGAATAAACTTAAAAAGCTGATGAACCGTAAAATGGATGAGAAGAAAATCCAGGTTAATCTTTATTCGTTCCTGGTGTCGAGGGGATATGATTATGATGCTTGCAAACAAATCATTTACAAATTGTTTAAGGATGCAGAATCAGTAGACCTTTAGCTTTGAGCTTAGTTCCCTAATCATTTCAACCACTTCAGGAATGGAAATTTTTTCGATTGCTTCTTCCGGCGTGAACCATTTTCTTTTCCTCTGATTCATTTCAGGATAATCATCCAGCATCTCTTGAACTTCCATGCTGTAGACTTTCATCCAGCATGATCCAGTTGGTTTTTTCAGCTTAAAATTTCCCATCTCCAAAGTTTCATTTGAACCCAATACTCCGGCTTCTTCATAGGCTTCTTTCTTGGCAGATTCAAATGGTGTAAGGTTGTACTCAATAAACCCTTTAGGAATGATCCAGTTTTTTTTCTTAAAAGACGTAATAAGTAATATTTCCATACCGTTTTTAGATACTCGGTAAGGAATTACTGCAGACTGGTTAAAATTTAATTCTAATTTCAAAAGTTCGTCTTTAATAACTTTTACTCCTTCAATTTTACGAAAAATTTTTCTGCATGCAAAACATCTGGAAGAATGTCATTCAGTGTAACTGCTGAACTTTTGTCATCAATCTCAACTACCACTAAATAACCATTGATTGTGTTTAGCTTTTTCATTTCGTTAATCAAAACCGCTTGGTCACTATAAACTCTCTTTCCATCCTCTGTACTCCATATCTCAACAGTACACAAACAACCAAGAGTTGGTGTGTGAGGGTAATACGGCTGACCAGCATAAAAATCTAAATCAATAGTTGTGCCATGAGCTATGATTTCGTTTCTTCCAGCTTTACCCGCATAGAAAGCTTCGTAAATTGAAGTATAATTACGCCAGCTTACCGGTAATAAACTTTTGTACAGGTTCTTATCCCATTCGAAATTATCGTTTGTGTGAAGAAATTTCTTTGCATCCACTTCATAAGGAAGAACCAACTGAATATTTGGAGTTCTTCCAATAAAAACATTTTGGGAGGTATCAATTCCTTGAATAGAAAAAATTCCTTGTGGTGTATTTCCGTTAGTTAAAAAGCCCGGTAAATTATTTATCGAACGCGCAAGCTGACTGACATGAAAAATATATCCATTGTCAATACGCAAAAACTTTCCATCTGGCTTTCTAATTAAAAGTAAACCTGGATAATCTCTGTTTTTTCTTTGTAAACTGAAAAGAATAGTTTTACCTTCACCGAAATTGTGTGAGAACAGATCAACCAGCGAAGGTCTTGGTAAATTATTATGTGAGTAAAAAAGTTTCGAATAGAGCATGAATAAAATTGGATTATCCTGCCAGTCTTGGAAATTATTCCGCACGAATGCTTCAAAATGATTTTGATTATACTTTGATGGTTTTAATCGATTTAAATAACTAAATGCTATTGCAAAATGTTTTGGAACGGATGTTTGTTTCAGGATTTTTTCATGTTCTTTAATCAGCTCATTTGGATATAAAGTATAAGCAACTTCGAGAGCTGTACGATTGAATTCATCTGTCCGATTTGGATAATCATTTAAAGCTTTTCTTATCGAAGATTCAATGTCTTTATTTTTATAAAGAATAAACTCCATTCCCCAAAATGCTGACATCCAATGCTTCTCATTTTCCCTGTTCAATGGCAGCTGTAGGTTTTTCTCAATCGTATTCGAAATTATATTCTCCCTAAATTTTTTTCTTGCGGATGCAGTTGTGTTACTGTCAATTAATTCTGGTATTTGCGCCAGTACAATAAATTGGACAAAAAAAAGTAAAATAGATACTAATTGAAGTTTATTCATCCCAGTTATAATATGAAGTGTTAAAAATCGCATACATTTTAATTTAGAAATTCATTGCGTCGGAAATCACATGCAGGACATCTTCCTTTTGTGCATAATAATTTTTCGGGATAGCTCTTAAAGAACAGTAAACCATTATCGAGAAGTGAATTAATCGGAATAAAGTAACACATCAATCCATGTTTTAATATTGGTGTGATAATTTGCTTCTCATTCAAATAGGTTTCAAAATTAATAAATGCTTTACTGCAGCCCGGCACTTCAATTAGCGACTGTTCTCCGGTTATTGACACACCAATTTTTTCTTTGCCCAAATAACCCCAAGGAAAACAGTCATACCAAGGCACCTTTGCTTTGATTTCCAGGTAATGGCAAAAAGATAATGAAACAAAGCGAGTCCCAAGCATTGAAACAAAAGAGTTGTCATTGTTTGCTAACCAATCAAGAACACTGCCTTTACCCAACGGACTATCCGGTGAATTATCATAAATAATCTCCGAACTAATTTTGCCCCATAGGGAAAACGAATGTGTTGGCGATGAGGTTCTAATCACATTTTCAGATGTTCTAAAAACCTCGGCGATTGCTCCAACTTTGCTCGGTGTATTAATGCGGTCAAATATTTCATGAAAGTCATCTCTTGACTTAAAGCAGTATGTAAATGCTGGCATGATGAGAGAACTTTTATCTCCAATTATATCCTGAATGGTTTTAATTACATTAGAAGGAGTGGCTTTAGGAAAAGCAGATTTGATTTTCTTTAAAGAACTATGAACAATAATATTCTGATTTTTAGATATTCCTAACTTAGAAAAGAAATCCCTCATTTTTAGATAATCACTTCAACTTCGAGAATTTGACTCTTGTATTTTTTAGGATTGATAAAGTTTGAAGTCAGCTTTCCGCCATTTACGGAAATATCCCGCACACCGCTGTTGTTCCCATGTGGATTATTCACATGCAGCTTTATCAACTTTCCTCTAAATTTTCTTTCTGCATAAAATTCTTTCCAATGAGAAGGAATGTTAGGTGAAATTCTCACACCGTCGAAAGTTGTTTGGAAACCGAGTATGTGATCAAGCCCGATTCTAAGCATCCAAACTGCCGTACCAGTCAGCCACGAGTGGCTTGCTTGTCCTTCAGTTGGATGATCTGGACTTGTAATATATTCTGCATACACATATGGTTCAACCTCGTAACGATCAATCCTTTCTGAGGAATTCAAAGGAAGCATTCGTTTATAAATTTCATAAGCAAAATCTGCATCACCGTTCATAATGGAAGCAAGTACAAACCACGATGATGCATGATTAAAGATTGCTCCATTTTCCTTCTTGCCAGGAACGCAGCGGCTAATCAAACCAACATTGTCTTCAATTTCAGTATAAGAGGGCCAACAAATTTGTATTCCATTTGGCTTAGCTAAATATTTTCGAACGGACTTCAGCACCTTATCTGCTGTATCTTTGGGGGCTAATCCTGAAATAACGCTCCATGTTTGAGAGTTAATGAATATTTTTCCTTGTTTTGCTCTTTTAGTTCCGAGAGGGCTGCCGTCATCTTTAAAAGCTCGAATGTACCACTCACCATCCCACGCTACTTTGTTTACAACTTTTCCGATATTCTCATATTCTTTTCTCCAACGCAATAATGTATTGAAATCTTTCTGATGTTCAAGAAGATCAAATGATTTTCTCATTACATAAGCAAGGAAAAATGCACCCCAAACCGTTTCACCTTTTCCTTGTGGCCCAACATGATCGAGAGTATCATTCCAGTCGCCATTCATGATTTTAGGAAGTCCTCGTGTAGTTCTGGTTGATAAACAGAATTCAATCGCTTTTACAAGATGCTGATAAACAGTTCCAATTCCGCTATCATAGTAATTAACTTTTTCATTTAAGATTGTAAAGTCGGCGGTCTCAATTAAGTATTCAATAATTCCAAATGGAATCCAAAGCGGTGTATCAGAGTGATTTGTTTTTTCGCCCCAATCTGTAAGTTTGAAAAAGTTGTGAAGAGTCGAACCATCCTTGAATTGAAATATTAATGCATTTAGCAATCTTTCTCTAACACGTTTAGGATCAACCATTACAACACCTAGAATATCTTGAAACTGATCGCGCATGCCAGTTCCGAAAAGAAGTCCACCATGATAGTAACCTGAATTGCGAGCCATGTCAAATGTAACTGCGGCTTGATACTGATTCCAAACGTTAAGCATTGCATTGAATTTTTCATCTGGTGTTTTTACTTTCACAACTGAAAGATGATTATCCCACTTTGCCTTTAGTGCATTAAATTTTTCTTCTATGACTTTATTATCTCTTAATTCATTCCACTTAAGCTTTTTAAACGGAGATTTGACACTTTTAGGTACAACAGCCATGAGTACTGAAAAATTAATTTCTGATTTAGCATCCAACTCAAGCTTAGATTGTAAAGCAGCGATTGGGTCTCCGGAAGTTATCTCAGTGTTTTTCATTTCACCAGTTTCAATACTTTCAGGATTCGTTTCTGATCTCCATCTCCCTATGAAATTTTCTAAGCTGCAATCAAAACCCGTGATTGGTAAATTTTGGGTAAAAAGTATATTGTACTTCCAATCAATATTCGGTTGAGCAACTGAAACTCTTCTGTTTAATACCCAGTAACGACGAGTCGCTACTAAGGCATCATGTTCTTTGTCGAAATGTACATCGGTGAAGTGCTTATCGTTGGGTTGATTGATTAAATCGTTGAGCGCATTTCCCATCAGTAATTCGGTAAAGGAATAAACTTCGAGCTTTCGCTTTTCGTTGGAAAGATTGGTGAGTTTTACTTTCCAAATCTCACAGTTAGTGTCAGTGGGAACAAAATATGTTATTTCACCAAAAATGTTTTCATATTCTGTAATTATCTTGGTGTAACCCTGTCCATGATGACATTCATACTTTTTGTAATCACGATCTGTAGTTGGAGCCCAGCTTAGTGACCAGTATTTACCTGCCTTAGTATCTTTAACTATTACATACCTTCCGGGTCTATCCCAAGGAAGACAGTTATACCTCATACGTGTTAAGCGATTATCTCTTGGAGTTTCAAGAAAACTGAAGCCGCCGCCTGTGTGTGAAATTAGTCCTGCATAGTGTTCATTCCACATGTAGTTGAACCAAGGACGAGGTGTTCGTGGGTTTGTAATGATGAATTCTCTGTAGTCGTCAGAGAAATAACCGTATTTGTTTTTCATGATTGGATATCTCATGTGTTTATTTGTCAAACAACAATCTAAAAGTCTGAATTTCTTTTGTTCTTACTTTCACTTTAAAAGAGTGTTTGTTCTTCTGTAAATCACTCGAAATTAATTTTTCTTCCAATGAAACTCTCTCAACACTGATCAGTGTGAACAAAAACTTAATTTGTCCTTCAACTTCTCTTTCTGTTGGATTATAAATTCTTAGAATGTACCTGTTATCTTCATCCTCAGACTTCTTAAAACAGCTAAACACCAAATCATCAGGTTCGATTTGGATGAAAGATGAAGCGGGGGAGAGGTTACCTTTTAGCTTTCCGGTTTGAAACAAACGAAGATCATTATTAAAGTTGAGTGCTTGTGTATAAACCTTTCCTCCATTCCAATTTCCTTTGTGAGGATAAAACGATATAGAGTACTCATGAGTTCCAAGGCATTGCGATCCTTTCTTGTGAGAATAATCTTCTTTTGAACTTGGCTGAATGATATATGTGAAAGCACGTAATAAAGTTATAGCAATAGTTTTTGAGGTATCATCTAAAACCTCATATTCTTTCAATCCGGACACAATAACAGCACATCCGTTCTTCCCATCGTTCAAATCTACAAAATGGTGAAGGGGATAATCGTACATTGGCTGCTCAACCCAGTTTTTAGTATCAAATCTTTTTGTTTGACGCTTAGCGACATCAAACTGTCCTTCACCAAAAGAATAATCAGCATTTAAATTTGTGGGGAACATTATTCTCAATCGGTGGTTTTCAGCATTATTGTAAAGTTTGATTTTCAGATCAACTCTCTTTGAATCTTTAGTTAATGAAACAGTAACTTCGATATGAAGAACAACACTCAAATTGTTGATTCGCTTTTTGCTTGAAGTTAATCTGTTTTCTGGTATCCTCCAATTGTATTTTATGCTTACTGCAGAGAACAGATTTCCCTTTTGAATAATATTAATTTCTGGTTTCTGCGTGAGTGTAGTAATGAATGGCTCTGCTGATATATTTACCCATGCATGTCCAGTTTCTCTCTCATCATAAAAATATCCCAAGCTTTCAATATTAATGTCATTAATCTTGTCGTACACATTAAAAGTGCCATTTTTATTTATCTGAACTTTTAAGTTATCATTTTCAAGAATCGGCAAGCCATTAGATAAGCGGACAAGTTTTCTTTTTTTAGTCCTCTTATTCTTCTTTGTGGGGATAATTTGAAAAGTTTTCAAACCAATTGAAGGAATATCTTTTAAATTTATGTGACAGTTATATCTTTTCATTTTGAAAAACAGAGGACGGTTTATTAACTGCTCGAGAACAGGCTCAGCTAACTTGACGTTGTTGATTTGCAAATCAACGTTCGAACCATTCTCAGTTACTATTTTTAAATCTCCTAAATTAAGTTCTTCAGGAATGTCAATATTCGCTTCAATGACTTCTGAGCGTGAAAATTGTGTTGGATTAATTGCTGTTAAATAGATTTGATTGTTGTCGGGAATCTTTGATGCAAATTTTGTTGTATCAATGCAAGTCCCCAGGAATTTGCAAGCTTGATCAAACACACCTTTGGAAATTTCAATTGACTGTTTGTACCTGTTCATCATATCATCATGAATTTCATCAAGACTGCATCCGCCAATGGAATCGTGTGAGGAATTTTGAACGAGATAATTCCAGGCAAGTTTTAGATACTCTTGAGAAATATTACTTCCCAGAATATAAGCAATATTGCAAAAAGGTTCGGCATAAAACTGAAGCCATTTTTCCGTTTCAAAATTTTTCTGTTTCAGATACATTCTTGCAGAAGTAGTATAGCCATAAAGATTTCCGCTTCTTATATCATATTGACTGCTTCTTCTTTCACTTTTAACTAATACTAAATTATTTTTATCAGCACTTTCTTCTAAAAGTTTAGCATATTCTTCAAGTGTGCTGTGTCTCACCTCTAATTCGGGGAAGATTTTTTTTATGTCTTGAATTATTCTGATTGTTTTTTCATTCGGTCCGCTAGAATCGTGACCTTCCATCCAAATAACATGCGGGGTTGTAAAATCATCAGCTTGGTTTTTAATTATTGCCTCAACTGATTCCTTTAGATTTTTTTCAAAGAATTCATCATTGGAATTAATTAGAAAATAATCTTCATTGAAAAAATCACCATCAGCAAAGTGAAATGGAGTTCCGCCTCTTGTCCACTTGTATTCAATTTCAGAAATCTTTTCATTGTGGATTACAGGACGATAGATATAAAAGAAAAAATTGTACCTTGGCATAGTTGAAAAGCGTGATGATAAAGCTCTCGTGCCATCTGCACCCTCCCAGATAAATTCGGCTTTTGGTGAATCAAGCGAATTAACACCGCGGTAAAACATTATAAGGTTGATGCCAAACTCTTTATAAAGTTGCGGAAGTTGTGAAATTTGTCCCCACGAAAATGGACTGTATCCAATTTTACTCACACCTCCATATGCTGAACATACCTTATGACCGATTAAAAGGTTACGAATTAAATTTTCTCCTCCGACAAGAAATTCATCAGGTAATACGTACCACGGACCAATTAGTAATCTTTTATGTTTAACAAGATTTTCGAAACGATCTTTATTCTCAGGACGAATTTCAAGATAGTCTTCAACAACAATTGATTGGCTGTCCAGATGATATGCTTTGTATTCAGGATTGTTTTCCAAAATTTCAATTGCCTTATCAATCATTTGAACGAGCATCATACGATTTCGCTGGAAAGGAAATCGCCATTCTCGATCCCAATGTGTGTTCGATATTACATGAAAGATTTTATCTTTTCTCATTCAGTTTCCAATTATCACAGATTTAAATAAATATTTTTTCTCAAAATAATTTCAGGCAATCCGCCTTTTGCAATATAGCTTGCTGCAGCAAGATTATGTCCTTCAGTTTTTGAGAAGGGAACAGCCACAGCACGACCAATTCCCGCTGCTCTGATAGCGATAGTACCGCTCTCACTGTCTTCAAAGCCGATGACTTTATCGAAATCATTCTTGTAAACTGCGAGTTTGTGCAGTGCAATGCTGTACAAATCACGATGAGGTTTTAATCTTACTTCATTTGAATCGCTGGCAGTAACTATTCCATCGTAATAAACTTGGTAGCTTTTAAACTTTTCCAATATCTGTTGTTTTCTATAGGATGATATGTCCCACGTCTTGACTTCATCTTTCAATATTCTAAACACCTCTGACATTACAATATTTGCTTCGTAATAGATTGATGAAGTTACTACACCAACCTTTATAGGATTAGCAGTAAAATATCGGCTTAGTTTTTGCAATATTCTTTCAACTTCAAGTTTTTTGAATTTATCTTTTGCTTTAAGATTCTTCAAGCGATAGTGATGAATTATCAAGCTGCTAAGTTTGCCGGCTTCATTTCCGAGCAATCCTTTTGTGAGTGCAAGGAATATTCCAACACCCGGCAGCGGCTCGATGAGGTGTTTATTTTTATTTCCGAGCAGTTCTTGAGAAAGTTTGCTTGATTTACCTTTTGTTATCTCAAGAAGTATTTCGTGATAACGCTGATAGTAAATATCAATTCCCGCTCTTATCATTTTATTAGTGGAACCAAGATCCAATTTGCTGGCATATTTTTTAATAAAGTAGTTTGAGATTTGAAGAAACTCAAACGATTTGATCTTTGATTTTTTAAGGTGTACATATTTATCATCCTTTAGCAATACTGAACAGCCAAGCCCTTGCAAATTATTTCTAACTTCTTCTTTTCGGCTTTCATCTTTACCGATTAGGAGAGTCCACAATGCGGCAAAAATGAGGGATTTTATAAGCTCAGTTATTTTGATTTCATTTTTATAAGTGCGAATTAAATACTCGACATGCTTTGTTGTGCTGTTTCCGATAATATGTGGATAATCTTTTCGATGATCTAATCCTGTCCAATCACTTTTATTCATTCTGCCTGTAATTTTTCTGACCATATATTCGAGCGAATGAATGCAAATTTCTTCAGTTGTGGTTGTTGTTCCGTCCATATCCATAACAACAGCGACTATTTTCTTCGTTGGTTTGTTCAGTTTCGGAGCCAAAGGAACAACTTCATAATTGGGGTGAATGTAGGAAGGATTTTGGATTATGGAGAACTCCTCACCTAAATCATTTAGAAATTCTGCCGCTTCTTTTTTGGTTACAAACTTTTTCATTCGATGAATAAAACTATATTTAATTTTTTTGGGTTAATTCTTTGCCTGATTCAAGCAATGCTGAAACTTCATTCAAAGAATTACCTTCTGCATAAATGCGAATCATTGGTTCAGTTTCAGAGGAACGAAGCAGAAGCCAGCGGTTGTTTCCCTCGAGATAAAACTTCAGTCCATTCACAATATTTCTGCTGCTATAATACTCCCTGATATTATGCACTTTAAAATTGGAGACTACAGATATTGGATTAGCAAAAAGATTGGAAAGAATTTCATTCCTATTAGATTTGGTAAAGGGAAGATCAATTCGATCATAAAAAATATTACCGAATTGTTTTTCTTTTTCTATGAGCAAATCACTCAGTTTTTTATAACCGGATTTAGCAAGCATCTCAATAAATAGTAAACCTGACAACAGTCCATCTCTTTCAGGGATGTGACCTTTAATGGCATAACCGCCGCTTTCTTCACAGCCAAATGCAACATCTTCTGAAATCATTTTTTCACAGATGTATTTAAAACCAACTTGAACATCAAGAACTCTACTAGTTTCATTTTCAAATGCAGTCCGCAGCTTATCTGTTACCGATGATGTTTTCACAATATTTCCGCTTAGTTTTTTGCCATTTACCAGATAATCACAAAGCAGGAGAATTGTTTTTTGGGCGCTTAGCCATTTGCCATTTTCGAGCATTACTCCTAACCTGTCAGCATCACCGTCAGTTGCAATACCAATCGAATAATTATTTCCTTTTAGAAGTTCATCACGCAAAGGAGCCAGGTTTTTTTCAATCGGTTCAGCGAGCCGTCCGGAAAAATCTTTTTCTGCAATCTTAAAAATGGTTTTAGAAGGTATATCGTATTTAAGAAGTATGTTTTCAATTATCTGCTGTCCCGCTCCGCTCATCGAATCAATCACAATATTTAATTTAGCATTCTTAATTGCATCAAAATCAATTAACATTTCAATGTGCTGGATATAATCTGCGAGAAAATCAACTTGATAAATTTTATCATCATCAGCTTGGACAAGACTATGACTAATAAACTCTTCCACCTGTTTTGTTTGTTCAGTAAAAAATGGTCCGCCGTAATGTGCTTTAAATTTTACTCCGTTATAGTTTGAAGGATTATGACTTGCAGTAATCATAACACCGGCATTAAGACTATGCTTGAGGACGTAATAAGAAACAATTGGTGTAGTAGTTATTTTTTCTGAAAGATATGCATTTATTCCATTGCCGGATAAAACTCTTGCAAAAACTCTTGCAAATTTTTGCGAACTTTTTCTGCCATCAAAACCAACAGCGACATTCAGCGATGTATTTTTATTGTTACTCCATAAGAATTCGGAAAAAGCTTGTGCAACAGTGCCAATGGTTTGATTATTCACTTCTGAATCAATCAAACCTCGCCAGCCGTCTGTACCGAAATGTATTTTACTTTGCATTCAAAAAATTTAATTAATACTTATAAGATGATAGCACTTCGAATGTCACTCTGAGCCTGACGAAGAGTTACGTCTTTTACAGAAGTATCAGATTTCGACAAGCCTGTCTGCCGACAGGCAGGCTCAATCTGACAGTGAATACAGCTTAACATTACAATCATCATTCAAGATTTACTTTACTGTAAACCCGATTTTATTGCTTCAACATACCAGCTAGTAATAATTTTAGGACGAGTAATCGCAGTTCCAACTACAACACTCCATGCACCTTTTGCAATCATAACAGATGCAAATTCGGGGCGATTAATTCTTCCTTCCGCAAGTACTGGAATTTTAACATCTCTTGCCAGCTTTTCAACTAAATCAAAATCGGGTTTATCCATCGGATAAAATTTAGTATCCGGAGTGTAGCCAGAAAGAGTTGAAGAAATACAATCTGCTCCATAATCAACACACGCAATTCCTTCTGCATAAGTAGAAACATCAGCCATTATAACTGCATCAAATCTGCTTTTTAATTCGCTTATAAATTCAGGACCTCGTAAATCTTCACGCTTTCTGAATGTGCCGTCAACTGCAATTATATGGCAGCCAATTTTTTTTAGCTGCTCAACATCGCGATAACTTCCCGTAATTTTCACAAACCCATCTTCAAATTTAGATTTAAGCAAACCAATTACAGGAACATTAACCTCTCTCAAAATCATTTTAGTCTTTTCTATTCCTTCGCTTCTGATTCCAACTGCGCCGCCTTGAACAGCGGCTTTTGCAAACATTGTAACTGCCTCAGGCGAATTGAACGCTGAATCTTCTTCCGCTTGACAGGAAACGATTAAACCACGTTTAATTAAATTAAAAATTTCTTTCATCACTTTTTCTCCTGAGCTATCAGAACAATGTTTTCATTCGCTGGAATTTTCTTCAACTCTAAATCAGCGAGCGAAAGTATTTGTGATTCCTGTATCAGTCCCGACATATCAATTATTTTATTTCCCACAAGCAGAAATATATCCGGCAGCAAAGCACCCGCATCACCATACGAAGTAAGCTTGGAAATAATTTGAGAGATTTTTGTTTTTGTCTCTGCTGAATTTGATTGCTCAACAATTCCATTATTGAGTTGAAGCCGGTTTGTTCCTTCTAGATCAATAACGCGTACTTTTGTTGTGCTGTCTTTTATCAAACCAAATAACTTTGTTTTCTTTTCTTCACAAGTTACTGCTGTTAAGCGAGATGCTCTACCAGCAATTTTTAATTTTTCTTTGTTAGTTTTTAGTGAAGCGGCACAAATATTCAGCAAGTCATCATCAGAAAGTTCTTTAATACCAAGCTCACGTGTACGCATTTCACTCGAACCCATTGCTGTAGCAATAACTCTTTTATTTTGATTATCAATTTCGATTGTAACTTCGATTGAATCTGGAACTGCTCCCATTGACGATACGGAATTAATTGCTTCCTGCCTTATAGCTGCAATGTCACTCTCAGTTGGATTTATAATATTTCTCTCAACTGAGTCACGAATAATTCCCAAAGCTGCACCAATTGCAGAAACCACTTCACAATTCTCTGCTATTTTATGGTTAATATTCATATACTTAGCTGTAAAGGGAACCAGTGCAGATGCACCGCCTCCGCCTCCTGCAAACTGAATCAAGCTCTCATCCAATTTATATTCTCGTGCTAACTGCTTAATTACCGGTTTAATTTTTTCAGCAGATATTTTTAGAATTTCCTCGGCTATTCGTTTTGGTTCCTGCTTGAAGATTTTTCCGAGAGACTCAAAACAGCTTTTAATTGCTGTTAAGTTTGCAGAACCATGTCCAACTTCTGTCACCAAATCCAGAAAGTATGAAGCACAAGTTGGAGTTAACGTGAACTTTCTTACCGTTTCCAAATTATTTTTTATTGACAGGTAATCAGTCGGATCGCCTTTGAGCGGCTGAACTTTTTCAAACTCTATACTTGAGAAATCGTTTAGCTCACTATAAGCAACATAATTCAAGTTTGCAATGTGTGCACTGCGAGGTCCAACATCAATAATTTTGTGGTCATCAATTCTTGGAATTGAACCGCCTGCAATTCCTAAAGTTCTAACATCAAGTGTTCGCAAGTATAATCTGTTTTTTCCGATTTGAGCGCTCTTTACTTGCGGCTTACCATTTTTAATTATAGAAATATCCGTAGACGTTCCGCCAACTTCCAGAAATATTCCGTCTGTAATCTTAACATACATCAATGCGGCGGCAACACCGGCTGCTGGACCCGAAAGCATAGTGAGAATTGGACGCTTACGCATTTCGTTTATATCCATTATTCCGCCATCGGAACGCATTACCATAAGCGGGGCTTTTATACCGCTTTCACGAACGGCTTTCTCTGTCATATTTGCTGTTTCAAGCATCTTAGGCATCATGCTTGCGTTAATGACGGCAGTGCGAGTTCTAACTCTTAATCCGTAAAGTTTAGATATTTTGCTTGCGGCTGTTGCAAGAAGTCCGGCTTCTTCAGCTTTTGCAGCAACGAGTTCTTCGTTTGAAGGATTATCAACACCAAAAGCTTCCGAAGCAACAATTACTTCTGCGCCCTCGTCAACAAGAGATTTGATTAGTGTTGGAATAGTGCTCTGCCAATTTTCTTTTCCGAGATCAATATATCTAAATTTTGTTTGAAGAAATTTGCCCGGTGAAAGTTCAATGTTCTTTGGATTACTCTCTCTCTTTGCAGCAGCGCCTTCAAATCCTTTTCCCATTCCGATCACTCCAACAGTTGCAACATCACCTTCAAGCAGGGCATTAGTTGCTTGAGTTGTAGAGTGAGCCAACAAAATGATTTCCTTGGGATGAATGTTTGCTTCTTTGAGGAGATTGAACATCGAATCAACAACTCCCTTTGCCACACCTTCTTTAGCGTTGTGAGTTGTAGGAACGCACGCTTTTCCAATTATGCTGTAATCGGAAATATCAACTGCAACTGCATGAGTGAAAGTTCCACCAACATCTATCCCGATTTTTATTTTTCTCATTGTCATCTAATAAAACATCAACGCTGAAAGAATTAAACCGAGCAGGGCAATAAACCACGTGTAAGGAATAGTATTCCACAAAACTTTCTGAACATCAACCCGCATTTCATTTGCAAGCCAAACATTTTGAGTATTGGTTGGGTCACTTATACCCTGAATTTGTCCAACTGACAACAACAAACCCATAATTGCACCGGGCATCATTCCGCTTGCAAGAAAGATTGCCGCAAGCCCGAATCCCATTCCCCAAACATTTAATGGTCCGCGGTATAACGCCAATGGTGCAGCAATCGTAAATAGAATAACATAAATAAAAGGATTTGACGGAACTATTTCTTTCATCACAGGCTGGAGCAAATTCAACACTGGCCAGCCATTCACATAAGCCGCATTGTATGGTGCGCTTGGACCCATTACCGCATTTAACAGCATTCCAATTCCAAGCATTAGCGCGACTGCAGGCATAACGACTGCTCCGCCTTCCAGCATCGAACGAATAAGAATATTCAAACTGTGTTTTCTATAGGTTGAAAGAAATCCGTAGATCAAACCAACAATGAAAGCTGCAATGAAATTGATGTTAAAAACTAAGATTAAGAATAACGGAATTATTGGAGTGAAGTAAGAAATCCAATGTATTGATTCACTTCTATTTTTTTTGAATAACCTGAAAAGTGAATGCAGAAATAAGATTGCAATAAGAATTCCCGCAAACCATTTAAGAGTTAATCCGATTGCTGAAAGCGTCTCACCAATTTGAATTTTTATCTGCTCACCAAGATTTTGATAGACAAAACTGATAATTGAAACAACCACAGCAACAAATAAACTGCGGATAAATATTTTTTTGAAGTTGATATCATGTCCATCGCGATAGAGCTGAATTGTTAAGTAAACCAATGCGACAATGAAGGTTATGAGAAACATTATTAACGCAAAGGAACGAACTTGCTCAACTGTTAATCCAAGTACGGTAATGTAAACCGCCCAGTTGCCGACGTTTAATGTTCCGCCCATGCTTAAGCCAATTAGGAATATACCGACGACTGTAAGCGGACCAATTCCGGCAGAGGACATTATTGGAAGCACAACCGTTGCAACCATAATTATTGCACCTAAACCGCCGAGAGTAGTAAAAAGCAGAGCAATTAAAATCAGCATGATGAATGCGATTGTCCAAGGCTTATCGCCGGAAAGCTCAGCACCTATTTTTATGAAACTCTCCGCAACACCTGTTTTTTGGAGGAGAATGCTTAGCATACTTCCGAAAATTGCAATAGTGTACGCTTCATGAAGCCGTGTTGCGCCCAAACCGAGCACTAATTGAACGGTATCGCTTACGGAAACTCCTGAAATTATGGGAATTAAAAATGCCATCAATGGGAGAGCAAGCAGAGCGGGAATTTTTCTTAAAAACATTAAGAATGCTAATGAAAGAAAAACGAGTATAAGTAAAATTATTTGGACAGATGCCATTAAGGTAACAGGTAAAATCTTAAAGTTGACTAAAGAAAATTAGCAAAATACGGTATGATTTGAAAAGAAGTCGAAGCTGCGTTGACCAACAACCTTGAATGAACACATATGCCTCAGCAAAAGTCTGATAAATTTGGCAGATGAATGATTGTTTGAAGGACGTCAATCGGAGAATGGATGAATGTGAATGAATGGTTGAATGGCATAGAAAAATAAAATAATTTTTTTAGAATTATTGACTCTAAGATTTTCCTTGTTTAGTTTTAATTAAAATTTATTGGGGTTTTTCTGAAAGAAACATCTTTACACACCAAACCCAAACTGCTCGACCAAGTTCGAACTGAAATGAGAGCAGCCCACTACTCAAAGAGGACAGAAGAAAGCTACGTCAGTTGGATAAAGAGGTATATCCTTTTTCATAACAAACGACACCCGAAAGATATGGGTGCGGAAGAAGTAAAACAGTTCTTGAATCATCTTGCCGTTGATAAACATGTTTCAGCTTCAACGCAGAATCAAGCACTGTGTTCAATTCTTTTTTTATACAAAAATTTGTTAGGAAAAAATTTTGGCTGGTTGGAAGATTTAGTTACAGCTAAAAGAAGTAAAAGAATTCCGGTAGTTTTCACAAGAAGTGAAGTCAGAGAGGTATTCAGGCATCTTGAAGGAGTGGTAAAGCTTGTTTGTTCTTTATTATACGGTTCGGGCTTAAGATTGGGAGAGGCGTTAAATTTGCGCATAAAAGATGTTAACTTCGACCTGAATCAAATAATTGTTCGTGAAGCAAAAGGGAGTAAAGACAGAATAACCACACTATCGAAGTCAATTATTCCGGAATTAAAACAGCATTTGAATAAAGTCTTTTTGCAGCATAAAGCTGATCTAAAGAAAGGGAGAGGAAAAACAAAACTTCCTAACGCGTTAGCCATTAAGTATCCAAATGCAGATGAAGATTACTATTGGCAATTCGTATTTCCGGCTGATAAGTTTATAAAAGATGAGAATAGTAATTTGATATATAGGTATCACATACATGAAAGCACGATACAAAAAGCAATTAAATTGGCTTGTAAGAAAGCAAAAATATTAAAACCAGCAACTTCTCATACCTTCAGACACTCATTTGCTACGCATCTTCTAGAGTCTGGTTATGATATTAGGACTATTCAAGAATTGCTGGGGCATATAGAAGTTCATCCCGTGAGATACGCGGCATGAAATATTTTTATACATATGTTCTCAGATCGTTAAAAGACATGAATTATTATGTTGGTTATACCAGGAATATTATGAAAAGAATAAATGAACATAATAATGGAAAAGTCGCCTCAACTAAAAATAGAATTCCATTAGAATTGGTTTATTGGGAGGGATGTCTCAATCAACAAGATGCGACAGCGAGGGAAAAATATCTAAAGACTGCCTGGGGAAAAAGATATATAAAAAACAGAATTAAAAATTATCTCACGGGATAAAAACCACTATGATATATACACACGTTGCTAATTTGGGTGCTGGAGTTAAAAGTCCATTAGATGACTAAGGATATTAGTTTGTTAGCAAGAATTAATTTTCTTGTTTTGAAATCTCGAATAAAAGTTTGAAATTTTATTAAGTAATTTTAATTAAATATGTTATAGCGATTAAACCAAGTTATAGACAGAATGTTAGACGGAAAATATTTCGGGCTAACATTCCAAATACTAACAGGTTTCAATCCGCTTAATTAATAGTTATATGCAATAAGAAGTGGAGTATAAAATGATTCAAATAATTTTTAATACACCAATAAAAACAGATAAAGCAAATAGCTTATCAATCTCATTCCCGTTTATTATTAATATGACTTCTTTGGGGGCGGAGAAAAACAAAAGTTATAATAACTCAATTAATATTACTATTTCTAAAACGCTATCAGCTATTTGGGGATACAGTAGTAATGAAATAGAGAAAATCCTTTTTGAATTTGCTTTACGTGAAATAAAAAATAAATCTTCAAAACAATTAATAGGTGATAGTTTAGAAATATCATTGGTAACAGACAATCAACAAAAAGAACAACCGTTTGATGCAAATAAAATTCCTACTCCAAATGGATATACTTTAACATTATCTGATGATAAACCCAAAATGGGATTTTGATAAAATGAAAAAGCTAATATCTTTTATCTTACTTATTTTATTATTGATGCCTTTATCTGCACAGAATGCTGATTACTATTTTAAAAAGGGATTTGATGAAGAAAAAAAAGGTAATTTTCGTGAAGCTATATATTATTATACGAAAGCTATTCGAAAGAATATTGACTATACTTTTGCATATCAAAACAGAGGTAATTGTAAATCTTTATTAAAAGATTATCGAGGGGCTATAGAAGATTATTCAAAAGTAATAGAATTATCACCAAATGAATCCACTGGATATTCAAGTCGGGGAAACGAGAAGATGTATATTGGTGAATATTCAGAAGCTATTAAAGATTTAAACAAAGCTATTGAAATCAATCCTGATTATTGGTTTCACTTCCAGTACAGAGCACAAGCAAAAATTTTTTTGGGTGACATTCGAGGAGCATTAATTGATTTTAATGAATCCATACGTTTGTATCCTGATGATGCTGCCTCTTATTCTGGACGAGGTTCGTGTAAAATAGATTTAAAAGACTATCGAGGAGCGCTTGAAGATTATAATAAAGCTATCTCGCTTTCATCTGATATGCCTGCTTATTATTTAGGCAGAGGAATTGTAAAATATAATTTAGGTGATAAAAATGGTGCTTGTTTAGATTTTAGCAAAGCTGGTGAATTAGAATTATTTGAAGCATATGATTATATAAAAAAGTATTGTAATTAATATGTAACATTGCATATAACAAGCTGCTCAAGCCGACAGCTTTAACTCCACAGCATTTTTATAATTTACAAGTTTGTTGGCTTCGTTCAAGAACCTTATTCAAAGTAGTCGTGCTAAGAAAAATTTTTCTAATTATAAAATTTATTTAACAAGTTTGGCATTGTTGTTCTGGGCTGCGGCTTAGCAGCAACGGCGTTATACACTCAGATAAATAATAGAAAATACTATCAACACCAATTCTCCAGAGAAGCTCATGTTCATTCAAACTATATCGGAAACAGAAGCTGAAGGCAAGCTCAACGAGATGTACAAAGGCGATCAAAAGAGTTTGGGATATGTGCCCAATCATGCTAAGGTCTTCAGTCTGCGGCCCGAAGTGTTGGAAATGTGGCGTAACTTTCAGGGTAGTATTCGTAAAAACCTTCGATTAAGACGCTACGAGTTAGTCACTCTGGCGGCTGCCATGGCATTGAATTGCCGTTACTGTCTCCTCGCTCACGGCGCAATTTTAATTAAGAATGGATTCAGCGTGGATCAGTTGCGTGCTATACTCACGAATTTCCATGACGCGGGATTGGAAAGCGTAGATGTTGTGATGATGGAGTTTGCTCAGAAGATTATCTGGAGTGCTAACGAAATGACTCAAATAGATATTGACAGACTGCATACGGTGGGTCTTGAAGACGTAGAAATCCTCGACATTACTCTAACGGCAACGATGCGCAGCTTTGCAAGTAAAACATTCGATACATTAGGAGCTGAGTCGGACGCTATTTACAATGAACTTGAGAAAGAATTGTCTGATCTGCTTCCTGCTTAGGAACACACTTTAGAATTTAATTCAGCATTCTAATTATAAGCTGTGGTTTAGCCGCAGTCCGTTCTAATTTTTGAACTACACAAAAAAACCTTTAACTTTGAAATGTAATTTCGGGTGCCGGTTGACAAGTTAGTACCCAACCCCGTCAGGTCCGGAAGGAAGCAGCGGTAAGTATGCGGCTTGGGTAATCGGTTGCCCGATTTTTATTT
>CAZTJF010000010.1:0-132213 GCA_964613805.1 uncultured Ignavibacteriaceae bacterium | reverse complement strand
GAGCCCACAATAAAGATGCGAAAGCTAAATGTTTTCGCATTTTTTGTTTTAAGGAATTGCTATAATAATAAATCGAAATTGGCCGGAGGTTCTTCCGAAGGAATCCCTATGGGAGAGTCCTTCTGAGCTCACAAAGTGCCTTAAATCATAAATGGTTTGAGGTATTTTTCATAGTACTAATTTGGTCTGTCTATCTCAGCGTGTTATAAATTTACTTATCTAGATTTCCTTGCCACAAATATTCATCAGTTTCTTTAACAATGATTTTATTCAATACAATCAAAGAAATCAAATTTGGTATTGCCATTAGTGCATTGGTTATATCTGCAAAAGACCAAACAGCTTTAAGTGACATTACTGAACCTATCATTACGAATACAACCCAAAGCCACCTGTAAGGTTTGGTTACTTTATTTCCAAACAAATACTCTGCTGCTTTTTCTCCGTAGTAGGACCAGCCCAATATTGTGGAAAAAACAAATGTCAAAAGTCCGATTGTTAATACTATCGGACCAACAATTGGCAAATCGGAAAAAGCCGCTTTAGTAAGGGATGCACCATTCAATCCATTCACCCATTCATTCGAATTAACAATCACGACTCCCGTAAATGCACAAACTACGACGGTATCCCAGAAAGTTCCGGTAGAAGATACTAATGCTTGTCGAACTGGATTTTTAGTTTGAGCAGCTGCTGCAACAATCGGTGCGCTTCCAAGTCCTGATTCATTTGAAAATAATCCTCGTGCAATTCCAAATCGAACTGCTTCTTTAACACCCGCACCAACAAAACCGCCAAGCACAGCATGACCTGTAAATGCACTTTCGAAAATTAATTTTAGTGATCCAGGAATTCCCGGAAGATTCATGAATAAAAGTGTTAAGCAGCCAAGCACATAAAATATTGCCATGAACGGTACAAGCCGTTCACAAACTTTTGCAATTGATTTAATTCCGCCAATGATTACAATTGCTGTTAAGACAGTTAGAACAATTCCTGTAATCCAGGGTGAAATTTGAAATGTTTCATTAACCAGGTGAGAGATCGAATTCGCTTGAACCATATTTCCAATTCCAAATGCGGTAACTGCAGTGAATCCTGCAAAAATGACCGCGAGGAATTTATTATTCATACCTTTTTCTAAAACATACATCGGTCCGCCAGCCATTGAACCATCTTTTGTGGTAACACGATATTTTACGGAAAGCAGTGCTTCAGAATATTTAGTAGCAATTCCGAAGACGCCTGTCAGCCACATCCACAAAACTGCACCAGGACCACCGCCTGCAATAGCTGTAGCAACTCCGACAATATTTCCAGTGCCAATGGTTGCAGCTAATGCAGTTGTCATTGCACCGAACTGGCTAATATCGCCATTGCCTTCTTTTTTTCTCCCTAAGGAAATTTTTATCGCTGTACCAATAAATCTTTGAATGAACTTCAATCGAATGGTGAGAAAAATATGAGTGCCGAAAAGAAGGACCAGAAGGGGAATTCCCCAAACCCAGTCACTTATCTGCCCGAGAAGATTTTCAAGATTTTCCATTTTACCAACTACATTTTGTTAATTTTTAGTGCAAAAGATAAACTTATTTTTGTTAAAAAGAATGACACGAGAAAAAATACTTGTGATGAATTGACCGTTGCTAAGATTTCCATTAATAAGTCAGCGTATACAAAATGGTGATTCAAATTCTTCACCAAATCCAGTACAATGCAGAGAAAAAATCATCATACTCAGAAAATTCTGCTGAAAGCATGTCATCTCGCTGTTAAAAAATTTGCAAAGAAAAAGCACAGGCAGAAATAAATAAATTGCCGGAAGCTGACGACGAATTGTAGAAATTAAATCACTTTCAATAATTCCTTGTTTGGTATCGTAAATTTTACTTAACCAGCCATTTTTTACTTAATTTTTGCAAAAAAACAACAAAAAATCTATAAGCAGGATAGTATCGCATGGCACATTACTTGTTTAATTTAAGCAAAGATAACTAAGTAAAGAGTATAAATATGAAAAAAATTTTTGTCATTTTGTTTATTGCAATTCTTACATTTGTGGGATGTTCATCTGAAGGTGAAAACACTTTAACACTTAAAAATTTAGCTGCCGGAGCAATTTATCTTAACTTTAGAGGTCAGTTAACAACTGTTCCAGCGGGGCAGACTGTGGTTCTTTCAAAATTGCCGAAGGGGTCCTATGATTTTGCCACAACCTATTCAATACCGGCCGGTATTTCAAAAAGTACAGCTGTTGGTGATTTGACGGGTGAATTTGGATTTAAAGCAGGTACAAAAATTCTTGTTCTCTACTCAAGCAATCTTTCAGAAGATACATACACGATCTATGCAACAAAAACAAGCAGTGATAATTTAGATGATCAGGGTAATCCTTTATTTCCATAATTAAAATTTTTCTTGCCTCCTTTCTGTTAATGATGATAAGTGAAACCTCCGGGTAAATGCCTGGAGGTTTTTTTATGAGATTTTCTTTTTCGTAATTAAGGATTGAAATTAAATTTGGAATATTTTACGGAGAGGTTCTAAATAATTATAAAAATCGCTTGATAAATTATTCCCATATTTTTTCTCAATAATAATTCTTAATGGGATTTAACTAAATAGTTCCTTGTCAAACTCTTGATTAAAAATAATTTGGTCCTCTCTAAAGAATAATTTTCGTTTAATGTTACCTTTCTCATCATAAATTGTCCAATTCCCATCTTTCTTTCCAGCTTTGAAATTACCAACCTCTCTAATTTTTCCGCTCTCGAAATACCATGTCCATTTTCCTTCAGAGAGATTATTTGCAAAATTCCCAACCGATTCTATCTGTCCATTCGGATAATAATAGCACCACTGTCCCTCGTTCACATTATCTTTTATTTTTCCTACCATCACCACAGAACCATCAGTCGAGCTAATTTTGAATAGACCATTCTTTTTACCATCAACAACTTCGTACTCGAGAATTTTTTTGGATACTGTGTCAACCACTTTTCCTGTGAAAATTTCATCTTTACCCAAAAGAAACAGTAAGCCGTCACGCTCTTCAATTTTTATTGATTTAGGTTCGGAGGAGCATCCATTGGTGGAGAGAATAGCTAAAGTGTTGAGCATTACAACAATGATATAAATCAAAATATTTTTGGGGGAAGAAGCCGCTCCAATCATAAAACCCTCTATTTAATTTACAAGATAACGACTTCACTTTGACAATGTATATGCCACTGAAATTAATTTGATTTTGGAGATTATCAGATGATTTCCATCTCACTTTGAGAGGTAATTGGAGCTGCAAATTAAAACGAAACAGATTCGAAACTGCTGCTTCTAAATTGAAAGAGTTAAACTTTAATTAAGAAAGTGATACTTTGGTTTGAATAAATTATAAGAAAGGTAATTCACTAATGATGTATTGGAATAAATAGTTTATAATCAAACTACAACTTGTTCTTTGTATTCACCGAAAACCACTCTAAGTGTATTACATATTTCACCCACACTTGCATAGCTTCTTACTGCGGTTAGAATGTGAGGCATTAAGTTATCATCACCTTGAGCTGCAGCTTTTAAATCATTCAGTTTGTTTTTGACATCATCATTATTCCGTTCAGCTTTAACTTTATTCAGGAACTTAATTTGCTCTTCCTGCACATTCATTTTAATCTTTAGCAATTCCTTCTGGGTTTCCTCTTTTACTTGAAATTTATTAACGCCGACAACAATATTATTTCCTGCTTCTAATTCCTTTTCAAATTTGTATGCAGCATTTTGTATTTCCATTTGAACATAACCGGCTTCTATCGCAGCTACCATACCTCCCATGTCATCAATTTTATTAATGTACTGCTCAGCTTCTTTCTCGATTTGATCTGTGAGAGCTTCAACAAAATAAGATCCGGCAAGCGGATCAATTGTATTTGTAACTCCACTTTCATATCCAATTATTTGTTGTGTTCGAAGTGCAATTCTAACTGATTCTTCAGTTGGGAGAGTTAGTGCTTCATCTCTAGAATTTGTGTGAAGACTTTGAGTTCCTCCTAATACGGCAGCCAATGCTTGTATTGTTACGCGAACAATGTTATTATCAACTTGCTGTGCAGTTAAAGTTGAACCGGCAGTTTGCGAATGAAATCTGAGCATCATTGAACGGGCGTCTTTTGCTCTAAATCTTTCTTTCATGATTCTTGCCCATAATCTTCTTGCGGCTCTAAATTTTGCAACTTCTTCAAACAAGTCATTATGAGCATTAAAAAAGAAAGATATTCTTTTTGAGAATTCATCTAAATCCAAACCGGATTTAATTGCAGCATCTACATAAGCGATTCCATTGGCTAAAGTGAAACCAACTTCTTGAGCTGCTGTTGAGCCGGCTTCTCTTATATGATAACCAGAAATGGAAATTGTGTTCCACTTGGGAATTTCCTTTGAACAATAAGAGAAGATATCATTTATAAGCCGCATAGACGGTTTGGGCGGGAAAATATACGTTCCTCTTGCGATGTATTCTTTCAAAATGTCATTCTGAATTGTTCCACTTAATTTTTCCTTTGGAATATTTTCCTTCTCAGCAACAGCAATATAATGCGCTAGTAGAACTGATGCTGGAGCATTTATTGTCATAGAAGTTGATACTTTATCCAAAGGGATTTTATCAAATAAAATTTCCATATCAGCAAGTGTATCAATTGCAACTCCAACTTTTCCTACTTCATCATAAGCAATTGGATCATCGCTGTCATATCCTATCTGAGTTGGTAAATCAAAAGCTACTGATAAACCCATCTGCCCTTGATCTAAAAGGTATCTGTAACGTTCATTCGATTCTTTTGCGTTTCCAAAACCGGCATACTGTCGCATTGTCCACAATCTGCCGCGGTACATAGTTGGTTGAATACCGCGTGTGAACGGATATTGACCAGGCAAACCAATTGTTTGTTCAGAGTTAGCTTCGTCAGAGGATTTTGGTCCGTAAAGAGGTTCAATGGGCGTGAAGGAGACAGTTGTAAACTCTTTTTGTCTTTCAGGATTTTTTTCAATTGATTTTTTGTAAGCAGTATTTTTCCATTCCGTTATGAGGCGATCATAATTCTTATCCAAGGTCTTTCCTTTCTTAAACAAGAGCTTTTTTGAAGTACAATTCAGAAACGTGCCGATCTAATTCTTCTCTAAAGTCCGGGTGAGCAATGTCAATCAATGCTTTAGTTCGCTGACGAATATTTTTTCCATATAGCTCTGCAACTCCATACTCGGTAACAACATAATGAACATCACCGCGAGTTGTAGTTACACCGGCACCTTCGGTGAGATAGGGAACAATGCGAGATATTTTTCCATCCTTAGCAGTGGAAGGAATTCCAATAATTGGTTTTCCATCTTTGCTTCTTGAAGCACCGCGGATAAAATCCAACTGTCCGCCAAAACCGCTGTAAAATTTTGGACCTATCGAATCCGCACAAACTTGTCCCGTTAGATCAACTTGTAATGCTGAGTTAATCGCAACCATTTTCTCATTCTTAGCAATTATAAACGGATCGTTAGTATAGTCGGAGGGATGAAATTCCATTAAAGGATTATTATTTATAAAATCAAATAATTTTCTTGTTCCAAGTACGAACGAAGCAATAACTTTCCCTTGATGCAAAGTTTTCTTTTCGTTGGTCAAAATTCCTTTTTCAACAAGTGTTATAACTCCATCAGAAAACATTTCGGTATGAATTCCCAAATCTTGTTTGTCATCTAAATAGTGAAGTACAGCGTCGGGAATATTTCCTATTCCCATTTGGAGAGTTGAACCATCCTCAATTAATCCCGCAATATTTTTACCAAGATTTTCATACATTTCTTTTTCGTCGTCGGACATCGTAGCGTAATCTGTCTTAAGTTCTACTAATGGGGAATCCGCCTCAACGCAATAATCTATTTTATCAATGTGAATAAATGAATTTCCTAAAGTACGCGGCTGCTTAGGATTGATTTGTGCAATGATTACTTTTGCGCATTCTGTTGCCGGTTTGGTAATCTCAATGCCAACACCAAAACTGCAAAAACCATATGAATCTGGTGGGGATACATTAATTAATGCCACATCTATAGGAAGAATATTGCGATAAAATAAACTTGGTATTTCCGATAAAAATATTGGAGTGAAATCTGCTCTCCCGTCATTTACAGCTTTTCGAACATTTCCTCCTATGAATAAAGCATTATGCCTGAAGTGTCCTTCAAATTCCGGATCTGAGTAAAGCGAAAATCCAAAAGTCAGCAAATGAATAATTTCAACGTCATGTAATTCTTTATATCTATTACAGAGTGCTCGCAAAAGTACTTCCGGAGTTGCTGCACCTGGATGAACGTAAACTCTTTGATTTGATTTTATAACAGATACAGCTTTTTCTGCAGAGACTAATTTTGACTTATAATTTTCTATCCATTTCATTGTTGCACCTGAATTATTTAGCCGACTTAAAAAATGTTGATTAGAAAGATAATTTCAAGATATTCGATATATTCAATGTATGTGCCACAGAATTAAAAATCTCATTACAAAAATATGAACTATTTCATAAGGTAAAAAGCATCCTGATTAATTCGAACATCAATTCTGAAAAAGAAATAAGACTTTTTTCTCAAATGTTGGAATAAACACTTAGTGAAGTTTTGGCTTACCACTTCACTCAAAAGGCAACTACGCAACCGAGTTTCCAACAAGTTGTGATTTTTTAATAGAAGGAATTTGAATTGTTGGGATAATTAGTTAAACATTTCTATCAAGAAATATTCTTGCAGAAACATCAAATTTTTGCATTGCAAAATCTATTTTTCTATATTTGTGCCTCAAAATGTGAGTTTTTAAACTCAAGCCGGGGTGGCGGAATTGGTAGACGCACAGGACTTAAAATCCTGTGGGAATTACATTCCCGTGCCGGTTCGAGTCCGGCCCTCGGTACTGGTTAAAATTCCATTATTCAAAAGAAAAAATCGTAAGGATTGTTTTTTATTTTGAAACTTTAACCAGGGCTCTTAGCTCAGTTGGTTAGAGCGTCTGCTTGACGTGCAGAAGGTCAGAGGTTCGACTCCTCTAGAGCCCACCCAATCGGAGTTTGCTCCGATTTTTTTTAAGAAATTATGAATCAAAATATTAAAATAACATTACCAGATAATTCTATTAAAGAGTTTGTAAAAGGTATTTCTGCTCTGAAAATTGCAGAATCCATTTCTCCTCGATTAGCTCAAGATGCTTTGGCAGTTGAAGTCAATGGAGTTGTCAGGGATTTATTTTTTAACATTGAGAATGATAGCACCGTTAATTTTTTAACCTTTGATAATGATAAGGGAAAAGAAGTTTATTGGCACTCAACTTCTCATTTGATGGCACATGCAATTCAGGAAATATATCCCGAAGCGAAATTTGGTGTTGGTCCGGCAATAGATTCTGGATTTTACTATGATATTGACATAAATTCGCAGTTATCCGAAGAGGATCTTAAAGTTGTTGAAATGAAAATGGAGCAGCTTGCGAAATCAGATAAGCCATTCCTTAGAGAAGACCTCTCAAAGGCCGCTGCAATAGATTTCTTCAATAAGAAAGGTGATAATTATAAATTAGAAATTCTTTCTGAGATTGATGAGAATTCTCAAAGTATCAGCATTTACAAAGAAGGTTCATTTACTGATCTTTGCCGTGGTCCGCATCTTCCATCAGCGGGTAAAATAAAATATTTCAAGCTTTTAAATATTTCCGGTTCATACTGGCGTGGTGATGAAAAAAATAAGCAGATGCAGAGGATATATGGAATATCATTTCCTAAGAAAAAGATGCTTGATGATTATCTCATCTTTCTGGAAGAAGCTAAGAAACGTGATCATCGAAAGCTTGGAAAACAGTTGGACCTTTACAGTATTCATGAGGAAGCCGGAGCAGGGTTAATTTATTGGCATCCAAAAGGTGCAAGAATAAGACTTGAGATTGAGAATTTCTGGCGAGAAGCTCATCTTAAAAATGGTTATGAAGTTCTTTACTCTCCTCACATGGGTAAAAGTTGGTTGTGGGAGACAAGCGGTCACCTGGATTTTTATAAGGAAAGCATGTATTCAGAGATGAAAGTAGATGCGCAAAATTACTTCATCAAACCGATGAATTGTCCTTTTCATATAATGATTTACAAATCTCACTTACGATCTTATAGAGATCTTCCATTGAGGTGGGCTGAACTCGGAACTGTCTATCGCTATGAAAAAAGTGGTGTACTTCATGGATTATTGAGAGTTCGTGGTTTTACTCAGGATGATGCGCATATTTTTTGCAGCCACAGTCAAATTGAAGATGAAATAGTTGAAGTTATCCGTTTTGCAAGAATGATGTGGAGTTCATTCGGATTTGAAAAACTTAAATTTTATCTTGCTACTAAACCGGAAAAAGCTGTAGGTGCTGATGAACTCTGGGATAAAGCTATAAGTTCGCTTAAATCAGCTTTGGTGAAGGAAAATCTCGAGTACGATCTCGACGAAGGCGGTGGAGCATTCTACGGTCCAAAGATAGATATCAAAATTAAAGATGCACTTGGACGTGAATGGCAAATGAGTACTGTTCAATTCGATTTCAATCTTCCGGAGCGATTCGATATGAAATACATTGGCGATGATGGGAAAGAGCATCGTCCATTTATGGTGCATAGAGCATTGCTCGGTTCGATAGAAAGATTTTTTGGTTTATTGATTGAACATTATGGTGGTGATTTCCCTCTATGGCTTGCTCCCGTTCAGATGGTTGTGATACCTGTTTCTCAGCAATTTTTGGAATATGCTAAAAAAATTCATACTGAGTTAATAAAAAATAATTTTCGCGCTGTTATTGATGAAAGAAATGAAAAAATTGGTTATAAGATCAGAGATTGGGAAACCCAAAAGGCGCCATACATGCTTATCATCGGTGAAAAGGAAGTAAACGCTCAAAATATTTCTGTCAGAAAACATAAAGCTGGAGATTTGGGAGCTTTGTCTTTAAATGAATTTATAAGTAAAATATCAATCGAAATTAATAATAAAAATTACACAACTGATTAAGGAGATTATCAATCGCTCAAAAAGAAGAAGTAAGGGTTAATGAGGAAATCAGAGCATTACGAGTAAGAGTAATTGATCTTGATGGTACTCAACTTGGAATTTTTGGAATTAAAGATGCTTTAAGAAAAGCACATGAGAGAGGTCAAGATTTGGTGGAGATTGCTCCACAAGCGCAACCTCCTGTCTGTAAAATTATTGACTTTGGTAAATTCAGGTACGAGCAGCAAAAAAAGGAAAAAATTCAACGCAAACATCAGCAGGTAACTGTTCTAAAGGAAATTCGACTTCACCCTAACACTGATACTCATGATTTTGATTTCAAGGTTAAGCACGCTATCAATTTTTTACAGGAAGGTAACAAAGTTAAAGTTGCAATTATTTTTAAGGGTAGAGAATTAGCGTATACTGAAAAAGGTGAGGAACTGATGAAAGAGTTTATTGAAAAAACTGCTGAGGTTTCTAAAGTTGAAGCTCCAATGAAAATGGAAGGCAAGAATTTATTGGTAATCCTTGCTCCGATAAAATCAAAAAGTAAAAAACAAAATAATTGATTGGAATAAAAAATGCCTAAAATGAAAAGTAACAGAGGCGCAAAAAAAACTTTTAAAGTTACTGCTTCTGGTAAGTTCAAAAGAAAAAGTGCATATAAAAGTCACATCCTGACTTCAAAAAGTACGAAGCGCAAAAGAAAATTGAGACGAACCACACTTGTGGCAAAGTCCGAACAAAAACGTGTAAAAATAATGATTCAATAATTTTAATTTAAAAGGAAAAATAGAATGCCGCGTTCAAAAAATAAGGTGGCTTCCCATCGCCGAAGAAAACGAATCCTAGATCAAGCAAAAGGATATTGGGGCAGACGCAGTAAGGTTTATACTGTTGCAAAAAACCATGTCGAAAAAGGATTGCTCCACTCGTTTAGAGATCGAAAACTTAAGAAGAGAGTATTCCGAAAATTGTGGATTACTCGAATTAACGCTGCTGCAAGAGCACATGGTACTACATATTCACGATTAATTCACGCTCTCGATTCAAAAGGTATATTAATAAACAGAAAGATTCTTGCAAATCTTGCTGTTGAAAGTCCTTCTGCCTTCACAGAGTTGGTTAATTTTTCAAAAAATTAATTTAATGCTTCGATGAGAATCATCGGAGCTTTACTTTACAAGCTCGGTTCGCAGCTATGCTGTTAAACAAAATAAATTCCGTTCGCGAGGATTTTAATAAAGATATTTCTGGTTTGGATGATCTTAAAAAACTGGACGAAATACGAATTAAATATCTCAGCAAAAACGGAATACTTACAAATCTATTTGACGAATTAAAATCAGTCAGCAAAGAAGACAAACCTCAAATCGGAAAATCTCTTAATGCGTTACGAGATGAAATCACATCACGAATTACAGAGATAAAACAAGACCTTACTTCAAACCTAATTAAAGAAAAATCTTTCATAGATTTATCTCTTCCGGGAAGATTAAAGCAAATTGGAAGCAGCCATTTGCTTACACAAACTTTGAATGAGATAAAATCAATTTTTAGAAGCTTAGGTTTTTCATCTATCGAAGGACCTGAATTAGAATCAGATTACTATAATTTCGAAGCCCTGAATTTCCCGAAAGATCATCCTGCAAGAGATATGCAAGACACATTTTTCATAACTAAAGATTTTCTTCTCAGAACACATACAACACCGGTGCAAGTTAGAATTATGGAGAAGCATCAGCCGCCTGTTCGAGCAATCATGCCGGGCAGAGTTTATAGGAATGAAGCAGTAAGTTCAAGGAGCTATTGCATGTTCCATCAGGTTGATGGAATTTATGTGGATACAGATGTGACCTTTGCCGAGTTAAAAGGAACTCTAGTTGCTTTTGCAAAACAATTTTACATGGAAGATTTAAAATATCGTTTTCGTCCAAGTTTCTTTCCGTTTACAGAACCAAGTGCAGAAATGGACATCACATGTTATTTGTGTCATGGTAAAGGATGCAAGGTTTGTAAATACAGTGGATGGCTCGAAATACTCGGCTGTGGAATGGTTGATCCAAATGTATTTAAAATGGTTGGTTATGATCCCGAAAAATATTCAGGTTATGCTTTTGGAATGGGCATAGAAAGAACCGCAATGCTAAAGTATGGAATTACGGATATTCGTATCTTTTTTGAAAATGATTTCAGATTTCTTAAACAATTTTAGCTTGGAGAATTTTAATTGAAAATACTTCTAAGCTGGTTAAAAAATTATGTTGATCTCGAGGGAATTTCTGCCGAAGAAATTTCTCATAAGCTTACTATGGCCGGACTTGAGGTTGAAGATGTTTTTTCTGAAGCCGAAGTTTATAAGGGTTTTGTTGTTGGTTTTATTAAGTCAAAGCAAAAACACCCCAATGCTGATAAACTCTCACTTTGTACCGTTTCAACTGGAGAAAATGAGTATCAGGTGATTTGTGGTGCCCCAAATGTCGAAGTTAACCAAAAGATAGTTTTTGCTCCAATCGGGACAATCATTCCCAAAGGACAATTCAAGATTGAAAAAGCCAAAATCCGGGGTGTTGAATCATTTGGAATGATTTGCTCTGAAGCAGAACTTGAAATTAGTGACAACCATGATGGAATAATGGTTCTGCCCGATGATTTTATAGTTGGTGCTAAAATAACCGAAGCTTTAAAATTGAATGATGTGACTTTTGAAATTGGGATCACTCCTAATCGTCCCGATGCACTCTCACATATTGGTGTAGCCAGAGAATTAGCTGCACTTTTTAATAAATCATTAAACCTTCCTCAAATAAAGTTGAATGAATCAAAAAATTCTGTTAACGAATTTGCATCAATCGAAATTGAGGATGAAGTTAATTGTCCACGATATTCTTCGTTGGTTGTTCGAAATGTTGAAATAAAAGAATCACCTGAATGGTTAAAAAATTGTCTGTCCAAAATTGGTTTGCGTCCAATAAACAATGTGGTTGATATAACAAATTATATCATGTATGAAACCGGACAGCCGCTTCACGCTTTTGATCTTGATCTGCTCGCAGGCAAAAAAATAATTGTAAAAAGCACGAAGACTGAATCTACTTTCACAACTTTGGATTCCAAACAAAGAAATTTACCAATCGGTACATTAATGATTTGTGATGGTGAAAAACCTGTTGCAATTGCAGGAGTCATGGGTGGTGAAAATTCAGAGATAAATTCAAACACTAAAAATTTACTCATTGAGAGCGCGTATTTCAATCCTGCAAGCATTCGACGAACTTCCCGCTCAATTGGGTTATCAACTGATGCTTCTTATCGCTTTGAACGTGGAACTGATCCCAATAATACTCGTTATACTGCTCAGCGAGCTGCTCAGCTAATTTCTGAGATATGTAACGGGGAAATTGCGAAAGGGAGCATTGATATTTGTCCTAAAAAAATACTTCCACGAGAAATTGCGTTAAGACATCATAGTGTTGAGAGAATTTTAGGTTATAAGATTGAAAAACAAAATACTAAAAATATTCTTACTGCTTTGGGAATTGCCGTTGAAGAGCAAAACAAAGATGAATTAAAAACTATCGTTCCTACTTTTAGACCTGACATCCAAAGGGAAATTGATCTTATCGAAGAAATTGCAAGAATACATGGTTACGATAATATTCCCACGATTTCAAAGATTGCTGTAACTCTTCAAAAACGTATTGATGAATCAGAATTTGCCGATCAACTTAGAAATGCTGCTAACTCACTGGGGTTTTATGAGATGATAAATAATCCTTTAGTCAATAAGAAGTTAGCATCGTACTTTGAAAATCCAATTCAGATTTTGAATCCGCAAAATCTTGATATGGAATTTTTAAGAAACTCACTTTTACCAAATGCACTATCAGTTGTTTCCCGCAATATAAATTCAGGTGAAAAAGATCTTTGCTTATTTGAAATTGGAAATATTTTTTACAATAACAGAACTTCAGAGATAAAATCTTTCTCCGATTTCACTGAATCACAGAAAATAATTTTTCTCCTCACTGGCCGTGCAAATGGCAAGGAATGGCATTCCAATGAGCGATTTTTTGATTTTTTTGACTTAAAAGGTGCAATAAATAGCTTTTTAACGAAAATTTCACTTGACAATTTTTTAAATGATTCCTATTATCACAGTGGAAATAATTTATATGAATTCCTTTTGACTAAAAGTCTTATGAACAAGGTTTTAGCCGAAGGAGGTAAAGTAAAAAAAGAAGTTCTTGACGATTTTGGAATAGAACAAGATGTTTATGCCTTTGAGTTTCATGTCAAATCATTGCAGGGAATTGAAAGGATCGGCAAAAAGTTTATCGAACCAAGTAAATTCCCGAAAGTTTTACGGGATTTTGCTTTTATATTTGATAGAAAAGTTTCAGTTGAGAATATAATAACTCATATAAGACATGGAGGTTCAAACTTGCTGAGAGATGTTAAGATTTTTGATATATACGAAGATGAAGCGATTGGAAATGATAAAAAAAGTTTGGCATTTTCACTTGAATTTGGTTCCGATGACAGAACCCTTACAGAATCTGAAGTGGAGAAAGATTTTACAGCACTCATAAATTCAGTTTCTAAAAAATTTAATGCAATACTAAGAGGAAAATAGGTGAGCGAACTCTCTAAATACGAAATTATAATCAATGATCTCAACTTGATTGAAACCCAAGCTGAAGTTCTTAAAAACAAAGCTAAGGATATAGAGCTTAGAAACAGCAAAGTAGAAAGAACGATTGAACAGCTTAAGGCAGAAAATACTGCTCTTAACCAAAAGATTGCTAAGCTTGAGGGGGAGATTGATAGGTTGATAGGTAAAACAGAATTGAATATCTTTAACTCACTAACTTCAAAGGAGAAAGAAGCGCTAAAAACTAAAATTGAAAATTTAATTAATAAAATTGATTATCATCTTAGTTCTTAAAAATTATTGATCGTTTGATGGAAAAAATAAATGTCCGAAAAAAAGAAGCTTAAAATAAAAATATTTGATAAAGAGTATTCCTTACTGGTTGAAAATGAAGAAATTGCTAAGGAACTTGCTGTTTATGTTAATAAAGTGATGGAAGAAACAAAAGAAGAACTTCCTGATCAGCCTGCACAAACTATAGCAATTATAGCATGCTTAAATATTGCATACGATTTATTTTTGGAGAAGAATAAAAATCGGGAATTTTTAATTCAGGCATCAGATAAAATCAAAAAGCTAAAGCTTCTGTTAAACGAACCACATTTATCCAATCCATCTTAATAAATTAAACTGCCGCGCTGTCAGTTCGTACAAAAAGAAAAACTAACTCTTTTAACTAGGGATTTTGACTTTCGGCGTCTATTGCAGGCCTTGCTTGAGTAATCAGGAATCCAACCCAATGGGATTGGAACAGAGGAAGCAAAAACCGTTCGGGCGATCTCCCAAACTGATTATCTTGGGTTTTTCCCATTAGTCAGAAGCTGGCAGGCGGCTTAAATTTTATTACCGTAATGGAGGAAATATGAATGTTGCAAATCTTAGTCTTGCAGTAATAATACCTACGGTGATTTTTCTCATTATTTTATTTTTTTACTTGGGATGGTTACTAAACTCTAAAATTGGAAAAAAGAGTTTATTGGCAGCCGAAGAAAAAGCTAAACTCATCATTAAAGATGCTGAAAAGGAATCTCAAAACTTAAAAAGAGAAAAATTACTCGAAGTAAAAGATGAATGGTACAAAAAGAAACAGGAATTCGATAATGATCTGAATCAAAAGAAACAAAAATATTCTAATATCGACAAACAGCTATCCGCACGTGAAGAAAACATAGAGAAGAAGTTTGACTTAGTAATTAAAAAGGAAAAAGAAAACAAACAACTTGAAAGAGAGTTACAAAACCTCAAAAAAGTTCTTGAAACAAAGCAAGCAGAAATACAAAAATTAGAAACTGAGCAGAACGAAAAACTCGAAAAGATTTCGGTGTTATCAAAGGAAGAAGCAAAGAAAATGCTGATGGAAAATTTGATGGACTCTGCTAAATCTGACAGTGCCAGGTTAATAAAGGATTTGCATGATAAAGCTAAATCCGAAGCAAAAAAGGATGCTCAGAAAATAATTGTTCAAGCCATTCAAAGAACAGCCGCTGATTATGCGGTTGAAACCACCGTTTCAGTTGTACAAATCCAAAATGATGAAATGAAAGGACGTATTATCGGTAAAGAGGGAAGAAATATCCGCTCCTTCGAAGCAGTTACCGGTGTTGATGTTATTGTTGATGATACACCCGAAGCCGTGATTTTATCTTCGTTCGATCAATTCAGAAGAGAGGTTGCAAGACTATCCCTAGAAAGATTAATTGCTGATGGTCGAATTCACCCGGCAAGAATTGAAGAAGTTGTTGAAAAAGTTCGTCAAGAACTTGAAGAAGAAATGGTTCGCGATGGTGAGAATACGATATTGCAGCTTGGAATTCACAATATGCATAACGAGTTGATTAAAAGCATCGGACGAAT
This sequence comes from uncultured Ignavibacteriaceae bacterium, assembly GCA_964613805.1. Taxonomy (GTDB): domain Bacteria; phylum Bacteroidota; class Ignavibacteria; order Ignavibacteriales; family Ignavibacteriaceae; genus XYD12-FULL-36-8. The sequence goes on along the minus strand of CAZTJF010000010.1, from coordinate 116,654 downwards.
GAGATACCGCTCCAGCTTTGGTCAAAATCTTTTACAGCACAGTGTTGAAGTATCTTATCTTACAGGAATTATGGCTGCAGAACTGGGTTTAGATGTTACACTGGCGAAGAGAGCCGGTTTGCTTCATGATGTAGGCAAAACGGTGGATAAAAGTATTGAGGGTCCGCATGCATTGCTTGGATATGACTTAACTAAAAAATTTAAAGAACATCCAATTGTATTTAACGCAGTTGGTTCACATCATGAAGACATTGAGATGGAGCATCCAATTGCTCCATTAGTTCAAGCGGCAGATGCAATCAGCGGAGCTCGACCAGGAGCAAGACGTGAGCCGCTCGAAAGTTATGTTAAACGACTTGAAACTTTGGAAGCACTTGCAAAATCTTTTGAAGGTGTTGCAAAAACTTATGCAATTCAAGCAGGCAGAGAAATACGAGTTGTCGTTGAACAGGATAAGGTTGATGATACTCTTGCAGATAAATTGGCAAGTGAAATCGCTGCTAAAATTGAAAATGAAATGGAATATCCAGGACAAATTAAAGTCACTGTTATTCGGGAAGTACGCAAAATTGGTTATGCTAAATAAAATACTGCTAAAGTCGTTGTTGATATCTAATTAAAATTATTCATGCCCATCTTTTTAGATGGGCTTATTTTTTAATCTTCAATAAAGTGTGTAAATGATTTCTTATTGTGTCTCATATCCTGAATAATTTATACACTTTAATTTAAATGTACTGAAGTCCAAAATTGATAGAGTGTTAGGATAATCCCAGCTTAAAGGGTCTGTGCGTAAGTCCCTACTATCATGCTGAATTAATTTCAGCATATAAATATTTTTTGTAATGTGACCCCGAAACAAGTTCGGGGTGACAAATTCGAGTTGTGCAACACTTCCTAAAAGCTGGGGTTAGAGTATAACCATTATAATCATAAATAAATAAAATGAAAAAATTAAAGATTGCTGTCACAGGAAACATTGGTTCCGGGAAATCGAGCTTTTGCAGATTCTTAGAGGAGATCGGTTACACAGTTATCAAAGCCGATGAAATTGCCAAATCATTAATGAACAATGACCCATACATCAAAACGGAAATTATCAAGTACTTTGGCAAATCAGCGTATGATACAACCGGATTGAATAAAAAATATGTTGCCGAGAAGGTGTTTTCAAATCCGATTCATCTCGAAAAAATTAATTCAATTGTTCATCCTGCGGTGATAAAAAAAGTGGGGTCACTAATGGATAAATGTCTTCAAACTTCAAACATTGTTTTTCACGAAGCGGCTTTAATTTATGAAGCTGATATCGAGAATAAATTTGATTTTGTTGTCCTAATCTCTGCTGATTATAAAGTTAGGATGGGAAGAAAGAAACTGCATGACAATTTTTCTGAAGATGAGTTTGTGAATAGAGAATCAAGTCAAATTTCAGAAGATGAAAAAAAGAAACGAGCAGATTTTGTTTTTACCAATAATGGAACGGTTCAAGAACTGAAATTAAAAGCTGAATTACTGAATAAAATTTTAACAGATTTAGTTCAATAAAGTTTTATGAAATTCAAAAAACTTATTTAATTTTACATTTAGATAATTTATTTTTTTACCCTCTGCAGAAAATAAAGGAATATAAAATTGCCACTCTTGAATACTCTCATTGTTAAAGTAACTCAGCTTCTTCCCAAATCTATGGTTCGTATTTTTGCTGGAAAATACATCGCCGGTGAAGAACTTCAGGATGCGATTGATCTGGTGAAGACATTAAATTCAAAAGGAATTTATGCTACCATTGACGTACTTGGTGAATCAATTAAAAATAAAGATGAGGCAATCACGGCAAAGAATAAATGCTTTGAAGTACTTGAAGCGATTGATAGAAATAACCTTTTGGCAAATTTATCAATTAAGCCGACTCAAATGGGTTTAGCAATTGATGAAGAATTTGCCTATCAACAAATTTTAGAGCTTGTGCAAAAAGCTAAGTCTTTCAATAATTTTGTTCGAATGGATATGGAAGATTCACCATATACAGATACAACAATTCGTGTTTTTAAACGACTCCATGAAAAAATCGGGCATGTTGGTATCGTACTTCAAGCATATCTTAAAAGAACGATAAATGATGTAGAACAGCTAAATAAATGGGGGACTAATTATCGGCTTTGTAAGGGCATCTATGTTGAACCAGAAGCTATTGCTTTCAAGGACAGGCAAGTTATACGGGATAAATATTTAGAAGCTTTACGTATCATGCTGAAAAATGGAAATTATGTTGGAATAGCTACACATGATGATTATTTAATTGAAAATTCTTACAAGATGGTTAAAGAATTGAATATTCCAAAGGATAAATTTGAATTTCAAATGCTGCTTGGTGTTAAGGAAGAACTTCGATACAAAATAAATTCAGATGGTTACAAGGTACGAGTATATGTTCCGTTTGGTAAAGATTGGTATGCTTATTCAATTAGGCGACTAAAAGAAAATCCTCAAATTGCCGGATATGTTTTCAAGAACATTTTCTCATTCAAAAAATGAATGTATTAGGAATAGAGACGTCCTGCGATGAAACCTCAATTGCAATTATTTCTAACAATAAACTTGCTGTAAATCTAATTTCATCTCAGGATTTTCATTCTAAGTTGGGCGGTGTTGTGCCGGAACTTTCAAGTCGTGCTCATCTTCAAATCATAATTCCTCTCCTAAAAGATGCTCTGAAAAAATGTAATCTTAATTTAAAAGACATAGATTTAATTTGTGCAACCGCTGGTCCCGGGCTAATTGGTGCTTTATTAGTCGGATTAACTTTTGCTAAAGGGCTTGCATACTCTCTGCAAAAACCATTTGTTGCTGTTAATCATATTGAAGGACATATTTATTCGGGATTTCTAATGGATGAAAAACCCGAATTTCCGATTTTGGTTTTAGTTGTTTCAGGCGGGCATACACTTTTGTTATTAGTGGAAAGCTTTACCCAAGTTATAAAATTAGGTTCAACAGTTGATGATGCTGCAGGCGAAGCATTCGACAAAGTTTCGAAGCTGCTTGGCTTTGGTTATCCTGGTGGACCACAAATTGAAAAAGCAGCGACATTAGGAAACAGTGAAAAAATTTCTTTTCCCATTGCAGATTTAAAAGAACCATACAATTTTTCTTTCAGCGGATTAAAAACGTCTGTTTTAAGATATATCCAATCGAATTATAAAGATGTGAACTCAATTTCAGAAGCTGAAAAGAATGATATCGCAGCGTCGTTCCAAATTGCTGTAATAAGAGCATTGTCAAGAAAAGTTGAAAAAGCATTAAATCAATTTCAGATAAAATCAGTTTCACTTGTTGGAGGTGTTGCATCAAATAACAAGCTGCGTCTATCTTTTGAAAAGCTATCAAAGCAGTACAATAAAAAATTAGTAATACCAAGCTTAGAATTTTGCGGCGATAATGCTGCTATGATTGCTTTTCGCGGGTTAAAATCATTCGAGCACGGGTTGGTAAACGATCTTGATTTTAGTCCTTATCCCGGTTTAACTCCACAGCATTTCTCATAAAAAGTTCTTACCTTTTACTATTAAAAATGGAAAAAGTAACACTAAAAATATTTGATGACATCAGTTCTCTGACATTAGAGGAAAAAGAAAATTTACTTTCCGAAATCAGAAGGAGAGTAGTTGAACTGGATAAAGAAATTGTTCGGCTTCTTGGAAAAAGAGCAGAGCATTCAAGATTGATTGGAAAAATGAAATCTGAATTAAAAATCCCAGTGTTTTCTTCTGAAAGAGAAAAAGAAATACTTAGTAAGCTGCTTGAAAGTATTCCGCAGACAATTTCAAAAAAATCTCTGCTTAGAATTTATGAAAGAATACTTGATGAATCGCGTATAATTCAGCACGAAGAGAGAAAGAAAAGCGAGTAATGCAGAAACTTAAATTTTCAGAACTGCTTACAAAAAAACAGTTCATGTTTGTGACAACCGTTTTCTTCATACTAATTTTTATTCTTCATAATACATTTATTACTCCCAATTATTATGAAGGGAGTTCTCCGCAAATATTTGAAATTAAACAAGGTGAAACTTTAAATCAGATAATTGAAAAATTGAATTCGAAGGGAATAATTCCTAGCAAAACAAATATGAAGATTATCGCCTTTATTTATGGGGCTGAAAAGAAAATCAGAGCGGCAAGATATCAAATTCCCAATGGATTAAATTACCTTCAATTGGTAGAATTATTTTTGTATGGCAAAGCAGATTTTCTTAAAAAAGTTAAAATTTATCCGGGTTCAACAATCAAATCAGCGGCAGCAACTTTAAGGTTAGATGCTTTGATTGATTCATCTATGTTCGTTGAGACTGCCAGCAACAAAACATTTTTAGATTCACTGGGAATCCGTGCACAATCTGTGCAAGGTTATCTTTTACCTGGCGAATATTTAGTTTATGAAAGAAGCAATCCACATGAAGTGATAACGATGATTCATAATGAATTTAAAAGATTTATTAAGGATTCACTAAACAATAACACAAATAAAAAATTTTCTTTACATGAAATCGTTACTCTCGCATCAATTGTGGAAGGTGAGACAAAAAAGATTTCTGAAATGCCGACGATAGCAGGAGTGTATTACAATCGATTAAAAATCGGGATGAAATTACAAGCTGATCCAACAATTCAGTATCTTCAGTCAAATGGGTGGAGAAGATTAAGCTATAAAGATCTAAGGATTGATGATCCATACAATACATATAAATATTCCGGACTTCCGCCGGGACCGATAAATAATCCTGGCCGAAGTGCATTGTATGCTGCTGCTAATCCAGAGTCCCATAATTATTTATATTTTGTAGCTGATGGAACCGGCGGGCACAGTTTCTCTGCAAATTATTTTCAGCATCTTAAATTTGTAAAAGAATATAGAAAATGGTTAGAGCTTCAAAAGGAAAGTTAAAAAATATACTATGGCTGATTACGGCATTGTTCCTATCGCAATGTGCTAATCAACTTCCTCCATCTGGCGGAGAGATTGATAAAATACCGCCAAAGATAATTGAGGTTTATCCTGAAGATGGAACTATAAACTTTAACGAAGATTACTTCGAACTTGGTTTTTCAGAGTACGTTGAGAAACGATCTGTAAAAGAAGCAATTTTTATTTCTCCAGCTATTGACGGTGAACTTGAATTGGACTGGAGCGGGAAATATGTACGAGTTTATTTTCCTAACAACTTAAAGCAAAATGTGACCTATGTAATTACAATCGGGACAAATGTTGTTGACTACAATAACCGAAATGAAATGGCTGAAGCTTTTACTTTTACTTTTTCAACAGGATCAGAAATAGACAAAAGAATTATTACCGGAAGAGTATATCATAATAAACCACAAGGCATTATGTTATTTGGATATCTCATTAAAGACGTTGAGCCGAATCCATTTGAAGTTAAGCCCGATTATATTTCACAAACAAGTGCCGATGGAAAATTCAAGTTAGCTGGTCTAGCCGCCGGAACTTATCGGATATTTGCAGTGTGTGATGAATTTCGTGATTTACTTTATCAAAGCGAGCAAGATGAAATAGGAATTCCTTACCGCGATGTTGAACTTGCCGTTGATGACACACTTTATTCGGGATTGGATTTCATTCTAACTAAAATTGATACCGTTAAACCAAGATTACTTAGCGCATCAATGACTGATCGGAACCACATACTTGTAAACTTTAGCGAGGAATTAGATAGAAAAAGCATTAAGCCAATTAATTTTTATTTGCTCGATTCAACAGACAACAAGAGGGTTCAAATAAAATACGCTTTCAAAGGAAATACTAAACTTAGTGAGTTGGTTTTGGTTCCTTCTGAAATTTTAACAATGCAGAATTCAGTTTACCTATTTACTGATTTCATTAAAGATAAAAGTGGAAATGTTTACTATAATGACTTTGCAGAGGTTACATTAAGTGATAGGATTGATACTTCAAAAACTGATCTTTATCGCGCTGTACCATCATCAGGAAGCAATGAAGTGGACTTTTTATCACCCAAATTTATGTTTGAATTTAATGATGCGTTTGACGCAATGTCGGCAAAAGAAGGAATAGCTTTTTCTGATACCTCGAAAAAAAATGTGCCATTTGAAGTTGAGTTTTTGGATGATGCATCATTTGTTATCAATCCATTGAAACGACTTGAAATGTCGAAGGATTATGTAATCAAAATTGATCTTTCCAAGTTCAAAGATTTTGCAGGCAATTATTTCGATTCGGTTTATCAATATAAATTTAAAACAATTACCGGATTGGAATTTACCGGCGTCTCAGGCAGATTGATTGGTGCAGATGAGAACTGGAATCCCAAACTTGAACTTAAAAATATTGATAAGAATGATCTTAGGTACTCAACGAGCGTTGTTAAAAACGGACAATTTAATTTTGAAAGAATTATTCCCGGCAAGTACCAATTGTTTTCGTATTATGACACTGACAGCAGCAACACGTATTCGTTTGGGACTGTTGTTCCATTCCAAAAATCCGAAAAATTTTCATTTTATCCCGATACATTAAACTTACGAGCGCGTTGGACTGAAACGGATTTGAAGTTTAATTTAAAAGATCGTTGATATATTTTTAAAGTCTGCTGGATAATATCCTGTAATATGAGGAAGACTATATGGAATTATTCGAGGGAAAAGATATAAAATAGACTAAAAATTTAGTTAATTAGGTAAAATGGCAAAGCCATGCCTTCGGCATAGTATGCACAACCGTCATGTATACTAGATTGAATTTGGGCGGGTTAATTAATAGTTAGGCAATCAAAATGGAAAAGCTATATTTTATAATTTTACTACTTTTATTGTCAGTCTTATCTTGTTATGAAGAATCTACTGTTGTACCAATTACACCAGAAATAATGATCAGTTTACCAGCTAACAATTCAACTGTAAAAGAATTTGATAGTATACTCATCAAAATTGAAATTAATCTGCAAAGTACGTTTAACAAGATTGAAGTATTTGGAAAATATTCAGATCTATCCTCAGATACTTTAAGGATAGCCGAATTCAGTCAGCCACCTTTTGAAAAATATCTACACCTGGAACAAATTTGTGTTGAAACGGATACCTTATTGCTTTATGCGAAGGCTACTTTCAGTTCAAATGAAGTTATTACATCCAATTCTGTGAATATTTTTATTGTCAAAATTATTCCGCCTGATGATTCATTAGCAATCTATGACTATCAAGGATTTGATGTGGATTCAAATCTTGTTGCCGAAGGAAGCTTCAGTTTATATTTAAAAGATAACCATATCTATGGGAGAAAAAATATAACCGCTGTACAACCAGATAGTGCATTTGAATATGGAACCGGATTTATAGATGGACAAAAATTCAACTCGCAATATGGAGAATATCACATCCAAATGAATGTATGCTATATGCTTCATGCAAATGGAAGATTATTCATTTATTTGGATGGGATTATGGATGGGAATAAGTTTTATGGAGGTAGATATCTTGGAGCTTTTGATCCGGCGTATATTAATATTGGGACCTTTGTAGCTGTAAAAAGAGAATAGTAATAAAATTGCCTAACCTGCAACTCAACAAAGACGGCTTAACCAGTTCGTTGTATTTGCAGTTTAGGTTAGATGAGAAAATAAAAATTTCAGTAAGCAATTAATATTGTCATTAAAACAAAATAAAATCATTATAAACGTTGCAGCCGCTTGTTAGTTGCCACATCGTTATGCATTTATAAAATGGTATAAATGTAAGGATTAAAAATGGTATTAAAATTTTTAATGAATAATCCGTTTATTATTGGCTTTATTACAATGCTCTTAATGTGGAGTGATTATTTACTAACTCTTGTACAGGAAAAGGAACGGAAAGAACATTATTCAAAACATTATAAAAGCTACCCTGTAAACACAATTGAGGGCAATCCGGCAATACAGGAATCAATATCAAAATTAAAAATATTTAATCTCCGGCATTTTACAGCGACGATAATCGCAGGTGTTGGACTGCCCGCTGCATTATTATTCTTGCCAAACCAACTCCAGGAATTTTTCCTAGGATTTATCTGGGGAATGTTATTAATAGTTGATACACAACACCTGACAAATGTATTTGGATACAAAGCAAGCAGAAGAGGTTTACATGGGAAATTATTTCTACATCAGCGAACGGGATTAATTATTCAATCAAGCAGATATTTGGCAATAGCATTATTTTTATTTGTTCTTGGCGTACTTTCCGACTCGCAATTAATTTATGGAGTTACAATCGCAGGTTTTGTTTCCTCACTAAGGTTGTTTATGTTGAGTAAAAAGGTCGCGCCAATCGGAGAGGAAGATTTACCTCCTGAAAATATTAGTTAAGAATAATTAATTTCTAATTATAAATTTGGCTGTACCTTAGTCCTGTTACTATTAAATTTGCGAGCACGTTGGACTGAAACGGATTTGAAACTCTATTTTAAAATTCGCTAATATTTTTTCCGACTGAATATTCAATAAGTTTTAAGTGAAAGGGAATAGGTCAATGGATAATATTAATATAAAAGATTTCGAAAAAAGGATAGTAGTCAGACAATTAACAATTGATGATTACCATGATGTTACCGAACTTCAAAAAAAATGTTTTCCAGGAATGAAAACATGGTCAATCGAGCAGTACAGCAGTCAGTTATCAATATTCAATGAAGGACAAATCTGTGTTGAATATGAAGGCAAAATTGTAGCTTCATCCAGCAGTTTGGTTTTAGATTTCAGTTTATATTCTGAATGGCATGGCTGGATGGAAATTGCTGATGGCGGCATGATCAGGAATCATAATCCTGTTGGAAATACATTATACGGCATTGAAATTATGGTTGACCCATCGTATCGCGGATTAAAATTAGCGAGAAGATTATATAATGCGCGAAAAGAATTAGCTCGTAAAATGAATTTGATGCGAATAATAATCGGAGGTAGAATTCCCGGATACGCAAAGCATTCCGAAGAGATGACCGCAAGAGAATATGTTGAAAAGGTAATTCAAAAGATTTTAATTGACCCGGTTCTTACCACACAGATTTCGAATGGTTTTGTGTTAAAGCGGCTTATTCCCAATTACTTAAGCAGTGATAACGAATCAAGAGGTTATGCAACTTTCTTGGAGTGGACTAACCTTGATTATATTCCTGACACAAAGCGAGTATTCATTCCGGTCTTTCCTGTTAGAGTTTGTGCAGTTCAATATCAAATGAGAATGATAAAAAGTTTTGAAGAATTTGCTAAGCAGTGTGAATTTTTTGTAGATGTTGCATCAGACTATAGAAGTGATTTTGTTGTTTTTCCGGAAATATTTACAACTCAGCTTTTATCATTTCTTCCATCCGAAAGGCCGGCACTTGCCATGCGTAACCTGGCTGAATTTACTCCTAAATATTTAGAGCTTTTCACAAAACTTTCTGTGCAATATAATGTTAATATTATTGGCGGCTCACATTTTACAATTGAAGAAGAAAATCTCTTTAACATTTCCTATTTATTCAGAAGAGATGGTTCAATTGATAAACAGTACAAACTTCACATAACACCTAATGAGAAAAAATGGTGGGGCGTTAAACCAGGAGATAAGCTTGAAGTTTTTGAAACTGATAGAGGTAAAATTTCAATTCAAATTTGTTATGATATAGAATTTCCGGAATTAAGCCGTATTGCAGTAGATCAAGGTGCCCAAATAATTTTTGTACCTTTCTGCACAGATGAGCGATATGCTTATTTGCGAGTGCGCTACTGTGCTCAAGCCCGCTGCATAGAGAACCACGTTTTTACTGTTATTGCCGGAAGTGTCGGTAATCTGCCGTCTGTTGAAAATGTAGATATTCATTATGCGCAATCTGCAATTTTCTGTCCATCCGATATACCTTTTTCAAGAGATGCCATACAGGCAGAAACTACTCCGAATATTGAGACTGTAATAGTTGACGATCTTGATTTGGAACTTCTAAAAAAACACAGACAAACAGGCAGCGTACTTAACTGGCTTGATAGGAGAAAAGATATTTATAACGTCGAAGTTAAAACTTCAACAATGAAGTAAATGAACTACTAAAATATTTTTTCCAAAAGAAACCTGTCTATTTAGATTTTTTCTTCACTCTCGTTTGACCAGGCAGTTAAGTATTTGTTAAATAAGTTTGATTTGGAAATAAACCCAAGATACTTGTCATTTTCAGTAACCGCGATATTCCAAACATTTTGGCGTTCAAATCTATTTAAGATTTCGTTTATAGCTGTATTGATATCAACTGAGAGATAATTTCTATCCATGATTTCATAAGCCAATATTACATTATGAACTTCAGAATCCAGCATAAGCTCTCGAATGTCATTGAGTGATATCACACCTAAGAGCTTTTCATTTTTATCAACAACCGGAAATATATTTCTTTTAGTTTTCAAAATTTGTTTTAATAGATTTCCAAAGGTCATTTCAGGCGGAACTTTTATAAAATCCTTCTCAATCAGTTCTTTAATATTTAACTGCTGAATAAAATACTTCTCTCTTTCAGATCGAAATTCTATACCTCTCAATGCCAAGGTAGTTGTATAAATTGAATAGGGATGGAAATATCTCGATATAAAAAAAGATAATGCACTCACAATCATTAGTGGCACTATTAAACTATAGCCGCCAGTAATTTCTGCGATGAGAAATATTCCAGTTAAAGGTGAATGCAAAACTCCGCTTAATAATCCAGCCATTCCCACAACAATAAAATTAGCATGATTAAGCTCCATTACACCAAGCGTTTTAAGTAAGTGCGCAATTAAAAAACCGACAAATGCACCAGTAAATAATGATGGCGCAAAAATTCCCCCGTTGCCGCCTGAATTTAATGTCAATGAAGTAGCTATGACCTTGGTAATAATTATGAAAACAGCCAATAATATTAAAGCATATTTCTCATTCAGAAAATATAAAACAAAGCTGTCCTTAATTATTAGGTCATATTTTCCAGCAAGCAAATTCATGATTGTGTGATAACCCTCTCCGTATAAAGGGGGAAATAAAAGCAGCATCAAACATAAAATAGAACCCCCTATAAGTGCTTTCAAATATTTATTCTTCAGCTTTTCAAACTTAGTGTCAATAAAGTGAGTTGTTTTTATTATGTATAGTGAGACCAACCCGCATAATATTCCTAAAAATACATAATAGGGTATTGCTTCGAGGTGCCATCCTTCTGTAATTAGATAAAATAATTGACCGCTATATAAAAACTTAGATAATACTGCTGAGGATGCAGAAGCAATTAATAAAGGAATAAATGAGGCGATAGAAAATTCGGGAAGAAGAACCTCAAAAGCAAAAATTACACCGGCAATAGGACTATTAAAGATTGCGGATATACCGGCTGCTGCACCGCAAGCAAGAAGCAAAGTTCTGGTTGGGTAATTAAGTTTTAACTCTTTTGCTGCATTAGAGCCGATAGCAGCACCAGTAGCTGCAATTGGAGCTTCTAACCCTGCAGATCCACCTAATCCAACTGTAATTCCGCTAGTCAACAAGTGAGAAATCATATCCTGTCTCTGCATGTTAGAAGATTTTCTAAGAATGGTAAAGATTACATTGCTTAATCCTACTATGACTTTTCCTTTAAAGACAAAAATGATTAAAAGTAACGATAAGATAATTCCAATGAGGGGAGTAATCGGAAGCAAAAAATCCAGTCCACTATTTTTTATAAATACCTGGGGTTCATGGTGGAAGAAATTAACCACATGCTTAAGTGCTACCGCTGCAAGACCTGACATTGTGCCTATAATTATACTTAACAGTACAATAAAAGTTTTAAACTCGATGCGCTGTCTTAGAAAGCTTATTAAATTCCTAATGAGAAGTTTTCTGTTTGTCTTTAAATATTTGAGGTTAAATTTCATTTTCTATACAACATTGCGGACAAAAATACATAAAGAATTTTAGATAAGAATTTACTGCAGACATTTGTTGGTTTCGGTAAAGTAAAAGATTAGAAAGTTCCTGATATGGAAAAGCTGGGCGAACTTTTTGCAATGCATTTATCAATTAATTTGTTATAAAAAATCCTCTCAAACCTTGCATTGTAAAATCAATTGCTTTTGCACTGATGAATATGTACAAAATACGTGAAATTACAGATACACCCAATTTACCAATTACTTTAGTAACAAGCGGGGATAAATATAAAATAGGTAGTATAGTAGCATATACCAATATTGCTGAAGCAACAGTAATCAAAACTTCACTGTTTCTGAATAATAATATTGTCGTTAAGATCGTTCCAGGACCAGCCAAATAAGGAAAACCCAACGGAAAAACCGCAATATTATTATTTTCTCTAATTTTGACATTAAATACTTTTTCTCCTGACATGACCCCGCTGGCAGCAACAACAAACACTAATAATCCTCCAGCGATTTTGAATGCATTGGTATCCACATCAAAAATATTATCAAGCATAAAATCGCCGAACAACGCAAAAACTAATACGATGCTGCCTGCGGTCAAAACTGCAATTCTAAAAGTGCTTTTACGGGATTTTGCATCCAGGTCCTGTGTCAACTCAGCAAAAATGGGTAAATTACCAATAGCGTTTACCATACTGAATAAGACAAGGTAGTCGTGAGCAATTTGCTTTATAATTTCCATACTAATTTGAAGTCCCTTTCGTTCTTCCCATCCAATTATAATTAAAACAATCACCAAAGTGTTCTTTAAAAATACGATAGTACATTAGTTCCTCTTTAGAACTCAAGTTCCATCCGTTGGGGAGGACACTTTCATTTTTAAAATCAAAATCAGTAATATTTTTGTCTGCATAGTCAGAGATTATTTCAAACACGCCAGCACCTTCCCAAAACTTTGCCTTTGTGCGATATAATACTTTTTGAGGAAGAGCATCCTCAACTGCTTGACGCAGAATCCATTTTTCAATTCCGCCGTTTAATTTATACTTTGTTGGAATTGATAATGCGAAATTAAAAACTTCGGGATCAGCAAATATTACGTGGGGAATAGTTGAGTGAGCATAAGCACAACGATCAACTCGCTGGAAAGCTGTATTATGCAAGCGACCTGTTATATCAATCAATTCATCTGCAATTGATTCAGCGGGCAAAGATTTTATGTATTCGTAACCGGCAAAAAGCTCATCACCGCCTTCGCCGGAAAATATTTCAGGTACATAATCGGAAGCGGCTTTTGCTGCAATGTAATTCATAATGCTGGATCTAATTAACAATGCGTCAAACGATTCAAGATGGTAAATTACTTGCGGTAATACTTTTATCATCTCATTAAAATCTATGATGATTTCTTTATGAATAGACTTTATGTGATCCGCTGCTGCTCTTGCAAATTCCAAATCGGGAGCATTTTCTAATCCCACAGAGAATGTATAAAGTTTCGGAACATATTTACGTGCAATTGCAGCCATAGTACTTGAATCTAATCCGCCTGAAAGCCATGAACCAAACGAATCTGATTTAATTCTTTTTGAAATGGAGATCTCGAGCAGTTCTCTAAGATTCTTAGCGATTAGATCAGCTTTTTCCTTCAGTTCTTCCTTTTTCTGAAGCTGAAAATATTGGCTTTCGATTTCATTTTTTGAGGAATGCCCTGGAAGAAATTCATTTATATCATCAGTAGCTTCTAAAAGCGATTTAGCTTCAGAAGCGAAGCAAAGTGAATGGCTTTTGTTTTTTCCAAAATAAAGAGGAGCAATGCCCAATTCATCTCTTTGAAGTAGTAAATTGCCATCCGATACTTCTGCCTTTGCAGTATGTCCATTGCCGGCATAGTCTTGGACATAAATTTTTTCTGAAGCACTGAAAGCGGAATCTTTTTGAGGCATGGACCACACAACTCCAATTGTTGCATTGTCAGTTTCAATTATTTTTCTTCCCGCTTTGCCACGATGGTATAATTTATTAAGCATTTTTTCAACTAATGCTCTTTCCCCGGCTTTTTTAATTCCTGCTATTCCTGCCATAATTATACTCCTTTGATTTTTTGTAAGATTAAGTTAGTTCGTTCGGATTCGTAAATTGAGTCACCAGTTGCTTGATTTACAGCATACCAGGCTCCATCAATTAACCTCGTAATAATTTTACCGCAGAGATGAGGATTGCCATGAAAATGCGGTGCATCCAGCAGTCCAATTTTAACTGCTTTTTCGATAAGTAATGGATTTGTCCATGCACTTTCATCTTTCTCCGAACTCAATTCAATAATAGCATTTAATAAAGTTCGTGCTTCACTTTTTAGTTCATCTTTACGCTTTACGACAGTTGAATCTATAGTCATATCGGATAAACCGTAAAGACAATTATGAAGCACACCATGAATTATGTTGCAGCTATTGATTAGTTCATCTGAGCGGACAGCGTGATCGCCCTCACTGTATCCTACAACATGAAGAATATGCGGCTTAAGTGATAAACTAACTACCGCAGAAGCAGCTAATTGTCCTTGAGCAACAGATGGTATTGAAGAAAAGTGGGCAATACCTGCGCGCACTTCTCGAATGACCTTAAATTTTTCATCTTCTAATTCCTCAATCAGTTCTTTTTTAGCAAGCATCTTTGCAATATCCATCTGTGGAGATGTACCCGGAGGTGTGTTGAACATAAACTGTGAAACGTAAGTTCTAACACCCATTTGCTTAGCATTGCAGGCAGCAAGAAAAGCCATAGTAACAGCAAGTGAATCGTGAGCATCCCTCAAGCTCCATTGATGTGATTCATTTACTTCAACCGGAATTCCTTTTTCTGCGTACCATTTCATTACGCTCTGATTTTCACTAATTCCCTCAGCTATTGATCTAGTCGAACGTCCATCAATTACACTATACCAGCACAAAGGAATTGCCGCCCAAGCATTCTTTATAGTTTCAACGCTCATCTGTGCCCACTTTAACAAATCGTTAGTTCCCGCGTAACATCTCATCAATGGAAAATTTCCAATTCGCGAACTTTCGTAAATAGCTTTGAGATCTTCATGTGTTCTTACAGGTACACCGCCGGCTCCATCTTCTTCATGATTCATTTTGTCAGGATGGAAAAAAAATTCTTGCGCATTTTGATCTGTTCCTAAAGAAATAATATCGCAAACACCGGATTCAGCAATTTGTTTAACACCTCTTATGGTTGCATCAACAGTTGGCCGACCAAAATGATGGCGGAGCAGGGGGTAGGGATATTTTTGTTTAATTCGATCTACAAGGTTATCCGGATAAAACTGTTTATCAGTTGAACCAGCGTTCCCTCGAAGATAAGATTTTATCTCTTGAATTGATTCGCTGCCGTAAAAAACTTTATCGAAAAGTTTTGATTCAGCCGCTTCCTTTGCTGCAGGCGGAGTTCCTCCAAAAACTAATTTGAATCCAGAGAGATTTTCTTTTTGAAGAGAGGATCTAAATTCCTCAAGAAGATTTTTTGCTACTTCTGGTGTAAGCCGATAACTTAAAGCAACAATGGAAGGATTTTCTTTCTTAATGTTTTCAATTATGCGTTCAACTGGTACGGCTGGACCCAAAGAAATTGTTTTATAACCTTCTGATTCAGCTAACTTCAAAAAGCCATGCAAACCGCCGACATGAACACAATTACCAAGAGCGGCTCCAATAATTTTTTTCATTCTATTTCTTTCCCTAGTAAAGTTAAACAACTTTGAAAGATGACATCTTTTATTAAGAAACTGAATTCACTGCTAAGTGAATAATTAACATTTTATTTGAATTAGGTTTTCAGAACAGGATCATATTCTCCTATTGCTAAAAGCCGTAATTCTTTTAATGAAAGATTTTCAATACCGAGCTTCTCTACTGTTCGTCCTTCTTCCCAATAATTGCAGCAATTTAATCTTGAAGCTAATTCAATCAATGAATTTATTACAGGAGTATTCACACCAAATCTTTTACCAACTGAGGCAATAGGGACTAAACTAGCAGGAACATCTTCGGTAAGGTATCTTACTTGTAAAGTGCGTGGTGCCATTATACCGCGATAGCCGTTATTCTTACGCATTGCCTGATAAAGTGATTTACCAGTAACACCATAGGCAAGATAAATCCATTCCTTTGCAGTTAAAACTCTAATGCCGAGTGCCTCGGCAACCGACACACGTTCAGAATCTATTGCTTCTAAAACTTTTACTACTGATTCGGTTGCACCTTCGTGATAAAATTGGAACTCTGCATCGTCTTCTATCCAACCGGCATTAAGTATTGTAATTGCTGGATGAAACACACTGCCGATGTTTTCGAAACTGGTTTTAAAGATATTATCTCCTGCTACAAACTGCGGATAAACCTTTCTTAATATTTTAAGCACTTCGGGAATGAGATGAGCACGAACTGAGGCAACGGGTATAGAATTTTTTATTCTGAAAATTCTAACCTGAGCAGGACCTATAATTCTTGAAGCATAAATGAACGTTTGAGCTTCTGCAACAATAACATCTGCATTGCAGCCATGTTCTTTGAGTACTAGTTTAAACTCAAGTGCTCCGAACGTTCTCCCAGGATGAAGTACGATCACTTGACCGTCTTTTAAGTAAGGGGCAGCATTTTCAGCAATCCATCTATGAGCGGTAGCCGGTACAACAACCATAATTAGTTCAGCACCCTCGATTATGTCCTTAATTGAACTTGATGCCAAAACAATTTTTCCATGTCCTTCAATTTCACCAACAACATCAATCTCACCTGTGGATTTAATACCCCAAAGTCGCTCAGCGCTTCTGTTAAACAATTTTACTTCAAAACCCATTATAGCTAAGTGACCTGCCATTGCTAAACCGCCGTTGCCTGCACCAAGCACAGCTATAGGTGATTTTAATTCGGTTGGATTTATTGAATTCATTTGTGACCTCCTTTTTTATGGAGCTGAATAGAAGATTTTTTATTCAGTTCTGATTGACTGATTGAACAGTATGCTTGCTGCTATTTTGCCTTTACTTTAGTGCCAAAAAAACTATTCGATCGCACCGATCATATGATTAACATAAACTCAATATAAAAAAATATTTTTAAAAGTAAAGGATATTTAATTTTTAAATGGTAATTCGTAGATAGCTAAATGATTTAATTATCAATAAAAAAATCTAAGGTTTACTTAGGTCAGAATCACTTCAATTATTTTTCTTTTTTTAAAGCCACCTTTCTCACTTCCATTCCTTTTCTTACTTGCTCACGATTATTCTTAATAACAGCCAGAGAAAGTTTCTCACCTCTAATTTCTACAATTTCAAGAGTTGAAATACTACGATCACTCAGCCCTAAAAATTCATTAGTGGCTGGATCGAATAGGGAATCTGCTTGAGCATAAACTGTAAGTTCATCGCCGACCTTAATATTGCTAGAAGAGCCGAGATTTATGAAAGCTTCGCCGGTGGTTTCATCATAGGTAAGTAGCTGTCCTTTTATTATCTCCATCTTAAGTTGAAATTCATCCAGAGTTTTGTCTTCAAGTTCAATTTGTTTTTTGGGTTCACGTTTGGGAAAAAGAATTTCTTTGTTTGAAGATTTAATATCTGAAGTCAGGTCCTCGCATAAAGTGATCATCGTTTCACCGACAATCGTCTTATTAAATTCTTCGCTGCCGAATCGAATTTTATTTAAAGCTAAGTATTGTTTTTTCTCGTCAGATTGTCCTCCAAATAAATTTAAGCCCAATCCTTTATTGCTGATGGAGGACTCTATATGTCCGGAATAGGCAGAAGTGTTAGTTGGTATATCAAAGATTTGAACTGAAATGGCAATGCCGCAGCTATAAGCTTCGTAACCTGCAATGTTAGATTCGCCTGCAGTGAATCTGGCAATACTAAAATCATTAATTTTTCCTGTAACGAAATATTTAAAACCAATTTCATTTGCGATTGAAGTGATCGTTTGGAAATCGCGGGTTTCTAATTCGCTAATATTTTCTTTCTCAACCAACGATAAAAAAGCTGTGGAGGAGAGAACATTTACTTTGTAAAATTCTCTAAGATAAGCTGCAATGTAATTAGGAATTTCCTGTGAAAGATTCCACGTTCCCTTGTAAGAAGATTCATTCTCAAATGGTGTAAAGAGAAATTGCGAATATCCGGTTCCTGTTAAAAGGAGACTAATAAATGTAATACTTCTTAGAAATGTCTTTAAATTTTTCAATGTCTTTCTCTAAATAATCTTTTATGTCATCATACTTCATTCGCTTAACAAATAACTCTCTGATTTTTGAAGTTCCCATCACCTTATCAAACATATTAAGCGCTGATCTGTCAGCCATTTTAAATGGATTGAAGTTTGGGTAAAGCTCATTGTTAATCTGCATGAACAAAAATTGTAAGCTCATCAGATTCACTTGATTAGAATTTAGTATGTGAATCTGAACTCCATGAAGTTCCTTATTAACATCGCCGCCGTAGTAAGGTTTTATAGTTATTGGTCTGAAAATAACTCCATCAAGGTTTAGCGAATTCATTTTATTTGCAAGAACATTTGCATTTATCCATTCCGCAGCGAAAACTTGAAAGGGAAGTGTGTAACCGACTCCTTCAGAAACAATTCCAAGTTCACCCATTATTCCAGTTGAAACATAATATTGCGGAGAGTATTCATGCGGTACATGCGGTGAAGTTAACACCCATTCTAATCCTGTTTCTTTAAATAACATTTCTCTTTTCCAGTTTTTCATTGGAACAACAGTCAACTTGCACTTTATCCCACTGTTCAGCATTCGTTCTTCGTTTAGCATTTTAGCAAGCTCGCCGCAAGTTAAACCGTACACATAAGGAATTTTAAATTGACTGACGAACGAATAATATCCATCCTCAACAAGATTGCCTTCCACTTTTGATCCTCCAAGAGGATTTGGTCTATCGAGTACGACAAACTCAATATTATTTTCAGCGGCGGATTCCATTGCCAAACCCATCGTGCTGATGTAAGTGTAAGAACGGCAGCCGATGTCTTGAATATCATAAACAAGAACATCAATTCCTTTCAGCATATCTGCTGTTGGCTTCCTTGTATTTCCATAGAGAGAATAAACAGGAAGATTCGTTGATTGGTCAATGTAAGTTTCAACAAGATCTCCTGCGGCGTAATCACCGCGAACTCCATGTTCTGGACCAAACAATGCGACCAAATTAATGTTCTTTGCTTCATAAAGAATATCAATTGTTGATTTTAATTTTAAATCAACTCCGGTTGGATTTGTAATTAACCCAATTTTTTTTCCTTCGAGAATTTTGAAATTAGATTCTTTTAATACATCAATTCCCGTTATTACTTGGGACGATTTACCACAAGTTGCAATAGTCAGCACAGTAAAAAGGATGAAAATATTTTTAAGCATAATTAACCTTAGAGATTTACGAATCATTTGATTGATAAATTATATTACCATTCTTAATTGTCATTACATTTAAGTTTTTACCGACGTTGAAAATTATTTCAGAATAATCTTGAGCATCGAATACTGCAAAGTCGGCTATCTTACCAATTTCAATGCTGCCGATTTGATCATTCATTAATAAAGTTTTAGCTGCATTTATTGTGACTGCGGAAATGATTTCCTCAAATGTCATTTTCAATTTGATCGCTGCCAAGCTCATAATGAAATTTAAATTAGCAATGTGCGATGAACCGGGATTATAATCCGTAGATAAAGCTATTATTGCATCACTATCAATAAGTTTACGAGCCGGAGCATATTGGTAATCTAAGAAAAATGATACTCCAGGAAGTAATACTGCTGTCGTATTTGATTGAGCGAGTTTGGAAATATTTTCATAAATCAAAACTTCAAGATGATCAACTGTTACCGCATTATGTTTTAACGCAGTATCAAGTCCGCCGATGCTATTAAACTGCTCGGTATGAAGCCGCAATTGGAATCCAAGTTCTTTAGCTTTTTTGAAAATCAAATCTATGTCAATTGAAGAGAAAGCAGTTTTTTCACAAAAGCCATCACAGAACTTTGCTAATTTCTTTTGAGCAATTAGCGGCAGCATTTTTTCTGTGATTAATTCCAAATAGCCAGTGCGATTATTCTTAAATTCCGCTGGATATGTATGTGCACCAAGAAATGTTGAAACAATATCAATAGGGAAGATGTCCCTTGTTTTATCTATAGCTTCGAGTAATTTAATCTCGTTTTCAACATCTAACCCGTAACCGCTTTTTATCTCAAGAGTGGTAATGCCCTGACTGATAAAATATTTAATTCTCGGGATAAGAAGCTGAACCAATTGATTAACTGATGAATTTCTGACGGCATTTACAGTAGATAAGATTCCTCCTCCACTAAGCGCAATTTCTTCATAAGTGTTTCCTTGAAGTTTCATCTTAAACTCAGTAGCTCTTGAACCGGCAAATGCCGAGTGAGTGTGACATTCAACTAAACCCGGTAGAATTATTTTGCCATGCACATCTATTATTTCAAAGCCGCTTAAATTTTTTATTGAAGTATTAGGAACAATATCTTTTATTCTGCCATCTTCGATAGCAATTGCGTGTTCGGTTAAAACTCCAGTATCATTTAAACTTTTACCGCGTTTATAATTTTGCCCATTGGTATTTACTGTTACTATTTGCGAACTGTTTGTGAGGAGTTTCATTACTGAAAAAGTTATTTGAAAATATTTATGAGATCGTTGACGACTTTTGTTCCAGAAAAGCCCAATTGATTTAGTTTAAAGCTGATTGCTTTTGCGTCATTTATATTTTTATAATCACCGACTCGAACAACATAAAATGGCGGCTCAAATAAAATATAAATGTCTTTTTCATTTGTCTTAAAAAATACATCTGAGCGGATTGTGTTTGCTTCCTCAAGATCATCAGTTGAAATAACTTGTACACGGTAACCCGGAATTGTATCAATAACCGTTTTGGATGATTGATTTTCCTGAATTTCATTTGGATAACCATACCACAAATCAAGCGGTTTATTTCCTTCTTCTTTCTTTCCAATCGGAACTTCAATTTTTGTTTTGTACGGTGTTATATCAAAATCATCTTCAATAATGATTTCTTTTTCTTTGGAGTTGGGTACTTCCTTTTCGATTTCTTTTGCGTACCTTGTATCAGTCGAGGCAGAACAAGAATAGAACAAAAAAGCAGTGTAAATAAAAGTTGTTGTGATCAGAGCTTTTAACATTTTATAGTTCTAATAATTCAAGGGCTAAAAAATGGATTTATTTGATGCTCTAAAGTTAAGTTTTAGGATTTTTTAATACAACCTATTCTTACGGCTGAAACCGCAAAAGTGTAAAATTTTTGGGTTCAGCTATTTTATTTCGTAAATTTGTAATCATTTTTATGAATTATCCTTCACTAATATCAAAATAAACCATGCCACCAAGAAAATTCAAAATACTATTCGTGTCATCCGAGGTTATGCCATTTGTTAAAACCGGAGGTTTGGCCGATGTTTCTTCAGCACTGCCGCAATATTTATCTGATATGGGAAATGAGGTAAGAATTGTCATTCCAAAATATGGTGCTGTTGACCAGCGAAAATTTAAAATTCATGAAGTGGTTAGGTTAAAGGATATTCCTATTAAAATTGGTGATAAGGATGTTGTTTTTTCACTTAAATCATGTTTTTTACCCGGACCAAAAGTTAGAGTTCAGATTTATTTTTTAGAAAACCATGAGTACTTCGGGAGCAGGAATGGTCTTTACATTGATCCAAAAACCGAGAAAGATTATCCCGATAATGATGAAAGATATATCTTACTTGCCCGATCAATTCCTGAATTGATTACAAGGTTAGGTTGGATTCCGGATATAATTCATTGTAATGATTGGCAGTGCGGTTTAATTCCTGCATACATTAAAACAGTTTACAAAAACAGTGAAAATTTTGACCGCTTCAAAACTCTTTTTACAATTCATAATATTGATTATCAGGGTGAGTTTCCGAAATCAACTTTTAAGAAAACCGGTTTGCCTGAGGAACTAAACTCCGAGCGTGGAATTGAATTGAATGGTAAAATCAACTTTATGAAAAGCGGGCTTATGTTTGCAGATGTTATAAACACAGTCAGCGAAACATATGCAAATGAAATCAGAACTAAAGATGATTTAGGTTCAGGCTTGAAAAATGTTTTGTCAAAGAGAAAAAATGATCTTTTTGGAATTGTTAACGGAATTGATATGAATGTTTGGAACCCTGAAAAGGATAAACATATTGTAAAAAAATATTCCTCAAAAGATTTGGAAAGTAAAGTAGAAAATAAAATGGAACTTGCGAGTAAATTTGGGTTGAACTTCGACCCGCAGATTCCAATAATTGGTGTGATTTCACGACTTTACAATTCTAAAGGTATAGATCTTATAGCCGATGCCTTTAAAGAGATGATGAGTATGAAATTACAGTTCATTCTTCTTGGTACAGGCGATAAAAAGTTTCATGCCTTTTTTGAAAAAATGAGTGAAAAGTATAAAAACAAATTTGCCTGTTATCTTGGCTTTAATGATGAACTTGCCCATTTGATAGAAGCCGGAGCGGATATTTTCCTAATGCCGTCACAGGTCGAACCATGTGGACTAAACCAAATGTACAGTTTAGCATATGGTACGGTTCCAATTGTGCGAGAAACCGGAGGTCTTGCTGATACTGTAATCCGTTTTGATGAAAAAACCGATGAAGGCAATGGTTTTGTTTTTAAAAAATACGAAGCAGAAGCATTACTTAAGGAAATGAAACGCGCTTTAAAACTTTTTGAAGATAAGAAAAAATGGATGAGAATAATGCGTAACGGTATGAAGATGGATTTTAGTTGGAATGCTTCAGCAAAGAAATATGTTGACCTCTACAAAACGATTCTTGAAAATTAGTAATGCCAAACATTGCCGTTTTTCTTGACCGGGATGGAACAATCAACGAAGACCCGGGTTATTTAGGTGAACCGTCAAATGTTAAACTTTTCCCGGGTGCAGCAAAAGCACTATCAGAATTAAAAGTAAAGTTAAATTGTAAGTTGATTGTGATATCAAATCAATCAGGTGTAGCCAGAGGATTGATCACTAAACAAATGGTAGATGAAGTAAATAACAAAATAAATGAGCTTCTCTTGGAAAAAGATACTTCCATTGATGCCTTCTACTATTGCCCCTATCATCCCGATTACAATAATGAAGAAGAATGTGAATGCCGCAAACCTTCTCCTAAACTTGTCTTTGATGCGGCTAAAGAATTTCAGATTGATTTAAGTAAATCATATTTTATTGGTGATACGATTTCAGATATTCAATGCGGGTTTAATGCCGGAATGAAATCAATTCTTGTGAAAACTGGTTACGGAACAGAGAGTTTTTCTATCTTGCAAAAGCAAAATAAAATTCCCACTTTTGTTGCCGAAAATCTGGATCAAGCTTGCAGATTTATTATTAATGACTTTTGCGGAGAAAATTAATTTGTCCAATCGCACTTTTATTCTGTTATTCTTAATTACGATTTCCTTACTTCACATTTCGTGCAGTGATTCACCTTCTTCTATCGGGTCAAATCTCTTATCGCAAGATTTAATAAATGTTCTTCAACTTGATTCAGCTAAGGATTCCTTATTTCAGTCTTCAAGTGTTTCTAAAAAAGTTATCGCTCTAAGCAATGCAAATCGGCTGCTGCTTGGAAAAAAAGCTAATTTAGAAGCAGGCATTCTTATCAAGTTTTTAATTTACTTCGCTGATTCCACTAAACAGCAGTTACTTAATAATGAAATAACAGTTACTTCTGCCAAAATTGAGTTTACTAAAAATTATTCTTTTGGTGACAGCGCAGCCCAAATTGATTATAATGTTCACAAAATAAATAGCAGTTGGTCAACAGGATTTACTTCAGATAGTCTTTCACTTTTATCATTTGATGCGAATGATGTCTCTTTCAACAAAACTTTTTCTGATACTATTAACAGTTTCTATTTTGATAATCAGATTGCACTTAGCTGGCTCAAGGCAAATGCAGATACAAGTTTACCGGCAGTAAATGGATTATACATCAAGCCATCTGCTAATTCCCAGAAAATAATTGGATTTCAAGCTTTATCAGTTGAAGATGTTCCGATTCCTTCCTTGAAGATAGTTATGGAAAAAACAGGAGTGTATATTGATACGGTGAGTTTTTTCCCCTCTATTGATTTGAGTGTTGTCAGTGGTTCACTTCCGGATGTTGGTGCAGAAAATATCGGTATCCAATCAGGATTAAACAGTGAAGCAAGATTATTCTTTGATTTATCGAGTTTACCGGAAAGTATAGTAGTAAATTACGCACAGCTAACTTTAACCCTTGATACTCTTAAGACATTAACGGGTTCGAGCTATACTAACTCGCTGCGAGTGAATTATTTAACCGACAGTGTTAGCTTATTAATTGATTCTTCTTTCGCACTATTTCTCGATAGGGATCAGAATACTTTTAAAGGCAGTGTCACTTCGTATATTCAAAGAGCATTGGTTGAAAAAAGTAATCAAGGTTTGTTGGTTGCTGCATCTGATAAACTAAATGGTGTCGAAATTTTTGCAATCAAGGGGAGTGGTGCAATAAATTTTGAGGAAAGACCAAAACTTCAAATTATCTATACATCTAAAAAATGAAATATAAATTTTTAATAGTGTTGATGATTACTTTATTAGTAGGCAGCTTAAGTGCGCAAAGCAGCACGAGCTATTCACGTTTCGGTTTAGGTGATTTGGACTATTCATTTTCGGTTCGTAAAATGGGTATGGGACAGCTTGGTGCTTCTGTTGCTGATGTTGATTTCATTTCAATCCTCAATCCTGCCTCACTTCATAGAATTGGTAAAACAAGGATTGAATTCAGTCTGAATTATAATGGGACGTTCTTATCAAGCACCTTACAGAAAAATTATTTTTCAGAAATGAATTTTGGCGGTTTCGCTGTTGGAATTCCTATTAGCAATCAATACGGATTTGGTATGGCGATTGGGTTGGTTCCATTTTCAAATGTCAGCTATAAAGTTGTCGAAAATTTAACTTCTGCTGCTCCTTTAATCGGGGATTATACGATTGAATATTCAGGGAATGGCGGACTTTCAAAAGCTTTTGTCAGTACATCTTATTCACTTCCCTTTGATTTATCAGTTGGAGCTTCGTTTGATTACTATTTTGGAAATGTAAATTATTTATCACGAGTTGATTTTAACAATTCAGTTTCTTTTTCAAGTGAGTATAAAAGGAATAATGAGTATCGCGGAATTGGCGGTACAATTGGTTTTATTTCTCCCGATTTTTCGAAATTACTTGAGCTAAAATCTATCTCTGATTTAAGATTCGGTATGTCAGCAAATCTTTTTTCAAATTTAATAAATGATACTTTGTACACTGCAAGTTCGGTTGTTGGCATTGATACATTAGTCTCAGGCAGAGGTGAAGTAAACATTCCTACTAAATTATCGATGGGGATGAGTTTTAGCTTAAGAAATAAATTTTTGTTCAGTTTAGATTATTCCTCTCAAGCATGGAGTAAATACAAAACAAATGATTTCACGCCGACTGAATTAAGAGACGCTTATAAAATAAGCAGCGGATTTGAGTATCGCCCTTCACGAGAATTAGGCAGCACATTTTGGGAACAAATCATTTTACGTGCAGGTTTAAGCTATGAACAAACGCAGTATTTAATTAATTCTAAAGGAATAAACCAATATTCGGTTTCAATTGGAGCATCTTTACCGTTCAGTTATGAGAATACATTAGATATAGGTTTGATGTACTCGAGGCGTGGAACAAAAGAATCAAATCTTCTTCAAGAAGATA
Organism: uncultured Ignavibacteriaceae bacterium; assembly: GCA_964613805.1. Lineage (GTDB taxonomy): Bacteria > Bacteroidota > Ignavibacteria > Ignavibacteriales > Ignavibacteriaceae > XYD12-FULL-36-8. Next base: position 90,848 of record CAZTJF010000010.1, on the reverse strand, counting down.
TTATTAAATTAGGAATAGGATTAAGTCTTGGCGAACTTTGGTTTCTTAGACAGGAAAAATAATTTTTTCAATAATTTCAAAGGAAATAAATTGAAACATCTAACAGCATTATTTGCTTTACTTTCTCTCGTATTCACAATTAATTGTTCGACAGCAAGTACAAAAATTGAAAATCGGGAGTATATTTATAGTCCGACCGATTCAGCGAAAATTCTAACGGAGTATAGTCTATTCTCAGAATATTATAAGAATAAAGATTGCATCAGTGCACTTCCATATGGTTGGTCAGTACTGCAGATGGATCCAAAACGTTTTGCAAAATGGATCTATTACAAAATGGAGGACTGTTTCTGGTATTTGCATGATTCTTCAAACGCATCACCGGAAACGATCAAGAGTATTAACGATACAATACTTTACTTCTATGGTTTAGCACTCGAACATTTTCCTGATGCAAAAGGATATTTTCAGGTTCGTAAAGCTTTTGTTTCTGAAATTTGGCTTAGCGAAAAGGATGAAATTGTAATCAAGGAGTATGAGGACGCTTTCAGTTTCGATCCTAACCTCTCGTCCTATTATTATAATCGGTTAGGACAATTGTATAAGAGAAATTACACTGACAATACCGAGAACCGCACAAAAGCAATTGATCTTTATTCATTGCTTGGTGAGAAGGAACCCAATAATCCCCAGTGGCCAATCGAATTGGAAACTCTTGTTGAAAATATTGATGAGCTTGTTGATCTCAGAAAAAAAACATGGGATTTGGACAAAGAGAATCTTACAAAAGCATGGAACTATGCTGCATTGGCAATTAAAGCAAGCAGATTTGAGGAAGCAATTGTAGCTTTAGAGTTTCTTGTAGCTAAAGAACCGGCCTCTATTAATTATTGGAATCAATTAGCTTCTGCGTACCAAAAAATGGATAAGTTAGATAAAGCCGAAGCCGCATTGAAAAAATTAATTCAGCTTGATCCAGACAATAAAGTTCATTACCTCAATTTAGGAATTTTATATAAAGATAAAGGACAATTATCTGCAGCGAGAACACAATATCAAAAAGCAAGCGATATTGGAAAGGGCTGGGGACAAGCAATCTTTAATGAAGGACTTTTGTATGAACAATCCGCAAGAGGTTGTGAATTTAATTTTGACACAAAACTTGTTTATTTACTTGCAGTAGATACTTATAGAAAGGCAAAAAATGTTGATGCTTCGATTGCACAACAAGCACAAGATAGAATAAATGCTTTATCCAATTCGGTGCCTACAAAGGAAGATTACTTTTTCCGTAAACTTAAGTCTGGAACCGTAATTCCAATTTCAGGAAGCTGTTTTGGCTGGATAGGTAAAAGTGTTACAGTACCGTAATGAAAATTTCAATTGCCTCCGATCATGCGGGCTACAAGTATAAACAGCTAATCAAAAACTATTTAGAGAAAAAAGGTTTCGTGGTAATTGACCACGGAACCTTTTCTTCTGATTCTGTTGACTATCCTGATTTTATTAAACTTGCTGCATTAGATGTATCGAAGCATAGCTCAGATTTAGGTATCGGAGTTTGCGGATCGGGTATCGGTGTTTCGATAGTTGCTAATAAATTTAAAGGTGTTAGAGCCGCACTTGTTGTTGATGAACAAATGGCTGAACTATCACGGAAACATAATGATGCCAACTTTCTTGCGCTCGGGGAGAGATTATTAGATGAGAAAAATATCTACAAAATATTGGATATTTGGCTTAATACAAAATTTGAAGGCGGCAGGCACGAAAAAAGAGTAAAAAAAATTGAAGAGTAATTACTCGGATATCTAAAAATGGACAACAGTCATTTCGATCCCGATTACTGCGTATCAATGTAATGTATCGGGTGAGAAATCTTTGGTACTTATAAGATTTGACATTTGCTTTTCTTCACCGGAATGTCTTTGTTCGATATTAAAAAACTTGATTTGAATCAATAAAAATAAAAGTAATATGTTTCTACACTTAAAAAATGATCCCGAAATATTTGATGTTTTATCAAATGAAATTAGACGTCAGCAAGATAAGCTTGAACTGATTGCATCAGAAAATTTTGTAAGCCCTGCCGTATTAGAAGCAGCCGGTTCCGTTCTCACCAATAAATATGCTGAAGGTTATCCTGGCAAACGATACTACGGTGGTTGCGAGTATGTTGACATGGCTGAAAATCTTGCGCGTGAGCGACTTAAAAAATTATTCGGGGCTGATTACGTTAATGTTCAGCCACATAGCGGATCACAGGCAAATATGGCGGTTTTCATGACCTACCTAAAACCAGGTGATAAGTTTATGGGATTAAGTCTTGCGCATGGCGGTCATCTCACTCATGGTTCTCCTGTAAATTTTTCTGGACAATTATATCAAGCGATCAGTTATACACTAAATAAGAATACAAGGTTGCTCGATTACGAACTCATTGCTGATCTTGCAAAAAAAGAAAAACCAAAAATGATTGTGACGGGTGCAAGTGCATATTCAAGAGAATGGGATTACAAAAAATTCAGAGAGATTGCGGATTCCATTGGAGCATTTTTGATGTGTGACATGGCTCATCCTTCCGGCTTAATTGCAAAAGGTCTGCTTAATAATCCTCTTGCATTTTGTGATGTTGTTACTTCAACAACACATAAAACTTTAAGAGGTCCAAGGGGCGGAATCATTCTTATTGGTAAGGATAGAGAAAATCAATTTGGAATTAAAACACCCAAAGGTGATCGTCTTAAGTTGATGTCAGAAATGATTGACAGCATGGTAATGCCTGGAATTCAGGGCGGTCCATTGATGCACATAATTATGGCTAAAGCAGTTGCCTTTGGTGAAGCATTAGAAGATTCATTTAAAGTTTATGCACAGCAAGTAATTTCAAATGCACAAGCATTAGCAAATAAGCTGATGGAGTTTGGATTTGATGTCATCTCTAGCGGAACTGAGAATCACTTGATGTTGATTGATCTCACAAACAAAAACATAACCGGTAAACAAGCAGAAATATCTCTTGAATTAGCGGGAATGACAGTAAATAAAAATATGGTTCCATTTGATCAAAGGAGTCCTTTTGTAACAAGCGGAATAAGAGTTGGAACTCCTGCAGTAACTACTCGCGGAATGAAAGAAAAAGAAATGTTTCTTGTTGCAGAATTTATTAATGACGCCATTAATAAGTACAATGATGAAAAAGCTTTATCCGAAATTAAAAATTCAGTTAAAAACCTTACACAGAACTTTCCTTTATATTCTGAGTTAATTAAAAATTAGCGTGGCATCAAAAAAAGCAATTCAAAATAAAAACTCAGAAAATGAAACTGGTGTTGAGATGTCATTTCTCGAGCACCTTGAAGAGTTAAGATGGAGGATAATTTACTCTCTTTTAGGAATTGTAGTTAGTGCAATTGTATGCTGGATTTTTATTGATTTTCTTGTAGATATTATTCTTCTTAAACCTGCTCGGGATTCGGGCGCATCTTTACAAAACCTTAAGCCGTTTGGACAGCTTTTCCTTTACATGCAGATTGCAATCATAGCAGGTATAGTCGTGAGTATTCCAAATATTTTTTATCAGCTTTGGCGATTCATCGCCCCGGCTTTAAAAAAAAATGAACGAAAATATATTTCTGCTATAGTAATTTTTTCATCAATTTGTTTTTTGATAGGAATAGCTTTTGCTTATTTCATAATGCTGCCATTGACTATGAAATTTGCTGCTCAATTTGGTTCAACACAAATTGCAAATCAATTTGCAATAGATGAATACATGTCCATTATTATTAGTGTTATGCTGGCGGCTGGATTAATCTTCGAACTGCCCATGTTATCATTTTTTCTTACAAAGCTTGGTATACTTACACCGAATTTCATGCGTAAGTACAGAAAACATTCAATAGTGATTATAATGATTGCTGCAGCAATTTTAACACCCGGAACTGATCCGGTTTCACAGATCATATTGGCAGTTCCGTTGGTTTTACTTTATGAATTAAGTATATTCATTTCGAAACTATCAGCGAAAAAAACTTGATTGCAAGTAATCTCACACAAATAAGCCAGCCGATAAAAACTGAGTTTGAAAGTTTTAACATCCGATTTCGACAAGCAATGAAATCAAATGTTAGCTTGGTTGACTTGATTGCTCGTTACATCATTCGACAAAAAGGAAAAAAAATTCGTCCGATTTTAGTTCTATTATCTGCTAAAGTTTCCGGAGGAATTGACGAAAGAACTTATCGAGGTGCTGTGTTAGTAGAATTTTTGCATACTGCCACTCTTATTCATGATGATGTTGTTGACCATGCTGAGAAGAGAAGGGGAATGTGGTCTGTTAATGCTGTCTTTAAAAATAAAGCAGCAGTTTTAATGGGTGATTATCTTTTATCCAGAGGTCTCATGCTTGCTGTTGAGGGAAAGGATTATGATTTTCTTGGTGTAATCACAAATACAGTGAAGCGAATGGCTGAAGGAGAGCTGTTGCAGATTCAAAAAACAAGAAAACTTGATATTGATGAAAAGACATACTTCCAAGTAATCAAAGATAAAACTGCTTCACTTCTCGAAACTTGCTGTCAGATTGGGGCTTTGAGCAATTCGGATAATACGGATTATGTGGAGGCGATGAGAATTTATGGCGAATCGCTCGGGATTGCTTTTCAAATAAAAGATGATACTCTGGATTATGACAGTAACTACAGTTTATTTGGAAAAAAAATCGGGACTGATATCAAAGAAAAGAAAATAACACTGCCGTTGATTTATTCCTTAAGCAAAGTTTCAAAAGATGAAGCGAGTGAAATAAAAAAACTGATTAAAAATGGAAAAGACAAAAAAAATATTCAAAGTGTAATTGATTTTGTGAAGGCGCACGATGGATTGACTTATGCACTCGATGCTGCTTCTCAATATGCTGATAAAGCCAGAAATTCCCTTCAAATATTTCCCGAATCGCCAAGCAGGGTTTCGCTTGAAGAGCTAGTGGATTTTGTGATAAACAGAAAAAATTAGACTAAGCTTTGTTTCTTAAGTGAAACTAACTGCTCTTCTCTTTTTTTATTTCTTCCTTATAGCCAAAACCTTTTATCGGTTCTCGTAGTGTTAAAACTGGGCATGGTGCTTTTCTAACAACTTTTTCTGCTGTACTTCCAAATAGGACATGCTCAATTCCAGAATGTCCGTGGGTTGCAATGATTATTAAATCCACATTTTCTTCAGATGCTGTTTCAATAATCTCTACAAACGGCTTCCCTGTTTTAACAATCACTTTGGATTTAATATCAGGAGGAATTTCCTTTTTAGCAAGATTGTTTAATTCTTCCAATGCTCTTTTATCCATTTCGATATCAACAGAAGGAATAGCAATTTGTCCCATGCTGAAATCCGGTGGATAAACCATTGGTTCAACAACGTAAATGAGGTAAACCTCCGCATTAAAGTGTTTTGCCAAATTAACTGCATACTTCAGCGAACTTTTTGAGTAATCGGAAAAATCCACAGGTACCAGTACTTTTTTTATGTTAGGTTCCATAATTGTTCCTCCTGGTTATTTATTGTTGATTGATGAAACTAAATTAATATTTTCTTCATTCAATTGTCTTAGACGAACAGCGACAACATGCGAAATTCCCTGAAGAATTTTCACTCCTTTTTTTGGAAAGCGAGAGATAAAATCATCGAGGTCCGGCTTGAATATAACTGCTAATTTAACATCGGTATCTGCTATTGCTGAGGCAGAACGCTTTTCATCATCTACCAACGCTAATTCACCGAAGAAATCTCCTGCTTTAAATGTTGCAAGTGAAAATGTTTCACCCGAATCTATTTTTCTCTCTATCCTAACGGTACCTTCGCGAATAATGTAGAGACCAATTCCGGGATCACCCTGATAAAATATAAATTCGCGGGCTACATAACTTCGGTTGTGAATAATATTGAAAAGTGAAGATACTTCTCTCCTTGATAATTGTGCGAAGATTGGAATGTTGAGAAGAATCTCCAGCAAATCAGATTTATCCGTTGGCGGCTTAAATAAATTCGCCCAAAAACTGCTGCGGGCAATTTTTTCATTTTCGTTCATTATTCACCTATCAGCTAATTGAAGATTCCTATTTCGGCAACACGCCACAATTTTTGGCAAGGAAATTTATTTTCGTATAACGCTCGACCAACAATTACAGAATCAATTCCACTCGGTATTAAATTCTGTATGTCCATCAGTTCGTCCTTATTTCTTACACCGCCTGAAACTGTAACTTTTTTCTTCGATATTCTGGCAACATCCAAGCAGAGCTGAATGTTTGGTCCGCCGAGAACGCCATTTCGCAAAACATCAGTCACAATAAATCTTTCAACACCCATCTCAGACATCTTGATTACGTAGTCTTTGTAATTTATTCCTGTTTTTATACGTCTTCCACGTATAACAAGTTCATCTTCAATAATATCGAGAGACAGTACAATTTTTGTAGGTCCGAACAATTCAAAAACTTTTTTGAATTCATCTGGATTAGAGATTGGCATAGTTCCTACAGCTAATCTACAAATTCCTGTATCCATAATTGCCTTTGCATCATCAAGATTTCTTATACCGCCGGCAAACTCAACAGGAATAACCACTGATGAACACATTTGTTCGACAATTTTAAAGTTCTGATGAGAATAATCATGAGCGCCATCAAAATCAACCACGTGAAGCATCTTAGCATTTTCTGCACGCCAGATTTTTGCCATTTCAACCGGATCGCTTCCATACTCCTTAGAATCTAATTCAGGAATTCCTTGAACAACTCTTACAGTTTTTCCGTTTTTAATATCAATTGAAGGAATGACTAATAAATATCGCATGATTTCTTTAGTTTAAGATTTAACTTCGGTCAAACTTAAAGAATTAAGTGATTAAAATAAACTGGATGTTAAGCAGTCGGGATTTAATAACTGTCCAAAATAAATTGAACTCACTCTACCAAAGGCATCCCTTCGGGATAATCTCTCTCTTAAAAAGAGAGAGAGTTATTACCAACAAACCGACATAAGACTACCTTCTGACAGAATATTGACATTAAGGCATAAACTTTAATAAGCCCTTCTCTTGTTAAGAGAAGGGTTGGGATGAGTTCGATGAATTTTTAAAAATATTTAATTATTTGAATTATTTCAGATAATTTTTGATTTGTAAACTTTTTTTGGTTACTAATGGATTTAGTAAGTAACAGCTCATTTAATTTTATTTTTTGTCGGTTCAGAAATAATTTTTCCTCCGCGAACAGTTGCACCGATCGCTAATCCTGCACTTATCAATATCAAATTTTTTATTATGTATTGTCCCTCTAATGTAGGTACGAATGGAAATATCTTAAATGTTTCTGTAGGAAAGAAAAATAACGGAGTAATTGTACCCAACATCTGAAGGAATAACAGAAATAGTATTTCCCGTAAGAATCTATTAAAAAGTAATCCGAGTCCTATTATGGTTTCCCATACTGCTAAAATAATGATTGAAACTGACGGCTCAATTAAACCAAATGTTAATACAGAAATGGTTTTCGTGGCTATATTTTCTGCAGAGCTTATACCAGGAAAGAATTTTAGAAAGCCGAACCAGAAAAAAATTATTCCCAGACTGATTCGTAAATATTTGATTGCATTATTTGCCATCCAGGTTGTGATGGGTTTATCGAACTTGTTGTAAAAATTTTCTTGAACTTTCATTTCAATGGCTTTCTATTATGATGATGCTAATTTAACAAATAGTTAAAATTATTTTCGTATATGTGCAGATCAAAATAAACGAATGAAGCGTTATACGATCAAATAAAAAATACCGTACATCAAAAATCTCATTAAATTTTATATCTCAATCCTGCATACATCATTCTGCCCGTTATTGGTCCCCAAATTAATGAGGCATCAAAATATTGTCCGTTTGGATTTACCAGATCAATTACTCGCTCATTTTGCTTAAAGGTGAATAAGTTTTTATTTCACAATGAACCCATGTTTTTTCAAATTTTCTTTCGCTTTTTTTAATGTAACTTCTTTCAATGTCATTTTACAAAGCGGGCATTTACCGGGCTTGTCGGAAATTACATTCCAATCCATTGGATCTTGAAATACTTTTCCATCTTTATTTTTATCGATGGCTTTCAAATCTATTTTACCTTCGCGGACAACACTTTCAGTTTTGGTTGTATCCGCTTTCATTTCCATTTTGGAATGATCGCTGTGCTTATGTTCTTGAGCAATAAGTACTATTGTGAACAACAGATAAAAAGAACACAGGGCTGAAAGAATTCTGATCGGTTTCATTTTTAGATCTCCTTTTTAATGATTAGTGTGATTTATTGATTGTTGATTATTCGAATTAGATTTCATTGTGGATGAATTATCTTCATGTTGATGTCCAATGGGCATTCCTGTTTTTAATTGGCTCTCAGAATCAATTAAGAAACCTCCTGTTGCTGCAATTTCATCACCTTCATTTAATCCGGAAAGGATTTGATATTTATTGCTATACTTCCGACCTACTGTTACAGTATGAGCTTTGAACATTCCATCCGAAGTTTTTACCCATACAACATTTCTGTTACCGGAAAAGATCACAGCATCAGCAGGAATTAATAATCCAGTTCCTTCTGCAGCAGAAAAAATAGTTTCACCGTACATTTGTGGTTTAAGCTTGTTATTCTTGCTTGAGAACTCACTTCTTACTTTTACGGTTCTTGTTTGTGAATTAACTACAGGATAAATGAATGAAACATTACCTGTAAACTCTTCACCAGGGTACGCTTTTAATTTTAGTTTAACCTTACTGCCTACTTTCACAACTGACAGATCCGATTCATTTACCTCTGTAAGATTCCATAGTGTTGAAAGATCAGCTACTTCATAAATTACCGTACCTTCGCTAACGTACATTCCTTCCTGCACTTTCTTTTCGATAACAGTACCACTCACAGGTGAATAATATGTTAAAGTCATATTCATTTCGCCAGAGTTTTTAAGAGCTTCAATTTGTTTCTCAGTCAGACCAAACAATTCAAGTTTTTTCCTGGATGCCTCTGTCAATGAAATATTTTCATTATTATTCATGCTTATCGCAATCAGAAATTCATTCTGTGCCTGAGCAATATCGGGGCTATAAATTTCAAACAAAGCCTGCCCTTTTGTTACATAATCACCTGTTTTATCGACAAATAGTTTTTCGATTCTTCCGTTAAATTTAGCCGGTATTGTTTTTCTGTTCTGCTCGACAAAATCCAGGTAGCTGTATACAGATAATTCTTTAACCAATCTTTCATTTTTAATCCTGATCGTTGATACATTTGCGAGAACCTGTTTATCAGTAGTTAGATTTAACATCCCTTCCATATCTGCTTTCGTAGAAACATTAACCGTGTCATCAACAACTTTTTTGATCAGATCCATATTGCAAATGGGGCATGCGCCCGGTCCGTCTTTTTGAACTTGAGGATGCATTGGACATGTCCAGTATTCATTTTTATTCGAATTGTCTGAATTGGAACAAGCAAAAACAAATATTAAAAGAAAAGTAAGTGAGATAAAAAAATATTTATTAGTTTTCATTTTAATTTTTTCCTTCCGATAACAATAAATTTTTAAGATTTGTACCCACCATCATCTCGATTTCTGCAATCGCCATCTGTCGGTCAGCTTGAACCATGTAATAATTCATCTGCTGCATTAAAAGCATGCGATATGAATCAATCACTGTTGTAATAATTGAACGGTTGTTCTGGTAATTACTGACCTGCGACGTGGCTGCCTGTTGATAGTTGGGAATAATTTCTGTTCCATAAAGATCAATCAATTCATTAGCTGTGCTTAATCTGACTAAAGCCGCCTTCATATTGGTAAACATTTCACGCTGCATATTGGTTCGCTCATATTCAATCCCTCTAATTCCAGCTAAAAGTTCTTCTTCCTTTGCTGCGTACTTACCGCCTGACCATGGAACAAAAGGAAGAGTAATTGAGGCTATCAGTGAATACATGTACTCTTTCTTCGCAGGTTCGGTACTGATCATATGAAGATCTGACTGAGCAGTAAGAATCATTCCCTTCGGCATTCTCATTATCATTCCCTCCAGCATTAAATCAGGAACAAGCTCACTGTTATTTGCTGTAATCATCGCTTTATTCATTTCAATCATACTACTCATCTTCTTAATAGATGGGTTTGAATTGATAAGAATTTCCTCAAGCTGTGACTGAGAATATTTTAGAGAATCGCTGGAGATTTCCCTCTCAGTGATAATATCAGATGATTCAAGATTACGCCCAAGCAGCTGGTTAAACTTGTAAATTTCTGATTCACATTGTTTCTTTAAAATAATCAACTGTGCATTATTTGATGCAACTTCGCTTCGGACAGTAAATAAATCTGCCTGGTTAATTCTGTTTACCTGATAAATAATTTCGATTGAGCGTAAAAGATCATTCATCAAATCAATAGTTTCTTTTTGGACTTCAATTTTTCTTTCAATCTGCCATATGTTGTAGTAAGTCATCTTCACTTTAGCAGTAAGATTTGCTTTGTATACATCGTAGTCATTTTTTATTACTTCAACATTCTTCCATTCTGTCTCACTCATTTTCCCTAATTTACCGCCGAGAGGGAACATTTGTGAAAGCGAAAGAGAATTCGATATTGCTTCATTCCATACATTTATTTTATCCACAGGAACCTGAGAGAATTCCACGGATAGATTTGGAGGCGGAAGATAATCAACAGATTCGCTTCGATACTCTGATGCTGCAATTCTGCATAGCAATGATTTTAATTGAGGATTGTTTGCAATAGCTTCATTGACCAGCGAATCGACTGACTGAGCATTAACTTGTTCGCTTACTAATAAAATTAGAACCGCCGATAAAACAGCTTTAAGGTTATTTTTCATTTTTAATTTATAATTGTTCATTTGTTTATCCTTCCTTCATCCAGTCGGACATTTTTGAAATTTCGAGTTTGCCTTTCTTTAGCGCACGTTCTTTCATAATTGCAAATAGAATTGGTGTAACAACAAGCACGTGTATAGCAGAAGTAAGAAGTCCGCCGATTAATGGAGCAGTTAAAGGTTTCATCACATCTGAGCCCGTACCAGTTGCCCACATAACTGGTATCAATCCAATCATCGAAGTTCCGACTGTCATTAATTTTGGTCTAAGACGCAGTACAGAACCTTCAACTGTGGCTTCATAAATATCCTGATTAGTGAGCAAACCTCTTTTTCCTTTTTGATGATCACGAATTCTTTTGTCAAGAGCTTCGTGCAAATAAACGACCATGACAACTCCTGTTTCAACAGCAACGCCGTAAAGAGCGATGAATCCGACCCAAACAGCGACTGAGAAATTGTAACCGAGAATATAGATCATGTACATTCCACCAATTAGTGCAAACGGAACAGACAACATCACTACTCCTGCTTCTACATAATCTTTCAGAGTTAAAAATAGCAGCACAAAGATTATAAGAAACACAACAGGCATAATTATTTGAATGGTTTGCTGTGCACGGACTTTACTTTCATACTGTCCGCTCCACGTATAGCTATAACCCGCCGGAAGATTTAGGTTATCTTCAATTATTTTTTTTGCATCAACCATTACGCTGCCCATATCCCGTCCGCGGGTGTTCATAAAAACTATTGAGCGGAGCATTCCGTTTTCACTGCTTATCATTGGAGGACCAGTTAATACTTTTACATCCGCTAATTCAGAAATTGGGAGATAAGTAATTGCATTCTGATATGTACTTAGTAATGAAAAACCATTCTGCTCGCTTGAAGTTTGTGAAGAAAGAAAATTAGCGTTGGAACTTCCCATCGATGACATTCCTCCATTGTTATTCTTCATCCCAATTTGGAGATTATTGTCCATTGTACTCTGAACATTCATTGGATTTGATAAAGATACCGGAACGATGAGACTCTTAATCTCCTCAACATCATCACGGTAATCTCGTTGGTAACGCATACGAATCGGAAAACGCATTCGTCCTTCGATAACTATGCCTAAATTTTGTCCGCCAATTGCAGTTTCTACTATATCTTGCAAATCACTGATGTTCACACCATATCTTGCAGCTATCTCTCGTTTAATTTGTATATCAAGATAGTAACCATTCTGGACGCGTTCAGCAACAACATCCGCAGCTCCATCTACGTTTTTTAATAAACCTTCTGCTTTGATTGCATATGTTTCTAATGTGTCTAAGTTTTCTCCGAATATCTTAAAGCCGATATCAGTTCTAACGCCTGTCGAAAGCATATTGATTCTATTAATGATTGGCTGCGTCCAGCCGTTTGTAACGCCGGGTATTTGCAGTTTATGATCCAATTCTGCAACTATATCCTGTTTGGTAATTCCTGACCGCCACTCGTCTTTAGGTTTTAATACAATTATAGTTTCTATCATACTTAGTGGTGCATTGTCAGTTGCAGTTTCAGCTCTTCCTGTTTTCCCAAGCACGTGATGAACTTCAGAAACTGATTTAATGATTTTATTCTGCTCATGTAAAATTCTGTTAACTTCAGTTATTGAAGCCCCGGGAAGAGTAACAGGCATGTACAAAATTGAACCTTCATCCAATGGAGGCATAAACTCACTTCCTGTATTCAATACCATCGGCACCGTAATTAATAACGCAATTATATTAATTGCAATAGTTATTTTGCGATGTTTCAATACCCAATGAATTAATGGTTCATAGATACGGATAAAAATTTTCGTGATCGGATTTTTATTCTCTGGTCTAAATTTACCGCGCATTAACATTGTCATTAAAACAGGAATGAGCGTAATTACAATAGCAGCAGAACCAATCATTGTAAACGATTTTGTGAAAGCCAATGGTTTGAATAGTTTTCCTTCCTGACCGGTTAACAAGAAAACGGGAATAAATGAAACTAATATGATTAGTTCAGAAAAAAATATTGCTCGTCCGACTTGTTTCGCAGAATCAATTGATATTTTTTTATACTCTTCTTTTGTAAGAGAACCCTTTTCTTCAATTGCCTTTGCAATATTCCGGTAAGCATTTTCAACAAGAACAACTGAGGAATCAACAATTACTCCTATTGCCAATATTATTCCGCCGAGACTCATTATGTTGGAGGTAATATTAAACGTGTACATTAGAATGAACGAAATGAGGACTGCAATCGGAATTTCAATTAGTATTCTTACTATACTTCTGAAGTGCATAAGAAATAGTGCAATTATTATAGCTACAACAATTGCTACCTCAATCAAAGCTCTGTCTAATGTTCCGATTGCTTCTTTGATTAAAGTGCTTCTATCATAGGATGGTAAAATATTAACACCAGGTGGAAGACCGGGAGTGATTTCTTTAATTTTATCTTTGACGCGGTTAATTACGTTTTGTGCATTCTCATCGGTTCGCATGACTATAATTCCACCTACAACTTGTCCTTGTCCATCTTTTTCTAATGCACCGCGGCGTATGTCACCGCCAAGCTGAACTTTTGCAACATTTTTTATAAGTATTGGAATTCCATTAGCAAAAGATTTTACAACTGTGTTTTCAACATCTTCTTTCGATTTAATATAGCCCTGCCCACGGACAAAATATTCTGCATTGCTTACTTCTATTATTTTTCCGCCAACCTCGTTATTGCTTCGCTGAACTGCGTTAACAACATCAGATACTGTTAAGTTATATGCTCGTAGGTCTGAAGGATTGACATCTACCTGGTATTGTTTTACATAACCGCCGATACTTGCTACTTCTGCAACACCTTCCACTGAAGATAATTTATATCTTACATACCAGTCTTGAATTGATCTTAATGTTCCAAGATCATAATCTTTGCTTTCAACTGTGTACCAATAAACGTGTCCCACCCCTGTTCCATCAGGTCCTAATGAAGGAACAACGCCTGAAGGGAGTTGAGCCTGGATTGTATTCATCCTTTCCAAGACGCGGGAACGTGCAAAATATGCATCAACATTGTCGTCGAAAATCACAAAGACGAATGACATACCGAACATTGAATTTGCTCTTACAGCTTTTACATCTGGTAAACCCTGCAGTCCTGAGACAATCGGGAATGTTACCTGATCTTCAATTATCTGAGGTGAACGTCCCATCCATTCTGTAAAAATTATGACTTGCTTTTCAGAAAGATCAGGAATAGCATCAACAGGTAAATTAATTACACTGTAAATACCAAACCCGATTACGATTACATATATTAAAATTACAATGAAGCGGTTATCAGCGCTCCATTGAATGATTTTTTCAATCATTGGCTAATCCTGTTTTAAAACCAATAAATGACTCTAGGAATCATTTACTGCAAGTGATTTAATAATTTTTTAACTAAAACCATTTTTTATTCACCGTTTCATTTTCGTTTTATAACTTATATCTTAGCCCAGAATACAGCATGCGTCCCGTTATTGGTCCCCAAATCAAAGATGCATCAAAGTATTGCCCAGTCGGATTTGCGGGATCAATTATTGGATTACTTTGCCGGAAATCCAATAAATTTTCTATTCCAATGTAAATGTCAATTAAGTTATTGAATGACCTTGTAATTTGAGAATTTATCAGAATAAAACCTGGAGAGGTTTTTCTTGACTGAAACTCCATTGGATTACTGTCTGTCGAAGGAATTCTTTTTTTTCCAAACCACTGAACGGTTAGATCATAAAACATTTGCGGATCATCCAATTCTTCTTTCTCAGTTTTATACGCGAGATTAATCAATGCTCTATGCTTGGAGGTAAAAGGTTTTTCAAGCCAGTTGCCATTAATAAATTGTTTTGAATCGATGAATTTGTATGCAGCTCGAACATTAAAAAGAAAAAAAGGTTCGAAGTTTAGTTCTGCAAGGAACGTGTTTGAATATGAACCGTTAGAGATTGAACTAAAATTTATGCTTTGTGGGTTTGAATCCAGATCAGCCATAGTTGTTTTATCAAAATGCGTCCTGTAAAAATCGAAAGAGATAGTTGCATCACGATAATCATACAAAAAATAATGTGTGAGATTGACGCCATAATTCCATGCAGCTTCTTGCTCAAGTCCATTACCAAAATCATTTGAATGAAGAATATTTACATTTCGTGAGCTTGCAAAACTTGAAGAGTATTCAACAAAAATATTTGAAGTTCTGTAGCCGTGTCCGATAGCACCGCGTAAAACCCAATCAGGGACGGGACTGTATCTCACATGTAATCTTGGTGTTAGAAAAAATCCAAATTGATTCTGATTATCTCCTCGTAAACCGGCAACAAATGAAAACTTCTCACTTGGTTTGAATGTATATTCTACAAAAATTCCGGGGACTCGTTCAATTCTGATATAATTTTTGTTAATGAATGATTCATCCAGTTCATCATAAATAAAACTTATGCCAGTACGAATAATATTAGATTCATTAGCAATGTTTGATTGATAGATGAAGTTCAGATAGAGATTCTTTTCTTTTCCGTCATACTTTTTTGTTCCATAGTTTGCAGAATTATTAAAGTAATTGTAAGACCATTGCAGTCCAAAGCTTCTGCCGGTTTCATCTGGAAAAATGTACCCGGTTTTTCCATAAATATTAATCAGTTTATTATTAGAGCCGAATTTATAGACAGGAAGACTATGATCGCCATGATTAGTTGTTCCGCCTTCATTTTTGTTATTTACAATTTGGAATCCAAGCTGACTTTCTAAACCATAGTCAGAGTGATATTGCCAACGCTGCATTATATTGAAAGTTTGAAATGTTGGCATGTCCATGAATGAGTCGAAATTATTATCCGTACTATGTTTTCTAGTGCTTGAATGCAGAAGTGTCATCGAGGATAAATGTTCATTTAATGTAAGGCGATAATTCAGGTTACCTTCAAATCGTTGATCATTATCGCCGTACAGATTCAGGTAAAATGGTTTTTCACCTTCAAGTCCGAATGGTTTTTGCATCCCAATATCAATTTGACCGGTTATAGATTCAAAACCATTTGCCACTGAGCCAACACCTTTGGAAACATTGATTGCATTGATCCATGTACCCGGGATAAAAGATAAACCAACATTTGACATCAATCCGCGGATGTAAGGCAAAGCTTCCATTGTTGTTTGTGTGTAAATTCCGGCTAATCCAAGCATTTCTACTTGACGAATTCCGGTTATGGCATCAGTGAAAGATACATCAATAGAAGGATTAGCTTCGAAGCTTTCAGCGAGAGTGCAGCATGCAGCTTTCTGTAATTCCTTACTTGTAAGAGTAGATCTGTTTTCAATTCCTAAATAATCTATTTGAGTTGATGGAGAGTTCCCAATTATTTCAACATCGTTAATTTCTTTTGCTTCCGGCGCTAAGGTTATTTCTAAATCATTTTGGTTTGTTATCACCAATTCTTCTGATTTGAAACCAATATAACTCACTAAAAGAATATTTGATTCCTTTGTAAATGAAATCTCAAATTTACCTTCTAAATCTGTTGTAGTTCCAATGGTTGTTTCTTTCCAGATTATGTTTGCACCAATTAACGGCGTTGATACTCCATTATCAGATTTTTCAACCACCGTTCCATGTAATTTGGGTTGTGAAAACAAAGCACCGGACGAAAACAAAAGCAGCATAAAAATTATCTCTACCATAATATTCGTTCTTTCTTAAATTAATATTAATTAATGGGTGATTTTATTATCACGGTATAAACAGCATTTAGGTAATGCGGAATATGTGCTATCCACAGCTTTGTATTTTTCTGTGTCGTGACCGACTTCTGCAAGTCGTTTTTGAAGTGAATCAACAGTAATAGAATTTTCAAATGCTACTTTCAGCATTTTTGTTGATTTATTCCACTTTGCATACTTTACCTCATCTATTTTGATAACTTTTTCAATTCTTGTTTTACATTGATCACAATTACCAAAGACTTTGAATGTTGTCTCAATTATTTTAGAATCTTGAGCGAGCAATGTTGAGATAGTTATTATTAAAACTGCACTCATTGCGATTATACTTTTCATTTTAAACTCCAATTAATTATTATGGTTGTATAATATCTCACATAATGAAATCACCAATTATTAGCTATGCGAGAGGAAGTAATGTTAGATTAATTGATCTTGAAATGACAAGTGGACACACTTATCCTATGATCAATTATTTAAGCAGATGGTATTAAATTAAAAAGACTGAATTTAGAAGATATATGTTGTTTCTGGTTAGCGGGGGAGAGGAATCACTATTTTGGAAATAGCCGTTTCCAATTTGTATAGTTTGTAGAAAAGTGTTCTCAATACAAAACGAACTGAAATTTTTAATGTCAATCTTAACATCGTTAACCACAAAAAGGAATCCATCTTTTACAGAAGAGTCAACTACTTTGGTAACACAGCATTGATCTGAATTGTCAGATTTTATTTGCACCGAAAAGTCAGATTCTTCTTCGCAGCAAGAATTTTCTGGTTCATTTTCTTCAGTTAAACACATTTCACAACTTGAAAGGGAAGTGCTGTCTTGCATTTGGCAATAATGCAGAGAAATTGGCAATCCTGTTGTAGAGATGAAAAATAGAAGTGTTACTATTAAACTTAATTTCTTTTTCATAACTGGTAGCGAACATAAATAGTTGACAGTTAAAAAGCAACTCAAAAAGTGAATAATATTTTCAGGGTGTATAGCTCTCATTACTGCCGAATATAATGAAAAGGTAAATGTATTCTTTAACTTGAAAAAAGTTTAATATTCAAGTGGAAATTGAGAACTATTCAAACTGTGGTAAATTGCTAAATATCACACAAATTAAACAAATATATCAAATCTAATTTCTGAGAAAGTTTCATTTTTAGTAACTTACAAAAGTTTTTTTACTAAATCCGATCACAAAAGAAATTAATGTGAAAAGAATTAATCCGAGAAATATTGTCTTAAACTTTCTATTAATGATAACTTTTTGGCTTGTACTCAGCGGGATATCTGATCTTTTTCATATTTCAATGGGAGTGATTTCAGTCGTTTTTGTTTTATGGTTTAATTTCAAATTAAGAAATCACGTGTTTTATGATGAAGATGAAGCGCACAAAAGTCAAAATTTCAGATTGTATAGATTATTTTATTTTTTACCATTTCTTGTATGGGAAATCATTAGCTCAAGTTTCAAGGTTGCATATTTGATTATTAAACCCCGAATGCCCATAAAAGCCGGTATTATAAAATTTCATACGAGTTTACCAAATATGACTGCGAAAGTTTTTTTAGCAAATTCCATAACACTAACACCGGGAACAGTCGCACTTCAAATAGAAGGTGATGAATTAATTATTCATTCATTAACAAATGAAGCAGATGAAGCTCATATTGATCATACGCTTACTCTCGAGGTAGCAAAACTTTATGGGTTAAGCGAGGAGAATGTTGTTTGCCATGAGGAGGTCATTGCTTCGGAGAATAAATTGTAATGATGGAATCCTTCATAGTTTATATCTCCATTGGTTTGACCATTATTATCATAATCCCATTTTATCGGGTTATTAAAGGACCGACTGTTTTTGATAGATTATTAGGCGCTGGAGCAATCCTTACTAAAACTGTTGTGTTAATATTATTATTAGGAATTTTATTTGGTAGACTCGAAATGTTTATTGATATTGCTCTTGCCTATGGAATTTTAAGTTTCATCAGTTCCTTAGTTGTTGCAAAATATTTTTCTACAGAGAAAGCAAGGGAATGATGTTAAATCTTCAAAACATTTTAACGATTTCTTTCTTGCTGCTTGGTTCATTTTTTATGCTGATTGGCAGTGTGGGAGTTATAAGACTGCCTGATTTTTATACCCGTTCGCATGCAACAAGTAAAAGTGATACTCTGGGAATAATGCTAATTGTTGTTGGAATGATTTGTTATGAAGGGATAGTTATTAACAGTGTAAAACTTTTAATAATTTTTGTTTTTATCGCTTTAGCAAATCCGGTTGGCTCTCATGCACTCGCAAGAGCAGCATTTAAATTCGGGATTAAACCCTGGTTTAAAAATTCAGTTGAGGAGAAAAAATAAGTGCACTGGGAATTAGAGTTAGTCTTATATATTTTTTTAATTATTTCTGCAGTGATTTCACTTTATGTTAAAGATCTTCTTACTGCTGTTGTTTCACTAAGCGTTTTCAGTTTTGTCCTTGCGATGTTATTTGTTTCAATGGGTGCAATTGATGTTGGTTTTACTGAAGCAGTTGTGGGCGCGGGAATAATAGGCGTTCTATTTATTGTAATGATTTTTAAAACATCGAGAAGAAGTGACGATTGAAAATAATTAATTATCTAAGTTTAATTGCTGTAGGATTATTGTTGATATATGCTTCGCTTGGATTACCATATCGTGGGGATTCAACAGCATTGGTAAATCAGGATTTAAGTCTTGTAGGCACACCTGTTGCCTCTTCATATTACATTCAGAATGCTTATAGAGATTCACATACACCAAATATTGTAACCTCTATTCTAGGAGATTATAGAAGTTTTGATACACTTGGTGAAGAAGTTGTAATCTTTACTGCGGGTATCATTTGTTTTTTACTTTTAAGTAGGGAAAGAAAAATTGAAAAAAAGCAGTGATAGTCCTATAATTTTATTGTTGAGCCGAATAATTTCGCCATACATAATGCTGTTTGGATTATATGTTATTTTCCACGGGCACTACAGTCCTGGGGGCGGATTTCAAGGAGGTACGATGCTGGCGGCTTCGGTCATATTAATTAGAATTGTTGCGGAGGAAAAAGTTTATGAAATGCAGCTTAAAAAATCTTTCGATATTCCGCTTGGTTCGTTAGGTGTACTAATATTTTTCGGAGTTGGTTTGCTGGCTATGATTTTAGGCGGCGACTTTCTCGATTATCATTTTCTCCCGATGCATTGGCTTGAACCAGCAAGCATTCGCTCAATGGGAATTTTATTCATTGAAGTCGGTGTTGGCTTGGCTGTTATGACAATCTTAGTAGCAATTTACGATAATTTGCTTGAGGACGATGATGTTTGATTTTATTGCGGGGCATTATGACTATTGGTTTATAATTGCTCTTCTTGTAATTGGGCTGTATGGAATGATAATGAAAAAGAATCTTGTCAAAAAATTGATAGGCATGACAATATTCCAAGCGGCAATTTTACTTTTCTATATCTCTGGTGCAATTAAAGCAGATGCCACTGTGCCGATCTTAACTGATGCCATATCCAATAGTAATACGGCAAATTATATTAATCCTCTTCCTCATGCGCTCATGCTTACAGCAATAGTAGTTGGGGTTGCAACTGTTGGTGTTGCATTTGCACTTCTAATTATGATTTATAATCGCTATAGAACATTAGATGAACAAGAATTAATTGAGCGGATGAAGTGATCGCAAGAAATCTTCCTGCATTAATTCCGTTGATCTTTCTTGCATCGGCACTACTTATTCCGCTTGTTGGCGTTTGGAAAAAAAGGATTGCTTATCCCTTAGCTATAATAACAACACTTACAGCTGTTTCACTCTCTTTTTATGGCTTTATTTATGTATTAATCAACGGAACAGTAAGATATCATTTTGGGGGATGGCGACCGGCTATCGGAATTGAATACGTGTATGATCCTCTCTCTTCTTTTGTTGTGTTAGTAATCAATTTTATTACTCTCATGGTAATTACTCATTCCTACAAACCGGTTAGTTTAGACTTGGAAGTTAAACAAACTTCATACTGTTCTGTTGTTATGCTATTACTTACTGGTTTTAACGGGATGGTGATTACCGGTGATCTTTTCAATCTTTATGTTTTCATTGAAATTTCTTCTCTTGCTGGATATGCCCTGATTGCAGTAGGTGAAGAAAGAGCGCCATTTGCTGCTTTCAGATATCTTATAATTGGTACCATAGGAGCTTCATTTTACCTGCTTGGGGTTGGTTATCTTTATTTTATGAGCGGCACATTGAATATGGGTGATTTAGCTATAATCATGCCGATGATAAAAGATAATCCAACGATTCTAGTAGCGCTTATTTTGATTGTGATAGCACTTTGTGTGAAAATGGCAATATTCCCGATGCACGGCTGGCTTCCAGATGCATATACGTATGCGCCAACATCAACCTCCTCATTGATTGCTCCTATCGGTACTAAAGTCGGTGCTTATGCAATGATGAGAATTCTTTTTTTTGTTTTTGGTGCCGATTATTTCAGCAAAGAATTACTGGTAGGAGATTTAATTGCAATTTTTGCTTGCGGTGGAATTATCTTTGGTTCCGTTATGGCAATAGCACAGAAAGAATTAAAAAGAATGCTTGCATACAGCAGTGTTGCGCAAATCGGTTATATAGGTTTGGGTATCGGATTGGCAAATCCTTTTGGCTTTATAGGTGCAGTATTGCATTTGTTAAATCATGCTTTTATGAAAGCTGTACTTTTTTTCATTGCTGGAAATCTTCGTAATAGAACCGGTAACTCGGATATTACACAATTTGATGATTCATATCGTAAAAAATATCCTTGGACCATGGCGGCATTTACTGTTGGGGCTTTTTCGATGGTTGGTTTACCGCCGCTTGCCGGTTTTTTCAGTAAATGGTATTTAGCGCTTGGTACAATCGAAAAAGCAAAGTGGTTATATCTTGCAGTAATTCTGATCAGCAGTCTACTTAATGCTGTTTATTTTTTTAGAATTATCGAAAAAGTTTATTTGCAATCCCCGCATAACTCTAAAGAAAAAGTTGAGTACGAAGTTGAAATTAGCAGAGATGAAGTTTCGGCTTCAATGCTTATTCCTGCTTTGATTTTGGCAATCGGAATAATTCTTCTCGGTTTATTCAATGTTGTTATCGTAACTCAGATTTATAAAATGATGCCTGATGGAATGTAATTTTATAAAATCAAGTTCAATTTTTTAATGGATATTTCTCAAACATATAATTCAATTATTCCTTTTTTTGCTGTTAGTGTATCTCTTGCAGCAGTTCCGTTAGTAATAATTAGCAACAATTATGCAAACCTGCGAGAGTTCTGGACGATATTAGCAGCGGTTATTAAATTTGGTTTGCTTATGTCTCTTTTACCGGCAGCAATGGAGGGAAAAGAAGCTATCTATTCGTTATGGGAAATTGCCCCAGGAATTGAACTAGCTCTCAAAGCAGATCAATTCGGACTTTACTTCGCACTAATAGCTTCAGGATTATGGATTTTTACTTCCTTTTATTCGATCGGTTACTTAAGAGGAAATAAAGAAAAAAAACAAACTCGTTACTTTGCAAGCTTTGCTGTTTGCCTCTCTGCTACAATAGGGATAGCACTTTCAGCAAATTTGCTGACATTTATTTTATTTTATGAAATTCTGACTATTGCAACCTATCCGCTTGTCATTCATAAAGAAAATAGAGAAGCCATTTCTGCCGGAAGAAAATATTTGCTCTATACTTTAAGCGCAGGAGTTATTCTAATTGCGGCTGCAGGATTGACTTATTCTTATACAGGAACACTTGACTTTATTCCAGGTGGTATTTTTAAGAATATAAATCTTTCTCAAGGAAATGTCACGGTTTTATTCTTTCTTTTCCTTGCTGGTGTTGGAGTTAAAGCAGGAATAATGCCCTTACATGGCTGGCTGCCTGCTGCTATGGCAGCACCAACTCCTGTGAGTGCACTTTTACATGCTGTTGCAGTTGTAAAATCCGGAGTTTTTGGTGTTGTGCGAGTAGTTGGTTTTGTTTTCGGTCCTGAGATGATGTTTAACTTTGGGCTAAATAACATTCTCTTGGGATTTGCTGGATTCACCATAATTGCTGCATCTCTAATTGCACTTAAACAGGACAATTTAAAGCGACGGCTTGCTTACTCAACAGTTGGACATTTATCATACATTGTGCTTGGTGTTGCTCTCCTTTCGCCGGCAGGGTTTTCTGGTGGAATATTTCATATTGCAACTCATGCAACGATGAAAATAACTCTATTCTTTTGTGCTGGGGCTATTTATGTGAATCTTCATAAAGAAAATATAAGCGAACTTAACGGGATTGGGAAAGTAATGCCGTGGACTATGGCAGCATTCACTATTGGTTCAATTGGCCTTGTGGGAATTCCACCTGTTAACGGATTTCTGAGCAAATGGTTTTTAGGAGTTGGAACCTTGCAAGCTGATGTTTTTGTTGCTCTAATTATTCTTGTGCTTAGTGGATTACTTAATGCTGGTTATTTTTTCCCAATTATTCATCGGGCTTTTTTTTTAGAAGGAAAAGGGCTCGAAGGTTACAATGAAGCATCACCTCTTATGGTAATTCCTATAATTATTACTGCATTTCTGTCAATTTTATTTGGATTATTTCCTGATCTATTTTTTAATTTTCTAACCACGTCAATTGAGGTTTCCAGTAGTGTGATGGAAGGATTTTTAAGATGAAAAAAGTACATTGGATATTACTCGGTATTTTAACCTTAGCTTCACTGATTGCGGAATTTGTTTTTCTTGCTGATTATCCGAGGAAACACTGGTGGAGTTATTTACCTGCATTTTATATCATGTGGGGATTTGTAGGATGCGTTGCTATAATTTTCATTTCAAAATGGCTTGGCAAAATGTTCTTGCAAAAGAAAGAAGATTATTACGATGCCGACTGAGATGATCATTACTCCTGCATTTTACTTGATTGCCGGAGCATTGTTACTGCCTTTGTTTCCTAAAAATTTTCGTGCAGGAATTTTTCTGCTCTTCCCGATAATTGCTCTTGCGGTCATCTGGTCTTTTCCTGAGGGATACTTAATAAAGACCTCATTTGCCGGCTACGATTTAATCCTTTGCGATATTAACAAACTAACTAGAGTTTTTGGAGTTATTTTCACTTTGATCGCTTTTATCGGTGGTGTTTATTCCTACCATCAAAAAGAAGTGGGCCAGCAATCAACCGCCTTATTATATGCTGGTGGAGCATTAGGTGTAACTTTTGCAGGAGATTATCTTACGCTCTTTATCTTCTGGGAGCTTATGGCAGTTGCTTCAACATATCTTATTTGGGCAAGAAGAAGTAAGGAAGCTGAAAAAGCTGGTATGCGTTATCTTATTGTTCACTTATTCGGCGGTTCGTTGTTACTTTCTGGTATTCTAATTTATGCTGGCAATACTGGTTCGATATTAATTACACAATTAACTCCTAACGGAAATATTTCCTCATGGCTAATACTTGCGGGTGTTGCTCTGAATACAGCAATTCCACCCTTACACGCTTGGCTTTCCGATGCATACCCAAAAGCAACTGTAACAGGAGCAGTTTTTTTAAGCGCATTTACAACAAAGTCTGCGGTACTAATTTTAATTAAAATTTTCAGTGGCTGGGAAATATTAATTTTACTTGGCGTAATTATGGCACTATATGGTGTTGTTTATGCTGTACTGGCAAATGACATTCGGGAAATTCTAGCTTATCATATTATTAGTCAGGTTGGTTACATGGTAGCAGGAGTAGGTATAGGAACTGAAATGGCGATTAACGGAACAACCGCTCATGCGTTTAGCCATATTCTTTATAAAGCATTACTGTTTATGGGTGCCGGTGTGGTTTTGGAAACAACGGGCAGAAACAAACTTACAGAATTGGGAGGAATTGCTAGCAAACAACCTTTGACCCTGTTGCTCTATATGATTGGTGCATTTTCAATTTCTGGCTTTCCTTTGTTTAATGGTTTTATAAGTAAATCTATGGTTGTTGCCGCTGCAGGAGATGCTCACTACGATACTGCAATGTTGTTGCTGCTTCTTGCGTCGGTTGGTACGTTTTTGCATACTGGGCTCAAACTTCCTTACTTTACGTGGTGGAGTAAATCGAAAGAAGAAATTGTGCCAACCAAGCCTCCTGTTAATATGCATATTGGAATGGCACTGGCTTCTTTCTTCTGTATATTGTTCGGAGTTTATCCTTCATTACTTTATGAATATTTGCCTTTTACTGTAAATTATGAACCTTATACTCTTTATCATTTAACAGAAACTGTTCAAATTTTAGCATTTACTTTTATTGCATTTTGGCTGCTGAGAATAAAGCTTGCAGGAGAACCTACAGTTGCCATAGATACCGACTGGTTTTATAGAAAACCTGCAAAACTAGTTGATAGAATTTTAGTTGACAGTGTGAATTTCATTTTTGATTATTTCGAAAATATATCATCAAAAGTTGTGGATTATTTTGTCCATTTTGGCAGAAATCCTCTTGCAATTTTCTTTAAGGAGGAAACAGGAATTGATTATCATGCTGACCATCATAGAGCAAGTACGCAATTGCTGACTATTTTAATCATCTTCAGTTTTGTAGTGTTTGCTTTAGTTAGTCTTTTACTCTAAAATCATTTTAAGATTATTTACAGAATAGCTCCTTATCTTGATTTAGGTGTGATATCAAATTTTCAAAGAATATAAATTCATAAACATTGTTTAATAAGTAATGAAGACACAACTTAATATACCTTTCTCTGTAAAAGGGAAGATAATATTATTTATTGCTGCTAGTCTTATAGTTGTTGTTGGATTTTTATTGCTTCTGTTTTTCAGTCCAATAGATTATGAAAAGCTGAATTTTTTACATCGCTGGGCAGCAAATAGCGTATTTGCATCGTTTGATAATTACTTGAACAGTCTTCCGAAAGATCAGCGTGCTATTGTTGATTATGATGTTTTAATGAACCAACTGAACTTTCTTGAAAGAAATTTTGTGGAAAGAATTTTTTCAATTAATCCCAAAACAATTGGTTTTAAGGGACCAAAATACTCCAAAGAAAAACCCGGAAAACTTGTTAAAGTAGAATCAGTAAAGGTTGGAGATAGAGAAACGGGGATTCAGTATTGTCCTGATCATTCCTACAAAGATTTTCTTTTATTGATGGGAAGGATGAAAAAAGAAATTAGCAAGCAGCTTTTTATTGACAGTGGTTATCGTTCTCCAGGTCGTCAGGCATATCTTTTCTTTTATTATCTCACAACAAGCAGCGAATATTCGCTAAGAGAAAATGCTAAGTGGATTGCAATGCCCGGTTACAGCGAACATGGGAATCCCATTAACAATGCTATCGATTTTGTGAGTGAGAACGGAATAAACGGTTTTAGCGGTAACCAAACTGCCGAAGATTTTGAAGCACTGCCGGAGTTTGAATGGCTGATGAAGAATGCAAACCAATTTAATTTTTATTTGTCCTATCCTAAGGACAATCCATTTGGAGTTGCATACGAGCCGTGGCATTGGCATTGGGAGGAGAAATAAATTCAATTAAGGACACATTATTCTAAATTATACTTTGTAATTCGTCATGTAGTTTTTATTTTGAAGTGCGGTTTGTGATATAAATAGAAATTGATCATAAAAAATAAAAAAATATGAATGAAATAAATGTTATCTCCTCTGATTGGATTCAAAAAAGAATTTACCTCATAAGAAATCAGAAAGTGATGCTTGATTCTGATTTAGCAGAACTATATGGCATCGAAACAAAAAACTTAAACAGAGCTGTGTCAAGAAACATTGACCGTTTTCCAGATGATTTTATGTTCCGAATTACGGATGAAGAATGGAATTCTTTGAGGTTCCATTTTGGAACCTCAAAAATTACAAGAGGTGGAAGACGTTATTTACCATACGTCTTTACAGAACAGGGTGTAGCTATGCTATCATCCGTTCTTGCCAGTAAAAGGGCAATTCAGGTTAATATTCAAATCATGAGAGTGTTTGTTAAAGTTCGAGAAATATTATCTACACATAAGGAACTATCTCAAAAGCTAAAGGAAATCGAAAGAAAAGTTGGATCTCATGACGAACAAATCACAGCCATTTTCGAAGCAATTAATCAGTTGATCGCTCAACCTGAAAAACCCAAAAGAAGAATTGGTTTTGGTGTTGAAGAACCTAAATACAAATACTCAGCTAAGCGTAAATGACAAATTGGACTTGAACCTGTTCTTTTTTGTTGCATTCGAATAATGGCATTGGGAGAAAAAGTAATGCAGGGGAAGTAGAGTAGGGGTGAGTAACTTCTAGATTCAAAATTCGTTATTCGGTGTTCGATATTAACATCAATCTTGAATAATGAACAAGGAATAATGAATGTCGAAGTAAAATACTAATTCTTTCACATCACCTTTCTTTGAATTCTATACCCCTATTTTTATATTTGACGAGCAATTTTACACAACAAAATCATCCGAATGCAGAAAATATACATCAAAGATCTCTCCCGCCATGTTGGTGAAGAAATTTCCCTAAAGGGTTGGCTATTCAATAAAAGATCCAGCGGAAAAATTAAGTTCATTATTCTTCGCGATGGTACAGGATACCTCCAATGTGTTTATTTCAAAGGTAATGTATCTGAAGAAATATTTAACCTTGCAGACCGGCTTGGTCAGGAATCTTCTGTTGAAGTTAAAGGAAAAGTGAAAGTAGAACCTCGTGCCGTTGGAGGTTTTGAACTCGATGCGACCGATTTGCAGGTAATATCAGAAGCGCATGATTATCCAATAACCCCTAAAGATCACGGTGTAGAGTTTTTAATGGATCATCGTCATCTTTGGCTGCGTTCGAGCAGACAAGTTGCAATAATGCGAATCCGTCATCGTATTGTAAAAGCTATTCGTGATTTTTTTGATGATCGTGGTTTTACTTTGATGGATCCTCCGATCATAACTCCTGCTGCTTGTGAAGGGACATCCACACTATTTGAAACTGAATATTTTGATTTAGGAAAAGCATATCTTACTCAGTCAGGACAACTTTATGCTGAAGCAGGTGCATTAGCATTAGGTAAAGTTTATACTTTCGGACCAACGTTCCGCGCTGAAAAATCTAAAACCAGAAGACACTTAACTGAGTTTTGGATGGTTGAACCCGAAGTTGCATTTAACGATTTAAATGATAACATGGATCTTGCGGAAGAATTTTTAGAATACATCGTTCAGACTGCTTTGAAAGATATGCAAGATGAATTAAAAGTTTTAGAAAGGGATACAACAAAACTCCAAAATGTTAAACGACCACTCCCTCGAATAAGTTATGATGAAGCAGTTGAAATTTTAAAGAAAAATGGAATTGATTTTCAATGGGGGAATGATTTGGGTGGAACAGATGAAACAGTTATCTCAAATCAGTTTGACCGACCCGTAATGGTTCATCGTTATCCTTCGGAAGTTAAAGCATTTTACATGAAACGCGATCCGGAAAATGAAAAGCTTGCGCTTGCAGTCGATGTTCTTGCACCTGAAGGTTATGGTGAAATAATCGGCGGAAGTCAAAGAGAAGATAATTTAGAATTACTTCAAGCAAGAATTAAAGAACACAATCTTCCGCAGTCAGCTTTTGAGTGGTATTTAGATTTAAGAAGATTTGGTTCAGTTCCTCATGCCGGATTCGGATTGGGCTTAGAGAGAACAGTTGGCTGGATTTGCGGCTTGGAGCATGTTAGAGAAACTATTCCATTTGCGAGAATGATTTATAGAAACACACCATAAAAGTTTATTGACTCATGAATTTTGATTTTGTTTTATTCCTAGTTTTTGCTGCTATCTGTGCTGTTTCATCAGTCTTGATGATTACAAGATCAAACCCTATCATCAGCGCATTATTTCTGATACTTAACTTTGCGGCATTATCCGGATTATATCTTCTCCTCAATGCCCAATTTATTGCAGTTGCTCAGGTTATTGTTTATGCCGGAGCAATAATGGTTCTGTTTTTATTTGTTATCATGCTGCTTCGACCTGAAAAGGAAAAACTACTTGCAATCACTCCAAGATTAAAGATAGCCGCATTTATTTTAGCATTTTTAGTTTTAGTGCAATTAGTGTATGTAATTTTTATATCAAGTTCATCTGTTTCTAATAATGCGGGAGTTGAAGCAAGTATAAAAGCTGGAACAATTGAAAACATAGGTACTGAATTATTCTCAAAATACATTTTGCCGGTTGAGGCGACAGGCTTTTTGCTTCTTGCGGCAACAATAGGCGCATTAGTCTTGGCGAAAAAGAAATTTGAATAAATGAATATACCAATTGAATATTTTTTAATTCTCAGCGCATTCATGTTTGTTGTTGGTGTAGCTGGTGTATTAACAAGGAGAAATGCAATCATTGTATTTATGTCAATCGAATTGATGCTCAACTCTGCAAATTTAAGTTTAGTAACTTTTTCATCGTTCATGGGAAATTCGGTCGGACAATTATTTGTCTTTTTTGTAATGGCTGTGGCTGCAGCCGAAGCTGCAGTTGGCTTAGCAATCATAATTGCGTTGTTCAGAAATAAACCAACCCTGAACATTGATGAAATTAATATTTTGAAGTGGTAAAAGCCCCATCCGTCTTCCCCAAAGGGGAAGGGAAGGCAAATGAAAACTCAAATTAGGTCAGTTAAATAAATTGGATTTATTTTAGAATGATCAATAAAAAAAATGAAGTATTCTTCATCACGAATCAGGAAAACATTCACTCTCCTCTTCGGGGAGAGATGGAGAGGGGCTTTCTGTGATTGATTTAATTTATCTAACCATTATTCTTCCGCTTGCTGGATTTCTTATCAACGGAATCGTTGGAAGGAAAATCAAGAATGAGCAAGCGATAGGTTGGATTGGAAGCGGAGCAATTGGAATTTCATTTCTCGTTTCACTTTTCTCGTTTTTCGAAACTCTCTCTTTACCAGCAGACAGCCGACAGACAATCGTGACTCTTTTTAACTGGATTGTTGTAGGAAATTTAAATATCAGCTTTTCATATCAAGTTGATCAATTATCCCTTGTGATGGCGATGATTGTTACGGGAGTTGGTTTTATAATTCATGTTTATTCAATTGGCTACATGCATGGTGATAAGGGATTTTGGCGTTTCTTCTCATACATGAATCTCTTCATCTTCGCAATGATGAATCTAGTTTTAGGTGATAACTTTTTAGTTCTATTTCTTGGTTGGGAAGGCGTAGGACTCTGTTCTTATCTTCTTATTGGATTTTGGTACGATCGAAAATTTGAAAAATCCACAACAGCCGATGCAGCAAAGAAGGCATTCATCGTAAACAGAATTGGCGACTTTGGATTTTTGCTCGGTATGTTTCTTATCTACCTCACTTTTGGAAGCTTAAATTTTAACGATGTTTTTTCACGAGCCGAGACATTTAATATTGATCAAAGTGTATTTAATCTTATAGCATTATTCCTGTTTATTGGTGCAACAGGTAAGTCCGCACAAATTCCGTTATTTGTTTGGCTGCCTGATGCAATGGCTGGTCCTACTCCAGTTTCAGCGCTAATTCATGCGGCTACAATGGTTACTGCTGGAGTTTACATGGTTGCAAGATGCTCAATTCTTTTCGTTTCTGCACCTGCAATAATGACCGTTGTTGCCGTTATTGGTTTGTTGACTGCTTTATTCGCTGCTACAATTGGTTTAGTTCAGAATGATATCAAAAAAGTTTTAGCGTACTCAACTATAAGTCAGTTGGGATACATGTTCTTAGCTTGTGGAGTTGGAGCTTTCTCCGCCGGAATTTTTCATGTAATGACTCACGCATTTTTCAAAGCATTACTTTTTCTTGGAGCCGGTTCAGTAATTCATGCCATGCATGAGGAACAAGATATTCAGCATTATGGCGGACTGAAAAAATATTTACCTCACACGGCACTCACATTTTTAATTGCTGCATTTGCAATTTCGGGAATTCCTCCACTTTCAGGATTTTTTAGTAAAGATGAGATATTATGGTACTCGTATGCAAATGGCGGTTTATTTTACTGGTTAATCGGTGTATTAACAGCGCTGCTGACAGCATTCTATATGTTTCGTCTTTACTTTTTAACATTTGAAGGTAAACATAGATTCTCGAGTGATAAACATCCGCACGAATCACCGAAAATCATGACTGTTCCTCTGATGGTTCTTGCAGGTTTATCCATTATCGGCGGCTTTGTTGGAATTCCAGAAATATTTTCCGGTGCGCATGGAAATCAATTTCATAATTGGTTAGTACCAATATTTAAATCCGCTGAAAGAAAATTGGCTCTTTATGGTTCTCATTCACACTTTGAAGAAATACTCTTAATGGTTATTTCGGTTGTTGGTGCGACCACCTCAATAATGTATGCCAGATTCATTTATCTGAAGAAACCTTTCATCGCTGTTGATGTTTCGAAAAGATTTAGCAAAGTGTATAATCTTTTATGGAATAAATATTTTGTTGATGAAGCTTATGATAAAGCAATTGTGAATCCTATTCTCAAAACTTCCGATTCATTTTTATGGAAGATTGCAGATAATAAGATAATTGATGGCTTCGTTAATGCTACTGCTTCCGTTGTTGATTTTATTTCTCAAAGAATTAGGAAAATTCAAACCGGTGTTGCACAGTTTTATGCTGTTGTAATGATGGTTGGAATTGTAATTGCTTTATTCTGGATTATTTTTGGTCGATAAGCATTATGCAGAATAATTATTTAATTACATTACTTCTTCTACTTCCTTTAGCAGGCGGATTATTCCTTTTGCTTCTGCCAAAAACTAAAGAGAACTTGATTCGATATTCGGGCTTAGCAATCTCAACATTAGTTTTTATTATTTCACTTCTTGTTTACTTCAAGTTTGATTTAACAAGCAGTGAGTTTCAATTCATCCATCAATTTAAGTGGATTGAAAAATTAAACATCAGCTACTTTGTCGGTGTAGATGGAATATCATTATTGCTTGTACTGCTTACAACTTTTCTAACTCCGCTTACATTGCTTTCAAGCTGGACAGCGATTCAAAAAAATGTTAAAGAATTTACTTTCTTCATGTTGATGCTTGAAGTTGGAATGCTTGGAGTTTTTGTTTCGCTTGATCTTTTCTTATTCTATATTTTCTGGGAAGCGATGCTCATTCCTATGTATTTCATTATAGGAATTTGGGGCGGGGAACAGAGAATTTATGCTTCAGTAAAGTTTTTTATTTACACAATGTTCGGCAGCTTGCTGATGCTTGTTGCAATAATATGGCTTGCAGTTTATGCTTCCGGTCCTTTGGGATATTTCACAACGAATTTACTTGAGCTTTACAAAGTTGGTCCGGAAGTTCCCATATCAATCCAGAATTGGATGTTCCTTGCCTTTGCTTTCAGCTTTGCAATTAAAGTTCCGCTATTTCCGCTTCACACATGGCTGCCTGATGCACACGTTCAAGCACCGACTGCTGGCAGCGTTATACTTGCGGGAGTATTACTAAAAATGGGAACGTATGGTTTAATTCGATTTTGTTTACCTTTGTTTCCACAGTCAGCAATAACTTTCGCCCCTTACATTTCCACTCTTGCAATAGTCGGAATTATTTATGGTGCCTTGGTAGCAATGGTTCAAAAAGATGTTAAGAAATTAGTGGCTTACTCTTCAGTTGCACATCTTGGTTTTGTTGTGCTTGGCATTTTTGCAGTTACGATAGAATCAATGCAGGGTGCAATAATTCAAATGATAAATCACGGCTTATCAACCGGAGCTTTATTCCTTTTAGTTGGTGTTATCTATGAAAGAACTCACACCCGTGAAATTTCTGATTACGGTGGAATTGCAAAGATAGTTCCAGTATTTTCGTTTGCGCTAATGTTTGCATCACTTTCGTCTGTTGGATTGCCGGGGTTTAATGGATTCGTCGGTGAGTTTTTAATTCTTATCGGTTCGTTTAAATCTGCAATTCTAAATAATTGGTGGTACACTGTATTTGCAACTTCCGGAGTTATTTTTGCAGCTGTATATTTATTGTGGATGTACCAACGAGTTGTGTTTGGAGAAGTGACAAATCCAAAGCTAAATGGCATCGCCGATATGAATAAGAGAGAAATGATAGTACTTCTTCCAATTTTCATTTTCATTGTTTGGATTGGGATTTATCCTAGCACGTTCTTAAGTGTATCTGAGGCAACGACTAAAAAAGTTGTTGAGCAGGTTTATAATCATCAAGAATTTTCAAAGAAATAGACTTTATGGTTGAACTAAATGAAATATATTATATACTTCCCTTGGTGGTTGTTGGCATAGGAATCCTAATTTCACTCGTGTTGGAAATGTATTCAAAGAAGAGTGAGGCAATTCTTCCATGGTTTTCAATTATAATTTTTATCATCGCAGGTATCTACTCGCTTGCAAGCATTTACCAGCAGCGGGAAATTGTTTTTCACAATATGCTTTCTGTTGGCGGCAATACTCACGTCTTTTATTTCATTTTTAACATAGGAGCGGCATTAGTATGTCTTCTCTCGATTGATTACATCAAAAAGTATGGAACGTATTACGGCGAATATAATATTTTAATCCAGTCATCAGTTCTCGGAATGATGTTAATGGCAGGTGCTAAAGATTTGCTTGTCATATTTTTGGGATTAGAAATAATGTCGGTATCGTTCTATGTTTTAGCGGGGTTAAATCGAAAGCGATTAAGCGCTAATGAGGCATCATTAAAGTATTTCTTGCTTGGTGCTTTTGCTTCTGGTTTTGTTGTTTATGGAATCGCTTTGATTTATGGATCTGCTCAAACAACTTCATTAGATTCTATAACTGCTAAGTTTAGTATTCTTTCAGGTAATTTATTATTCATAGTTGGTATGCTTCTTTTCTTAATCGGATTTTCTTTTAAGATAGCAGCATTTCCATTTCATATGTGGGTTCCTGATGTTTATCAAGGTTCACCTACAACAATTGCCGGATTATTCTCAACTGGCGGAAAAGCCGCAGCTTTCAGTTCAATACTGATTACACTAATCGCCATATTTGCCAATAATGCCTCTAACGCTTTTACACCATATTTGTCTGTTATTGCGGTTTTATCTATGTTATTCGGCAGTATCGTTGCAATTGCTCAAGAAGATATAAAAAGAATGCTTGCTTATTCATCCATTTCTCATGCAGGATATTTGACTATTGGGCTTGCGGCTGGAAATCCGGATGGAGCGACGGGAATTATTTTTTACTTAGCTGCATACACTTTCATGAATCTTGGCGCCTTTGGAATTATTGCAATGATTGAGGGGGAAGAGGAAACTAATCTAACAATATCATCTTACGCTGGATTATCTTCACGAAAACCATTACTTGCGGCTTTATTAGCTTTATTTATGTTTTCACTTGCAGGAATTCCACCCTTTGCCGGTTTCTTTGGTAAATATTATATTTTTATTGCGGCTATAAAATCAAACCTGACTTGGTTAGCAATCCTTGGCGTTATTTCAAGTGCCATTAGTGTTTATTTCTATATTAGAATAGTTGTGTTGATGTATTTTAAGGATTCAACCTCAGAGGTTGCATTAGCAGAAAGTAAAACAGGTTTATTTGCTGTGATAATAGCATCCATTATGATCATTCTGATTGGGATTTTTCCAGGCAGTGTATTGCAGTTTATCACATCTTTCATTTACCACAATTAATTTTTCATGTTATATGATCATTTAAAATGATACCACTCTTTTCAACAAAGATAATTCGTAAAGTTGATGAATATGCTATTAAGACTCTTAAAGTTCCGAGCATAGTGCTGATGGAAAATGCTTCGCTTGAGGTTCTCAAATATGCGGATGAAAAACTCAAATCTCTTAATAAACATGGCAGAATAGGGCTTTTATGTGGAAAGGGGAATAATGGTGGAGATGGATTTGCTGTTGCTCGGCATTTCGTAAATCATGGTTATAAGGTTCTTGTTCTTTATCTATTTCCTGAAACTGAGATGACAGACGATGCCAGAACAAATTTTAAAATTCTAAAAAATCTTTCTCATTCAATAAAAGATCTGAGACTTATTAGGTTTACCAAAATGGATGACGTAAATGTCCTGAACAGTTGCATTTTGGTTTGCGATGCTCTGTTAGGAAGCGGCATTCAAGGAGAGTTAAAAGAACCCTATAAATCCATTATAAATAAAGTAAATAAGCTAAAACAGTTAAAGTTATCAATAGATATTCCTACTGGATTAGATGCGGACTCGGGACATTCAAAATTATTGCTTCATTCCGATTTGACTGTGACCCTTGGTGAACTTAAACCCGGATTATTCTTTGGTGATGGATATGCTTTTGCGGGGGAGATAAAAAAGGGAGATATCGGGATAGGGACATTCTTTTATCCTCGTAATCAAGCAAAAGAATTTTTGATTGAAGCTAAAGATGTAATAGGCGCACTTCCGAAGAAAGCTAAATCTATTAACAAGTATTCTGCTGGAAAAGTTTTAACAATTGCCGGTTCTAAAAATTATTCGGGAGCTGCTGTTTTAACGGCACGTTCATGCCTAAAAGTTGGTGCAGGAGCATCCATTTTAGCTTTTCCCAAATCAATAAGAAATTTTGTTCATAAAAATCTCTCCGAAGTTGTATTAAATGAATATAATGATGATGGAGATGAATTTTTAAAAACCAATAACCTTGATGAACTAAGTAGCAGAATTAAATGGGCTGATGTAGTTGCATTAGGTCCAGGTTTAGGAAGAGAAATTGAAACTCAAAAGGCAGTACTGCAATTTTTACAGCAGAAAAAATTTCGAAAGATTGTAATTGATGCTGACGGTTTATTTGCAATCAGTAATAAAAAGTACAAAGAAATCAATATAAATGACTGTATTTTGACTCCACATTACGGTGAATTTTGCGCTCTTATTGGCATTCAACTTGATGAATTTCAAAAAGACATACTTAAGTATGGGAGGAAATTCGTTAGAGAAACAGGAGCTTATCTTGTGTTAAAAGGTGCTCCAACCATAATTTTTTTGCCATCAGGGAAAGTATTAATTAATTCAGTTGGAAATCCAGGCATGGCTAAATTCGGTACTGGAGACGTATTAACAGGTGTAATCGCCGGTTTTCTCAGTCAAATTAAGGATACAGAAAAAGCATTGATTGCTGGAGTTTATATCCATAGTTTAGCCGCCGATCTTTTAGTTGATAATTTTACTGAGTTTGGTTTTACAGCGACTGATTTGATGAATAAAATTCCTTCAGCTCTTAGATATTTAAGGAATTCAATTGTTTAACTTTTTAGAAAGACACAAAGTAGTGCTTGTATATCTGCCCTTAGTTTTTTATTGGATATTGTTGTTTACTTTAACTTCATTGCCCTCACAGTCAGTACCGTCCGTTGGTGTAAATGATAAGCTCGAACACTCCTTGGCTTATTTTGGGTTATCTTTTTTATTGTATTTAACACTTCTATTCCAAAAAAAATCTGACTTCTTGAAAAAATATGCTGCAATTTTTACTATTTTAATCATAGTGATTTATGCTGTTTTAGATGAAGTACATCAGCTACTAATACCAGGGAGAAGCTGTGAAATGCTTGATTTTCTTGCAGATATGCTTGGTGGAATCGTTGGAATTCTTATTCTTAAAATTCTTATTCGTGTTTATAAATTTCAAGAATCAACTGCATCTTGAAATAAAATTTTTTCAGGGAGGGAACTATTCTTAAACTAAATAGTTGAAAGGGTAGCAGTTTTTAACATTTGACAAAAAAACAATCATTTATTAAGTTGGGCTATAAGAAATTGCCAAAAGGAGAATAGATGGCACAATTAAAAAATCCAAAAGCAGATCTTCGAAAACAATATTCAAGAGCATTCGAAATTTGTTTAATATTATCTCTCGCCTTTTTAATTATAGCATTTAAGTTTTTTCCGGATGTAGAAGGAAAGGGCGTGAAAGTCGAAGGACCTCAAGAACTTTTTACAGTTGAAGATATTCAGCACACAAAGCAGGAGAATCGTCCGCCTCCACCTCCAAAACCACCTATTCCAATTGAAGCACCTTCCGATGATGTTTTGGATGATGTTGAGATTGGTTCAACGGAAATTGACATTAATGAAGTAATTGAAGCTCCGCCTCCTCCAAAAGAGGATAAAAAGATTGTTGAGGAGGAACCAACTTATTTCGTAGCCGTTGAGGAAATGCCTGAACCTATTGGAGGCATTCAAGCAATTCAAAGCAAAATTGTTTATCCCGAAATTGCTAAACGGGCTGGTGTTGAAGGAAAAGTTTATGTGTTAGCTTTTGTAAATGAACAA
Source organism: uncultured Ignavibacteriaceae bacterium (assembly GCA_964613805.1). Taxonomy (GTDB): domain Bacteria; phylum Bacteroidota; class Ignavibacteria; order Ignavibacteriales; family Ignavibacteriaceae; genus XYD12-FULL-36-8. The sequence continues at coordinate 53,824 of CAZTJF010000010.1, read as the reverse complement.
GGTGAAGTGACTAAAGCCGAGATAATTAAAGGATTAGGTGCAGGATTAGATGAAGCGGCTCTTAGCGCAGTTAAACAAACAAAATTCAAACCTGGTAAGCAAAGAGGAAAACCGGTAAAGGTTCAAGTCTCTATTCCTATAGTGTTCAAGCTTCAATAAAATTTAAGGGCTGAGTAAAAAACTATTTTTATTCAGCCCATTTTTATATCATTTCTCATTTTTCCACATATAAATTCTTAAACTCTTAACAGCATTTCAGTTTTATTTAACTTAAATTTTTCAATAAGTTTGTTGTGGAGGGAGATTGATTTTTCTAAGTTTAAGTAAATAAATTATTCACTACTTCCTCATAAACTATCAGATGCTAATTAAATGACAAGATGAAACATGAAAAATTGTTCTTATGAAAAATAAATCCGTTTCGCTAAAATTCACAGTAATCGTTACTTTCAGTTTATTTCTGAATCTTGTCTTTTTATTCTATTTGAAATATTCTGCTCATCATTTGTCAATTTCTGATTTCAGTCTCGCAAAAATTGGAAATATTTTAAACCTTTCGTTTTATCTAGTAACTATCTTGGGAATAATTGCACTTTACTTTCGAAAAACAAATATCCCAAATGGTATAATTTATTTGCTTGTAGGATCGCTATACGTTTTTTTGGTATCGGTGATATTCATAAACTTTACTAAAATTCCATCAAAGGAATATTTCCTTTTAAGCTTATCATTTGTACAAGTAATTATTATTTCGACTTTTGGGTTATATCAATATTCTCTGTTTTTTTTAATGCTGTTTGTATGGTCAAAAATATTCTTTGCAGATAAACTAATCTATTTAAGATCAGCGGTGAATAGTGTATTCATTGCAGCGGGATTGTTAGTTTTTACAATATTATTTATAAATACAAGACCTCTACCAAGAAGCAGCAGCTTAACAAATAAATCGAATGTTGCGGTAGTATTAGGTGCTGCTGTTTGGTCCGATAACAAACCTAGTCCCAGTCTTGCTTTTAGAGTTGATAAAGCGGCAGAACTCTACAAACAAGGAATTGTAAATAAAATTCAGTTAACAGGTGGGAATGCTCCAGGAGAATTAAGTGAAGCTGAAGTTTCCTTCAATCACATCTTGAAAAAAGGAATTAGCGAAGAAGTTATTTGGATTGAAAAAAATACAACTTCAACAATTGAACAAATAAGATTTATTAAAAATAATTTAATAACACAAAAACATATAAATTCAGTAGTAATAATATCAGATGTTTATCATCTTCAGCGAGTCAGAGAGATTTGTCGCTTTTATAACGTTCAAGCTAACGTTGCTGCATCAAATTTAAATCTCAAGACCGATAAAATCATTTTTTATCAGTTGAGAGAGTGTATTGCGTTATTATTATTCTGGTTATTCGGTTTGTAATGGTAAATGAAAAGCAATTAGTTTTACAAAAGTATTTCAGCAAATGGCGATGTCACAAATTTATAGAAGAAGAGTAATTAGAGAAAAAGTTCTACAGTTATTGTATGCTCTTGAGATGAATACTAGTAACAAAGAATTTATGATGAAGGAAATCCTTTCAGATGTTGAAAACAGCACCGAAAAAGAATTTGCAGCAAATCTGGTCAATCAGGTTTCAGTGCATAATAACGAGCTTGACGAATTAATTAAAACTAAAGTTGATAACTGGGATTTGAGCCGAATTGCTCTGATAGATAGGATACTGTTAAGAATGGGGATTTGTGAAATTCTGTATTTTCCTGACATACCGCCAAAAGTTTCTATTAATGAAGCTATCGAAATCGCTAAGGTTTACAGTACATCAAGCAGTGGAAAATTTATTAATGGAATTCTCGATGCTATCCTCTCAGAATTAAAACTCGGTGACAAGCTGCAAAAAAAGGGTAGAGGATTAATTGAAGAATCACTTCCCAAATCTTCCACAAAGCAATAACAGTATGAAAGAAAAAAGCAAAATCTTTGTTTGGACATTATTTGATTTTGCAAACACTTCCTTTTCCATTGTTGTTGTAACATTTGTTTACGCAGTTCATTTTAAGAAGTCAGTTGCTCAAAATCTACCGATTGGAGATTTATACTGGAGCATCAGCACAAGCATTGCCATGATTATCACAGCAATAATATCTCCTATACTTGGAGCCATTGCTGATTATTCAGCAGGGAAAAAACGTTTCTTATTATTTTTCACTCTGCTTTGTATTGTTGCAACATCATTGCTTTATTTTGTCGGTGAAGGAATGATCTTTTGGGGTATTTTTCTTTTTGTAATTGCGAATATCGGCTTTGAAGCAGGTTTAGTTTTTTATGATGCTTTTCTCCCTGAAATTACTCAACCCAAAAATTTTGGAAGAGTGAGTGGTTACGGTTTTGGCATGGGTTATTTAGGTTCTTTAGCAACCTTAGCAATAATCTACCCGATAATTCAAAAAGGAATGATTCAAGAAAGTTTTCCTATCACTTCATTATTCTTTTTGATTTTTTCACTTCCAATTTTCTTATTCTTAAAGGATAAAAGAAAAACTATGGATAGGAAGGATTCATATATAAAAATAGGGCTGACGAGAGTTTGGTCAACTTTATCCCATTTGAAGCATTATAAAAATCTTGTTTGGTTTCTTATTGCGTACTTTTTTTATATTGAAGGAGTTAATACCGTAATATTTTTTTCGGGGAATTATGCAAGCACAACATTAGGGTTTGACACTTCGGAGTTAATTATTTTCTTTCTAACAGTTCAAACAACAGCAATCTTTGGCTCTATTCTTCTTGGTATTCTTGCAGATTCAATCGGGCAAAAAAGAACAATTATGATTACACTTCTGCTTTGGTTAATTACAATTGCATTGGCATATTATATTACTGACAAATCCGAATTTTATGTTGTTGGCCTGTTAGCGGGTGCGGCAATGGGTTCAAGCCAATCCACAAGCAGAAGTTTGATGTCTAAACTTACACCACCTGAAAAAAAGACAGAATTTTTTGGGTTCTATTCCTTTTTCGGAAAAAGCTCTGCAGTTGTTGGACCATTGGTTTTTGGGATGGTAAGTTACATTACGAAAAGTCAGCGGCTTGCAATTATTTCAATCGGATTTTTTTTCATTGTTGGTTTGTTGATACTAGCTAAAGTTCAAGATCCTAAAGACTTAGAAACTGTTTAGGATTTTCCAATTAAATAAATCGGTTTACCTATCATCTTTTTTACGTCCCACTCAAAATTAGTATCCTTCGGAAAAGCTCTTACTGTGCATTCAGAATAATTACAATATCTACAAAGTTCGCTGACACAATAATCAAAATGAATTTTTATTTGAGAACCTTCAAATTCATCTCGAATAATTTTTTCTATTTCATTTTCTTCAGTATGACTTTTCTGAATCGTAAAGTAGTACGGAATTATCAGATGAAAATCTAGGAAAATTCTATCTCCTGCCTGCCAATATCTTAACTCGTGAATGTCTATCCAATAATTCTTTTTATATTTTATAAGCACCTTTGCTATTTTGTTCAATATCTCTTGATTAGCCTCGTTCATCAATCCGCCTATTGACTCTCTTATCAGCTGATAACCTGTATAAATAATGTTAAGCCCCACTGCGATTGCAAAAATTGGATCAAGTATTTGATAACCTGTAAATAAAACCAATAAGACTCCAATAATAACTCCTGCACTTGTATACGAATCTGTTAGTACATGCTTTCCATCAGCAACTAATGTTATGGAGTTGGTTTTCTTTCCGATGCGAATCAAATAAAAACCTAAAAGCATATTTATCAGTGCTGCAAAAAATATAATAATGGCACCGATATCCAATTGTTCTAATTCGGGACCTTTTATGATGTCTGATACAGCTGAATAAATAATAACCACTGCAGCTGTAAAAATTAGGAAACCTTCAACACCAGCAGAAAAATATTCAACTTTATTATGACCATAAGGATGTGATTCATCGGGCGGTTTGTTGCTCAAGATTATGCTGAACAGCGCCATACTGGTAGCTAAAATATGAACTACAGATTCTGCAGCATCAGAAAAAATTGCCGCTGATCCTGTAATAAGGTAAGCGCCAATTTTTGCAAAGAACATTGCACAACCGACCATAAGTGAAAGTATTGCGGTCTTTCTTTTTAGACGATAGTTATCTGTCTTCATGTAACTTTTATTTTTTTATTTAAATCTTGCAGAGTTTTTCTGCCGCTGAATGCAAAATTTCATCTTTCTTTGCGAAGCATATCCGAATCACTTTTTCATTACTTCCATTGGCATAAAATGGTGAAAGAGGAATGACAGCAACACCAATTTCTTTAGTAAGATATTCTGAGAACTCCCTATCATGCATATTCGAGATTCCTGAGTAATCTAATAGCTGAAAATAAGTTCCTTGTGCAGGATTAATTTTGAATCTGGATTTCTTTAACAGAGATACCATCAAATCTCTTTTTGTTTGATAGAATTTACTCAAGCTTAAATACATTTCTTCTTTTTCCATTATGTCAGCATATGCGTGCTGAATTGGAGTGTTAACAGCAAATACGATAAACTGATGAACTTTTTTGAATTCCGAAATTAGTTTCTCCGGTGCAACACAATATCCAACTTTCCATCCGGTTGTATGGTATGTTTTTCCAAAGGAACTAACTACGAAAGTTCTTTCACTTAATTCGGTTGAACCCGAAAAACTTAAATACGGCTTATCATCGAAAATAATATGTTCATAAACTTCATCACTAATTAAATAGATGTCCTTATTGCGAATAAGTTTTTCTAAAGTGTCTATATCATCTTTACTGAATATGCTGCCTGTTGGATTGTGAGGCGAGTTAAAAATAATGAGCTTAGTTTTTTTTGAAATTGATTTTTCAATTAATGTCCACGGGATTGAATAAATATTTTCAGTAAGTGAAATGTAAATTGGAACCCCGCCATTCATCAAAACTGCAGGTGAGTAAGAATCGTATGCAGGCTCTAATATAATTACCTCATCGCCCGGATTAACAATTGCTGAAATGGCTGTATACAAAGCTTGAGTTCCACCGGCAGTTACAACAATTTCGCTATCGGGATTATATTTCTTACCATAAATTTTTTCAATTTTTTCAGAAATCTTATTTCTTAATCTCGGAACACCTGGCATAGGTGCATATTGATTAAAACCATTAGATTGATAAAAGGCAACTCGTTCAAGCAGTTCTTCTGAACAATTGAAATCCGGAAAACCTTGTGAAAGATTGATAGCACCAAAGTCATTCGCCATTTTAGTCATTGTTGCGAAAATACTCTCACCAACTTTTGGAAGCTTGCTAATTATTTTTTGATTTGAAGAGTTCATTTTGCGTTTGTGTTTAATTAACGATAAATCTTTTTTCTTTTGGACGAATTTCGTCATATATTCTTTTTAATTCATCATATCCGGATTTATTGCCGCGTTGTGCAGTAATACGATAATACTTTACTGCTTCGGCTCTGTTTTGTGGAACTCCAATACCTTTCTCGTAAGCATACGCGAAAGAAATCTGGGCAAGTAATGAACCACGTGTTAATGCTTCTCTTAAAGTTTGTCTTGAATTAGCAATCGGTTCTAAGTTGATGCCGTCAATTATATTCACTGCTGCCAGTCTGATTTTAGCTTGAAAACTTCCATCCAATGCAGCTTGTTTCCAAAGATCAATTCCTCTCAGAATTCCCCCATTATTTATTTTCCCGGTGTAATAATTATTTCCCAATTCGATGATTGAAGTTAAATGATTAAGCTTGGCAGCATCCATTAAAAATTTATTAGCTTCTTCTTTAATTATGTTATGGTATAATCCTAAAGTCCATAATCCATAGAAAACGAACATGGCATCAGGATTATTTTTATTTTTAATTTCGGATACAAGTTCCGATACAAAATTTTGCGAAATTATTTTCAACAGCAGAAATTTTGCACGAGGATAATTTAATTGAGATGCAAGAATATAATTGAGAGATGCCTTTATTATGTTCTTCTGAAAATAGATTCCTTTTTCATAGAAGCGACCGAGAATTGTTAGTGCTTCAGAATTATCACTCGCAGCAAATTTTTCGAGTATATAAATATTTTCAAAATTGATTTTTGTCAATTCAGAACTGCCTGGTTTTAGTCCTAATGTATCAGCTAAAAGTATATTCGATTCATGAAAAAGATCGTCAATTAAATGTTTATCAGTGACATCATGAATAGTATCGCGGAAAGAATCAAAATCAATAAATACTAAGCCAAGCTGTGATGGAAGGGAAGTATCGTTTTTTGCTGATTGATTTAATAATTTGCTTTCATTGTTTTCATGAAATGAATTAAGAAAATTTGGCGGTAAATATTTTTCCAGATCATTTTTAGTTTCAACTGCTGGTAAATAACCTTGATCTGAAGATTTTTTTATCCATCTGTACGCTTCAAAATAATCCTTCTTCAAAACTAGATTGTCTGTATATAGAATTCCAATCAGATGCTGCGCTTGAGGCATGCCATCATTTGCGGCTATTAAAAAATAGTCATAAGCTTTGAAGGGATTCCATTCAACTCCCCAGCCATTAATAAGTAAAATACCGTAATTAAAACATGCGGCAGTCAATTTTTGTTCTGCAGCTTTACCAACCCAGTAAGCTCCTTTAATTGTATCGGCAGCCATGCCATCTTCACCAAGTAAATATCGCAGACCTAACTCGTGTTGAGCCAATGCATTTCCTGAATTAGCATCACGGATTAAATTAAATTGCTTTTGTAATTGGTATGAAAGATCGGGCTGATAAAATATTGTGTACTTTTTTTGCGGACGGTTTTTCTTGAGTGCTAAGCTTTTATCTGTGTCTTGCGCATTGACAATAAAATTGACTGTGATGATTAAACAGAATATTAATAAAGTTACCGAAAATATATTGTTCTTCAATTATAAACGCAGTTCAGAAAAGTTTTAATGAATTAATAAAAAATTATTGTGGTTACACTATTAAGATATGAATAATTGAAACATTATTAAATTCATCAGTTAATATAGCAAACTGTAGAGGGGACTTATTTTAAAAACATGTTAAAATACTTTTTCATAGGAGTGAAAGCATAATTTTAACAACCCTTCTGATCATATTATTTATTCAATTACTGGAATTATAAATCAGGCTGATTCATGGAATGAACTATTTGTTCCTGCAGTTAATCTACAATGTTTAACTATTTTAAGAGATTACTTCGCTTCGGTCTTAACTGGTTCTTTTTTCTTATAGGCAACTGCTTTAGGTTTTCTTGGACGTGTTTTTCCATAAGCACCTATATTGATTTTACCACGCTTAGTTTTTTTATCGCCTCTACCCATTAAAAAACTCCTTACTCAGTTTTGAAAAATTTTAGATTACAATTATAAGCATTGAAAAAATAGGTAAGTGATTTATAATTATCCAGAAATTTTGTATTAAAATTTTAGGAGGTAAATTGTTTTTCCACTGCTCTTAATCTATATTTGGAAAACAAAAAATAGAAATGACTTCACGGAAAAAAGTTAAGTTTATCTTCGTAACAGGCGGCGTAGTTTCCTCATTAGGAAAAGGAATAACTGCCTCTTCTCTTGGACTTTTACTTAAACAACGCGGCTTCAAAGTAACCATTCAAAAATTTGATCCTTACATTAATGTTGATCCTGGAACAATGAATCCTTTTCAGCATGGTGAAGTCTACGTAACTGATGATGGAGCTGAAACCGATCTTGATCTGGGTCATTATGAGCGCTTTCTAGATGTGAACATGACCAGGGCAAATAATACTACAACAGGTCAAGTTTATAACGAAGTGATTACAAAAGAAAGACGCGGAGATTACTTAGGCGCAACTATCCAGGTGATTCCTCACATAACTGATCAGATTAAGCAAAGAATGACCAAGTTGAGTGAGTTAGGCGAGTACGATATAATTATAACAGAAATTGGCGGAACCGTTGGTGATATTGAAAGTCTGCCATTCATCGAAGCGATGCGGCAGCTTATGATGCAGTTTGGCAGGAAAAATACATTAAGCATTCATGTAACTTTAGTGCCTTTCATTCTTGCCGCTGGTGAAGTAAAAACGAAACCAACTCAGCACAGCGTAAAAAATTTACTTGAGCTTGGGATTCAACCAGACTTATTGATTTGCAGATCAGAAAAAAAATTACAAAAAGATATTCGCGATAAAATTGCTTTATTTTGTAATGTTGAACCAAAGTGTGTTATCTCTGCCTATGATTGTTCTTCCATTTATGAAGTCCCGTTGATTTTATACAAAGAAAAAATGGATCAGATAGTTGTTGAGCGACTGCATATTGCCGACAGAAAAATCAAGCTTGAAGATTGGGAAGACTTCGTAACTGCTGTGAAAAACCCGATTGGTGAAGTTGAGATTGCTGTTTGCGGCAAATACATCGAGCATTCCGATGCATATAAAAGTATAATGGAAGCTTTTATTCATGCTGGTGCTGAAAATAATTCTAAAGTTAGGATCAGACCGATTAGAGCGGAAGCATTGGAAGAAGAACAACCCGAAAAACTTTTAAGTGGTGTAAGCGGTATATTAGTTCCCGGTGGATTTGGTGAACGAGGTATTGAAGGTAAAATCAGAGCAATACGATATGCAAGGGAAAATAATCTTCCATTTTTTGGAATTTGTTTGGGATTGCAATGTGCCGTTATTGAGTTTGCAAGAAACGTCTGCGGAATGAAAAAAGCTCATAGTTCAGAATTTAAGAAAACGAATTTTAGTGTAATTGATTTAATGACCGAACAAAAAAGCATAAAGAATATGGGAGCAACGATGCGTCTCGGTGCTTATCCCTGTATTGTTCAATCCGGTACAAATGCATATTCAGCATACAAAACGGACTATATTTCAGAAAGGCATCGCCACAGGTACGAAGTAAACAATAAGTTCAGGAGAACATTATCCGAAAATGGAATGATTTTTAGTGGTTTGTCTCCGGATCGGGAATTGGTTGAAATGATCGAGATACCTGATCATCCTTGGTTTGTGGGCTGTCAATTTCATCCGGAACTGAAATCGAGAGCTACAAAAGCTCATCCATTATTTCGTGAATTTGTGAAAGCAGCTTTAAAGTATTCTGAAGAGAATTCTTCGGTACAAATTGATTCTTAGAGCAGTCTTCCTATTACTTTTCCAACTGTAAAGTACTTAACAATTATGTACAAAAAATATTTTTATAATCATCTGATAAAATTTCTTTTTATTATACTAATTCTCATCAATTTCGTAAATGAAAGTTTTGCTCAAAGTTTAGCACGAGAAATAAAAGATGGTTTAGACCTTTGCTACAGATTTAAATGGAATCAAGCTGAAGAAGTATTTTTAACCATGATCAAAGAGAACCCTGACAAGCCGGATGGTTATCATTTTCTTTCTGGAATTTATCTTTGGTATTATCTTGGTAATAGAAACAAAGAAGATTTTAATAGTTTTGTTAAATACTCGGATGATGCAATAGAAATAACAAAACAATCTTTAGACGATAAACCTCAAAGTGCATATTTTCTCTATCTTCTTGGTAGTAATTACATGTACAGGGCAATCGCTTTCACACGAGAAGAAAATTATCTTGACGCAGTTTGGGCAAGCAAAAAATCCGAATCGTACTTAAAAGATGCGCTGGAGACTGATCCAAAATTTACAGATGCATATTTAGGTTTGGGTCTGTACAATTTTGCTGTTGGCCAGATTCCATCCGCTTTTCAGTGGGCTTTAAGTCTTGCAGGCATAAAAGGAGATAAGCAGACGGGAATTAACTACATTAAAAAAGCGGCAGCAAATGGAAACTTAGCTAAGGTTGAGGCACAATATTATCTTTCACAAATTCTTTCCGAAGTATTATTTGAAAATGAAGCCGCACTTTACTACCTTAAAAATTTGATCCGCAGGTATCCAGAGAATATCTTGTTCAATTATTCATACGCAGCTCTAGAATTGAAAGAACGTAATCTTCGTGATGCAGAGAAAATAATATCGAAAATGGTGCACTTGGACAATCCAAAATTCACTCAAATTATTTCGTTCTCAAATTTTTTAATGGGAGATATTTTCTTTCGTAGAAATATGTTCGATTCCGCAGAAGTTTATTACTTAACATTCATCAATTCTGCACCTACAAGCGATTACACCGGTATTGCAAATTATCGTTTAGCTTTGTCATATGAAATGATTAATGATAGAAAATCCGCTGAAAAATATTTTAAAAAATGCGGTGGTGGAAATATGGATTTGGAAGATGATCAGTTTGCAAAAAGGAAGGGTGAGATATACTCACGCAGAACGTTATCAATGAATGAGACAGAAATTATTCGGTTTGGAAATTTTATAGAAACAGGCAAGTATCATATTGCTTATGATTCATTGAAAAATATTTTGCCGAATTTACGAAGCGATTGGCTTAAAGCGGAAGCTCTCCTTAACTTCAGTGAAGCTTCATTTATGCTTGGTAAATATGACGAATCGTTGACCAATGCTTTAGCCGCTTTAGAAATCAACCCCCAAGAAGAAAAATGGATTGCACCATTTGCCGCATATTATGCAGCAAGAGTTTATCAGAAAAAAAAGGATAATAAAAATTTCTTAAATATGATTGGCAAAATTGAGGATTACTCGGATTACGATTATCAAAACAAACTGAAGAATATGCTGTATTCACTATCAGCAAAGGATTAATATGTTCTTCGAATAATTGACAAAATTTCACCATTTAACTAATTTCGAGCACTTTTTAATCAATTTTTATTTTGAACATAGCAGTTTTTGTTTCAGGCAGAGGATCAAATTTAAAAGTTATTTTAACTTCAAACGAGCTTGAAGGATTGGTTGATGTTAAAGTAGTTGTAAGTGATAAAAATCTCTGTCCGGCTTTTCGAATTGCAGAAAGTTTTTCTATTCCAACATACTCCCTTGGCAATAAAGAAGGTAGCATTACTTATCAAGAACTCCTCAAACTGCTGACTGATTCTAAGATTGAGTTGATTGTACTTGCTGGTTTCTTAAAATTAATTCCCAATGAGCTTATAGATATATTTCGCAATAAGATTATAAATATTCATCCAGCATTGCTTCCATCGTTTGGTGGTAAAGGGATGTACGGATTGAACGTGCACAAAGCTGTTTATGAATCATCTGCAAAAATATCTGGAGCAACAATTCATTTTGTTGACTACAGTTATGATACAGGAAATATAATTGCACAAAGATGTGTTGACATCTCGGATGTGAAATCGCCTGAAGAAATTGCTGAAAGAGTTCTTAAAATTGAACATGAACTTTTACCTTACGTAATCAAAAAATTTGTTCTTGGTAAAGTGAATTTTACAAACAATAGAGTAATTGTAAATTAAAAATTCTGGATTAACCTTGAAAAAATTTGCTCTCTTAAGTGTATCAAATAAAAAGAATATTGTTGAATTAGCACAATCGTTATTAAAAAACGGTTATGAGATTATTGCAACTGGAAAAACCGCAAAAATCCTTTCCAATTCGGGTTTAAGCGTTACTGAGATAAGCACGATCACTAATTTTCCTGAAATATTTGATGGCAGAGTAAAAACACTTAACCCGCAAATATTTGGCGGAATTCTTTTCAGAAGAGATAAAGAGAAAGATAAAATTGAAGCAGTAGAAAATTTAATTGAACCGATAGATGTGGTTTGTGTTAATCTGTATCCTTTCGTTCAAGTTGCTGAGAATCCTTCCTCAAGTTTTGAGGATGTCATCGAAAATATTGACATTGGCGGACCAAGTTTGATTAGAGCAGCAGCCAAGAATTTTCAGTTTGTTTCAGTTCTCACAAATCCTGATCAATATGAATCCTTTCAGAAGGAACTAAACGAAGGGCAAATAACTCTTGAAACAAGAAGAAATCTTGCCATTGAAGCTTTTTCTCATACATCGCATTACGATACCTACATTGCGAATTATTTAGAGAGTAAATTGGAAGTGACTCCAAAGCATTTTCGATTGAATTTTCCTATGCATAAAAAATTAAGGTATGGAGAAAATCCTCATCAAAATGCTGCTATTTTTGGAAACTTACATGATTATTTTGATGTCTTTCACGGAAAGGAAATCTCGCATAATAATATACTCGACTTAGTAGCCGCTGTAGAGCTTGCTGAAGATTTAGGTACAAATTCATGCGCTATCGTAAAGCATATGAATCCTGCTGGTGCCTCCGCATTGGCAAATCCTATGGAATCTTACACCCAAGCGCTGAAATGTGACCCGGTTTCAGCATTTGGCGGAATAGTTGCTATCAATGGTATAATAGATGTAGATTTGGCAGAGAAATTGAATGAAATATTTCTTGAAATTGTTTGTGCCAATGACTTTACGCCGGAATCAATCAAAATCTTAACTAAAAAGAAAGATAGACGATTGGTTAGGCAAAATAAGTCTATCTCACATGAAAAAATTTCCTTTAGAAATATTCCTGGCGGTATTTTAGTACAAGATGCAGACAGAATCACACTCAATCAAGCTAATATTAAATTTGTTACAGACATCAAACCGGATTCGCAGCAATTAGATGACCTTTTATTTGCATGGAAAGTTGCAAAGCATACAAAATCTAATGCAATTGTTTTTGTAAAGAATATGACAACATTGGGTGTTGGTGCTGGGCAAATGTCACGTTTAGATTCATCAAGAATAGCTGCTCAAAAAGCACAGCAGCAAGGACTGAATCTCAACGGTTCTGCAGCCGCATCCGATGCATTTTTTCCTTTTGCCGATGGTCTGCTCGAAATAATTAAATGCGGTGCCACCTCGGTCATTCAGCCGGGTGGTTCAGTTCGTGATGCGGAAGTCATTCAGGTGGCTAACGAAAATAATATAGCAATGGTTTTTACAGGAATTAGACACTTTAAACATTAAGAGGAACAATGGGTTTTTTTGATTTTTTTTCAACAGATTTAGCGATGGATCTTGGTACAGCCAATACCCTAATTTATATAAAAGGTAAAGGCATCGTTCTTAACGAACCTTCAATTGTCGCCTTCGATAAAAATACCAAAAAGATAATAGCTCTTGGCAATAAAGCTAAAGAAATGCAAGGCAGAGAGCATAAAGAAATTCGGGTTAGCCGGCCAATGCGTGATGGCGTAATTGCAGATTTTGAAATAGCAGAAGGTATGATAAGAGCATTCATTAAAAGAGTCAGGGCAAATGCCATCTCAACAAGAAGGGTTGTGATTGCAGTACCAAGCGGTTGCACCGAAGTTGAAAAAAGAGCTGTAAGAGATAGTGCAGAACATGCAGGTGCGAAAGAAGTTCACTTAGTAGCAGAACCAATGGCTGCTGCAATTGGAATTGGAATTGATGTTGACGCTCCGGTTGGTAACATGATTATTGACATTGGCGGCGGAACAACTGAAATTGCTGTAATTGCTCTTTCGGGAATAGTTAATGAAGAATCAATTCGTATTGCCGGTGATGAAATGAATTACGCTATCATGCAGTTCTTCAAGAAAAATCATAACATTCTTATTGGTGAAAGAACAGCAGAAGCAATTAAGTGTGAAGTGGGTTCAGCCGTTCCGCTAAAAGAAGAAATTACAATTCAGGTGAAAGGTCGTGATCTGGTCGGTGGTGTTCCTAAAACAACTGAGGTAAGCTCCGTAGAAATTCGAGAAGCTTTGAATGAATCAATTATTCAGATTGTAGATGCTGTAAAACAATCACTTGAGCGAACTCCTCCTGAACTTTCTGCCGATATTCTTGATCGTGGTGTTATGATTACTGGTGGTGGAGCATTGCTCAAAGGTCTGGACGAAAGAATTCGCATGGAAACAAACTTGCCGGTTCATGTTGCTGAAGATCCATTGACAGCAGTAGCTCGTGGGGCAGGCAAAGTTATTGAAAACTTAAATCATTATTCAAAGGTTTTAATTCGTAATAGAAGATATTAATGCTTCGATTTATCTCACGTATTTGGGTTACCTTCAAAGAATATATTATTCTCGTTCTGCTCCTCGTAATTTGTTTTATCAGTCTTTCTTTAAATCAAAATCCCGCCATTAAAAAAGTTAGAGCAATCTCTTTTGGAAGTTTTGCTGCCACAACCGCAATTTTTTCTGATATATTCAACATAGCAAAAGTAAAAGGTGAGAATGACCGTCTGCGTGAAATCAATGCCGAACTAATGCTTCAAGTAAATAAATTACGTGAATATGGTGTTGTGAATGAAAATTTAAGGAAACTTATCGGATTGAAGGATACAACAAAATATCCGTTGATTCCTGCACTTACAGTTTCAAAATCATTTACAATTGCACAGGGCACAATAACAATTAACGCCGGTTCAGAAGCTGGTGTTAAGCCTGGTATGCCTGTTATAAATGAAAGGGGATTAGTTGGAATCGTTTATGCAAGCTCAAAAGAATATTCGATTGCAAGAACTTTGAAAAACTTTGAATTGAAATTAGTAGTGAAGAATGAACGCAGCAGAGTTGATGGAATTCTCAAGTGGAATGGTGAAGATTTGGTTATCGTAAATGTTCCTAAAACTTATGATATTGAACCAGGTGATAGAATAGTGTGTTCGGAACTTAGTTCGATTGTGTCGCTTCCAATTCCGGTTGGTGTTGTAGTTGGACTGCAAAATGTTCAAACCGGAATTTTTAATTCAGTTAAAGTGAAACCCTTCGCAGATTTTTCAAGGGTCGAGAATGTATTTGTTGTTGGTGTAATTGAAAGTAAGCAAAAAAAAGATTTAGAATTAAATTTCTTTAAAAGATAAGAGTGATTAGTAAATTATACATTGTTGCAATAATACTTTTCTTTCCAATATTGATAGTACAATCCATTGTTGTGCCATTAATTTCCATTTCGGGTGTTATTCCTGATTTAATCCTAATCATGTTAGTTTATTTTACACTAAGGTTAGGACAGATGCATGGAACGATTTTAGGATTTGTTTACGGTTTCCTCCTGGATCTAATAACGGGAAATATTTTTGGCAGCGCCATGATTGCCAAAACAATCAGCGGTTTTACAGCGGGGTATTTTTACAATGAAAATAAACTCGATATTTATTTTAAGTCAATTATATTCTCCTTAATTGTTTTATTAGTTGCGACAATTGATTCATTTATTTTTTCATTCTTTTCGTCAGTTGAATTGGAGAAAAGTATTCTGTTAAGATTTTTTGAGCAGGGTATGTTCCCTGGTTTTTATACAGCAGTGATAAGTCTGATTTTGGTAATGTTTCACCCAAGGAGAAATCCGTTTTGAGAATTCCTAGTATTGGCGCGATTCAAAGAAGCGCTGTTATTTATTTTACTATCGTTGCTTCATTCTTTCTGCTGGCTACTCGACTATTCTTAATGCAAATTGTTCAGCAGCAAGCTTATGATGAAAAATCAGCAGATAACAGCATAAAAGCAATCGAGCAAGTTCCTTTAAGAGGTGTTTTTCTTGACAGGAATGGAGAAGTGCTTGTCAGCAATACACCTGCTTACACTTTGCGTGTTCTCCCTGCAGAATATGATACGAGCTTAAACAGCATCCTAGAAACTATAATTGATGTGGAGCCGGGTTTCATTTCAAAAGTACTTCATAACAATCGAATCTATTCAAAATACATTCCCATAAGAATTAAAAGAGGAATTGATTTTAAGGCAGTCGCATGGCTTGAAGAAAATTCTGAACATCTGCCTGGTGTGAGCTATATAGTTGAGATGCAGCGAGGATATCCAGCAGGAATTATGGGCTCGCATGTATTTGGCTACACTAAGGAAATATCTCCGGACCAGCTTAAACGTGAAAAGGATTATTATAATCCTGGTGATTATGTTGGTCATAACGGTTTGGAAAAGCAGTACGAGAAATTGGTTCGGGGAATCAAAGGATTTAATTATATACTTGTTGATTCAAAGCGGAGAGAAATTAGTAAATATAAAGATGGTCTTGAAGACTTATCGTCAATTAAAGGTCACGATCTGGTTCTTTCTATTGATGCAGATGTTCAGAGAGTTGCAGAGCAGGAACTTGAAGGGAAGAGTGGTGCGGTAGTTGCTATCGAACCAAAGACCGGAGAAATATTGGCTCTTGTGAGTGCTCCAGACTATGATCTGAACCAATTCTCTTATGTAACGAGCAAGGAATTCCTGCAAGGATTGTACAACAATCCTCTGCGTCCATCATTTAATCGTGCTACAATGTCAGTTAAACCTCCTGGTTCAACGTTTAAACTCATGGCAGCAATTGCTGCTCTTGATTTGGGTGTAATCACCACATCAACCACTATTTATTGCGGCGGCGGCTTTACATTTGGCAGATTTTTTAAATGCCATGGCGGCTCACACGGTTCTTTAAATGTGATTCATGCTATCGAAAAATCTTGCAATACATTTTTTTACAATCTTATTTACAAAATTGGTTTAGATCGTTGGGCTGAATATGCTAAGAAACTTGGATTCAATGGAATGACAGGAATTGATATTGGAGAAGAAGTCCCCGGACTTATTCCCAATTCTAAATATTATGAAAAAATTTATGGAGAAAAGTGGCCAAGAAGCATCATGGCAAGCTTAGGAATTGGTCAAGGTGAGGTAAGTGTGACACCGCTTCAATTAGCAAAATATGTTGCACTGATTGCAAACAACGGAAAATCATTTACACCACATGTTGTTAAGGGTTATATTGACGACAAAACGAATCAAGTTGTTCCAATCAACTTCAAGGAAGTAAACACTGGAATTAATCAAAAAGTATTTGATATCGTGAAAGAAGGAATGTATTTAGTTGTAAATGGAGCGGGTACAGCAACGCGAATTAGAATGAAGGAAGTTACAATTGCGGGCAAAACTGGTACGGCACAAAATCCACACGGAAATGATCACGCATTCTTTGTTGGCTTTGCCCCTTATGAAAATCCGAAAATAGCATTGGCAATAGTTGTTGAGAATGCCGGGTTTGGAGCTACATGGGCGGCGCCTATAGCTCAAAAAATGATTCAGGCACTTTTATTAAAAGAGAAAACAAATAAATTAGAGCAAAGGTTAATACCTAATATAAAACCAACGATCATCGGAGCTTCCCTTGAGAATTGACTATAAACTTCAGGATAAATTTGATCTTTGGCTGATTATCCCGGCAACTCTACTTATCTGTGTTGGACTTGCAGCAATTTACAGCTCTACAATTAATCATTCGGCAGTCCAGAGTAATTTTCAACGCCAATTAACGTGGGGAATTATTAGTCTGATTGTCTTTTTTATTACTTACTCACTTCCGACAAATTCGTTTAAATATGTTGGTATTCCTTCTTATGTTTTGTCAATCATTTTATTGATGGCAGTTTTGGTTATCGGTCGGAAAATCTCTGGCGCAAGAAGCTGGTTGTACTTTGCAGGTGTCGGTTTTCAACCATCGGAATTTGCAAAGATAGGAGCCATTTTTGCCGTTTCAGCGTTTCTAAGTCGAGCGAACTCAAATATTGATTCCCTTAAAGACATCGGGCTTGCTTTGATAATAGGGCTTTTTCCTGTTGGATTGATTTTACTTGAACCCGATATGGGAACATCTTTTACTTTTTTAGCCATGATTTTATTTCTTCTTTTTTGGAAGGGGATAAGTCTGTTTGGTTTATTTGTTGTTTTATCTCCAGGGTTAGTTGCACTATCATCATTATTTGGAATATATTATTTTATAGCCGCATTAGTTTTAGTAATAGTAGTTTTACTCTTCTTTCAAAAAGATATTCTTACGAGCGGATCAATACTTGCTTTAAATTTAGGAGCGGGTTTCTTTACTGATGTTGTCTTCAGAGCACTTAGTCCTCATCAGCAAAAAAGAATTGCATCCTTTATTGATCCATCCGCTGATCCCCTCGGTGCAGGGTATAATGCTATTCAAGCGAAAGTTGCAATTGGTTCTGGAGGGTTATTCGGGAAAGGATTTCTCTCCGGCAATCAGACTCAGCTTCAATTTATACCTGAACAATGGACAGATTTTATTTTTTGTGTAATTGGTGAAGAGTTCGGTTTTATTGGCAGTGTACTGGTTCTAACTTTATTTATGATTATGATTCTAAGAATATTAAAAATTGCAACATTAGCAAAGGATGAATTTCTAAGCTTATTGTTAATTGGAATACTTAGTCTTTATTTCATCCACCTTCTTATTAATATCGGTATGGTGGTGGGAATTATGCCTGTAATTGGAATTCCTTTACCATTTGTTAGCTACGGCGGAAGCTCGCTTGTTGTTAATATGTTTCTGCTTGGCATTGCTGCAAATATCTATAGAACACGAAAGAATTATACATAATTTTTCAAGATTTATTTTCTAAATCCTAATGACCGCGCAAGATAAATTAAAGAAGCAAAATGAAAATTTTAAATTTATTTGTGTCGGGCTTGATACTGATATTCAAAAAATTCCTTCCTCACTGAAAATTGTTTCTAATCCCATTTTAGAATTCAACAAGCGAATAATAGAAGCTACTTTAGAATATGCTGCTGCATACAAATTCAATTTGGCTTTTTATGAAAAAGATAGTGCGCAAAGATTGGAAACACTATATGAGTCAATCCAACTAATCCCGAATGATATTCTGATTATTGGTGATGGTAAAAGAGGAGACATCGGCAACACTTCAGAAAAGTACGCACAAATGCTTTATGATGAATTCAAATTTGATTCTGCGACTCTTAATCCTTATATGGGAAAAGATTCGCTCGAACCATTTTTAGTGTACAAAACAAAATTAAATTTTATTCTTGCACTAACATCCAACTCGGGTGCAAACGACTTCGAAAAATTAAAGCTCAATGATAATACCTTTCTCTACCAAGAAGTCATTAGAAAGGTTAAAAGTTGGAATGTTCATAGAAATTGCGGACTCGTTTTTGGTGCCACTAAAAAGGAAGAATTAATACGCGACATAAAGCTCTTTGATGATTTACCAATATTACTTCCGGGAGTTGGTGCACAAGGCGCTAGTTTAGAAGATGTTGTAAATATTTTTAAGAAGCATGCTCTTTCTAACTTTCTCATTAATATCAGTCGAGGAATTATCTATAAAAGTTCAAACCAGGATTTTGCAGATAAAGCACGAGAAGAATTGATGACGATGAATGAATCAATCGTTAAAATTATGAAGGAATAGAACTTCGAATTGATTTTACTATTTATAAGAGAATGCTTAATTTGAATCGTTAGTAATTCTGTCTTTCAAGGAATTATAAATTGTCATCTAAACTCATAAAAAGAAAAACAGTAAACCACGATTTTTTGTTCAGACAGAAAATCCAGAAAAGTACCTTTCCCTTTGTTCGCGAAATTGAAAATGTTCCGATTGATAAAAACTTAAAACCTATCAAGATAGTTGTAACCTCCCAAAATGATCGTTCCGTAAATAGTCTAAATATTTCGATTGAACTTGCTTGCGGAAGCTCGTATGCAAATGTCTATTTATTTCTGAATGAGAAAAAAACAGATATGTATTACTCAATTTCCAACGGAAAGTATTCATTTAAAAATATTCATTTGAATCAAGGGAACAATTTAATCGAAATATTTTACTTGATTGAAAGCAGTAAGTCTCCATCCACATGTTTAACTGTCAAAGTATAAGAGTTGCTAATAATGGAAAACTTAAAAATAAATGAGAAGTTTTTGTGTGAAATATGGAAAAAACAGGAGTTTGAAAAGGTTCTTGCGACTCAGGAAAATGAGCGAATTACTGTTATTGATTCCGGTACTGAAAATACTGAATTTGGCGGTCCTGATTTTAGAAATGCAAGAATTAAAATAGGAAATATCACTTATCAAGGCGATATTGAAATTGATCTTCATCACTCTGATTGGAAAGCACATGGACATTTCCTCAACAAGAAATACAATAAAGTAGTATTGCATATTGTGCTCTATAATCATTCAAACGAGCATTTTGTTCTTACACCTGACGGACGAAAAGTCCAATCTATTCTTCTCGAATCATTCTTAAAAAATGACATCCGCACAGATCTTCAGCAAGCTATTATTTCTGAGAGAGAGAACAGACTTGAGAATAGAATGCCGTGCAGTCAATTAAACTCTGCCATTAGCAAAAAAGAAAAGCTTGCATATATGTTTGACCTTGGTTTTGCAAGGTTCAGACATAAGCGGGAAAGAATGCTGCAGCGGTTGAAAGAAATTACTTATCTAAGCGAACTAAACCTCAAAGAGCCGATTATTCAATACGACCTTGATGAGAATTTTTCCAAAAGAAAATTTGTAAGTAAGGATTTTACTAATAAAACAATTTGGCATCAGTTGATTTATGAATCAGTTTTTGAAGCTCTTGGCTACACGAACAATAAAGATATCATGAGACGATTAGCGGAAGCTGTTGATATTCGCTTCTTGAACAAATTCATCAATGAAGAAGATTTTGTATTTATTACTGAGTCAGTTCTTTTTAACGTTGCCGGTTTAGTTCCTGAAGTTGAAATTTTACCGGATGAAGAAACCACTGAGTATTCCAGAAAAATTTATCAACAATGGAAAAAGATTGAAAATCTATACGACGGAAGAACTTTTCATTCTACGAATTGGCACTTCTATAAGTTGCGACCACAAAACTTCCCAACCATCCGGATTGCTGGAGGAGCTAGATTACTAAACAAACTTCTTAAAGAAAATCTGGTTGAAGATATTATTGCCTTATTCAAGAAGACAAACAACCCAAGAAGACTTGCTTCAGATTTGAGAAAACTTTTTATTGTGAAAGCTCAAGGTTTTTGGAAAAAACATTTTGTTTTCGATCAACCATCAAAAGCGGATTTGGGATATTTTATAGGATTATCAAGAGTTGATGAAATTATTATTAACATAATCCTACCAATTATGTCAATCTATTTTGAAATGTTTAACAAACATGAGTTAACACGAAAAGTATTGAAGCTTTATCTTAATTTCTATCAGATCGGTGATAACAATGTTGTAAACGAAGTGTCAAAAACTTTGGCTTTGGATGATGCCGGTAAGAGAACTGTTTATTCTCAGGGTATGATAGAACTTTTTAAGGATTATTGTACAAAAGATAAGTGCCTAGAGTGTAATATCGGAAAAAAAGTATTTGTCTAATTGCTGCTTGTTAATCTTTTAATATCATCTCGAATCTTTGCAGCACGCTCGTAATCTTCGGCTTCTAATGCTTCTCTTAATTTATTTTGGAGTGCAGCTATTCTTGCTTCCTTAGATTTTAGTACTGCCTCATCAACAGTTTCAGATTGTCTTGTCAACTCTCTTTCATTCTCTTCTGAAGGTACAAACCCTGCAGATTCTAACACAGTTTCAGCAACATAGATAGGAGATTGAGTTCTTACGGCTAATGCAATTGCATCGCTCGGACGAGCATCAATTTCATTTGTCAAACCGGAAATTTCAAGAATTATTTTTGCATAAAAAGTATTTTCTCTAAGCTCGCTCACAACTACTTCAACTACTGTTCCACCCAGATTATCTATAACTTGTTTCAACAGATCATGCGTTAGTGGGCGCGGAGGTTTTATGCCTTCTATCTCTAATGCGATGGCTTGCGCTTCGAATGAGCCGATAATAATTGGTAATCGCCTGACACCTTCAATTTCTTTTAACACAATAGCATACGCTCCGCCGGTAGAAGGATTGGATGAAAGGCCTAATATATCGCATTGAATTTTTTGCAATTAAAACTCCTAACTCCTTATGATTTAAGCTGTTTAATCTCTTTAATGAATGCTGGTAATATCTCAAATAAATCACCGGCAATTCCATAATCTGCAATACTAAAAATAGGAGCTTCCTTATCTTTATTGAATGCAACAATATATTTAGCGGAAGACATTCCAGCCAAATGCTGAATTGCTCCAGATATTCCGCATGCAATATATAACGAAGGAGAAACTGTTTTACCGGTTTGCCCGACTTGCTCACCATGCGGTCGCCAACCAGCATCAACAACTGCGCGAGATGCTCCCACTGCGGCATTTAAAGTTTCAGCCAATTCTTCAATTAGTTTGAAGTTTTCGGGAGCTTTAATTCCACGACCGCCTGACACAATAATTTCTGCCTCTGCAACATCAAGTTTGCCTTCAGATTTCTTGAACCAAGTAACTTTTGATTTTAAATTTGGTGAACTTACTTCAATCGTCGTGATTATAGCTTCTTTAGGTTTCTCGACATTAAATGCTTTAAATACATTTGGGCGAAGTGTAAATATTTTTCGCTGTGTATTTATTTTTGTTTCAATTATGGCTTTACCGGCAAAGATTGGTCTTATAGCTAAAAATTCACCGTTCGAAAAATTAAGATTTGTACAGTCAACAATAATTCCTGATTCAGTTTTAATGCTTACTCTTGGAGCTAAATCTTTACCCAAAGATGTATTAGAAAATAAAATTATATCGAATGAATTTTCTTTTATGTAGTTAGAAAGTATTTCAGTATATGCCGAAGAGGAATAGTTTTCTAAATTTATATTCTTGAAATGTGTAATTTTTTCAATTCCGCATTTTGCAGCTTCAGAAAGATTCTGAATATCATTCCCAATGGTTACAATTTCTTTTTCAAAATCATTTTCTAAAGTTAATCTTGAAGCTAAGCTTACAGCTTCGAGAGATGATTTTTTAACTTTACCTTCACGTTGCTCGACAAACACTAATATTTTTTTTGACATATAATTATCCCTTAAATTACTTTCGCTTCTTCTCTTAATAATCTTACTAATTCCGGTACAGCCGAGGCATCAGTTCCTAAAATTCTGCCGGGATTTTTTGGCGGAGGATTGTACATTTTAATTACTTCAGTTTGATTTTCTGATAGAGAAGCAGGTTTTTCGTTTATAACTTTTTTCTTTGCTGCCATTATTCCTTTCAAGGACGCATATCTTGGCTCGTTCAAACCTTTTTGACACGTTATTACAATTGGCAATTCTGATTCTACAATTTCTCTGCCACCTTCAATTTCACGTTCAGCAATAACTTTTTGATTTTCAATTTTGAGATCAACAACGGTAGTAATGCATTCATAACCAAGCAGCTCAGCGGTTAATTGGCCTGTAATTGAATTATCATAATCAACAGATTGCTTTCCCAAAAATATCAGTTCACAACCCAGTGATTTAATTTCTTCAGCAAGTGCTTTTGCTACAGCTATTGAATCCCGGTCTTTATCATCCTTTAATAAAATACCATTATCAACTCCCATAGCAAGTGCTTTACGAATTGTTTCTTTATTTGCCTCACCGCCAACACTTAATACAAAGGTTTCGCCACCAAATTTTTCTTTTGTTTTTAATGCTTCTTCGATTGCAAATTCATCATAAGGATTTACAATAAACGAAACACCAGCAGGGTCAATAGATTTTCCGCTTGAACTAATTTTAATTTTTGAAGCAGTATCCGGAACATGACTTACACAAACTGCTATTTTCATTTAACCTCCAATTTTGTATGGAAATTTAATAAAAAATATTATTATCAAGGCATGTAAATGAAAGCTAATTAATTCGTTGATAGAAAAATTTTATTGATGACGGAAATTCTTCATTGTAAAAAAAATATTTGATAAGTTTAAACATGAATAATCAAACACTTGAAAATCCCAAAGTAGAAATAAATGTTGATGAAGAAATTTCTATCGGATTGGCTTGCAAAGTCATTCTCTATAATGATGATTGGCACAGCTTTGAAGAAGTAATCAATCAAATAATTAAGGCGATAAGTTGTCCATTTGAGGTCGCAAGGGATTTAACCTTTGAAGTTCATGTTAGAGGCAAAGCAATAGTTTTTAGCGGTGATATGAAAGATTGTTTGAGAGTTTCATCTGTGCTTGAAGAAATAGCATTGAATACTGAAATAGTTTCTTAATTATTGATTCATATCTTTAAAGCTATTTAATCTCATGAAAAAATTATTAATATTCATTTTATTTACCTTATACGGAACAATAATGTATTCACAAAATATTGTTGATATAAAAAATAAGATAGATTCAATTTTCAAATCATTGGAAGGGGATTTTGCTGTTGTATTCAAATCTCTTGATTTGAAAGGAGAATCCTTGTTTATTAATGAAAGGATGATCTTTCATGCAGCAAGTACAATGAAAACTCCGGTAATGATTGAGGTTTTTAAGCAAGCTGTTGAGAATAAATTAAACTTGGATGATTCGATCGAAATTAAAAATGAGTTTAAAAGTATTGTTGATGGCTCATCTTATTCACTTGATTTAGCTGATGACAGCGGGGAAGAATTATATTCTTTTATTGGAAAGAAAAAAACAATTCGTGACCTAGTTTTTGATATGATTACTGTAAGCAGCAATTTAGCAACAAACATTTTGATTGAATTGGTTGGTGCTAAAAATGTAACTAAAACTATGCGAAGCATTGGAGCAAATGACATTAAAGTATTACGTGGTGTCGAAGACAGCAAAGCTTTTCAACTTGGACTTAACAATGTTGTAACTGCTAATGACTTAATGTTGATTTATAAAAATTTAGCTGAAAATAAATTTGCGAGCGAAAGTTTAACAGATGATATGATAGGAATTTTACTGCAGCAAAAGCACAGATCAAGAATTCCAGCAAAACTGCCACCTGAAGTTAAAGTTGCACATAAAACTGGTTCAATAACCGGAGTTGGTCATGATTCAGGAATTATTTTTCTACCAGATGGCAGAAAGTATGTTTTAGTACTTCTATCAAAAAATGTAAAACATGAAAAGGCAGTGATAGAGGCGCAAGCGGAAGTATCAAAAATTATTTACGATTATGTGGTAGAAAATAATATTTTAATGCGGAGAGGGAGAGATTCGAACTCTCGGTGGAGATAAACCCCACACCGGTTTTCGAGACCGGCCTATTCAACCACTCTAGCACCTCTCCATATTACGTTTAAAATTTTGTCTGCCGTATTTTTAATGCGCAAATTTACTTATTACAAAAATAAGCAATAAACCTAAACCAAAGGTTGTAATAACTAATTTCTTATGGTTCTTTAACATCTCACCAAGAACTGCATGCGAAGAAAGAAATATAAACCCGCCAGAAATATGAGCCATTACTCCACTGATTAAGACTTCTGAGACATAAGATTTTAATACAATGCTTCCTGAAAGTGCTCCAAGAACAGTAACCATCTCGACTGCAAATACATACAGTAAGATTTTATTTCTTGTATAATTTGCACTTAACATTATGGAAGCTAATGCCAATCCTTCAGGAAATTTGTGAGTTAATATTGCGATAAACACAGAAGCATTAGATATGTTCTCGATAGCCCCTTTAGTTGAAACAGCAACTCCATCTAAAAAGGAGTGAACGGAAAGAGCTATTAACAAAGCACGAGCAATTTCAGAGAATTTTTTAGAAGTTCTTTCATCAAAGTGCGAAGCAGAACATGCCGGACAAACATGCGAATAATATTTTGTCAATAACCAGAATAATAAATAGCCACTCAATATTCCTAAGACAACTTCCTGCGTATTTAAAGAATTCAGTGACTCTGGAATCAATGTAAAAACTGCTGCGCCCAAAAGTCCGCCAGCAGAAAATGAAATTAATGCACATAATTTTTCATGGTTTAGCTTGATAAGAAAAATTATTGATGCACCGAAAAGTGCTGAGCATACAGTAAGCAACGATTGAATTATAATATCAAAATTCACAATGTTATTAATCCTTCATTTTCATTAGAGCTTATAAATACTTAACAGGTACAAATTTCTTTGATTAAAATTACAAAATTAAATATATCTATTTTTGTCAAACCAATTGTAAATTTTTATATTTGTTTTATATTTGAAAAGACGAATGAATGTCAGCGATATGCTGGTAGGACGGCAGGGGTTCTTTCAAAAATAGATGGAAAGATGCAGGAGTGTCAGCCTTAGGCTGATGGCACACCTGGAATTTTTTCAAAAAATACATGGAAAGATGCAGGAGTGGTTTAACTGGCACGCCTGGAGAGCGTGTGTACGTGAAAGCGTACCGAGAGTTCGAATCTCTCTCTTTCCGCGCAATATGTTTTACGTTTATGTTTTATGGAGTGAAAAACTTCAAAAACGTTATGTTGGTTTTACTGCCGATCTCATAAAACGAGTTGCTGAACATAACTCAGGCAAATCTCCTTTCACTAAATCTGCGATACCTTGGGAAATAATTTATAGCGAGAATTACACAACTGGATCTGACGCTCGTAGAAGAGAGAAATTTCTTAAAAGTGGTGTAGGTTGAAAATTTCTTGACACACTATTGAAACAGAAAGATGAAGGTGTGTCAGCCTCAGGCTAGTGGCACGCCTGGAGAGCGTGTGTACGTGAAAGCGTACCGAGAGTTCTGAGCCGAAGGCTCATCAGCCTCTGGCTGAGAAACTCAACCTCTACACATAGTAATAAAAATTCTTTCTGAGAATTCATCTTTGACTGTGGTATTTTTCTTCCCAATAAGAATATTTATCTTCCACTTAAATAATCCTATTAACCATCTATCACTTATTAGTATTCCTGCCTTCAATTATTGTTTACCTTCGATCGGTAAATAAAGAAAATATTTTTCAATAATTAAAGGAGTGGGATCATGTTCAAACTAATCATTAGTGTTTTTGCAATTTTGGTTCTTGCTGCCAACACATCCGATGCAAAGGGGGAAAATATAAAGGACAGTGCAATCGAAAGTTTAATTATGGGGATAAATTCTGATAACTTTGGGCTTAGAACAAGTTCTGCTTACATGCTTGGTGAATTGAAATGTAATAAAGCAATTATTCCTTTAATGAAAATGCTCAAAAGTGAAGAGCGCGAAGATGCAAGAATAGTCGCTGCACTTGCACTTTGTAAAATTGGAGAATCAAGAGGAATTTTTGCTCTGAAACAAGCGATTAGATTTGATTCAAGTGAAAGAGTGAGACGGCTTTGTACAAATTTTTATCAATCTTTACTAACTCATCCTGTAGATTCACTCAACATTGCAATAAGGTAATTTTTTAATCACATCATTTTATAGTTTTGAAGTGATGATGTCCCGAACTTTGTTCGGGATTTTTTATTCTCTTACCGAATAGATAATTTTCTTTTCAATTACTCAAAATAATTTTATAAGTTAAATTTTTCTTCGATGCAAAGTTATAAAACCCATCTGATAAGCACTTTCAAATTAGCAGTTCCTGTGATTATAGGACAATTAGGGTTAATAATGATGGGCGTAGTTGATAGTTTGATGGTAGGCGAATTAGGCGCTAATTATTTGGCTGCTGCAGCATTAGCAAATCACATTGTTATTTTGATTTTAATTATTGGACTCGGTGTTTCGATGGCTGTTACTCCGTTAGTTGCAATCAGTGTCGGTGCAGGAATACAAGATGAAACTCAGAATCTATTTAAGCAATCATTGGTTGTTAATTTTGGTTTCGGAATTATTACATCAATTTTGATTTTAATTGGTTCAGAACTAATTCAATATTTCAATCAACCGCCGATGGTGGTTAAGTATGCCACCAGTTACACAAAAATATTATCCATTTCAATAATTCCGTGGATGATTTATCAGAGTTACAAGCAATTTATTGAAGGTCTCTCAATAACACATCCGCCAATGGTTGTTACAATAGTAGCAAATATTGTAAATGTTATCGTGAATTGGCTTTTAATTTTTGGCAATTTGGGATTTCCAAGACTTGAACTCGATGGTGCAGGTATTGCAACTCTATCCTCAAGAGTATTTATGGTCGTAGTAATTATATTTTATGTGAATAAGTCAAAAAGATTTAAAGAGTTTGATGTCTCACTGATTATCAAAAATTTTAATCGTACTATAATTAAAAGGATTTTAAGATTAGGACTGCCAAGCGGATTCCAATATTTCTTCGAAGTCGGTGCTTTCTCATTTGCAGTTGTAATGGTTGGATGGTTTGGAGCGAAACCGCTCGCTGCTCATCAAATAGCGATTAACCTTGCATCAATCTCATTTATGGCTGTTACAGGAATTTCTGCTGCTGGTGGAATACGTGTTGGTAATGAAGTAGGACGAGGAAATGTAAGAGAAACTCGACGGGCTGGTTTTTCTGCTGTCATTTTGGGTGCATCAATTATGTTTTGTGCTGGAATTATCTTTGTAACATTTCGAAATTATCTGCCAAGCTTATACATTTTTGATCAAGAAGTTATTTCAATTGCTTCATCATTGTTAGTGATCGCCGCTTTGTTTCAACTTTCAGATGGAACTCAAGCAGTGGGAGTTGGAATTCTGCGCGGGTTGACTGATGTAAAATTTCCGACTGCAATAACCTTTATTGCGTACTGGATCATCGGCTTACCAATCGGTTACGTATTGGGATTTATTTTTGAATTCGAAGTGCAAGGTGTTTGGGTTGGATTATTAATTGGGCTTACTGCTTCGGCTGTAATGCTAACACTTCGTTTTAATTTTAAGAGTCAGCATAGAATTACGGTGTGGCATGATAAAGATGAAGATTCCGCCAGAGGCGGACAGGCAAGATAAAGATTAAGAGAAAATGTTCGTTGCAAATGAATTTTGTTTACTATAATTGTTTATTCTTCAATAAACATTGCTTTCTGTAATAACTTTTGAAATTAAATTTCTTGGTATGACTTCAAAATAATAACTCACAATTTTTAAATTTGGATGCTCATACCGCCAAACTTCCTTAGGATTTTGAAGTTCCTGCCTGAATATTTTTTGTTTTGATAATTTCTTATCGGATGCTAAAACATAAACTGGCTTATTAAAATACTTTGCAATGATAGCTATGCTTATACTACCAGTTTTATTTACAACATCACCATTGCTTAAAATCTTATCTGCTCCAAGTAGAACGGCGTCACAGTTGGAAATGAAATTTGCGGAATCACAATCTGGGATGAGAGTAACCTCTATTCCTAATTTGAGCAATTTCTTTGCTAATATTCTACCCTCAAGAACTGGTCGAGATTCAGCAATTATAACATTAGCCGGATTTTTATCTTCATTGAAATATTTCAATACTTGGTAAACAGTTTTGCTGTTTGAAAGAGTAAATATTCTTTTAGTATTCTTGAGCAGAGGTTTAATGTTAAGATAAATTTTATGAAATGAATAATCACTTTTATTCTGGAATTCATGTAGGAATTTATTTAAACCACTGTAGTCACCTGCTGCAATAAACCTGCTAAGATCATTTGCATAATTTATAACTGCTTCAAAACTTTTCATTTTAGATTTGATAGTTTTTAATGATTGCTTTATCAAATTAATATCATTAAGATTTGCTTTGAGATATTCATTGATATTTTGTACAATTTCTAATGAACCAGAAATATTATCGTAAATAATTTTGTCTAAATATTTCGAGCTTTTCATATTTTCTCTTCCTCAATAACATAAAACTAAAAATTTTATTGGCTATATTTACAAAAAGAAAATTACACTTCAATAAGTTGAGGATGAAATGAAGACATTCTTAGCAGCATATCTTACAATAATCACAGCATTTATGAATGCACAATCAGCTTCGGATGAAGTCATACCTGTAAAACAATTGATTCCCGATATCGGTCTTGATCTTCGTTACAGTACAGTAAATAACTTCACGGACCAAAAATTATATACAATTGATGAAGCATATTTATCAATCGGAGCCATAACCAAACTGAAAATTGTGCATGATAGTCTCAAGCAAATTAATTCATATAATGGAGTAAATTATACACAAGGACTTGGAATCAAAATTTACGATGGTTATCGTCCTCGTGCAGTCCAGTATTTAATGTTTGAAATTTTTCCAAATCCGGTTTATGTAGCTGATCCCGCATCAGGTTCAATCCACAATCGCGGCGGAGCAGTTGATGTATCAATTATTGATATGGCTACGGGACAAGAAATTCCAATGCCAACAGAATTTGACTGGTTTGGACCAGAAGCTTCTCATTCATACATGAATCTTCCGGCTAATGTTATTGCTAACAGAACATTACTTTACAATATGATGACTCAAGTTGGGGGTTTTGTATACTACGATGCAGAGTGGTGGCATTATACTATCAGCGGTGCTTCCAGTTTACCATTATTAGATTTTCAGATGAAGTGAGGAAAGGTAAAATGAAAAAGATATTTTTGCTGATTGTAGTAAGTTCAACTCTTCTTATTTCACAAAATGAATTTGTAGTTAATACTTTTACAGATTCAACTCAAAGATGGCCTTCAATTGATAAAGATGGAAGCGGGAATTATTATGTAGTTTGGCAATCGCTAAATCAAGTTTCAGCTAATTCTAAGAGTGATATTTACCTTCAAATGTACAACTCAAATGATGCAAAAGTTAGCAGTGAGGTTTTAGTCAACAGTTCTACATCCAATAATCAAGAAAAACCTGTTATTGCAACGAACGCCAATGGAAGAAGTGTTGTTGTTTGGTCATCCTTCACTGATCTTCAATCAAACTATGATATTAAAGCAAGGATATTTAATCAGAATTCACCTCAAGGAAATGAATTCTTGGTTAACACGAATACTCTTCATACACAAAGTAATCCATCTGTTTCAATAAAATCGAATGGAGATTTTATTGTTGTTTGGGATTCGTGGTATCAGGATGGAGGTGATAGGGGAGTTTATACTCAGCGATTTGATGTTAATGGAAATAAAGTCGGATCGGAATTCAGAGTCAATGTAACAATTGCTTACAGCCAAGCTAAACCAAAAGTCAAATATTTTTCTGATGGAAAATTTGTAATTATTTGGGAATCGTTTAAGCAGGATGGTTCTGGTTATGGAATGTTTGGAAGAATATTTAATTCGGATGGTTCTCCAATCACGAATGAACTTCAAATAAACACTTATACAAATGATTATCAATGGTATGGAGATGTTGAAATTTTTAACGACGATTCATTCATTGTTGCTTGGTGCAGCTGGGAGCAAGATGGCGACGATGGCGGCATTTATGTTCAAAGATTTAATTCTGCTGGACAGAAATTTGGACCAGAAACACTTGTGAATAAAACTAAAACACAATATCAGTGGCTTCCACGAATTAAAAAGTTAACAGGTAAAAAAGCTGCAGTTGTTTGGTCAACATGGAAACAAGACGGAAGTCGAGAAGGAATTGCTGTTGCATTCATTGATGAAAATAATCAGCGTTATACTTTTGAAACTATTGTAAATACATATACAAATTCGTTCCAATGGGAACCAGATTTTATTGTAACTGCTGATGATGAAATTTTAGTTGTTTGGGCAAGCTGGGAACAATTTGGAAGCGATTATGATATTGTTGCTAAGAGAGTCAAACCTGAAAAGCCGCAAGGAGTTATAAATCCATCTTACAATTCTCATCCAACAGGAGCCACAACTGCTAAAATAGTTACCCATGTTGTTGATTCAATGGCATTAAATGGGCACACATATCGAGTTTCCTTTCAAGTGCCGGGTTCTTCAGACACGGTTTATGCAAAGATTGAAGATCAAAACACTTTGCAAATCAAAATTCAAAATTTTCCTATTAACAAAGGTGTGAATACATTTTACTTGACTCCAACTTTTGATGGTACAGCAGTTGAATTTCTCCCTCAATTTAAATTAGAACTCGACCCAAATGTTTATTTTGTGAATAACTCTGGAAGTAATTTATTTTTTTCTTATGTCTCCCCAACTTCAGGTCAAAAACTTCTTGCCCCGATTGATGTTGCACTTATTTGGGGTTCAACTGATACCTTATCAACCGGGCAATATGCTGCTCCACTTGATACTGCTTTGTCAATAACGGGACAAAAAAACGTTATGGTTCCATTTAAAGTGATCAATTTAATGACCAGTGGAAAGTTAACAATTTTAATTAAAGAATTAGCAGCAACTAAGAACAACAAGTGGGATCCTAAAGAAGATATTGTGTTCATTACTCCTCCGCCTTATCAAGTAAATCCTTTTAATACGCATGCACAAATTAACACCAATACGCCATCAGGGAATGTAATTTTGCCAGGTATTAGCGATACAAATTTTGTTTTAACTAAAAGACCAATCACTCCTGCTGATACTTTTTACTTCACGACAAATAGGACTTACATAATTTCAGATATAGTAAACGAAAATATTTTACCAGAGAAGTTTGAGCTATTTCAGAATTACCCAAATCCTTTTAATCCGACAACGACAATAAGATTCTCCCTCTCCCTTGGGGAGAGGGCGTCCGAAGGACGGGTGAGGGCTTTTTTAAAAATTTACGATATCCTTGGTAGAGAAATTGCTACACTCGTAAATGAAGAAATGAATCCGGGAACTTATTCTGTAATTTTTAATACGCAGCAATACCGAATGGCAAGCGGCGTTTATTTTTTTACTTTGCAAGCGGGGGAGTTTGCAAATACTAAAAAGATGGTGTTGTTGAGGTGACAATAATTGATCTTGAATGAATTACACGCCTGCACTCTAACGCCAATCCTTTGGAGCAATCACAACAACAAACTCACCTTTCAGAGTCAACTCTTCTGATCTTTCATGAATTAATTGAACTGTTCCCCTAATCACTTCTTCAAATATTTTAGTTAACTCACGACAAATTACTATTTGTCGCTCAGGCATTATTTCATTTAATTCTTCAAGCAACTTTTTTATTCGATAAGTAGATTCATATAAAACAATTGTACGTTCCTCATTAGCCAGCAGCTTCAAATTTTTTTGTCTGCCTTTTTTATTTGGCAGAAAACCCTCAAACACGAATGAATCACTCGGGAATCCGCTTAAAGAAAGTGCTGCTACTAAAGCAATTGCACCGGGCACCGAAACGACTTCAATATTTTCTTTGATGGCAAGATTAATCAAGCGTGTTCCGGGATCAGAAATTCCTGGTGTGCCGGCATCAGTAACCAAAGCACAATATTCGCCATGCTTGATTCTGTCAACAACATTCTGTGCTTTGAATTTTTCACTTGCGGCATTGAGTGAATAAAGTTCCTTCTTTATGCTGAAATGATTTAATAGAACAGATGTAACTCTTGTATCCTCACATGCAATAAAATCAACTGATTTTAGTATTTCAATAGCCCGTAGAGTAATATCTCCAAGATTTCCAATCGGCGTGCTGACTATGTAAAGTTTTCCATTCATTTAATTTAAAATGATTGCGGCTCCACCGTGGAGCCGAATCATGCAAGTAGTTATTATTAAGTTTAGTTTATTGACAAGCGAAAAATAAAGTATTTCAGATTAATATCAAGTTCAATTTTCTCCCTTAAAGAGTAGCTGCCTTGAAAGTGAGCTAAAAGTCATTGCGAGGAGCGGCGTGACGAAGCGATCTTTAGTTTTTATTTCAAGAATGAGATCACTTCTCCCGATGGCAATGCCATCGGGATCGTGATGACAAAACTATTTTTATTCAATTAAATTCTACTTCTCTTTTCAACCATCTTGATATTTAGATTTTCAAGTTCGGCGAGAACCGGTTCGTAAATATCTTTGGTGTTAGGAATTCTCACACCGCTCGCTTTAATTCTGCCGTCGCACATCATTGCGGTTGCAATTGCCATTGGCAAGCTTACAGTTCGTGCCATTGAAGAATCACCATGCGAAATTCCAAAATCAATCAATGTTGATGTAATCAAATCTTTAGATTTATCTTTATTCTCAACAATGAATCTATGTCTGAGCAGAAGTAGATCAACTTCACCTTCTCTGAAGTAAAGCTTTTCCTGCATTCTATCGCTTAGCATATCAAGTAAGTTATCAGCTTTTGGAATCACTTCATCACTGAATAATCCTAACCAATCCATTCTCTCAATAATTTTCGAGTTTACGTTAATACCAACTTTTTTAGCAGCTAATTCTTTTAAATTGTCTGTCTCTTTTGCTTTGAGTGCATAAGCCATCGCTTTCTTAAAAGTGCTGCCTTTTATTGAAGGAACTGGGGTTTCATCAACCAATCCTAAATTTACAATTGCTCGCAAAGTCTCACACCAACCGATATTTCTATAAGTGCCGCGCTTAACTGTCAATGCATCTTTTAAACCATAGAGTTCTTTGTAGGGAGTAGAATCACGATTTGGATAAACCTCAAACTTTCCTAATCCCTCAATTTCTTCAACTTCAGGATTTGCAAAAAGATTTTTACTTTCAACATCAACTGTCTTACCGTTTTCATAAAACTTTGCTGAATTACGGGAGGCGAGAACAACTCCTCGTGGGCTCCAAGAGAACTTATAGCCAAATGGATTGTTATTATCCTTTGGTGCTGGTAAACCGCCGCAATAGGAATAAAAATGAAGAACTTTTCCGCCTTCTGCTTCAATTTCATGGATTATTTTCATAGCAGACATGTGGTCAATTCCAGGATCAACGCCAATTTCATTTAGGAACAAAAGATTCTTTGCTCTAACTTTGTCATCGAGTGCTTTCATTGCCGGACTTACATAAGAGGTTGTTACCATATGTTTCCCGTGCTCAATACATAGCTCTGCAACAATTAAATGATGAGTCCATGGAAGTAAGCTAATAGCGATGTCATGTTCCTTAATCAGCTTTGCCAATTCATCCTTATTTTCAACATTTACTTGAATCGCTTTTCCATTTACGAATCCTTTCACAAGTTCTAACGCTTTGCTCACTGTTCTTGAAGCGACAGTTACTTGAATGTTTTTTTGTTTCAATAAATAGTGTACGCCTGGTCTTGAAACTAAACCAGCGCCGAGTACTAGTACCTTTTTCATTTTTACTCCGTTTTTAAATATTGGTTAATGTATGAATAATCTTTTGTTAATTTTCCTTTATGAACAATAAGAGCTTTCTTAATCGGGTAGGCGAGTTCGAGCTCCTCAAAATTTTTTTCAAAATCTGCATGATAGATTTCGTAGACAAAGTTTTTTAAGACATGCGAAAATTCTGCTGATGCTTCTTTGGGAAATTCACATGGCAGATTATCAATTGCCATAATTGAAATTCCATCCTTCTTTACTCCGTCTTCATACTTATCTTCATGCGGAAAATATGTATAGCATGGATTAGCAGGATCGGTTACATCATTAGTAATTTCAATACCGCCGAATAAATCGCAACTTATATCTCCAATTACTTTTAACTTTATGACAGGATTTTTTGCAAGATAATTTTTTGTAATTAGTCGGGGATTATTATTAGTCCACAAAATACAATTTACAAGCACATCAATGTGGGGAATGAATTGATCGAAATTGGATTCGTATTTTTCGGGCTTAGTAAAATACTCTTGCAGATCAAATATACCTGCTCTTGGTTTTACAGTATGTTCTTCTTTAAATACTACTTTAACGAAATGATTCTGTTCACTTTTTAGTTGATCATAATTGCTTAGTAATTCTTGCGGCTGCACAGTTTTAACTGGCAGTAAATCAAAAATCATTTGTGCACCTTGCGACACATTTCCATAACCGGTAAAACCAAAAACAATTGGAGTCACATTTTCCGGCAATCCATTTGATTTAATTTCATCACCAATTTTCTCGATCTCGTTTTTTGCTTCTTCAATTGAATGGTATTGGTAGGGCTGCTTTATTTTTTCAAGGGGTGTTGAGATTCCATTAAGTTTAAGTTTTTCAGCATAAGCATGAAGTGTTTCAATCATACCCGCTTTACCGGCATATCTTCCAAAGAAAATAAGCCGCTTGTTTGACTCGTCAACAATTCTTTCATAGTCAATAAGATTACAATTATGCCTCATCACAGTTCTTAACATTTCCATATTGTGCGGCTGCCCTTTAATAACATGAGCAAAGTAAACGTAAGTCTTATGATAAAGCAATAACTCAGGTGGAACTTCTTTAACACCAAAAATCAAATCAGCATGATTAATATCTTCATCTATTTCCGCTCCAGCAGTCAGGTATTCTTCATCGCTGAATGCACGAATTTTTGACGGCTGAACAATAGCTCTTAAATTATATTTTTTTATTAAATCTTTTATGTCTTCGGGAATAATTGGTGTTCTTTTTTCCCATTCGTTTTTATTTTCTCTTCTTATGCCAATGATCATGCATTAGTCTCCACAATTAAAATAATGTTATAAGTTACTGCCTGAGTAAAGTAGATTTGAAGGAAGAAGAAAAGAATTAAAAAACGTTTTCCCAGGAGGAAATGAAATAGCTTTGATGCTTCTTGGAAGCCGAATGGAAGGGGATTATATGATTTATTGTAAGAATCATTAATTGGTGAAAGTTTGCATTTATTTCCACCCGCAATTTAAAGATTAAGGGAGTTATTTACAATAAGTTGTTATCATTAAAGCATACGAATTTTTCCTATTTTTGTCGTGGAAATTATTTCAAATTTATAAACAATTAGGAATCATTATGGAAATAGGTAAAATATTAAAAGAACTCGGGATTGAAGAAAAAAATTACGGTTCATCAACCGGACGAACCTGGGGAAAAACTACTTCAGATGGCGAATTGAATATCGCTTCTCCAACAGATGGAAAGCACATTGCATCTGTTTATCAAGCATCTGCAAAGGATTTTGAGCATATTTTAAATACTGCTGATGAAGCGTTCAAAATGTGGAGAAAAGTTCCTGCTCCCAAACGAGGTGAAGTGGTGAGGCAAATTGGTGTACGGCTCCGCGATTATAAAAAACCGCTCGGGACTTTGGTTTCTTATGAAATGGGAAAATCAATTCAAGAAGGCTGGGGAGAAGTTCAAGAGATGATAGACATCTGCGACTTTGCGGTTGGATTATCACGTCAGCTTTACGGTTTTACAATGCATTCAGAAAGACCATCTCATCGAATGTATGATCAATACCATCCGCTTGGAATCGTACTAACAATTTCTGCATTTAATTTCCCAGTAGCTGTTTGGTCATGGAATGCGATGATTGCTGCCGTTTGCGGCGATGTTAATCTTTGGAAACCATCATCTAAAACGCCATTAGTTGCAATAGCTACTCAAAAAATTGTTGCTCAAGTTCTTAAAGAAAATAATTTGCCTGAAGGAATTTTCTCGTTGATCATTGGTAAAGGTTCAACTGTTGGTGAAATGCTGCTGCAAAGCAATAAGATTCCTTTGGTCTCTGTTACTGGTTCAACACCTGTCGGAAGACATGCTGCTGAAGTCGTATCAAAAAGATTTGGAAAAACAATTCTTGAACTTGGTGGAAATAATGGAATAATCATTACTCCCGATGCCGATCTTAAATTAGCAATTCCGGCTGTAGTGTTTGGATCAGTTGGAACTGCCGGACAACGATGTACTACAACAAGAAGATTGATTATACATGAATCTATGTTTGAAAAAGTGAAAGATGCGTTACTCAAAGCTTATAGTACAGTCAAAATTGGTGATCCTCTTGATGAAAAAATTCACATGGGTCCGCTTGTTGATAAAGGTGCTGTTGATACTATGCAGAAAGCACTTGAGCAAGTTCAAAAAGAAGGCGGCAAAATATTTTACGGTGGAGAAGTATTATCAGGTAAAGGTTATGAATCTGGTTGTTATGTTAAACCATGCTTAGTTGAGGCAGAAAATAATTACAAGATTGTTCAAGATGAAACCTTTGCTCCAATTCTTTATTTGATTAAGTACAAGGGCGGAGTTGAAGATGCTATTCGGCTTCACAATGATGTACCGCAAGGATTATCATCAGCAATATTTACGAATAACCTCAGAGAAGCAGAGGAATTTCTTTCCTGTGCTGGCTCAGATTGTGGAATAGCAAATGTAAATATTGGTACTTCAGGTGCGGAAATTGGCGGTGCATTTGGCGGTGAAAAAGAAACCGGCGGCGGTAGAGAATCAGGTTCTGATGCCTGGAAAGCATATATGCGGAGACAAACGAACACTATCAATTATTCAACTCAATTGCCTCTGGCGCAAGGAATTAAGTTCGATATCTAATCCTTTCTTTATAAACGGGGAGTAGTCGTAAAGATTACTTCCCACACTATTCTCAAATTAAAATAGTCGCTATTCAGTAAATAATTTATAAACAGGGGAAGTTTCGTCCTTCAAAATCTAATCCCTCACTCTATTTTTGACCAATTTATCTAATGGTATAATTGTTGTTCTTTCGTATTAAAAACTCGAGAGAAGGAAATTGGTAAGTTTAAATCTTGATTCATTTTATTCGGCAGACCGTGATTTAGAATTAAATCAATATCACATACTTGCCGGAATTAAAGAGTTCAGAAACGAATTCAACAAGAAAAAATTATATCCCTCATTTACAAATTTGTTATGCCTGACTTCGCAATTGCAGGATATAATTGAGCAAAAGAATGATCTTGAATTCAAGTTTTCTAAAAAAGTTAAAAGTTTTGACTTTAAGAACAACAGAATAATTTTCGAATCCTCTGAAAACAAACAACCTGAAATAAATTGTTTGTTCGAATTGATTGAATGGTCGCTGCCACAATTAAAAAGTGTTATTGAAGAAGCTTTGGTGATTGGTGAGTACGTTGAGAACAATTTAAAAATAGAACAAGTAGGAATTCTTCCAATTTACAAAGGCGAAGGTTATTTTATCATACCTAACAATGAAGTTGACGCTGTTCAGGTGCATAAATTTGAATCTTCATTGTATTCATCAAACGATGAAAAATATCGAGCACTTAAAACTAAATTGTTAAAATCGTTCGATCAAAAAGCATTACGATTATCACTTGATAATATCAAACTTGAGCTTATAAAAGAGTATCAAGATTTACCCTATCCAGCCACTTTTCGTTGTGAAACTGAACTTGATTTTCCTTTTGCTGAAACGGTATTCCCAATTGCTAAAAGAAAATTAATGGCAGCAATCAGCCATCTGCATAACTAAAATTATCAACCTGTTGTAAGGTGAATTAAATCAGAGAGAATAAAAGCTGATTCATTTAGTAACACATCATCAGAATTAGTCTGTTTCTCTGGAATTTCTTCTTTTCCTATCAGTTTTACCTTTACTAAATCTTTGCTTTCATTTTTTCTTTGCTCGCGTTTTAAATCTTGTTCTTCCTTTTCCTTTTTCCTAACTGTTTCATTCAGCGAGATAGATTTTCTTTCTCGTGTCTCCCTGGTTTCATTTACATCTTCTAAATATCCTTGAAATTGGGGATCTGACTTAATTCGCGATTCATGTAAGTTTTCAATTAGAGGAATTAAATTATTTACGTTTGTAAAGGGAATAAACTTAGCGGACATGATTTGATCCCATGGCAAAGCACTTGGTTCAGAGCTTTCACCAAATTCATGCGCATCAATCACTGATGGAAACTTTATATCTGGAACTACACCTAAATGCTGTGTACTTCCACCTGTTATCCTGTAATATTTTGCAATTGTAATTTTAACTTGACCAAGCTTGTTGTTCGATCTTCCTATCATTCTGTTCAGATCAATTAAATTTTGGACAGTTCCTTTTCCAAAAGTTTGTTCACCAACAATAATTCCTCTTCCATAATCTTGAATCGCAGCAGAAAAGATTTCGGATGCGGAGGCACTGAAACGGTTTACTAAAACAGCCAATGGTCCGCTATATACAATTGCTGGATCAGGGTCATCTCCAATGTCAATGTTTCCATAAGCTTGCTTCACTTGAACAACTGGTCCATCCTTGATAAATAAACCGGTGAGTTCAATTGCTTCATTAAGCGAACCGCCTCCATTGTTTCTTAAATCAATTACGATTCCATCCATTTTTTCAGATTGTAATTCAGTTATCAACTTGCGGACATCGCGGGTTGTACTTTTAAAATCCCGATCACCTTTTTGTTCGGCCTCGTAATCAACATAGAATGCTGGTATAGAAATTATCCCAATTCGATAGGGGATACCATTATTGTTAAACTCTATCATTTGTTTTTTAGCAGATTGATCTTCCAGCTTCACCTTATCACGTACAATTGTGATTTCTTGGGGAACTGCGCTTGCACCTTCACTTGCTTGCAAAATAAGTAACCTAACGATAGAACCTTTAGGACCTCGTATCAGTTTAACAACATCGTTTACACGCCATCCAACAACATCAACCATTTCACCATCATCACCTTGAGCTACGCCTATTATTCTGTCGTCTCGGTGGAGTAAATTACTTTTTTGCGCCGGACCCCCGGGAATAATTTCAACCACTTTTGTATAATCATCCTCAGATTGAAGCTGTGCTCCAATTCCTTCTAATGCTCGACTCATATCTATCTTGAAGTTTTCCGATGTTATCGGTAAAAAATAATTCGAATGAGGATCTATTGCTTCAGTATAGGCATTAAGATATAGTTGAAAAACATCTTCACTTTTTGTTTGTGCAATACCTTTGCGAATATTTTCATATCTCTTTCTTAAAGTTTCTGCTATAGAATTCCAATCCTTTCCAGCAAGCTTAAGATTTAATGCATCATTTTTAATTCTCTTTCTCCACAAATCATTTAAAGTTTGAACATCGGCCGCCCATTTTGTGCTGTCGCGTCTTACCTCAAGGTATTCATCTATTGAGTAATCAAATTCTTGTAATAGAATTTGTTCGGCATAATCTATTCTTTCATTCACTCGTTTGCTATATGTGTTAAAAATGTCATATGCTAAATTGAGTTTTCCATCCACCAAATAATCATCAATCATGTAACGTGATGATTCAAAACTTTGAAAATCCGATTCCAGAAAATAGAGTTTTCCTCCATCCAATGATTGAATATATCTATCAAAAATAATTGAGGATAGAGAATCATCTAAGTTGAATTTTTTATAATGATAACGTGTAAGCACAGTATTTACCAATGACTGTTCTTCCTGAAAATATTCTTGAGGCAGAAGGACGGTTGCGGAGTCTTTAAGTGAACTTGATTTCGCACTCAATGCTGCAATGCTAAAAAGCGCTGCAAATAAGGTGAACTTAAAAAAGGTATTTCTTGTTTTGACTATCATAATTCTTATAAAATGTTTAGGATATTTTTGTTGATTAATTAAACGAATTAAATCTACTAAAAAAATATAGAATCAATGGTATAATATTGCGAAGTAATAATTTCAAAGGGAGAATGATTCTGAACACATAACTACTTACTTCATTTTTTGCATTTTATTTATTGAATCTTTCTAATAAATTTAATGAGAGATTAATGCTTAAATATTTGTTAAATCAAAGAAAATCCATGAGATTTTGTTACATCTTTATCAAAAGGATTGAATAAAACTCTGGAATAGAAATTGGTAACAAATAAGTTAATGAAATAAAAATGTAACGGAGTTGAGTGATGTCGAAAACTAAAGAAATATTAGAGCAAAAAGCTAAAACTAGTGAACCGCTAAAGGAAACAATCGAAGACGAAGTTGAACAATCAGAACTCTCTGAATCTTCTGGACCACAAACCATTATTAATGAGCAAGGTAAGGAAGTTTTAGTATTTAATGATCCACTTTACTCGAAAGAAAATAGGAGTATAGTTAATTATTCTATCTTTCGCGGTAAATGGGAATTTGAAAATATTGACGACCTTGATGAAGAAGATCAAGAAAAGTGCGGGGTGCAATTTACTCCACAAAAAGATTCATCCAGCGTTATCAT
The DNA here is from genome assembly GCA_964613805.1 of uncultured Ignavibacteriaceae bacterium. Taxonomy (GTDB): domain Bacteria; phylum Bacteroidota; class Ignavibacteria; order Ignavibacteriales; family Ignavibacteriaceae; genus XYD12-FULL-36-8. Next base: position 12,318 of record CAZTJF010000010.1, on the reverse strand, counting down.
AACTTTTAAGTCTCTAAAGGATAGGGTGGAATTTATGGATTCGATTTACAGCGATAATGAGCTAAAACAAATTGGAGGGGGAATGCGGCTTGATAATTTAGCCAATTCAAAAATTTTAAGAACTACCGGTGGATTGATTGGAATTGGTTTAGCAGGTTATGGTTTGTACAAATTGTTCTTTGGTAAAAAGAATGATAAATAACTCAACAACTAATCACAAAAATTAAAGTTTCGAAGCTATATCAAATACTTCTTTTGCATGTTGATCAATATCGGTAACATCAATTATCCTTGCAATAATTCCATTTTTATCAATGATGAAGGTTACTCGTTTCGCTTTGCCATCATCTCTAAGGACCCCATATTTTTTGGATACAATTTTACTTCTATCCGATAATAATGGGAAATTTAATTCATGCTCACTCACAAACTTACTTATCTCATCTTTAGAATCAACACTTACTCCTAAAACGATTATATTTTTTTCCTTAAACATTTGAATGTTATCTCTGATGCCGCAGGCTTGTTTAGTGCAACCAGATGTTCCAGCTTTGGGGTAAAAATAAATTACAACAGGAAATTTACTTTTGAATGATGAGAGCTTGTAAGTTTTACCTTTAACATCCAGCAAAATGAAATTCGGTGCTTTCATTCCTTCTTTTAATGTTGAACTAGGTTGTGCAAATAAATTTGTACAAAGAAAGAATATTAGAACAACTAAACTTGGTTTTAAATATGTAATCATATTTTAATCTCACTTTTCTGCTTCGACTGTTCGATTAAAAATATAATCAACATTCTTTAACATTTTTTTATTATCAAAAATTAAATTTATTTCCTCAATAGATAAATAATTTCTGATTGCTTCCGAATTAATCAATTCGTCTTTCAAATTTTTGTTCTGATCATTCCAGACAACCATAGCACAATCTTGGATAAATTTATAGGAATCCTCACGTGATACCCCTTTATTAACCAGAGCTAAAAGTACTGTCTGTGAAAATATTAAACCCCTAGTGAGGTTAAGATTTTTCAACATGTTATCGGGATATACAATTAAATTTTTCATCAATTTGATTGATTGGTAAAGGATATAATCTAATGCAATGCAGCTATCAGGAATAATAACTCTCTCCGTCGAAGAATGCGAAATATCTCTTTCATGCCAAAGTGGAATATTCTCTAAAGCTGCGGAAGCATTCGCTCGAATTACCCTTGCAATGCCTGCAATCCGCTCGCTAACAACAGGATTTCTTTTATGAGGCATGGCAGATGATCCTTTTTGCCCTTTCGAGAAAAATTCTTCTGCTTCCAGCACTTCGGTTCTTTGCAAATGCCTGACTTCAAGAGCAATTTTTTCCAAACTCGTTCCAATTATAGCCAATGTGGTTAAAAACTCTGCATGTCTATCACGCTGAATAATTTGTGTTGAAACAGGTGCTGGTTTTAATCCAAGTTTTTCACAAACATATTTTTCGACTTCAGGCGATAAGTGTTCAAAAGTTCCAACTGCACCAGAAATTTTTCCAACGCTCATTGTTTCGATAGCTTTATCTAATCGTTCGATATTTCTTTTGCACTCTTCATACCATAGAGTGAATTTTAATCCCATAGTTGTTGATTCAGCATGAATTCCATGCGAGCGACCAACACATAAAGTGTATTTGAATTCAATCGCTCGATGCTTTAAAACGGATTTAAGCTCATTCAGTTTTTTAAGAAGAATTTCACCTGCACTTTTCATTTGAAAAGAAAGGGTAGTGTCAAGTATATCTGATGAGGTCATTCCATAATGAATGTGTCGAGATTCAGCACCAACATATTCTGCGACATTTGTTAAAAATGCAATCACATCGTGTTTTGTAGTTTCTTCAATTTCCAAAACTCGTGCAGAATTAAAATTTGCTTTTTGTTTTATTACATTTAAATCATTTTTAGGTATGTCACCCATTTCACATCTTGCTTCGCAAGCAAGAATTTCAATTTTTAACCATGTTGAAAATTTAAAGTCATCAGTCCAAATTTTCCCCATTTCGGGAAGTGTATATCTTTCAATCATTATTTTCTTTCCAAAGTCATTTTTTTAATTAGCTCTTCACTATCGCGTAATATCTTAATCGAAATTGTCTGACCTGTTCTGAATTCCTGAAAAACACCAATAAGAGTTTGCTCATTGTTGATCTTGTATTCATCTACTTGAAAAATAATATCACCGACTTTTAGTCCACTTTTACCTGCAGTTGACCTTGGCATTATCTGAGTGATTATCACACCTTTAGTATCCTGCAGATTGTAATAAGTGGCAATGCTTTCATCAAGTGATTGAATTCTAAGTCCAATGTCGAAGTCACGATCAATTTTGCCATTTACTTTAAGCTCATCAACAATTCTTTTTACTTTGTTAATTGGAATTGCAAAGCCCAATCCAATATTTCCCTGTGCGCCGCTATTGCCGGTGAAGATGAGAGTGTTCATACCAACTACTTCGCCTAAACTGTTAACGAGTGGACCTCCACTGTTGCCGCCATTTATCGCGGCATCCGTTTGAAGCATATTTAAGTAGTATCTATTGTTAATGGGCTGGAGATTCATCCCAGTAGCACTAATTACTCCAATTGTTACAGTAGGTTTGTCATTCAGCTCAAACAGTCCGAAAGGATTTCCTAAGGCAATAACCCATTCACCAATAATTATATCACTAGAATTTCCAAATGCAATGAATGGTAAACTTCTTTCGTCAATTTTTAACAAACAAATATCGGTAATTGGATCTGTTCCAACCAGTTTTGCTTTGTAATGTTTACCATTTGTCATTGTTACGGTGATTTCAGTCGCATTACCCGCAACATGATCGTTGGTTAAAATGTATCCATCTTCAGTTATAATGAAACCTGAACCAAGTCCGCGGACTTTTTGGCTGTAAGTTCCTCTGTTGCCAAAAAACTGGCGGAAAAAAGGATCGTCAAAAAATGAACTGAACGGATCTTGGTATTGCCGAATTTGAATTACATTTATACCAACTACTGCTGGACTAACATTTTTCACTGTCTCAGTTAAAATATTTCGACGCGAATTAGTGATTTCATCATTTACTTTGGATTTTTCCTGATAGGAAACTGTTTTATAATTGAATGAAGAATCGCTCGTTTCTTCATTTGATTTGCAAGAGAATGTTTGGACTGTAAAAAATATTATACCAGCAAAAAAAGTGAAAGTAGACATTACTTTTCTATTAAAATTCATTTGGCATTTTCCTTTCTAGATGTTTGCATATTCTTGAATAATTCCTGCAGCGTTTCAGTATGTTTTGAAATTATGATTAAAAGTAATCCAAGAGAAAATAAAATTAAAGTTGCTATTGATTCGGGGTGTGGAAATGCATACTTAATTGCTGTTTTGGTAGACAACATAATTACAACTAAACTCATAATTGATGAAGCTACATTCGCGATAGTAATATCTTTTTTCATCAGGTAAAAAATTACCCAAAGAATTACCCACACTACAAGTGCAAATGGAAATATGAGAGCTGCGCCACCAGCAGCAGACGCTAAACCTCTGCCGCCTTTTAATTTGAGCCAAGGATTGTAGCAGTGTGAAAAGATACACGCTATTAAAGCCACAGAGAGAAAAGAAAAATCAGTCATTGAAAACATGTTTAAGATTATTATTGGAAGCATTCCTTTGAACAAATCAAAGATGAATACTCCAATTCCAATTATTTTGGAATTGGTGACCTCAAATGAATTCATTGCACCAACATTGCCGGTACCTTCAGAGGTAATATCAATGTTACGGGTTTTCTTTAGTAATAAGTATGCAGTCGGAAATGAACCAATAAAGTAACCAAGGAGAAGACTTATCAAGTATTCCATTTTTTAACAAAAATATTTATGACAGTACAAAAATAATAAAATGAGGATTATTAAAATGCTGGCAATTAGAACTATTGATGACAGATATTTTACGAAGAATTGAGTAGAGGCGCCGGTCGGATTCGAACCGACGAATAAAGGTTTTGCAGACCTTCCCCTTAGACCGCTTGGGTACAGCGCCAATAAAATAAAATCCACATTAGTGGATTTGTCGAGCGGGAAACGGGACTCGAACCCGCGACATCAACCTTGGCAAGGTTGCGCTCTACCAACTGAGCTATTCCCGCAAAATGAGTTCAACAAATTGCTTAAGAACTATACAAATATAATTCTAAGCGTTTATTCAAGCAAATTTATGTGATAAAAAAAATGGGAGTCGTATTTCAAACTCCCATTTTATAGAATGTCTACTTGTTTACAATCATCTTTTTAATTGATGAAAAGTTCGGAGTTTCCAATTGGTAGATATATACACCGCTTGATAAATTAACTGCATCAAAACTAACCTGATAATTACCAGATTCTTTGAAATCATTAACTAAAGTGGTTACCTCTTGTCCGAGTGTATTATAAACTGCAAGACGAACATTTCCTGATTGTGCTAAACTGAAATTGATTGTTGTTGAAGGGTTGAATGGATTCGGATAGTTCTGTGAAAGTTCAAAAACGACAGGTGCCAAAATCTCAACTTCGACGTTATCAGAATAGCTGAATCTTCCATCATAATCAATTTGTTTTAACCGGTAGCTGTAATTGCCAGAGATAAGATTATTGTCAACGAATTGGTAATCGTGAGCTTGAGTAGTTGTACCTTGACCGTTAACAAATCCTATGGTCACGAAATTGGTATTTTGGAATTTTCTTTCAATTTCAAAAATTCTGTTATTAGTTTCAGTAGCAGTTCTCCATTGAAGGGTAACAGAGTTATTGGAAGCAGATGCGATGAATGAGGTTAATTCAACCGGAATTAAATCACCAATATATTTTTTTACACCGCCTTCTGTTGGACTTTGATTGAAAGCACCAGCCCAGCCTGCTGTTGAGCTTGCAAAGTCAACATTAAGAAACTGAATTCCTGATGTATTTGCAAAATCCAGCCAAGTTAATCCACCATCCGTACTGTATGAAGCACCAGATAACCCAGTGGCTGCGCCAGTGCTTACCCAGGTATTCACTGTTCCAGGAACGTAACAATAATCATTGCTGAAAAAATTACCTGTTGCAGAAAGAAGAGTCCAATTAACCCCCCCGTCAGTCGTTCGGTACGCCGCACTTGTTGAAGGATTTTGAATGATACCATATAAATCGTCTTTCATAACAATTTTGAATTGATTATTTCCCATCGGAGTTGTTGAAACTGTCCAGTTGAGACCTTTATCCGTAGATTTAAAGATTCTCCCTTTATTTGTGGAGAACCAAGCAGTGTTCCCAACTACTGAATAATAACCAACCACACCATACTCATCTGCCGCAACTGGTGCAGGTATATTTGCTTGTGGAACGCGTACCCAATTTGTGCCACCATTAGTTGTTGTATAGATCTCAAAGTAACCTCCATTAGGATCTCCCATGCAAAATCCATCATTATCATTCCAAAAATGAATTACATTGGGAAAACCAGCGGGAGCAGTAAATGCAGCAGTTGATTGATTAACCCAGTTTGCTCCGCCATCAGTTGTTGCAAGTATTCTTCCACCGCCAGCAGAAGCATTAAAAACCGGAATCCAAGCTTTTAGACCACTGACTCCTTTAATCATTGAAGTACCCCAACCAGAAGCATAACCAGTAATTGCAGATGCAGTCCATAAATTGCCTCCATTGGTTGTGCGTGTAAATTCTACAATGTAAGTTGTTGGACTGAGTCCATTATATGCTGCTGCCCATACAACGTTTGCGTCAAGAACATCAATGTAATTTATTCCACGAGATGCAGTAGCAAATCCAGAAGCTTGATCAATCCATGTTCCAGTTTCAGTAACGTTACTATTTACTGAAGAAATAAGTTTATCATTTTCTTTTGGCTTTGCCGTTAAAGAAACTACAGTGAATAGAAACGATGCAAAGAAGAAATAGAACTTCATAGTAACCTCCAAATTGAATTAATGATTATTTGAGAGAAATTCCCAATTGAATTTAATCAAATATAATTTTTTTTGTTTAATTAAAAAAGAATTGTTGCAGGACCGAAGAAATTCTAATGGAATGATTAAAAAACCAGGAGTCATATTTCAGACCCCTGGTCGAGGAAGACTATTTGTTTACAATCATCTTTTTAATTGATGAATAGTTTGGAGCTTCTAATTTATAAATATAAACACCGCTTGATAAACCGGCTGCGTCAAAGTTTATCTGATAGTATCCGGCATCCTTGAATTCATTAACTAAAGTGGATATCTGTTGTCCGAGCGTATTATAAACAGCAAGACTTACATTTCCTGCCTGCGCTAAACTGAAGTTGATTGTTGTAGAAGGATTGAACGGATTAGGATAATTCTGTGATAATTCAAATGAAGTTGGTGCTTCGATACCGATTTCTACACTTACTTCATCTGAGTAGCTGAATCGTCCATCATAATCAATCTGTTTCAAGCGATAATTGTACGTGCCTTGATTAAGATTTTTGTCAACATAAGTATATTCGTGTGGTTGAGTAGTTGTACCTTGACCATTTACAAAGCCAACCGTGACAAAATTCGTGTTTTCTGATTTTCTTTCAATTTCAAAAATTCTATTATTAGTTTCAGTGGCAGTTCTCCATTGCAGAGTAACTGATTTATTTGAAGCAGATGCAACGAATGAGGTTAATTCAACTGGAATTACAGAAGGATGGACACTCTTATATAGTTTTCCACCAGCACCACCAGATAATCCAACATTTGCATCTCCGAAAAATCTAACCACATACATATTAACTTCAGTCAAGTCTTGAGTCCATGCTGTTCCATCATTACTGGTTTTATGAATACCGGTAGAAGTTGCTGCCCAAGCCCAAGGAGTAGATTGTACATAATCCAAACCATTGACTATTCCAATTGCAGTAGCTTGTGTAGTCCAAGTAGCACCGCCATCGGTAGTTTTATTTACTAGTGTAGTTTGTGACCAAAAACCCACTAAACCTGCTCCAGATGCAGAACTAAAAGCTAACGTACCAGCATATTGATTTGTTGTTGTTGCGAATGTCCATGGTCCATCTGGTCCGTTTACTGATTTGTAAACTCTATTTGCTAATGTTGCACTAGAACCGCCAGTTCCAAACCAGCAATTGTTACCAATCCGATAGAAAGAACCATTCGCCCCAAAAACATTAGTAGCCGGTTGCGCTGGAAGGTTCGAAGCTAAAGCCCAGGTAGCTCCGCCATCAGTTGATTTAACAATGTGGAAATTTCCACCAATTGGGTCACTTTGAGCCCATAACAAAGTCGATGAAACATTATCAACAAAATTGAACCAAGCGCCAGAAGCAGTATAGACTTGTGACCAGCTTGATCCTCCGTTCGTGGTTCGCATAATCTTTCCATCTCCAGATGATGGTCCTAAAGATACAACTGCAGTATTTGCATCAATCGCAGCTATTGCATAAGCTCCTTCGCCAGCATTACCAGCAGCTACCCAGGTCGATCCGCCATCTGTTGAACGTGCAACTCCACCATTGGACGCGCATATCCAAACATTACTAGCGTCTACATAATCAATTCCCCATACATCTCCGGTTAAACCCGAAGAAACGGAGAACCAACTTTGTGCTTGTAAGCTAAGTGCACAAGCAAACAGAAGTACAAGAATTTTCTTCATAGAACCCACTCCTTTGTTTGTTTTGAAATGAAATAAGTTATTTATTTTTAGTAACTGAGATTCCTATTAAAATGTCTCACTTAAAATCTAATAAAAAAAATCATTAAAAGGCAATATCTTGTAAAAATAAAATTCATTGGAGAAAAATTTATTTCCTGCGGAGAATGAATGATAATTAACCATGTGGAATTGTTATTTTTCGCAAGAAGATTGGAGAAATATGTACGAAAAAGAAAGACAAGAATTAATTGATAAAATTTCGGAGAAAGGAATCTTCGATGTTTATGTTCTAAAAGCCATCAATGATGTTGAGAGACATAAGTTTATACCAAAAGCGCTGCTTCCGCATGCTTATAAAGATACTGCTCTTCCTATAGGTTATGGACAAACAATTTCACAACCTTATACAGTAGCTTTCATGACGCAGGCACTTAAGGTGAAACCAGGGACAAACATTTTAGAGATAGGAACCGGTTCCGGTTATCAAGCGGCAATTTTGTACAGAATGGGAGCAGATGTTTACAGCATCGAAAGACAATTTGAAATTTATGAACGAACTCGAAATCTGCTTGATAAACTCGAAATACGTGTAAATACAAAATGTGGTGATGGCACAATTGGTTGGGAGGAATATTCGCCGTTTGATGGAATTATAGTTACGGCAGGTTCACCTTTGATACCGCCTTCATTAATGAAGCAGCTTGCTGTTGGGGGAAGATTGGTAATACCCGTAGGTGATAAAACATCACAAAAACTTAAAATCGTTACTAAAGTTGATGAAGATAAATTTGAAATATTGGATATTCCTGAGTTTGTTTTTGTTCCTCTTATCGGAAAAGAAGGTTGGAACCAAAAATAATTGTTATTGTTGGTCCGACTTGTTCCGGCAAAACAGCTTTAGCAATTGAACTGGCATCAAAATTAAAAACTGAAATTATCTCGGCTGACAGCAGACAAGTTTACAAGTACTTCAATATCGGAACGGCGAAACCGGCTGTGATTCAGGCAAAGAAGGTAAGACATCATTTAATTGATTATTTGAATCCCGATGAAAAATTTAATGCAAGTAAATTTTCAGTGGAAGCTTTTAAAATTATATCTAAATTACTAAAGCAAAGTAAAATTCCAATTGTAGCTGGCGGTTCGGGACTTTACATTAAAGCACTAATTGATGGAATAATTAATGAAGTTGAGACAAATGAAAGTTATCGCAGTGAATTGTATGAGCTTCGAAAAAAACATGGTAACGAATTTCTTTATAACGAATTAAAAAAAAATGATCCAGAAAGTGCCGATAAAATGATTCCTCAAAACTGGAAGAGAATTGTTCGAGCACTTGAAGTTTTTCATTTAACAGGTAAAACTATCGGATATTTTCATTCAACTCAAAAGAAAAGTGATAATTATTCGTTTAAGCAATATGGACTCGAATGGGATCGCACAAAACTTTATGATAATATTAATAAAAGAGTTGATGACATGATCGCTAACGGATTAGTTGAAGAAGTAAAATCAATCCTTGCAATGGGCTGCAATAAGCAGGTAAATGCTTTGAATACAGTTGGATACAAAGAAATAATTTCCTATTTAGAAAATGAAATTAGCTTAGATAAAGCGATTGAATTAATAAAAAGAAATACGCGGCATTTTGCTAAACGGCAAATAACATGGTTCAAAGCCGATAAAAGAATTAATTGGCTGTATGTAGATTCATATGGCGATTTTGATCATCATGTTGAACTAATAATTTCATCACTTAATGAATAAAATTAAATTATGAAAGAAAATATTAGAATTGCTTCTGGTCAGGGATTCTGGGGAGACTTAATTGATGCACCTTATCATCAAGTAACAAAAGGTGATATTGACTATCTTGTAATGGATTACCTTGCTGAAGTGACAATGTCAATTCTTCAGAAGCAAAAAAATAAAAATCCTAAATTGGGATATGCCCGCGATATTCCGGAACTGCTAAGAAAAATTCTACCAATCACTAAAACAAAAAGAATAAAAATAATTACTAATGGAGGCGGAGTAAATCCCAAAGATTGTGCTGAGGCATGCATTCAAATTGCAAAGGAACTTGGGATTGATAAGCTCAAAATCGGAATTGTAATCGGTGATGATATCAAAAATCGAGTTGACGAAATTATCTCTCGCGGTTGTGAACTTTTAAATATGGAAGATGGAAAATCAATCGTATCAGTTAAGGAAAAAATACTTAGTGCTAATTTATATTTCGGTGCTTTTCCAATTGTTGAAGCACTTAAACTTGGTGCAGATATCGTAATCACCGGTAGAACAACCGATACCGGCTTAACACTTGCTCCCATGATTTCTGAATTTGGTTGGAAAGATAATCAATTTGATTTGCTTTCTGCTGGAACTGTTGCCGGACATATTTTGGAATGCGGTGCTCAATCATCCGGCGGAAATTTTTTAGGCGATTGGAAATCAATTAAGAATTTTGCTGAGATTGGATTCCCAATTGCGGAAGCTTATCCAAACGGTGAAGTAATCATAACAAAGCATGAACACACAGGCGGTAAAGTATCTTTTGAAACTGTCGCTGAACAACTGGTTTATGAAATAGGAGATCCTAAAGAATATATTACTCCGGACTGTGTTGCTGATTTTACATCAATAAAATTAAAAGACCTTGGTAAAAACCGTGTTAAAGTTTTTGATGTAAAAGGAAAAAAAGCAACAGAGTTTTATAAAGTTTCATGCTCTTATGCGGATGGTTATTCAGCTGTTGGAACTTTAACATATTCATGGCCTGATGCTTTAACTAAAGCAAAAGCAGCAGACAAAATTTTAAGAAAGCGATTAAAAAATTTAAATCTCCAATTTGATGAGATTAGAACAGAATTTATCGGATATAATGCATGCCATGAAACTTTGGCTGTTAAGCTGCCTGAAGATAAGATAAATGAAATCATGCTGCGGATAGCTGTTCGTTCTCATGATTATAATTCTGTGGAGACATTTGGAAAAGAAATTGCTCCGCTAATATTAACTGGTCCGCCTGCAGTTACTGGCTTTGCAGGAGGAAGACCTAAACCTAGTGAAGTAGTTGCCTATTGGCCTGCATTAATTCCTAAAAATTTAGTTTCTCCACAAATTGAGATAATGGAGTTATAAATGAAAAAAATAAAGCTCATCAAAATTGCACATGGGCGAAGCGGTGATAAAGGCAACGCTGCAAACATCGGTATCATTGCTTATGATGATAAAGGATTCAAAATTATCCAGAAACATTTAACTGCAAAGAAAGTTAAGCAGCATTTTAAAGGAATTTGTTTTGGAAAAGTTGAACGATTTGAATTGCCGCATATCCGTGCATTAAATTTTTTGCTGCATGATACTCTTGGCGGCGGGGGAACGGTTTCGCTTAAACATGATGCACAAGGTAAAACTCTCGCAGCAGCGTTACTTAGAATGGAAATAGAAATCTAAATTTTTTCTTAATCTTTATCTTAATCGAAGGACTAAAATGTACGAAGAAGAATTAAAACAACTTAATGCACAAAAAATAAGAATCGCCAATCTACGAGGTTATCTTTGACGTAGATTCAAAGGCAGAAAAACACGCTACTTTACAAAATCAAACAAACGCTCCAAATTTTTGGAACGACCAAATAGCTGCACAAAAGCTTTTACAGGAAATTAAATCTCTTGAGACGTGGATTAATCTTTGGAATAATTTAAACGATAAAGCAAATACATTGGAGGAATTAATTTTACTCGCTCAAAGTGAAAATGAAGAATCCCTTTTCGATGAGATAGCAAAAGAGTTAGAAGCATTAGATCAGGCAATTGAAGATGTAGAATTAAAAAATATGCTCAGTGGAAAAGATGATTTGCTTAATTGTATTTTGACAATTCACTCAGGTGCTGGGGGTACTGAATCTCAAGATTGGGCAGAGATGTTGATGCGAATGTATTTAAGATGGGGTGAACAAAACGGTTACAAAATGACTTTGGTTGACATTCTGGAAGGTGAAGGTGCAGGAATCAAGTCTGCAACAATTGAGGTTGGAGGTGAATATGCTTACGGTTATTTAAAAGCTGAAAATGGTGTTCATCGTCTTGTGCGTATTTCTCCATTTGATTCAAACAAAAGAAGGCACACAAGCTTTGCTTCTGTATTTGTTATTCCGGAAATTGATGATACGATAGAGATTGATATCAATCCGGCTGATCTGAGAATTGATACTTATCGTTCCGGTGGTAAAGGCGGGCAAAACGTTAACAAAGTTGAGACGGCTGTAAGAATCACTCACATTCCATCAGGTGTGGTTGCTGCCTGTCAAAGTGAAAGATCACAATCGCAGAATAAAGTTAACGCATTTAAGCTATTGCGATCAAAACTTTACCAGATAGAAAAAGAAAAGCTTGAAGCGGAATTAGATGAAGTTGAAAAAGGTAAAATGAAAATTGAATGGGGAAGCCAAATTCGCTCTTATGTTTTCCATCCTTACAATATGGTAAAAGATCACCGAACTAACGAAGAAACCTCTGATGTTTTTGGTGTGATGGATGGAGATATTAATCGCTTTATTAAATCCTATTTGTTAAAGTTCAGCAAAGCATAAGAGTCTGTAAAATAATTTGTGTAAATGGGATTTAGATTTAAAGAACATTTAAA
>CAZTJF010000009.1:0-140175 GCA_964613805.1 uncultured Ignavibacteriaceae bacterium | reverse complement strand
TTAAATGTTCTTTAAATCTAAATCCCATTTACACAAATTATTTTACAGACTCGATGATTTTTCTGCCAGCTGCATTACCAGTCCCGACAATCTTGTTTTCTCAACACAAAAGTTCCTTAATAACTTTGATGGTTTTTCTGGTTTTGTTTCTCTCCTTTCTAAGCAAAACATCCAACCCTCAGAAGTTATCATATGCATGGAAGCAACCGGAGTTTATTCCGAAAACCTTTCATATTTCTTAGCATCGAAGGGCTTCATTGTTTGTATTGAAGCTCCACACAAAATAAAGAACAAAACAAAGGACTCGCCTAGGAAAAACGACTTTGTTGATGCTATGGCTATTGCTGAATATGCTTACAGATATACTGATAAACTCTCAGTTTGGAAGCCAAAGGATGAAATTCTAGAGCAAATACAAGTGCTCTTAAGCACTCGTGAGCATTTAACTGTTCAGATGACTGCTAATGTAAATGCTCTTAAAACTCTGAAGCACAAGTATTATCAAACTCCACTGGCTAATCAGATCTATGAGCAGACAATCAATAAACTTAAAGAACACATAAAACAGATTGACCAAGAGATTAAAAACCTGATCGATAAAGACGATTCCTTTAAGAGTAAAATCTCTTTAGCTAGGTCGGTACCAGGTGTTGGTCTTCTTCTAGCGGCTAATCTTCTTGTTCTAACAAAAGGATTTACCGGACATGTTAACTACAAACACACTGCGGCTTATTCTGGCATTTGTCCCTATGAACAAACCAGTGGAACTTCGCTGCACAAACCACCAAGCTCAATGAAGTGCGGACCAGCTAAACTTAGGAAACTTCTTTATCTTGCCGCATTATCTGTAAGAACTCATAATCAAAATTTTAAGAAATACTTCTTTCGCAAAGTAGCCGAAGGAAAAAATAAAAAACTTGTTCTAAACAACATAGAGAACAAATTACTTAAAATAACATTTGCTGTTGTTAATTCTGGCGTTGCTTATACAGAAAATTATAAATCTGTAAACCCAGCACTATTAAAAAGAGCTTGACTAAGTCATAATATTCAGTATGACGAAAAGTGAAAATCGATCCGCCAGAGGCGGACAGGAAAGCGAGAAGTGAAAAGATAAATACCCTCATCCGGAAATAAACCTGAAACCGAATTCGGGAAAGACAGTCGGTTCTCCCCCGTCTGTGGCTGTAGCTTTGTTTAGCGGCAGGCCAAGGGGAGAGGGAAAAAATAAGAGAATGATGAGAATGCAGAAAGTGATTAAATTTAAGTGTCAGTCTTCCCAACTAAAAGTTGATTAGCCTGTGGCACAGACAAGTTCAGACTGACAATCTTAAATTTCTACGATACTCAGTAAACTGACTTACTTTTTAAGAACAGTTTTAAATATTGTTTCCTTATCCAGTTTTTTAGTGCAGAAGAACCAATCATAACATTTCATATCTTCTTTTCCTTCCATACGATCTTTTGCTGTTCCGCAAGAACCAGCCGGAGGAACAATTACATCGTCGCCAGGTTGCCAATCTGCAGGTGTAGCAATTGAAAATGAATCGGCAGTCTGTAAAGCAATAACTATTCTATACAATTCATCAAAATTTCTTCCCAAGCTCAATGGGTAGTAAATGATTGTACGAATGATTCCTTTGGGATCAATAAGGAAAACTGCACGAACTGCTTTGGTCGAACTTTCACCAGGCTGAATCATTCCATACTTCTTTGCAACATCCATTGTAATATCCTCAATTAAGGGAAACAATACTTCGACATTTTTCATGCCCTTGTATTCAATCTTTTCTTTAATAGTTCTAAGCCAAGCGATGTGACTGTATAATCCGTCAACAGAAAGCCCGACCAACTTACAATTTGCCTTAGCAAATTTATCTTCCATTGATGCAAATGTCATGAATTCAGAAGTACAAACAGGCGTGAAATCTGCAGGGTGACTAAAAAGAATCACCCAGCTTCCTTTATAATCTTGCGGGAAATTGATTTCACCTTGAGTTGTCACAGCTTTAAATGATAGTGCAGGATCACCTATTCTTGGCATAGCAATTTGAGTTGTAGTTTCCATTTTATTTCTCCTTGTTATTTTATATAAAAATGTTTTTTGAATATGATGAATTGACTTAAGTACAGATTCAATTTATAAATCATGTTACAAAATTATAGAATTTATTTATTTATCACTTGGATTTTATTTTGCCGCTTATTACATTTCGTTAAATAACGAAATGTTTTATTTAAAAGGTCCTTATGATAGAAGATAAAGCAAAGTTTTTCAAAGCCATTTCAGATCCGAATCGTCTTCGAATATTAAAGATGCTTCAAACCCGTCCTCTTTGTGTCTGCGAGATCACCGATATTTTACAATTAGCTGCTTCAACCGTTTCCCAGCATTTGAAAGTACTTAAGGAAGCAGAGTTTATTGCAGAACAAAAGGACGGTAAGTGGGTTAACTATTTAATTAATTCGATTCCAAAAGATGCCCGTGTGTCAACTTTTCTCACCACATTGGATTTTTGGATCGCCGACCAAACAACAATTATTGAAGACAAGAAGAAAGTGATGGATGCAGATAGAAATGCGATTTGTTCAAAATGAACTTTTACACATTAATTCGCTAAATAACGAACCAACAAAATGAATTGGAAAGAACAGTATAAAAGTTTTTTATGGATATTAGGATTTTTTCTCTTCGCATACTTTATGCCGATAGAGAGTGAATCCTTTAAAGGTGCAATACTGGCTGCCTTCGATCTGGCAAAATGGTATGCACAGGAACATGTTTTGCTTTGTCTTGTACCGGCATTTTTTATAGCGGGAACAATAGCAGTGTTTGTCAGCCAAGCTGCCGTCGTAAAATATTTTGGTGCAAAGGCAAGAAAATGGGTAGCTTATTCAGTTGCTGCAGTTTCCGGAACAATTCTTGCGGTTTGTTCATGTACAGTGTTGCCTCTATTCTCGAGTATACATAAAAGAGGTGCAGGATTAGGTCCTGCAATCGCATTTCTTTATTCGGGACCTGCCATAAATATTCTGGCAATAATTCTTACAGCAAGAATTCTTGGGCTTGAGCTTGGAATAGCAAGAGTAATTGGTGCCGTTTCGTTTAGCGTTATCATCGGATTGATTATGGCATTTATCTATCGCAAAGAAGAAAAAGAAAAAGCTGTCGCACAGCTTGCACTGCCGGAAGTCGAAGAACCACGTCCCATCTGGCAAACTGCATTGCACTTTTTCATTCTTGTTGCAATTTTGGTTTTTGTTAACTGGGGAAAACCAGCAGATACAACAGAAGGATTCTGGTATTTTATGTTTGCTAACAAATGGTTTATAACCGGATTGTTCGGTATTGGTTTTGCACTTTCAATAATCTATATAATTCAGGTTAAAAAACTTTATGCAATTTTGGGAACAGCAGCCGTTGTAATCTCTGCGATAATATTTTATGAAAACCCTACAATAACTTTTGTGGTAGCCGTAGTTGCAACAACAATCATTTTAAGTTTTTCAGAAGGTGAAGCGAATCAATGGCTTGGTGAAACTTGGGGATTTACAAAACAGATTATGCCTTTGCTTGCTGTTGGTGTTTTAGTCGCTGGATTCTTACTTGGTTCTCAAAACAATAACAATGGTGTGATTCCGAATGAATGGATATCCGCATTAGTCGGAGGCAACTCTATCTTTTCAAATTTCTTTGCATCTATTACAGGTGCATTTATGTATTTCGCAACTCTTACAGAAATACCTATCCTTCAAGGATTAATTAACAGCGGAATGGGAAAAGGTCCAGCACTTGCTTTATTGCTTGCTGGTCCGGCATTATCATTGCCGAATATGCTTGTAATTCGTGGTGTGATTGGTACACAAAAAACAGTGGTTTATGTTTCACTTGTTGTAATTATGGCAACAATCAGCGGGTTGATTTATGGAGCGTTATTTTAATCGTAGCGGTCATTCTGAATCCCGATTTATCGGGATGAAGAATCTGTTGTTAATGTCTGAGATTCTTCGCTTTGCTCAGAATGACTTAATTAACAGACTTACAAAAGGTGATAAATGAAAAAAAGAATTTTAATACTCTGCACTGGCAATTCCTGCCGCAGCCAAATGGCGGAAGGATTTCTGAAATCATTTGATAAAACTCTTAAAGTATATTCTGCTGGTACAAAGCCATCATCTCAAGTTCATCCTAAAGCTGTTCAAGTGATGAAAGAAGTTGGTATTGATCTTTCAAAAAATTATCCAAAGGCAGTTGATCAATTTTTAAATGATTCTTTTCACTTTGTAATCACCGTTTGTGATAATGCAAAAGAAAGTTGTCCGATTTTTATTGGCAAAGTTGGTAAGCAGCTTTACATTGGTTTTGAAGATCCTGCTGAAGCAAAAGGAACAAACGAAGAAGTGCTCTTTGTTTTCAGAAAAATACGCGATGAAATCAAAAAAGATTTTTATGAGTTTTATTTGAAAGAGTTAAAGTAACCATAGCTGTCATTCTGAATTCCGACGTAGTCGGAATGAAGAATCTAAAGTTCAAGCCAGAGATTCTTCGCTTCGCTCAGAATGACGCACACAAAATATAAGGAGAAATAAAAATGTTAGATATAAAAGTTCTTGGTCCCGGCTGTGCAAACTGCATTAAGCTTGAAAATCTTGTGAAAGAAGTTGTTGCAGAACACAATATTCCTGCCAATGTTGAGAAAGTGACAGACCGTGATAAGTTTATGGATTATGGAGTAATGTTAACTCCCGGATTGTAGTTAACGGCAAAGTTCTAGCGAGCGGAAAAATTCCAACAAAATCAACTCTTGAGCATTGGCTGGAAGAAATTGACTAGGAGATTATCTATGAGCGAAACAGTATCCCAAAAATTATCATTTTTCGATCGCTACCTCACACTGTGGATTTTCATTACTATGTTTATTGGTGTTGCTGTCGGATCATTCTTTCCCCGGATTGCAGAGTTTTGGGATTCACTTAGCAGCGGCACTACAAACATTCCTATTGCAATTGGGCTTATTTTAATGATGTACCCGCCGCTTGCAAAAGTAAAGTATGAAGAACTTCCAGTTGTATTCAAAAATGTTAAGCTGCTTTCACTATCACTGATTCAAAACTGGATTATTGGTCCGCTTGTCATGTTCATTTTAGCTATCATCTTTCTACCTGATAAACCAGAATTAATGATTGGAGTAATCCTTGTCGGTTTGGCACGATGCATTGCAATGGTCTTAGTGTGGAATGATCTTGCAAGAGGTGATTCTGAATTAGCTGCCGGACTTGTTGCTTTCAATGCAATCTTTCAAGTATTTCTATACTCAGTCTATGCATACATTTTCATAACAATTCTTCTACCGGTATTCGGATTTAGTGGGGCTTTAGTTGATATTTCAATCGGTGAAATTGCATTAACTGTTTTGATATATCTTGGTATTCCCTTCTTTGGAGGAATGATTACAAGGTACACATTAATTAAAGTAAAAGACAAAGAATGGTATCATAGAAAATTCATTCCGAAAATTTCTGTATCAACTCCAATCGCATTGTTGTTCACAATTTTTGTAATGTTCTCTCTGAAAGGAGAAAAAATCGTTGAATTGCCGCTTGACGTAATACGTGTTGCTATTCCTTACATCTTCTATTTTGCTGGGATGTTCTTCGTTACTTTCTTTATTGCGAAACGAATTGGCGCAGGTTATGAAAAATCGACAACTGCTGCCTTTACTGCCGGCAGTAATGATTTTGAGTTGGCAATAGCTGTCGCTGTGGCAGTGTTTGGTATCAACTCTCAAGTAGCATTTGCAACCGTTATTGGTCCACTAGTAGAAGTCCCTGTGTTAATTATGCTTGTGAATGTAGCTCTATGGTTTAAGAAAAAATATTTCGCTGATGCAAAATGAAATAAAGATTTTGAAACTTATAACCCACAACTAGGGTAATAGAATGATTATAAAATATTGGTTAGCTGTAATAATTGTGATAGTAATCTGCAGAACAGAATATGCTCAGACTTACGAACAGATTGAGCAAAATTCTTCTGATGTATTGTTGCTTTTATCAGCGAAAGATTCTTCAGCTTATAGTTCGATTGAAGAGTTGGGTAATTTTTTTAATAAGAATATTACACAGGTTTCATTAGATAACGGTAGCTCGAATCAAGACGAAAACTATTTATCGCTAAAAGATTCTTTCGATGAGTTTTACTCTCTTCATAAGAATATTTCATTTGATTCTGCCCTAGTATTATTCAACCAATGGTATTTAAAGTTGAATAATTCTTACTATGATTTTGCTGTTGATAAATTCTTTTCATCACAAAAAACCAAAATTCTTTTTTTCAGTACTTCAATGTCTTGTTATTGCACATTAGAGATGTGTAAGAATCAACTCATTGATATCTTAAAGTTTGTAAAAACAAATAATAATAAATATGATTACCTCGTGATAGATGCTTACAAAAAGGACGAACTTTCATTAAAATATGAAACGTTATTTACCCCATCGGTAATCGTATTCAATGGGAATAATGAGGTAATTCACAAAATTGAATATGATGAAAACATGATTACCTCTTTAAATAGTTACATTTCTAAAAACAAAATGGAATAAACAAAATGGTTTCAGTAAAAATACTTGGCAGTGGATGCAAGAAATGTCAAACTCTTGAATTAAAAGTTAGAGATATTGTTTCCCGCAACGGAATTGAAGCAGTTGTTGAAAAGGTTACTGATATTCAAGAAATGGTGAACTACGGAATAATGATGACTCCCGGATTAATCATAAACGAGAAAGTTAAAAGCTACGGTATTATCCCAAAGGATGATCAAATAATTAACTGGTTAAAAGAAAATTAATAAATGTTAAAGTGTTCAATTGTTAAATTGTCACAATGTTAAACTGATTAAATTTTTCGAACAATTTAACACTTACGCCGTTAGGTAATAAAGAGGAGAATGAAATGAAAATACGATATCTGTTAATACTGGTACTTTTAGTTTTAATTAGCGGAATAAAAATCAATGCCCAATCCAAAGAGATTAAACCAAAAGTAACTTTCATAGAACTTGGTTCAGTTAACTGTATCCCTTGCAAAATGATGCAGCCGGTCATGAAAGCGATTGAGGAAAAATATGCCGGAAAAGTTAAGGTTGTTTTTTATGATGTTTGGACTAAAGAGCAAAAACCTTACGCAGAAAAATATGGTATCAAGTTAATTCCAACACAAGTTTTTCTTGATGAAGAAGGGAAAGAATTTCATCGCCACGAAGGATTTTACCCCGAGGATGAAATACACAAACTTTTAAAGTCAAAAGGATTGAAACCAAAGAAATGATTGTAAAATTGTCAAATTGCTTTACTGTTATTTAATTTCAACAATTTAGCAATTGAAGGGAGTTTTATGTTGGACAGCTTATTCACATCACTGTACGAAGCAATGACCGGAGCCGTTTGGCTTGCTCTCTTAGCATCTTTCAGTTGGGGAGTTTTATCAATACTCCTCTCCCCTTGTCATCTATCCAGTATTCCGCTTGTAGTTGGGTTTATCAGTTCACAAGGAAGAATATCTGTCCCTCGAACATTTTATATTTCATTGGTTTTTTCTGTTGGAATTTTAATTACAATTGCTGCAATTGGAATTATTACTGTATCGCTTGGTAGGTTGATGGGAGATGTTGGCAGCATTGGCAATTATTTAGTCGCTGGAATTTTCTTTTTAGTTGGTTTATACTTACTTGATATTATAAAGTTAGATTGGAATAATATTGGGTTAAAGCAAACAAACGCAAAAGGTTTGTTGGCAGCATTGATACTCGGTTTACTTTTCGGAATTGCCTTAGGACCATGTACATTTGCTTATATGGCTCCAGTTCTTGGAGTTGTATTTCAAACAGCACAAACAAATTATTTACTTGCAGTGATTTTTCTCCTTGCATTCGGATTAGGACATTGTTCAATTATTGTCGGAGCGGGCACTTTAACAGGGAAAGTACAGAAGTATCTTAATTGGTCGGAAGAATCAAAAACGATTTTGTGGATAAAAAGAGTATGCGGAATATTGGTAATACTTGGTGGAGTTTATTTAATAACCATTGTTAACTAAAAATTTTTGACTAAAACTTGAATATCGTTTTAATAACGAGCTTAATCTGAAATTCACTATTTTAAATAAGATACTTTTTGAGATTAAGTTAAGGCGAAAATGAATAATAAGAAAAGAATACTCATCTGGATAACTGCACTAATAATTTTAGCCGTTCTTATAATCCCCAAATTAAATCTTACATGCAGCAGTTCGGAAAATAAATCCAATATGGACCCAAGGGCAAGACTAGTTTCTGTTGATGGCTGGCTTGTGAAACCAAAATCTCTGCAAAATAAAATATTTTCCAATGGCACTTTATTAAGTAATGAAGAGGTGGAATTACGAAGCGAAATTAACGGAAAGGTTACTCAGATATTTTTCAGCGAAGGAAAAAGAGTTAAGAAAGGTGATGTGTTAGTTAAAATAAATGACTCTGAACTTCAAGCTGCACTCAAAAAGAATAAATCGAGAGAGTTCCTTGCAAGAGATAGAGAATACCGTTATAAGCAGCTATTAGAAAAAAATCTTACTAGTCAGCAAGAGTATGATTTACAATTAAGTGAATTAAATTCGGTGTTAGCAGACGTTGAACTTACTGAGGCACAAATTGCAAAAACTGAAATAGTAGCACCGTTTGATGGAATTATTGGATTAAGATCAGTCAGTGTTGGAAGTTATATTTCTCCACAATCAAAAATTGCAAGTTTGCAAAGTATTAATCCCATGAAAGTTGATTTTTCTGTTCCGCAAAAATATTTTGGTTTAGTGAAGGAAGGAAAAACAATTAATGTTAAGCTTAGTGCCACCGGAAAAATTTATAACGGCAGAATCTATGCAGTTGAACCTAAAATTGATCAAAATACTCGAACAGTTCAAGTTCGTGCAATAATTCCAAATGAGAAAGGTGAACTTACTCCTGGTGCTTATGTTGAAATTGACGTGGTGCTTGAAAGCATTGAAAATTCTGTTTTGATTCCCACTGAATCTCTTGTACCTGATGTTGAAGGTGAAAAAGTATTTATATATAGAAGCGGTAAAGCAGTTCCCCAATTAGTTAATACCGGAATAAGAACAGAGAAAGAGATTCAAATAACATCCGGTTTAAATGTTGGAGATACACTTATTGTCTCAGGAATTATTCTCCTTCGTCCTAATGCACCTGTTAAATTAAATTCTGTGAACTAGTTTTATAGTTTAAGAGAATAGCTTCAAATGAGTTTATCATCAGTCAGTATACGCCGCCCGGTTTTAGCAATTGTAATGTCAATTACAATAATTTTGTTTGGGATAATTGGATATACATTTTTAGGAGTTAGAGAGTATCCAAGCATTGACCCGCCAATAATCACTGTTTCTACAAGCTACGTTGGAGCCAACGCTGATGTTATTGAATCTCAAATAACTGAACCATTGGAAGAACAAATTAATGGCATCGCAGGAATTCGATCATTAACTTCAGTAAGCCGCGATGGAAGAAGTTCGATTACCGTTGAGTTTGATGTATCAATTGATTTAGAAGCGGCGGCTAATGATGTACGTGACAGAGTTTCAATTGCCAGATCAAGATTACCACAAGATGTTGATCCTCCAACAGTGTCAAAAGCAGATGCAGACGCTATTCCAATAGTTTTCTTAAATGTTAAGAGCGATAAAAGAAATTTGCTTGATCTTTCTGACATTGCTCAAAATGTTTTTAAAGAACGATTACAAACCATTCCAGGTGTTAGCCAGGTAAACATTTGGGGAGAACGCAGATACTCTATGCGTTTATGGATGGACCCGAATAAACTTGCAGCTTATAACATCACTCCCTTTGATGTTCGTAATGCACTTAATAAAGAAAATATTGAATTACCTTCCGGCAGAATTGAGGGAGATAAAACTGAGTTGACAGTTAGAACTCTTGGCAGATTGACTACGCAAAACGATTTTAATGATTTAATAGTCAGAGAATCCAATCAGAACATTGTTCGTTTCAAGGATTTGGGTTATGCTGAATTATATCCTGAAAACGATAGAACTATTCTTCGCCGTGATGGAATACCAATGGTTGGAGTTGTGCTCATTCCGCAGCCAGGCGCTAACCAAATTCAAATTGCAGATGAATTTTACAAACGCATTGAACAAATAAAAAAAGATTTACCATCAGACATTACTTTGGGAATCGGATTTGACGTTACAAAATATATTCGTAATTCCATCTCTGAAGTAAAAGAAACCATACTTTTAGCTTTTGCTCTTGTTATATTAATTATTTTCTTGTTCTTCCGTGATTGGCGAACGACAATTATTCCAATAGTTGCTATCCCAGTTTCATTAATTGGTGCTTTTTTCATAATGTATTTGGCAAATTTCTCAATCAATGTTTTAACCTTACTAGGAATTGTTCTTGCAATAGGAATTGTGGTTGATGACGCTATTGTTGTATTAGAAAATATCTATCGCAAAATTGAAGATGGCATGAATCCAATCGAAGCAGGCACAAAAGGAACATCAGAAATTTTCTTTGCCATAATATCAACGACCGTAACTCTGGCCGCAGTGTTTTTACCTATTATGTTTTTACAAGGAATTACAGGCAGATTATTTGTAGAATTTGGAGTTGTGATTGCTGGGTCGGTCATCATTTCTGCATTTGTAGCGTTAACATTGACTCCAATGCTCAGTTCAAGGTTATTAAAAACCAAAAAAAAGCATAGTTGGTTCTACAATAAAACCGAACCATTCTTTACTTGGTTGGAAAATTCCTACAAGAATGCACTTGATTCATTTATGAAAAAACGATGGATGGCTTTTGTGATAATGGCTGCTGCTGCACTGATGATTTATTTGATTGGTTCAACTTTACAATCTGAATTATCACCAATTGAAGATAGAGGGGAAATTCGTATTCAGTCAACTATGCCTGAAGGTACCTCATTCCCTGCTATGGATAATTATATTACTGAAATGACTAAGGTTGTACAGAAAAATGTAAAGGAAAGTGAATCAATTATATCAGTAACTGCCGGCGGCGGAGGTTCTAACGTTGCAAACAGCGGATTCGTAAGAGTTATACTTACAGATGCTGACAAAAGAAAAAGATCACAGCAGGAAATTGCGGAGCAGTTAACAGGTCTATCCAGAAAATTAAACGACGCCCGTTCATTTGTCATTCAAAGTCAATCAATCTCTACTCGACGAGGAGGATTACCGGTTCAATATGTAGTTCAGGCACCAAATTTTGAGAAGCTACGCGAGATTGTGCCTAAATTCTTAGATGCTGCTTTAGATGATCCAACTTTTGCAAATGTTGATGTTGATTTGAAATTTAACAAACCAGAAATAGTCGTTGATATTGATAGAACAAAAGCACGAGAGCTTGGAGTTTCTGCCATGGATATTGCACAAACTCTTCAACTCGCTTACAGCGGGCAAAGATTTGGTTTCTACATAATGAATGGAAAGCAATACCAGGTAATCGGTCAGGTATTCAAGGAAAATAGAAATAAACCCGTTGATTTGACTTCAATCTATGTAAGAAATAAAAATGATCAATTAATTCAACTTGATAACTTAATAACACTTCATGAGAGAAGCAGTCCGCCGCAGCTTTATAGATTTAACAGATATGTAAGCGCAACTTTTTCTGCAAGTCTTGCTCCTGGAAAAACAATTGGAGACGGAATTGATGCAATGGATAAAATTGCTAAGTCAGTTTTAGATCAAAGTTTTTCAACTGCATTACAAGGTGCTTCAAAAGATTTTGTCGAAAGTTCGTCTAGTCTTCTCTTCACATTTTTGTTAGCACTTATTCTAATCTACTTAACTCTTGCAGCGCAGTTTGAGAGTTTCCGCGATCCTTTGATAATTATGTTTACAGTTCCTCTCGCAATAGCCGGAGCTTTAATTTCACTTTGGTACTTCAATCAAACTCTAAATATCTTCAGTCAAATTGGTCAAATAATGTTAATCGGACTAGTCACAAAGAACGGAATATTGATTGTTGAATTCGCAAATCAGAAAAAAGCACAGGGATTAAATGTAGTAGAAGCAGTAAAAGAAGCAGCAAGATTGCGACTACGTCCAATTCTGATGACAAGTTTATCAACCATTCTCGGCACGTTACCAATTGCACTGGCATTAGGAGCAGGATCTGAAAGCAGATCGTCAATGGGAATTGCAGTGATAGGCGGATTGATATTTTCAACATTACTTACTCTTTTTGTTATCCCTGCTATTTATTCTTACTTATCAGAAAAAACTAAAACAGTAAGCAACGTAACTGTTGAACAAGAAGCTGAGTTTTTAATTAGCTGAAAGAATTTTAGGAAGAGTCATTGTGATTAAATAAAAACAGATTAATATCTGAGAATATCAGCCCACTCTGCGTCATCTGTGCCTGCCACGTGGGGGTTCTATTGCTCTAATTCTTTAACACTACAAGCAAACTTAAGATTTGTTATTCAAATGATTCATTGTATCCCGCAGCACTCCAAGTGAGCGTTGACTCAGCAAATCAATTTTGACTAATCCTAAATCCTCAATACCATGCATATCTGGTTGAGTGATTATCAAACCTAATCCCTTATTTTTGGCATACTCAAGTGCTGTATAACTTGTAATTGGCTTCGGTGCAATCACAATTCCACCGGGATGGATGCTTAAATGACGTGGAAAGTTTGCAATCTTCGCTGCAATCTGAACTATGGTTTTCCATGGTTCAATATTTAAATTAAGATTTTTTGCCTCCGGAAATATTTGAGAAAGATTAGGCAAATTCTCCGCACTCGTCCAAGGAATATACTTACTGTATTTAGTAATCTCTTGATTAGATATGCCAAAAGCTTTTGCAACTTCACGGAAAGCAGATCTTGCTCTAAAAGTTACATGAGTCGAAATCATAGCAACGTTTTCATAGCCATACTTTTCAAATACATATCTAACAATTTCATCACGCTCTTTCCATGAAAAATCAATATCCACATCCGGCGGCGAACTCCGTCCTTTGTTTAGAAACCTTTCGAAATACAAATTGTATTTTATCGGATCTACCTCTGTTAAGCCAAGGCAATAAGAAACCAAACTATTTGCTGCAGATCCTCTTCCGATGGTCATCATTCCTCTTCTCTTGGCTTCTTTTACAATATCCCAAACGACTAAGAAATAATCGGTAAAGTTTAATTCTTCAATTACGCTTAGCTCATATTCAATTCTTTCGATGGCTTTATCAAACATTGGTTGATATCGCATACCTAATCCTTCATATGCGATACTTCGTAAATAAGAAGAAGATGTTTCGCTTGATGGCAAACTAAAATGTGGAAACTTATATTCCCCGATTTTTAAATCAACATTACAATTAGATACAATATATTCAATGTTCTGAAACAACTCTGGTAACTTAATCCATGATTTTTCGATTTTTGTCGGATCCTTGAAATAATATTCCTCATTAACACTCTCATCATTAGTAATATTATCGAGGTTCTTATTAAGTCGAATTGCTGTGAGAATTTTATGAGTTAAGTAATCATCTTTACTTAAAAAATAAATTGGATTTGTAACGACAACTTTAATATCATTTGATTTAGCAAATTCAAAAAGATATCTGTTCTGAATTTTTTTTGAACTCACTGAAATTAATTCAGCGTAAGTATCTTTTCTTTTTAATGATTTTAGAAGTTCAATTGAACTAGTAATGATAATTAGATTATTGAAACTCTGATTCAGAAGTGTGATCAACGAAAAATCTTCATTTAGTTTTCGTAACGTGATAAGTTTACAAAGTTCTGAAAAGCCATCATTATTCTTTACGAGAACTATGCAATTTATTTCAGCATTGTTTGGAACATCAACATAAGCTCCAAATATCGGTTTCACTCCATTCTCATTACACTTTTTGGCGAATGCAACTAATCCGTACATTCCATTTGTATCTGTGAGAGCTAAGGATTTCAGATTATACTCCTTCGCTTTGGTAACTAAGTTCTCAATAGTTACCTCACCTTGAAGAAGCGAATAATTTGAATGTACATGAAGTGGAATCATAAAAAATCAGATTAAGCTAAGATTTAGTTAAGTAACTGATTAAATGTAAAAACTATGTGAGGAAATTAAAAGTCGGCAGTAAGACTATTTTTTGGTGATTGCTTTTGAAGCAATATCTTTTCTGAAATAAATATCAGTGAAATGAATTTTTTCAATCGCATTATAAGCGCTATTTCGAGCTTCGGAAATATTATTCGTGTTGATGATCGAGGTAACTCCGAGTACTCGACCTCCATTTGTCAACAAACGGTTTCCTTCAAGTTTAGTTCCCGAATGAAAAATCACGATTTCTGGATCCTCAATTTTTTCAAATCCTGTGATTCTATAGCCGGTTTTGTAGGAATCAGGATATCCTTTTGAAGATGCTATAACGCAAACGGATGATCCTCCATTGTACTTGACAGACTTTGTATTTAGCGAACCTGAAGCTGCGGAATAAAGCAACTCAAGAAAATCTCCCTCAAGCAAAGGAAGAACCGATTGAGTTTCAGGATCACCAAATCTACAGTTGAACTCGATTACTTTTGGACCAATTTTAGTTAGCATTAATCCGCAATATAAACAGCCAACGAAAGGATTATTTTCTTTATTCAAAGCGTTGAGTGTTGGTGAAATAATTTTTTCTTCGACTTCTCTTAAAACTTTTGCCGCGACAATCGGTGCCGGCGAATAAGATCCCATTCCCCCGGTGTTTTTGCCGGTATCATTGTCCCCTATTCTTTTGTGATCTTGCGCAGAAGGTAATGTAACAAATTTCCCTCCATCGGTAATTGCAAAAATTGAAGCTTCTTCTCCTGCTAAAAATTCTTCAATGACAACTTTATCACCCGATTGACCAAATATTTTATCTTTGAAAATATTATTGAGTGTTTGCTCAGCTTCCTCAAATGAATTGCAAATTATAACACCTTTCCCTGCTGCAAGCCCATCTGCTTTGATTACCTTTGGGTAACTTATAGATTTTAAGTAATCAATTGCCATTAAATGTTCATCTGAATTAAACTCTTTATAATCAGCAGTGGGAATATTATATTTCTTCATCAATTTCTTAGCATATGATTTCTCAGATTCAATTCTTGCAGCATTAGAACTTGGACCGAACACCTTAATTGAATTTTTTCGAAGAATGTCACTCAATCCATCAACAAGCGGTTTTTCGGGACCAATTACAACTAACTCGACATTGTGAGATTTACAAAATTCAAGAATTGCTAGGTGATCATTTACATTAAGTTCAACATTTTGACCAACCTGAGCGGTACCTGGATTACCAGGAATAATGTAGAGTTGATTTAGCTTTTCGCTGTCAATCAGCGTATAAGCAATTGCATGTTCCCGACCACCGGATCCAATTAACGCCACGTTCATACAACAACTTCCTTAATTAAAAGCTGAAATTGTTTGATTAATGTTTCGGTTAGAAAATCTCTGCGGTGCTTATCAATAAAACTTTCATTAGCTGCTGGCAATTGACCCTTAAGATACAATTGATATGCTTTATAAATAGCATCTTTGATTGCCGTAACATCATCAGGTTCAGTTATGAATGATGCTCCATACTCTATCGAAGCCGATTTTGCAGCACCATCAGGAACAGATGCAATTACCGGTTTTCCAGTACCAAAATACTCGAACATTTTACCAGGCAAAATTGCATCAATGTTTCTTTTCTTTCCGATCATAAACCATAAAACATCACTTGACATTACTTTTCGAAGAGCTTCATCATGATTCATATATCCAAAATCTTTAACAAATTCTTCTAACTTAAGTTTTCTAATTAGTTTCTGATTTTCCTTTCTGAGATGACCTACAAAGTGTAATTCAATCTTAGATGCAACATCAGGTCGTTCAATAGTAAGTTTCTTGAATGCCTCAAGAAAATATTTGGGAGTGTTATATTCTAAAAATATTCCCGAATAAGTAATAATCATTTTATCAGTTGTCTTCGGAACTGATTTGGCTGTAGAAAAATCTTCAGGATCAAAACCATGGGGAATAATTACAACATCTTCAAATGTTAAAAACTTATAATAGTTCAATAATTTTTCTTTAATTTTTCTATTTGTTACTATCACTTTATCAGCAGCTTTCAATGACAAATATTCCATTCTTTTATGAAGAAGAGAATGAAAAGGAGTTGGATAAAATGCAAAATAACTTTTGTACCATAAATCTCGATAATCAACAACAAGCGGAATATCAAATTTCTTTTTAAGTTTAGCCGCCATATTAAAAGCTGAAAATGGAGGAGACGAAACAAATATTGCATCATAATTTTCGTTTGACAAAATTTCTGAAGCAGAATGAAAAGCTTTTTTTGACCATAAAATTTTATTGTCGGGTATGAAAAGAGTTTGGCTGACAAGATTTAGTAATTTTCGCACTTTCTCATTAGGCATTTTTATTGTCCCAAATTTTGAAAGAACAGCATTTGGATCTGATGAGCTTGTTCGTATCACCTTGATGCCAAGTTTATCTAACTCATTCTGCAAAGATTTGTCGTGAGCATAATATGCAATATTACCTGTAGTTATAACAGTGGGATGCCAACCATTATTCGGCATGTACTTCACAAACTTTAAAGTTCTTTGAACTCCGCTTAAACCTAAAGGAGGAAAGTAGTACGCAATAACTAATACTTTGAACATAATACTTAAGAAAAAATAATCACAATAGTTGAAAAATAATCAAACCTTTGGAGTAAAGTAATTTGGTGGTTCCGTAGTGATAATCACATCATGCGGATGACTCTCTTTTAACCCTGCTAAAGTTATTTTTACAAATTTAGTTTTTGTCTTTAGCATTTTTATGTTCCGAGCTCCGCAATAACCCATTGCCGCTCTTAACCCCCCAGTCAATTGAAAAATTGTATCTGCTAATGCACCCTTGTAAGGTACTCTGCCCTCAATTCCCTCAGGAACTAATTTTGAAATGTCTTCTTCGGTATCCTGAAAATATCTATCCTTGCTCCCCTTTTTCATGGCTGATAAAGAGCCCATTCCTCGATAAATCTTAAAACTTCTTCCTTCGAATAAAACCTTCTCACCGGGACTTTCTTCTACACCTGCAAATAGGCCGCCAATCATAATTGAATCTGCTCCAGCAGCAATCGCTTTGGGAACATCACCTGTTTGTTTAATACCACCATCTGCAATTATTGGGATTCCTCTTTTCTTGACCGCTCTAAAAACTTCTGAAATTGCTGTGATTTGTGGAATACCGATTCCAGCAATGACTCTTGTTGTACAAATCGAGCCAGGTCCAACTCCAATTTTGATTCCATCAACATTACAATTCAATAAATCAAGTGCTGCCTCATAAGTTCCTATATTTCCAGCGATTAACTGCTCATATTTAAATTTTGGCCGAATAGTTTTTATCATTTTCAGAACACCTAAAGAATGACCATGCGCAGTATCAATTACTAAAACGTCAACGCCAACATTTGTTAGTTCAGTAATTCGTTCAATACTGTCATTGGTAATTCCCACTGCTGCTCCCACTCTTAACCTGCCATGCTCATCTTTACAAGCGTTTGGATGCCGCTTCTTTTTTTGAATATCCTTAAAAGTTATTAACCCTTTAAGTATTTTATTGGAGTCAACAACTGGCAGCTTCTCTATTTTATATTTCTCAAGAATTTTTTCTGCTTTCTCTAAAGTTGTTCCTTGAGGAGCAGTTATTAAATTTTCACGAGTCATTAAACTTTTAACTTTAAGATTCCTGTTTGGTTCAAATCTTAAATCTCTGTTTGTGATAATTCCAACTAACTTATGCTTCTCGTCAATCACTGGTATTCCTGAAACACTATATTTTTTCATGATATTTAATGCATCACCAATAGTATTTTCAGGATGTAAAGTAATGGGATCTCGTATCATTCCACTTTCCGATCTTTTGACCTTATCAACCTCATCACATTGTGCCTCAATACTCATATTCTTATGAAGAATACCGATGCCTCCTTCGCGAGCAATTGCAATTGCCATCGCTGATTCAGTTACGGTGTCCATTGCAGCAGAAATAAAAGGAATGTTAAGCTTAATTTCTGGAGTAAGGCAAGTTGTAATATTAACATCCCGTGGAAGTACTGCAGATTTTGAAGGTACTAACAGTACATCATCAAATGTAAGTGCTTCTTTAATTGATTTCATAAAAACTATGTTCTATTGATTGAATTATTCAAATGCTGAGATACCGGTTATATCTTCACCAATAATTAAAGTGTGCATCTCATGAGTTCCTTCATAAGTTTTGACTGACTCAAGATTAGCCAAATGCCGCATTACAGGATATTCATCCAAAATACCGTTTGCTCCCAGTATTTCTCTTGCAATTTTAGCAATCTCAGATGCTTTTTCACAATTATTCCTTTTAGCTAGAGAGACATGAGTATGCTTTAACGTTCCATTGTCTTTCATTCTGCCCAATTGCAGATTTAACAATTGAGCTTTTGTAATTTCAGTAAGTATGAAGACTAATTTCTCTTGAGTCATTTGAAACGATGCGATTGGCTTTCCAAATTGAATGCGAGATTTTGCGTAATTCAACGCGCTATCGTAGCAAGCCATCATTGAACCGACAACTCCCCATGCAATTCCATATCGTGCTTGATTTAAGCACATTAAAGCATTCTTCAAGCCCTCTGTTTTTGGCAATAGATTTTTTTCTGGAATAAAAACATTATCAAAAATTAATTCAGAAGTTATTGATGCACGAAGTGAATGTTTTCCTTTCATTTCAGGAGCAGTAAATCCTTTCATACCCTTTTCGACAAGAAATCCCCTAACTACCCCATCAAGCTTAGCCCAAACTACAGCCACCTCAGCAATTGTTCCATTTGTAATCCACATCTTTGCTCCATTTAGAACAAAACCATCTTGCACTTTCTCTGCTTTAGTAATCATTCCACCTGGATTTGATCCAAAATCAGGTTCAGTTAAACCGAAGCATCCAACTTTTTTGCCTTTAGCTAATTCCGGAAGCCAATAATCTTTTTGCTCTTCCGATCCAAAAGTATAGATAGGATACATTACAAGCGAACTCTGTACCGATACAAAACTTCTTATGCCGCTATCTCCTCTTTCAAGTTCTTGCATTATTAATCCATATGAGACATTATTTAATTCTGCACATGAATATTTTTGAGGAAGAGTTACACCAAACAAACCTAACTCAGCCATTTTTTGAATTAAATATTTGGGGAATTTTGCCTCACGATTATATTTTTCTATGATTGGAATGATTTCAGATGAAACAAAGTCACGCACTGTGTTGCGAATCATTTTTTCATCTTCTGACAGAAGTGACTCGATATTAAAATAATCCACACCAACAAATTTTTGCATATAGTATCGTTCTGATTTAATTAATAATAGTGAAACAAATTTACTCCAATGAGACTAATCATACAACAAAGTGAGTTTGAAAATGATTCATCTCTTTGAGGTTAAATTTTTCAGATTTGAATAGAAATCGGAATTTTTAATTCAAAATTGGAAGTATTATCTTTGCGTGTAATTAAATTATAAAGTGTTTTTCAGCTTCGGAGAGGTGGGTGAGTTGGCTGAAACCAACGGTTTGCTAAACCGTCGTACGGGTAACACTGTACCGCGAGTTCGAATCTCGCCCTCTCCGCAAAAATAGTTCCCTCTTCAAAATTATTTTCTTATATGGGTAAGTTTCATACTTACATTCTCAAAAGCATTTCTTCTAACAAACACTACTTCGGTCATACTTCAGATTTAGAGAAAAGACTCTTTGAGCATAATCTTGGTTTGTCTACTTTTACAAAAAGATATATTCCTTGGGAGTTATTTTACCTCGAAGAATTTAATTCTCGTTCCGAAGCGAAGAAACGAGAGAAGTTTTTCAAATCTCTTGGTAGTTATCATTGGTTAATGAATGAAGGTATTATTTAACTTTTTCCGGCTGAAACCAATCCCAGTGGGACTAAACCGTCGTACGGGTAATACTGTACCGCAAGTTCTCCCAATGGGATCGCCCTCTCCGCATTTATCTATCCTTATCCAAAATCATCCAGAACTGAATTTATAACTACTAAATTCTTTCGTTCTCTTTTCAAAGGAAATATTCAATTTCCCTTATAAACCATAATTTATTGAGAAGGAAAATTCATTATTCTTTTTATCACTGAATGAACCATCTGGTTGTCTTCTTGAAATAGAGGTCATTTTAAATCTTGTTTCAATATTTAAATCATGAACCCATTCATACTTTAAATTCAAACCAAAATTTTTCAACTTAAATCCTGAGTATTCACCTTTATAAATAGATTCAAGACCAAATAAAAAATCGGGTTGAACAGTTCCATATTGTTCGCTATAGTCATCACTTCCCTTTCTTATAAATGCAGACCAGACTTCTGCCTTAAGTCCTCTGATGATTCTGTAAGTCAAATCTAGATATAGTAAATCGGCATTGTGACCAATCCAATGCCCCAATAAATAAGAATTGTTTGCATAGGTCTGAGCCGGGTCATGATGTCCATAGACAAAAGGATTTATTCTTGTATATTCGGATGAGAATGTTAGGTTATCAATTGGTAAATCAGTAACGGATAAACCCAGAGTAAATCCTAGCTGAGTTCTCTGTCTTCGACTGGTAGCACCGCCATATGTGGGATTAGCAATTATAGAACCATTAATTCCGCCAATTGTCATTTCATCTACGAATAAAGTTCCATATAAATGAGTGTTCTTAATATGATTTTTTGAACTGACGGTTAAAAATATTTGCTGATTTGCATCACCGGGTTTGCCCTGTTTGTTGGTTAAGTATTCATCTGCAAAGAAATAGAACATAACGGGCATCAAATAAAGAAACTCTACTTCGTCTCCATAAACTACAGACTCACCGATTGAAAAATCAAATCCTTTAAATGGAGTTACTACAAGAGCGTGCCAAGCAAAATATTTTCCAACATAAATGTCTCTTTTATATTCTGCAACCTTAGCAGAATCAACCACATTTGATGAAAGCCAGGCATGAAAGTAATAAAAATTAAACCAATCAGCTGGTTTGATTTGCAAGCGTATATGTGGAAATGATGGTGCTTTATCTGAAAGGATAATGTTACCATACTTTGCATAACCATATTCAATATGCTCTTTTGCCGCGACAACATTACCCCAACCCCAATCTACAGTAACAGATGAATTTACTTCACTATATCCTATATCTTTACCTTGCTGTGATATTGTCGGTATAATACCTGTTTGGGGTGTAAATTCACGATAAGGATCTAGTGCATCACCTCTCTCATTGTGTGATCTTATATCCAAACTGAAACCTATTTTATCAAGTAAATATCCATAGGTACTCAAACCCATGAGCATGTGCATGTTTCTATACTTTTCAATGTATGAAACATCAACACCCAATAATGGTTTTGCTTGGAACTTAAAGATATGATCATTGTAAGAAAAAATTCTGTATCTGCCAGCATTATCACGTTCAAAATAATTCAAATCCTCTTCAATTGAACGTTTATTAGCAGTACTTATTTCCCAATAGTAATCCTTCTCATAAAATTCAAGTTCTTCCCTCTCAAGATCAGTAAGCTTATTTAAGTTACTTCGAGCATCTATCAGCTTTTCTGAAATGTATTTTCTTGAAAACGGTTTGAACAAATCATCAAGTTCAATGATTCCTTTATGATTTAGTCTTTCAAGATATAAGTAAATTTCCTTATGTAGAGGTTCAGATACTAACTGCGCCTTAGCTGAATATTGGCCGATAAAAATACTGATGATAATAATTACTACTGATTTCATTAATCTCTCTTATTTGTTGTGAAACACGGGTGTTATTTTAATGAAAATAGATGTCAAATAATATTCCAAAGTAACTATTTTTATGTGCTGTTGATTTAGTGCATTAGGAACAAAAATTGTTATATTTTTTTAACGTTTTTCTATTTCAAAAGTAAATTACTTAGAATGTTAAGTAAATTACGGTTACAAAATTTAATTTCAATCAAAATATTCGGGAATAACGATTGGTAAAATTTAATAGACTGAAAGTATTATTTATTTCATTTCTGCTTTGTGGGGCGACACTAATTTTCTCGCAAACCACTGATCGAACAATTATCGGAAAAGTAATTGATGGTCAATCTCTTGACCCTCTGCCTTATGCTAATGTAATGATGAAAGATTCAGAAATCGGCACAACTACTGACTTAAAAGGTAAATTTAATTTGAAATATTCCACCAATGCTGATTACTTAATAATAAGTTACATTGGTTACAAGAGTCTAACGATTGATTTAAGAAGCATAACTTATGGTGAGGAAAATTTATTTGTTCTTTTACCGATTAGCATTTATCTGCAAGAAGTGACGGTTTACTCAAGCACAAATAAAAATACAGAGTTATCTGAAATCAGCAGCTTATCAATGCAGAGTGAAAGAATTAGAGAAATATCTGCCGGAATGCCTGATATTTTACGCTCCATTCAATCGCTCCCAGGAATAACAGTCAACAATGAATTCAAAGCTGACTTTAATGTACGGGGCGGCAATCAAGATGAAAATTTAGTTTTAGTAAATAACGCCCAGGTTTACGAACCTTTTCACATCAAGGAAGTTGCAAATGCAAGTGTTGGAATTTTCAATGTAGATTTAATTAACAAAGTTGATTTGATTACAGGCGGTTACAGTGCTAAGTATGGTGATAAGATGAGTTCTGTTTTGAACATTTTGTATCGCGAAGGAAATAAAGAAAAATATTCTGGAGCTGCATCTTTAAGTTTAGCATATTTAGATGGATATGTTGAAGGTCCGTTTACACAAGATGGTTCTTTCATTTTAGGTTTCCGCAAAAGTTATTTAGAGTATTTGATTTCATTGATTGACTATGAAGACATTTCTTCAATGAAACCATCTTTTTATGATTTTCAAGGTGTTCTATCGTATAATGTTTCTCCGATAAATAAATTATTATTTGAATTTATTCATGCGGGAGATAAATTTACCTATCAACCGAGCAAACAAAAGCCATCATCATCATTCATCGGAGATTTCCAAGGGCAAGATGCACAGTACAGCATTTTTAGAAACGAAAATGAAGACTATAATGCAACTTATTACACAAATTTGTTTGATATTCAAAGTATAAACATCTTATCGGGTTCAACCACTATCAAAGGAGAAATTTCTTACTACGATGAAATAAATAATGAGTACAGGTTATATCGTGAAGACAATAATCAAAATATTGATGTTATAAGTAACAACATTAATTACTTTGACAGGTATCATAATGAAAGATTGACGTTCGATACTTTAAAAATTAAAACCCTTGAATTTAAAACAGATTTCGCTCATCAGTTTTCGCCTGTGTATGAAGTAAGTCTCGGGCTGAGTTACAAAAATATTCTTTACGATCAAGTTACAGATGATATATACACTTTCATCCGCCAAAACAATTTTAATAACCCGAACGTAACAGATATTGATACGATCATTGCACAAGGAGACTTTGCTAAAGATAAACCTATAGATGTTAATTCTTATAAATTTAATGGATACATTGAAAACATTTTACAATTTTCAGATGATTTAACTTTGAACATTGGTGGAAGATTTGATTATTTCGATTTGAACAAAGATTTAACCTTCAGTCCTAGGATAAATGTTGGTTACAAATTGCAGGAACAAACCACTTTGAGAGCAGCATGGGGTTATTATTATCAATCACCAATTTATCGCCAGCTATCTTCATCGATATCTTCAGATACAAATACACAATCGCAATCAGCAATCCATTACATATTGGGTTTGGATCATACAATATTCTTTTCTGATCGGTTAAATGATTTTCTTAAAGTTAAAGCCGAATTATATTATAAAGACTATACCAATCTTGTCTCATCAAGAGTTGGAGTATTTGAAAGGTTGATCTATTCAGGATGCAATGATGCAGTCGGATCTGCAAAAGGTTTTGATCTTTATGCGGTATTGAGCATCCCAAGTTTTTATTGCTGGCTAAGTTATGGATTGTTATTTGCTAATGAAGATAACTTAGAAGATAATATTGGAGAATATCCAAGATACACCGATCAACGGCATTCGTTAGCCTTCATTTCGAGTTTGGATTTAGGATCAAATTGGAGTTTTAGCTTAAAGGGATATTTTGGCAGTGGATTTCCTTACACGCCGAGAACTGCAGTAAATAATTATGGAACATGGGAATGGCAATTTGAAAGAATTCATTCTGCATATTTACCATCATATAAAAGAATTGATTTACGAGTCAGCAAAGATATTATGTTTTCAAACTCTGCTCTGAATGTTTTTATTGATGTCAGCAATGCTTTCAATTTCAAAAACATTCAAGGTTATGAGTATAAAACACCCGGCTTCTCAAAACCTACCCCAGAAGAAGTACTGCTGTGGCCCATTCTTCCTTCATTTGGGATAAGATATAAATTTTGATTTTTAATGAAACGATAAAAAATGGCTGTCAAATATTGACAGCCAATTAATCTAATTATTTTACAGACTCACAAAAAACATTTCCCTTCCATTAAATCTTAATTGATAAAATATATTTTCTAAAATAAGTCGATTTTATCTCTTCTTTGTTCTCGATATCGGAAATGAGATAATTATTTGCCCTCATTTTGTCATGGAATTTTTAATTTTGGGGTATTGCTCTTTGTGAACAATACCCCTATTGTTTATTTATTATTATATGTTGTTATACCCTATGGTGTGACTTTTCCAACAAATGCTGCATTGTTGTTATCAACAATAATCATATCTGATAAGTCACTGCTAAGGTTACCATCAACATCTGTAGGAACATAACCGGTTACGAAGTTAGCATTATCATTATCAACTTCAATCAAATCTGATAGATCAACGCTTCCGTCCTGGTTAACATCTCCGCTGAAAACACACCATTTGATGCCTTTCTGCATCATATTGCTTCCGTATGCTTGACTCTGTGCAGATGTGAAATCGTAGCTCATTACTCCAGCGCTAAACTGCGGAGTGCTTCCGCTCCAAGTTTCAAGTGCATTACGATGTTTTAATACTACATAATAATTTGTTGCCTCTGCTGCTGAATAAAAGTTGCCAGTTCCGACTCCAGATGTGCTTAGTGCAACTTTAGCTTGGTCAACTAAACCATAAGGTGATGATGTGTTATGTAATTCTACCTTAACAGTATCTGAAACCATTGCACTGCCATCATAGAATCCTTCGATTAGTGCAGTGAGGTTCAATGTTTTAGAAAAAATAATATTTGATTGGTAGTTACTTATTGTGGTAGAATCAGTCCAACTAGTCGCAACAGAATCATCCGGGCAAGCATCAAAACAACCGTGCTCATTATAATCACCTGTTATATAAAATTGAATGTCTCCGACCGAAGGTGAACCCAAAGTGCTTTGAGGTACTCTAATTTCCACCCAACCGTCCGCAAGGTCCCCAGCAACGTTTTCTCCAAATTCCGATGAATCTAATCCACTGTCAGGGTCTCGCTGCCATTCAGTCCCAGTCCACTTATAAATTTCAGCATAACTATTAAAATGACCTCGAGCAGTAAAATCTGGTAAATTTGTGTGGTTATAATAGACTCTGCGTGCCCATGAATCTGATGTGGCGCCTCCAGGTTTTGTATTAATAATAAAAGCCCATGCCATCCAGTGGGAAGCAGTAACTTCAGCTCCTAAGTAAAGATAGTTTGCATCGGCAGTTGCATAAAACTTCTTTGCCTGAGCTGAAGCCCAGCCTGTATTATTATCAGCTACAGATTTTGGTGTACCCCAAACTGTCTCACCATCAAAATTACCATCCATAACTGGTTGAGAATATGCAGAAATGCTTAATAAAAAAAAGAGAATTGTGATTAGTTTTATCATATCTCCTCCCAAGAGATTTATTTGTAAAATAAATGTTTGACAAATGTAAAATAAGTATTATAATTTTTTAATTCAAGGAAATGGAATAAAAAGGTTAGGACATTGTTACTGGAGGAAAGAGGAACAAGAAAAGAAATGATTATGTGAAATTTAAATAGCTGCGTGACAGGCAGGCTTTCTAACCGACTGAACTACGACCCCGAAATGGAAAGTTATTCTAACCAATCTGCTAGATCAGTCGGCCTCTGGCTGAGACGGACGGATTCAACTTTGACACCAATAATTTTAAGAACTCTTGCTTATCGCGTGAACAAATTTAAAGAAAATGATAGGAAAAACAAATTCTAGTTTGAAGTGTAAGCAAATTAGATCCAATTTTTAAAAATAAAAAAATGAAGGAGCCACAGCCCCCTTCTAGAAAAGATATTTTGTTATATCAGTTATTTTTGATCATTGTTGGATGCTCGAATTTGTACTCTCGTTTCTTTGCTAGATAAAGTTCCCGGCGGAACTACCTTTCCTACAAATGCAGCATTGTTATTATCAACTATCATCAAATCTGATAAATCGCTTTTATCATCGCCATTAATATCTGTAGGGACATTACCTGTTACAAAGTTTGCATTGTCATTATCCACTAAGACTAAATCTGCCAGATCAACTATCCCGTCCTGGTCAACGTCGCCGCTGAAGATACACCATTTACTTCCATTCGGTTTCATGTTATTCCCATATGCTTGTGTGGCTGCTGTGGTGAAATTATAGTTTAATATTCCGCCAGTAAATTGCTGGGGTGACTTGCTCCATGTCTCTATCGAATTGCGATGCTTGACTGCAATGTAGTAATTAACTCCATTTGATAGTGAGGAAAAAGCAACTGTAGCCTGACCAGATAAATTAAGTACAACTTTTTTGTTCTCAACTAAATCGTACGTCGTTGCATTTCTAATCTCAACTAATACTGTATCTGGAGTCATGATACTGCCATTATAGAATCCCTCCAACAATGCAGTTAAATTCAATTTTAAAGAAGAATTAATAGGTGTCTGACCTTCAACCCAAACAGCATAACTGCGTGCAGGGAGTTTGATGTTTACTCTACCACCTGAAACGGTTAAAGTTTGTAGGAGAGAATTACCTATTTGATCTCCGAAAGTTGTGCCGTCAGAAATTCCGGCCATGTTTAGCCCAACCCACATATCGAGCGGTTCACCTGAATAGTTAATAGCTGCAATTACATCATTACCAGATGGAGTGTTTCTTAATTGGTAAGCCAGAGTTGTACTTGCACTACCTGAATTAAAAAACGGATTGTGTGGAGTTTCGAATCTTGTAAGATATTCCCGCGCAGTGGAACCAAATATATATTGTTTGTGAACACTTATTAGCTGATTAATCTTCTGTTTTAAACCGCCATTTGAAAACCCCGGTACATAGTAATAATCCGGATAGTAAATGCAGGGTAATCCAATCTGATTATTAGTAAGTATATATGCATAAGCAAGAATTGGATCGTTATCTACAGGTTGACCAGAAAATCTAAAATCATGATTATTTACAAAAGTTACTACATTGGCTCCACTTAATCCTTGAGCATCAACAACACTTGCATTAAATACATTCCGAACATCATAACCAAATTGGTCGGAAGCTTGCTCAAGAGCGAAGAAAAGTGAAAAATCAAAAACACGAGGAGTAATTGCCAATTTGGTTGAATGGTCCATGTGATAAAGCACTTGATCAACCCAATTTTTTAGTAACCATGTATTTCCATCATAAAATTCTCCGACAACTAGACCTGGGTTTATTCCTTTTGAGTGTAACGTGTCTAAAAGATCGCCAACAAATTCCGGGGGATAATGTTTAACAGCATCCATTCTTAATCCGCGGATTCCAACATCGTTCCATAGCCATTTCGTCCAATCAAAAAGCACTGTTTTCGTAGATTGTACATTCTGATCATAATCGTAATAGAACCAAAACCAATCCCAATCGCCGTCAAGTTTAGTATGATTAGTTGAGTTTGGTTTGAAGTTTTCAAAGTTCATAAAGCCGCGCCCGCTTGGCAAATGCATAAAATCAGTATAAGTTTGATAAGCTATTTCATTAGCAATATCTTGTCCTCTTGGACTCGACCAAATACCGTAAATTCTTACATCCGAATAGTCACTAGTCCTTTTATCAAAGTAAATGTAAATTGTATCACCCGCAGAATAATAATCACTGGCTGAAAGATTCAAATAAAACTCATCAGTTCTGCATGTAGCCGGATTATCAACCACGGCGTTCATATACCGGCCTAACTGAATAGTGTTGTTGCCCTGTCCGCAATCACTACCTCCATTCGGTTCAACTTCAGTTGTATCGGGTAAGTTTTGCCAACCCTTTCTATTTGTGTGCATATAAACACGATACTGAAATCCATTGAATCTGTTGTGACCAGAAACAGAACTAAGCTTGAAATAATAATCACCTGCAATATTGCCCGTTGTCCCTCCGATTGGAAGAATTAACCGGAAGCGATCATAAGGATAGGGATTGTAACCAGTATTAGCTCTTGTCCAGTCATATGCATTTATGTAATTCTTCACTGCGGTATTAATCTCAGCTCTTCCACCATCGCGATGGTTGTAAATTGCTTCTGCAACAGCTTTCATTCCGACATTATTAAACTGTGTAATTAGATTATTAACTCTGCTGCGGCTGCCAAATCCGGTAGAGCCAAGACCGTGCTCACCCAAATCGTACAAATCCTTTACATCGTAACCATTGCTAAAACTGCCGGAGCTTGCCCTTGATAACGGTGGCAGCCAAACATAAGTAAATCCAGCATTTTTTAATTCTAATGCTTTGTTTTTTACGGTATCCGCCCATATGTACCCATTTGCAGTTTTTGGATAATCCCAGTACCATCCTTGCATAAGGAAATCTTGTGCATTTAGAATTGAAGTGAAAGTGAAGAGCAGTAATATTCCAAAAAATATTTGTGATCTTTTAATTTTTGTCTGTTTCAATTTATCAATCCTACTTGGTTTTATTCAAAAAGCGGTTGTCTCATATTCTTAAGGGTCATGCTGAATTTATTTCTCCAAAGTCATCTTTTGTACAGCATCACTTTTAAAGTTATTCAACCCGAGATTCCTGATTAAGTCTGCTTGCTGGCAATTCAGTTCCGGAATAACGGTTATGAGACAGCCGCTTTAAATGAAAAAGATAATCTTATGTTATTTTACAAGCGTCATTTTACGTGAATCAACGTACGTGCCGGCTTCAAGTCGGTAAAAATATATTCCCGACGTGGTAACGTTCATTTTTGATGCATTGAACTCAATCGTATAATTGCCGGCTTCCTGTATTTCATTTACAATTGTTGCAATCTCGTTGCCAAGCACATTGAATACTTTTAGCTGAACAAATTCTTTACTTGGCACTGAGTACTTAATTACTGTACTCGGATTAAAAGGATTCGGATAATTCTGCAATAGTTCAAACTGTGCCGGCAGATTGTTAACTGTTACCTCAACTGTTGGACTATAAGCAAAATTACCATTAGCATCAATTTGTTTTAGACGGTAACTGTAGATTCCATTCAAAACTTCTCTATCTGTAAAGTTGTAGTTTTTTATTGAGTTGCTATTTCCGTGTCCGTTAACAAATCCTATCCTCTCCCACATTTGACCTTTGACGTTTGACTTTTGACTTCTTTCGATGTCAAATCCATAATTATCAATTTCTGTTGCGGTTTGCCAATTTAGTTTTACATCATTACCTATTACAGATGCAGTGAAGGAAACTAATTCAACTGGCAAAGGAATTTCTGGTGCATAATTGCTTAATATAGTATTATCATTCCAACCTACTGCATTATCATCGTTTGGACAAGCATCAAATGAACCGTGATCGTTATTATCACCAGTTATATAAAATTCAACATCACTAACAAGTGGAAAACCTAAAGTACTTTGAGGTACCCTAATTTCAACCCAGCCATTTTGATCATTACTAGTGATGTTCTCACCAAATTCACTCGCGACTAACCCTGAATATCCTGTCCAACTGCTGCCGTTCCAAGTATGAATTTCAGCATAACCAACAAAATGACCCCGTGCAGTAAAATCAGGTAAATTTGTATGGCTGTAACTGATATTCCGTGACCATGAATCTGATGGGCCGCCTCCAGCTTGTGTATTGATAATAAAAGTCCATGCTTGCCATGGTGAAGCAGTAACTTCAGCACCCAAATAAAAATAGGTTGCATCGAAAGTGGTATATAGTTTTTTTGCATTTGCTCCAGCCCAGCCTACAGTTCCATCAGCTGTAGCTTTTGGTGCACCCCAAACTCCCTCACCATCAAATGTACCATCCATGGTTGGTTGAGAATAAGCAGAAATGCTTAATAGAATAAAGAAAATTGTAAATAGTTTTTTCATATCTCCTCCCAAGAGATTTATTTATGAAATAGATGTTTGTTGGAAGGCAAAATAATTATAATAATTTTTTAATTCAAGGCAGCGGAGTAAAATGGTTAGGAGGGAGAATTTAGATAACTCAATGTGAGATCATGAACTATCTTCACAGAAATCTGCTACGGAATAGTTAGCAGGTTTATTCATTTCTAAATAGTTAAATTTAATACGTTTAAATGTATCAGTAAATATCGGACAGATTTAATCCTTTACTACGTGTCCCTAACCATATATTGCCTTTTGAATCTTCGAAAAGTACCTTTATGTAGTTTTCAGAAATAGTGATTTTATGATCTTCCTTATAGGTGCCATGATAAAATTCATTCTTCAAAACAGAATAACGATTAACGCCACCAACCGTTCCGAGCCAAATATCTCCATCATTGTCGCATAACAAACTGTAAACTGTGTTATTGGAAATTGGATTTGAATCATCAGAATTGTACCTAAATACTTTAATCGAATATTCATCGTAGCGATTCAATTCATTCTGGGTACCTAACCACATAAAACCCTACTTATCCTATACGATTACTTAAACAGGTGAGTGAGACAACCCTTGTTCTATCCCTATTTGGCTAAACTTAGGGTTCAAAGGTTGAGCTTTTAAGCGGATGACTAAAAAGCAAAAAAAATTAGAGGCAAAACTTTTTTAATTATAAAATTTTTTTATCTCAATGAATATTACACCTCAAATTATAGAAGAATTATTATTAAATCAACGTTTATAAAAAAGTGAGCCGAAGCTCCCTAAAT
Source organism: uncultured Ignavibacteriaceae bacterium (assembly GCA_964613805.1). Classification (GTDB taxonomy): domain Bacteria; phylum Bacteroidota; class Ignavibacteria; order Ignavibacteriales; family Ignavibacteriaceae; genus XYD12-FULL-36-8. The sequence continues at coordinate 108,948 of CAZTJF010000009.1, read as the reverse complement.
CTGATTTTTTCAAAAACATTTACTTTGTTAGCATCAACTTCCTAACTTGCACAAAATTCATTTCAGTTGATTTTTGTGCTGAAACTCTGTAAATGTGAACACCGCTTACAAGATTTGGTTGATTCTAAGTTTGTGAACTGAATTGCTCCTTTGATAAGCTTTCAATATTTTTACCCATCATTTTTAACAACCCAATAATTCAAATGATTTTACAATCAATATTTCAAACCTGGATCCCATTCATTTATTTGTATGTTGTTGGTGGAGTATTTTTCTTTTCAGGAATGTATATTATAATTAAAAGCGGTTCTCTGAATTTAGCGAAGCGACAACATCGCTTTTGGGTTAAAGTGTTGTTTGGTGGATTTTTCTTTTTTGCATTAATGCATGCATTCTTAATTATATCTGCTTTGTATTTATAAAATTATTGTTGTTATTTTTCATCTGAAATTCACAAACAAATTGCTTTTCAGTGAAAGGAAACATTTTATGCCATCATTTTTTAACACGTGGTTGCCTTATATTTACTTATATGGAGTGGGAGGAATTTTCTTCTTGAGCGGTTTAGTGATTGTAAAGAAAGCCGGTGGTTATGATTCTACAAAAAAACGACACCGTTACTGGTGGAAAATCACAATTTTTGGTTTCTTTTACTTCATGATAATGCATGCTGTTCTAATAATTGCAGCTCTCTATTTTTAATTTAATCAAAATAAAAACGAATTATGGAAGTACATCACAGCTTAGGTACAGCGACCGATTGGATAGTAATGGTAGTGTATTTTATTGCCATAATGGCATTTGGTACATACTTTTCAAAATATAATCGAACAACAACAGATTTTTTCTTTGGCGGCAGAAGATTTGCCTGGTGGCTAATTGCAATGAGCATTGTCGCCACCGGAGTTGGAAGTCACAGCTTTATAAAATATTCTGCAAAAGGTTTTGAAGCAGGTTTTTCATCTACCATGACGTACATCAACGATTGGTTCTTTGTACCTTTTTTCATTTTCGGCTGGCTCCCGATAATAGTTTACACAAAGATTAGATCCATTCCAGAATATTTTGAAAAAAGATTTTCAAGCTTAACAAGATTTCTCGCAACGCTTCTACTTTTGTTTTATATGATTGGCTATGTTGGAATTGGATTTCTCACAATGGGTAAAGCTATTCTTCCATTACTTCCTCCAGAGTTTACTCTCGCAGGAATACATTTTAACGTTACACTAATGGGATTAGTCATAGTAATTGCTTTTATCGTTGGTATTTATATTACATATGGCGGACAAACCGCTGTAATTTTCACTGATCTCGCACAAGGGTTCATTTTAATTTTCGCGGGAATGTTAGTTTTTGTTTTGGGTTTAGATTACTTAGGCGGTTTCGGAGTGTTTTGGAATTTATTGCCAACAGAATGGAAACTTCCGCTTGCACATTTCAATGATCCTCCAGGGTTTAATTTTGTCGGAATTTTTTGGCAGGATGGCGTCGCTGGATCAGTTGGATTTTTATTTATGAATATGGGACTTGTAATGCGATTTATGGCATGTAAAAGTGTTGACGAAGGACGCAAAGCTGCAACTTTCAATATTTTATTTATGCTGCCTATTTCTGCTGTAGTTGTTGGAAATGCCGGTTGGATCGGTAAAGCAATTTCAATTGCAAATCCATCAGTTGTTCCTCCAAGTACAAATCCGGATGCAATATTTGTTGTAGTAGCAAACGTGATTTCGTATCCCGGAGTTTTTGGATTTATCATGGCAGCTCTTACCGCTGCTCTGATGTCAACGGTTGATACATTGTTAAATGCTACTGCAGCAGTATATATCAATGATATACATCGCCCTATGAAAAAATGGTTATCTAGAAAAGTTCAAACTTGGAAACAAGAAGATAGAGAAGAACTGTTATCAGCAAGAATTGCTACCGTTATTTTCACATTTTTGGGTGTATTAACTGTTATTCCATTCAGTAAATTTCCAACAGTTTATGAAGCACATGGATATTTTCACTCAACATTAACTCCGCCATTAGTTACCGCTATATTTCTTGGCGTGTTTTGGAAAAGATTCACTAATGCGGCGGTTATCGGAACTATAGTTGGAGGAGTTGCTCTCATGGTTCTCGGTATGTACTATCCACAGCCGTTGATTCAAATTTTTGATCACGGGACTGCATTCGATCCGAAGCATCCTTACACTTATATTGGCGCACTTTACAATTTGTTTGTTTGTGCCTTGTTTGCAATCTTAACTACTTTCACAACTAATTTTCAACTTAAAATGGTTGAGAAAATTAAAAGATCGGCAAATCATGGATTGATAATGAGTTCATTCGTTATAATTTCAATTCTGATATTTCTTGCAATAGTTTTTAATCTTCTATCACTACCAATACTTTTGATATTAACTTTTATTATGGTTGCTTTGGTTGTGATTACAGCTAATTACTTTATTGAATATAAAGAGGAAGAAAGAATAGATGGATTAACTGTTTGGTCATTGAAAAAAGCGAAGGAATATTTTAAAGGAAGTAAGATAAATGATCGTGAAGGCAAAATCATTAGAGTGCAATGGCAATTAAAAGATGGTGAAGATGATACCATTCATTTCTCAAAAAATGATATGATCAAAATGGCTGCTGAAGTTGGTGATTTGGTTTACATTTCTGATGCAAGATGGCGGCTTGGAGGGTTAAAATCAGTTCACTCAGTTTATGGTGAACCTCACAAAGAAGATGGAATTGTTTACATTTCCCAAGATCATTTTGAACAGGGACAATTTGTAAAAGACAAAAAGTTAACTGCCGAAAAAGAGATGTGAGTTTGCTGGTCTGGGACGATGAGCATTCCACCAAATGCGAACAAGTAAGATTAAGATTATGACAAAGATGAGGAAGATTAGAACATAAGCTGAGAAAGTCGTTTATTTTCTGTTAGTTTTTTGACTAAGGTAAAAGCGATTTGAATTAATTATTGACTTGAGATCAAACCTTAGTAACAAATTTTCAAGGCAAAACCTTAACTTTCTCACCTTTTCTATTCAGGAAAAAATATTATTTATAATAAAGTTGGTCAATCTTTCTCAAGAATTTGAATTGCTAAGGTTAATTGCAAGCACTATTAGGATTTATAATTCAGTATCAATTATTCCTTGATTCATTATTCTTATTATTTACATCAGGTATTTTTACATCTCCCAAAACAATTCGATCAAACTCACCTGGATTCTCTATTGTAACTGTAAATGTTCGATTACCACTCTTCCAGACTTCTGCTGTGTTGTAAATTTCTTTGACTGCTAATCCATCCTTCATAAACGAAATTTTTATAGGAATTGGAATATTACCAATACGTTTAATTTCAACTTCAAGCAAGTTATCCTTTTTATTAAAAGAATTGATTGCTAAGTCCGGGACACCAAACTCAAAAAACCAGGGTTTCCAATACCATGACAAATCTCTGTTCAAGTAATCATTGAAGGTATTAAAAAAATCGTAAGGAATAGGATGCTTGCCATTCCATCGTCTCATATATTCTTGAAGGGCTGCGCGAAAAGTGTCTCTGTCTAAAAATTCCTGAAGAAAATGATATGCGATGCCTGGTCGGTCATAAGATGCCATTCTATAAGAACTACCTCGCAGTAATATTGAAGGTATTATAGGAGGGATTTCCATCTCATTACCTGCAAATGATGAATAATTCATTGCTGGTCTAATCAGAGGATCATATCCTTCAACTTTGGACTGAAACTCAATAGGAAGCATTCGCGCCATACCTTCATCCATCCAGGCATATTTTTTTTCATTAGTACCCATGTAAAAAGGAAAATACGAATGAGCAGCTTCATGAGAAGTTAAATAAACTGTACCACTTAAAGAAGAAGCCGAACCATTATTTAGAATCATGGGAAATTCCATGCCGCCGTCACCATTAAAAACTGTTAATACAGGAAATGGGAATGGTACTCCGGGAAGATCATCAGAAAAATATTCCAAAGTATTTTTTGCAATTTCAGCGACATCATAAAAATCTTTCGAATTTGGATTATATGCTGCAGAAATTAGTACTCGTCTATCAGAATTCTTGACTGGATTTAAACTAACCGCATCCCACAAATAATGATCGCTGCACCCGAATGCAAAATCAGTAACATATTCTGCTTTGAAGTGCCAAACATTATTCTCTCTGCCCGATAATAAATTACTTCCCTTTTCATAATCAGCGCTATTAATTATGCTTATCACATTATCGGAAGATTGAGCCAATTTGAATTTGCTGAACACAGATTCACTAAAAACTAGCTTTGCATTTTGTAAAACACCGGTTGACCAAATAATAAATTTATAAGGAACTTCAATCTCAACATCGTAATTATTGAAATCGTTGTACATTTCCTGCTCACCGTTAAAATCAATTTTGTCCCAGCCATCTATGTCATCATAAACAGCAATTTGCGGATACCAATATGCGATAAGAATTGTGGTAGAGTCATAAATTCCTGTACGGATAGGACTACCGCCAGGTATTGTAAATTTCCATTCGATACTAATATCAACATTTGAGTTGGATTCTATTCTTTCTGGAAGCTTAACAATTAAGTTTGTACTGGTAAATTGAAGCATTGAATAATTATCAAGAGCAATAGTTTTATCTTTTATTTTTAAACTTTTTAATTCAACTCCTTCAGTTATGGATTCTGTTGAAATCTGAAAGTTTCTTGCACTGTTGTTTCGGTAGAAATTTTGATAAAGCCGAATAACCAATTCTGCAAGAGTATCAGGACTGTTGTTGTAATACTTAATTGTTTCGCTGCCTTCGACAATGTGTTTGTTAGGATTTAATTTTATTTTGATTTTATAATCTGATGAATTCTGCCAATAGTTTTTTCCAGGGTTGCCGTCCTTTGAACGTGTACCGTTTTCAAATGCTTTTTGAACGTTGATAGGAATGAACTCATTTTGAGGGTAGCTGTATGAAAATAAAAATAGAATTGTGATTACTAATATTTTTTTCATATCGTTAAATATTTTTACTGATTGAATAAACTTTCATTTGAATTGTTGATAGCTTTTTTCTTTCCGAATCTCTCGTAAGCGAGATGAGTCACTTCCCTGCCGCGCGGAGTTCGCTGAATATAACCTTGCTGAATTAGAAATGGTTCATACACCTCCTCGATTGTTCCCGGATCTTCATTAACAGATACTGCAAGAGTGTTTAATCCAACGGGACCGCCACGATATTTTTCTATAATCGTTAAAATTATATCCTTATCCATTTGATCGAGACCATAATCATCAACCTCTAAAGCAAGCAATGCTTTTTTAGAAACCTGCAGATCTATTGATTTCTTATCTTCATAATCGGCAAAATCGCGTGTACGTCTTAAAAGTCTGTTTGCAATTCTGGGTGTTCCTCTTGAGCGTTTCGCAATTTCATAAGAAGCATCTTTATCAATTTTTAATTTAAGTATGGAGGATGACCTGACCACAATTTTTTCTAAAGTCTCTGCATCGTAATAATCCAATCGAAACTTGATTCCGAATCTATCACGTAAAGGAGAAGAAAGCATCCCGGCTCGTGTCGTTGCTCCAACCAAAGTATATTTAGGCAAACTTATCTGAACTGTTCGTGCATTTGGTCCGCTGTCAATCATAATATCAAGCTTATAATCTTCCATGGCAGAATACAGATATTCTTCAATGACAGGACTTAAACGATGTATTTCATCAATAAATAAAACAGATTTTTCCTCAAGGTTTGTAAGAATTCCTGCTAGGTCTCCGGGTTTTTCTAAAACAGGACCTGAACTAATTTTCAGTTTAACTCCCATCTCATTTGCAATTATGTGAGCAAGGGTTGTTTTTCCAAGGCCTGGAGGTCCAGTTAAAAGTACATGATCAAGTGCCTCACTTCTTTTTTTTGCTGCTGAAATGAATACATTAAGATTATCAGTGATGCTTTTTTGTCCGTCAAATTCGGAAATAAATTTTGGGCGAAGAGTGATATCTAAAATTTTTTCCTCTTCAAGTGTTTCAGGATTTGTGTTTTGTGATTTTCTCATATACTTCCAAAATTTTTTAAGAAATAAGTTCTCGGTTCTTCATCTTTAAGCGATGAATTGTGATAACCATAAGAGTCATAGCAATAATCATTATAAAAGCGCTCCAAATAGTACTCCATACACTCAAATTTCTATTAAATAATAAAATTAAACCAGGACTCCAAGCACTGCCATAAAGAATTATCAAATGTACAACATAAATTAACAAAGTATTTCGTCCAATTAACACAAACAATCTTGGTATGCTGTTTAACTTTAAAGATATAAACGAGACCATAGAATTTAATAATAATACGAACCCTACGCGAAGTGATATTAATCCAAGAGAGTCTAACCAATAACTTAGTGATTCATTTTCAGTGTTGGTATCAATTAACTTAAACACTGTAAACAAAAAAATTAGCAGCGCTCCCCACACAGCAAGTTTCAAACTGAATTGGGAAGTTCTAAATATGTTTGGATTTTTTGCAAGATAACTTCCCAGCATTGCACCACAAAGCATGTATCCTACCCATGGAAATAAAGGAAAGAGAGACCCATTATCTTGAGAAAGATAAGCCGCAACTGGAATTGGTAGATAATTGCTCCAAGTTATGATGGCAACTTGAGGTGAAAGTATAAAAAAGAATATCGCAAATAATGAGAATAGTAACGTGTCCTTTTCCCCAAGCTTCTCAGAAAGAAACGCAATAATTAAAATGAATAGTATCCCGAAACCAATTAGATGTAAGACATCCACAACAAAAAACACTGACCATTGTTCAGGTGTAACATTGGAAAAATATACTATCGTTGCAGTTGGATAACGTAAAAGATAACCTAAACCTACCAGTAATAAGAACCTGAAAAAACCTTTTTTAACTCTTGGATTTTTTTGAAATGGTTCCTTTGCCAATCTAAAGAGATAAGTAAAAACTGTACCTGAAGTAAAAAGAAAGATGGGAGCAGTCATTCCCCGCATGAAGAACCAAATTGAAAATACAGTTGAATCAATATTTCGATAATCATCGGAGAGAAGAACATCCACTGTATGTCCTTGAACCATTTGAAGAACAGCAAATGCCCGCAGGAGATCAATAAAAATAATTCTGTTCTTCTTAAAATTTAATGTCATTTACAGATAAGTGACTCATTTAACTTTGGGAAAAATAAGAATTCAAGTGAATAAAGAGAAATGAATTTATTGATACTGCATTTAATTTTCGCCAATAAAAAAGCCCATCTCAATGATGGGCTTTTAAGTATAAGGAAATTGGACATTACCTAATACTTATTGTTCTCGGTTTTACTCTGTCATGTTTGGGTAGTTTTACAACAAGCTGACCATTCTCAAACTTAGCTTCGATTCTGTTTTCATCAATGCTATTTGAGATATTGAACTTTCTGTAATAATTACCAATTTCATTTTCGTTAAGGATGTAATTCCTCTTAATTGCTTCTGAGAAATTTATCCTTCCAAAAATTGCAAGAGATGTATCTTCGAGTTTTAGCTGAATGTTCTCTCTTGGAACTCCCGGCATATTTGCTGTTAAAACAAATTCATCTTCTGTTTCATAAATATCAGTCAATGGTGCCAAGAAAGTTTCTTTCTCAAGAATTTCATCAATTGATGAATGCTCAGTTTCTTTAACAGACACGAGATCTTTATTATTATTTTTTTCGTTATTCATATTTACCTCTTTTTTTTAATAATTATCAATTAATAAATCGTTTTTACTTTTTCTTATTTTTTTCATTTTCATCATCAACAACTTCGTACGAAGCATCCTGAACTTCCTTCTCATCCTTTTTGGTTTCTCCAGCGGTTTCTTGCGGACCGCCTTGTGGACCTTGCTGTGCGCCTTGTCCAGCAGCACCGGCTTGTGCATAAAGTTCAGAAGCTACTTCACTCCATACTTTGTTGAGTGAATCGGTTGCAGATTTAATTTGACTGGAGTTATTTGTAGAAATTGCATCTTCCACTTTTTTAATCTCTGCTTCAAGTTTAGCTTTTGAAGCTGCAGACATTTTATCACCCATTTCAGTTATTTGTTTCTTTGTCTGGAAAACTAAACTGTCGGCTTGATTTTTAATTTCTACAGATTCTTTTTTCGTCTTATCTTCAGCGGCATGTTCAGCTGCATCTCTACGCATTTTTTCAACTTCTTCTTTTGATAACCCGCTGGAGGAAGTGATTCTTATACTTTGCTCTTTGTTGGTTGCTTTATCTTTTGCCGCAACATGAAGAATACCATTCGAGTCAATATCAAAAGTAACTTCAATTTGCGGTACACCTCTTGGAGCAGGCGGAATTCCATCCAAATGGAATCTGCCGAGAGTTCTATTATCTGCTGCCATTGGTCTTTCGCCTTGTAAAACATTAATTTCTACAGACGGTTGACTATCAGAAGCTGTTGAGAATACCTCGCTCTTTTTTGTGGGAATAGTAGTATTTGCCTCAATCAATCTAGTCATCACACCACCAAGAGTTTCTATTCCAAGTGAAAGCGGAGTAACATCGAGCAATAGCACATCTTTAACATCACCGGTTAACACACCACCTTGAATTGCGGCACCTATTGCTACAACTTCATCCGGGTTTACACCTTTATGAGGTTCTTTTCCAAAAATACTTTTCACTAACTCCTGAACCATTGGAATTCTTGTTGATCCGCCGACGAGAATAACTTCATCAATATCTTTAGAAGAATATCCTGAATCTCTCAATGCGGTTTCACAAGGTATTTTTGTACGATTAACCAAATCGTCAATCAATTGTTCAAGTTTAGAGCGTGATAAATTGATGTTCAAATGCTTCGGTCCTTCCTGAGTTGCAGTAATGAAAGGGAGATTAACATCAGTGGAAACTGAAGAAGATAATTCGATTTTAGCTTTTTCAGCAGCTTCTTTCAATCTTTGTAAAGCCATCGGATCTTTGCGTAAATCAATTCCCTCATTCTTTTTGAACTCATCAGCAAGATAATCTACAATTCGCTGATCAAAATCATCACCACCAAGATGACCATCACCATTGGTAGACTTAACTTCAAATACTCCATCTCCAAGTTCAAGAATTGATACATCGAAGGTACCGCCTCCAAGATCGTAAATAGCTACCTTATGATACTTCTCCTTTTTATCCAATCCATAAGCAAGAGCAGCAGCAGTTGGTTCATTGATAATTCTTTTAACATTAAGTCCTGCAATTTCACCGGCATCTTTAGTAGCTTGTCTCTGCGAGTCATTGAAGTAAGCTGGAACTGTTATTACCGCGTCAGTTACTGGCTGACCTAAATAATCCTCAGCAGTTTTTTTCATTTTTTGAAGAATCATTGCGCTGATTTCCGGTGGTGAGTAAACTCGGTCACCTATCTTTACTCTTGCAGAATTTGCATCACCGGGAATTACTTCATAAGGTACTTTTGTTTTTTCATCACGTACCTCGTCAATAAATCTTCCCATAAATCTTTTAATTGAAAAGACAGTGTTTTTCGGATTAGTTATTGCCTGCCTTTTTGCTGGCTGACCAACTAATCGCTCACCTGTTTTTGTAAATCCTACAACAGATGGTGTAGTTCTTCCGCCTTCTGAATTTGGTATAACAACCGGATCGTTACCTTCCATAACTGAAACGCAAGAATTGGTTGTTCCTAAATCTATACCTATAATTTTTCCCATTACAATTTTCTCCTTTTAATAAAGTACAATGATAAAATAAGTTTCATTTTTTTACTTGATCTGAATCTGTCTTTCTTTGACAGTTTTATGAGCTTTTTTTTCAAGAACAATTTTTAAAATTCCATTTTCAAACTCTGCTTTAGCTGCATCTGGATTAACTTCCTCATGTAAAGTGAATGATCTTGTGAAAGAACCATAAACTCTTTCATTTCGAATTAATGTTTTGTCTTTCATATTCTCTTGAGATTTTTTCTCACCTTTGATAGTAAGAACATTATCCTCCAAGGAAATTTTAATGTCTTCCTTTTTGATTCCAGGAATTTCCGCTTCGAAATAAATATTTTTTTCATCTTCGGAAATATCTATCTTTGGTAAGAATGTATTTTGATAGTCAAAGTTTGGAGGGAATTCTCCAAATACTCTGTTTATTTTGGTTTGCAGATTTTCTTGATCTCTAAGTGGTGCAAATTTAATTAATGTCATTTTTTCTCCTTTTAATTGTGATAAATTGTTTCCTTTTATTATTTAATATTTATGCCAATTTGAGAAATTGCTAAAATCGTCAAAAAATAAAAATTTTTAAGCTTGACTATCAGAATAGTATCTAAATAATTGTCTTAGTCTATGACTGTATGTCAGTACATTTCAATTATTGACTAAATGTCAGCCAATTCAACTAATTTAATTATATTGGAAAATGAATGGAAAATTTATTTAAAATTGATGAATTTGATATAAAACTCGAGACAAATTATATCGGTCGCAATTTCATTTACTGTGATGAAATTGAATCAACAAATTCATATCTACTTAGCAGTGAAGCTGAAAAATTGCCAAATGGAACTGTACTTCTTGCAGAATATCAATCTAAAGGTAAAGGAAGAAGAGATCGAGAATGGCAAAGTCAGAAAGGTCAAAATCTTACTTTCTCAATTCTATTAAATAATTCAAAGCAGTTGCCAAGTGATTTAAATATTCTTGTTTTTACATCTGCACTTTCGATAGCGTTATCGCTTGAATATCATTATCAGATCAAGGTAAGCTTAAAATGGCCGAACGATGTACTCATCAATTCAAAAAAAACAGCCGGAATATTGCTGGAATCCGCTTTTGAAGGATCAAAGATTAAAAAAGTTGTAATTGGAATGGGAATAAATCTCAATCAAACTATTTTCCCGGCAAAATTTATTTTCCCTGCTACTTCGTTAAAAAGTGAATTGGGAATGAGTATTAACAGAGAAATTTTCTTCGCCATCCTTCTGAATACATTTGAAGAGCTGATGCAGAAAACATTGCTTGATAAACGCTCTATCTTAAATGATTGGAGCTTACACTGTGATATGATTGGAAAACGGATTACAATCGTTGAGGGAGAAATATCAAGGGATGGTATCTTCGAAGAAATAGATGACAATGGTTTTTTGCTGCTTAAAACAAAAGGAAAAATAGAAACCATTCACTTTGGAGATGTAAGCATTCGGTGATTTTACTCGTTTGCGATATTGGTAATTCTTATACTAAATCTGCCATCATTAAAAATGACAGATTGATTGATTTTAAAATAAACAAAAATTTTTCATTAGTGTTAAAGCAACTAAAAGGAAAAGATATCAGCACAGTTGTAATCTCATCTGTTGTACCATCGAAAACGAAATTATTAGTTGAAAAAATACGTTCACTATCATCAATAAAAATTTTTCTAATTCATAAAGACTTAAAGTTCAATCTCGCCATAAAATATGCTACGCCGCGCACTTTAGGAATGGATAGAATCTGTTCAGCTGAAGGCACATATTACTTATTTAGAAAGTTATTTCATTATGCAATTTTTAAGAAGAGCGATTATCTAATTTCTGTAGATTTTGGTACAGCTACAACAATAAATGTTATTAAGTATCCAAATAATTTTCTTGGGGGATTAATTGCTCCCGGAATAGATATTATGTTTAACTCTCTCCATTCTCAAACGGCCCAACTGCCAAAGGTGACACCATATGATTATAAAACAATTATTGGAAGTTCAACTAAAACTTCTATTGCAAGTGGAGTTATAAATTCAATTGTGGGTATGATTAATCAGTTTATATCTTCCCTGCCTAAAAAACCGATAAAAGTATTTGTCACGGGTGGAAATGCGAAGTATATTATCCCTCACCTCACAATTGACTTAATTTATGAGAGAGCTTTGGTACTTTGGGGAGCTAAAGCAATTTATGATAAGAACAAGAGTACTATTACTTAATTTCCATTAGAAGGTTGTCAATTAACCTTGTTTTACCGACCTTAGCAGCAATCAAAAAGAAATAAGATTTTTGTGATTCAAGAATTTCTGCTTCAGTAAAAGATTCTGCTTCAACAACTGCTATGTAATTCAAATGTATGGATTTTTCAGGTATAAAAATGGAATTCATCTTTTTAATTATGTTTATAACTGTTCGCTCACCTTCATCAATAAGTTTGTGAGCAAGCATCAAACATTGGTATAACAATAATGCTTTTGCTCTGTCTTCAGCATCAAGGTAAATATTTCTAGAACTCATGGCTAATCCATCTGCCTCACGAAATGTTGGGCAAATAATCATCTCGATATCATATTTCAAATCTTTAATCATTTTTTTAATCACAAAAACTTGCTGTGCATCCTTCTGACCAAAATATGCTTTGTCCGGTTTTACAATGTTAAATAAAATGGCAACAATTGTTGTGACTCCCCGAAAATGAGTTGGACGAAATTCTCCTTCGTACTTGTTAGTCACACCCAATACTTCGACAAAAGTACTAAAATCGTCAGGATAAATTTCAATTACTTCGGGTAGGAACAAATAATCAACTTCATGTTTTTCTAAAGCCGACTTATCCTTTTCCAAATCTCTTGGGTAGCTTTTGAAATCTTCATTTGGTGCAAACTGTGTAGGATTCACAAAAATTGAAGCAACAGTTACATCACAGTTTTTTCTTGAATATTGAATTAATGAAAGATGTCCTTCATGTAGATAACCCATGGTAGGTACAAACCCGATAGATTTTCCGATTGATCTCAGGTAATCGGAAATAGATTGCATTTCCTTCGAGCTTAAAACTATTTTTATTTGTGCCTCAATTTAGAAGTGACAAAAGATTGGAAATGGTTTCCTTCAAATCTTTTCTTGAAACGATTACATCTATGAAACCATGTTCTAACAGGAATTCTGAACGTTGAAATCCTTCGGGCAAATCCTTGCCAATTGTTTGACGGATAACTCTTGGTCCTGCAAATCCAATTAGCGCTTGTGGTTCGGCAATGTTAACGTCTCCAAGCATTGCATAACTGGCTGTTGTTCCTCCGGTTGTTGGATCCGTCACAATTGATATATATGGAACTTTCGCTTCGGATAAACGAGCCAAACGTGAACTTGTTTTTGCCATCTGCATAAGCGAGAATGCACCTTCCATCATTCTTGCACCGCCGCTGGCAGATATTATAATGAGCGGTATTTTACTGTTAAAAGCCTTATCTGCAAGCCGTGCAATTTTTTCACCGACGACCGAACCCATACTTCCGCCAATGAATTTAAAATCCATGCAGCCGAATGCAATATCTTTTTTATTTAGTTTGCCAGTTCCAGTTCTGATTGCATCATATAAACCTAATTTTTTTATTGTATCACTTGTTCGGCTGGAATATTTTTTAGTATCAGTAAATTCGAGAGGATCAGCGGAACGCATTTTTTTGTCCATCTCTTTAAATGAACCTTCATCTAAAAGGATCTTGACATATTCATCACTTCCGATTCTAAAATGATAGTTACATTTTGCGCAAGTCCAGAGATTTGTTTCTAACTGCTTTTTGTGAATTATTTCATTACAGCTGGGGCATTTTTCCCACAAACCGTCAGGCAATTCTTTCTTCTGAGTATTTGGAGAAATATTTTCTTTGGACCTTTTAAACCAGGCCATTATTTGCTCGCTTTAGTCACTTCTGCGTAAATGGTAAGAACTTTATTAGGTTCTTCAGGATCATTTGAAGTTACAGTGATTGTTCGACTCATTCTACCCTGTCTATTTTTAGTATCAAGATCAATCTTCAATGTACCTTCTTTGCCGGAAGCAATTTGTTTGCTGCTAACCAACGCAGCCGTACAGCCGCAAGAAGTTTTTATGTCTTTAATATCAAGTGTTGCTTTACCTTTATTGACAAATTTAAAGGTATAAGTTACAGTTTCTCCTTCAGCAACGGTTCCAAAATCATGTTGTGTTTCGGGAAAGAAAATTTTAGGAAGATTTTCTTCCTTAAGTGAACTTCCGGGAGATAAAATATTTCCTGATAATTTTAACTTAATTTCAGAATTCGATGGATCATTGGTTACAACGTAAACATACTTCTGCTGTGAACCTAATCTGCCGGTTGAATTGAACGAAACCATTATTTGAGTTGATTCCCCCGGTTTCAATTCTGATTGTTCAGGTTTTGCTGCAGTACAACCGCATGAGGCACGAACGTCTGTTATCTTCAACAAATCACCGCCTGTATTCGTAAGTACATAATTATGATCAACAACCTGCCCTTGTTCAATGTTACCAAAATCATAATCAGTTATCTGAACCGTTGCTTTAGGTCCTACTATTTGAGAGAATGAAATGCTTACAACGACAAGTGAGGAAATTAGAATCTTTTTAATCATAATGTTTTCTCCTTTACAACAAAGTTCTTTAAATAGTTAGGTTCTAAATAATCAAAATCGTATTTCAATTTATCCTCACCAAAATGTTTAGCCCATTTTGCAACATATTCTGTTTTGGGACTGGTAATAGATTTTATTTGATTACGAATTTTAAAATTAAATGATGCATTGCCATAAACCGGACAATCATCCTCAAAGCTGATTCGATCAGATGCTTTTAGAATCTGCAAATCCCGTGTAAATATATAATTATTGTCTTTAACTTTAAACTGAGCAAAATATACCTCATCTGAATTAACTTTATTAGCAATTATAAATTCAGTATCATCCTTTAAAGTGTTAGCAATTTGAAAAGCAAACGCTTCAAAAGTTGGAACAGCAATGATTGGAAGTGATGCTCCAAAAGCTATTCCTTTTGCTGCAGACATTCCGATTCGCAATCCTGTGAATGACCCAGGTCCCGAAGATACAGCTACCACTCCAATTTCTTTAAAAGAAATGTTCGATGAGTTAATTACTGTATCTATTATTTCATAAATTTTCTCTGCATGAGAATTTTTATGCTTTATATTCATCTCAAAGAATTTGCTGTCATCAAAATACACACATGCACCGCAGCAGCTTTGTGATGTTTCAATTGCCAATATGGGAGTTTTATCAAGCATATTTAGTGATAATAATTTCTCTGGTGTTATTAGAATTCATTTTAATTTTTATTTCGATCCTCTTAAGCGGTAAAACCTGGGGAAATAAGTTCCCCCACTCAATGAAAATTATTGAACTGTCATTATTAAGATAATCATCGAATCCGATATCATAAAGTTCTCTTGCGGTCTTTAAACGATAAAAATCAATGTGAATAAATTTAAACGAATTATCATATTCGTTCGCGATTGCAAAGGATGGGCTGTTAACCCAATTGATGTTAAAATTTTCGAGTGTTTTTTTAACAAAAAAAGTTTTACCAGCACCGAGTTCTCCTATGAGGACGATAACTTCGCCGCCTTTTAGTTCTCTAGAAAATGCTTTAGCAATATTTTCAGTTTCGCTTTCAGATGAAACTATTACTTGAAATGGAAATACCATTTTACTTAGGTTCCATTGTTATCACGGGAAGTAAAATTTCATCAAGTGATATTCCACCATGCTGAAAAGTATCTTTGTAGTGAGTTAAATATTTGTGATACTCAGTTGGGTAAACAAAATAATAATCTTCCTTTGCAATAATGTAATTGATCGTTACACCACGCTTAGGAAGTTTGAAGTCAACAGCATTTTTAATATAAATGGCATGCTTATCATCAACTTTGAGATTTCTTCCGTACTTAAATCGTAAGTTTGACGAGGCTTCTCTATCACCTAGAACTTTTGCACCGCGTAAAGCTCGTATACTTCCATGATCTGTTGTAATTACTATTCTTGAGTTCTTTAGTGAAGAGATAGATTTTAAAGTTGATAATAACGATGAATGTGTAAACCAGCTATTTGTTAAAGATCGGTATGCTGATTCATCAGGAGCAATTTCTTTCAAAATATCCGAGTCTGATCTTCCATGAGCAATCATATCTAAAAAATTAACCACAATCGCAGTGAGATGTGTGTTTTGATACGATAATATATTTTGCTCGAAATTTCGTCCGACTTCAGGGTCAATTATTTTAATGTACTTCAAATCATTTTTTAGTTTAATTCTTTTCCTATCTAAAAATAATTGGAGTAATTCTTTTTCATACTTATTCATACTATTCTCATCATCATCTCCGCTTTGCCATAACTGCGGATAATATTTTTCTATTTCTGAAGGGTACAATCCTCCGAAAAGAGAATTACGCGCATATGGAGTTGAAGTTGGTAAAATGGAGTAATAGTAGCTTTTATCTATCTTAAAATAATCCGTCAAGTGCTTTTCCATAACCAGCCACTGATCTAAGCGAAGGCAATCAAGTACAAAGAAAAAAACATTATCGTAATTTTTAATTTGATCAACCAAATATTCGCTCAATACATCAACTGTTAAAGTTGGTCTATCGTAATTCGAATCTGAATTTATCCAATTGCGATAATTATTCTCCACAAATTTTGAAAATTCTTTATTCGCTTCCCGCTTTTGATCAGTAAAGGTTTGGCGCAAACCGATCTCAGGATGAAGATCAAGCCCAAGATCCCAATTAACAAGTTTTAAATAAATTTCAATCCATTCATCAGAATTTAAGTTTTGCAACATTGCCTGGGAAATTTGCCTGAAGTCCTGAAGATAATCTTTTGCAGCAAATTCACCAGTTATTTTTTTTCCTTCAAGAATTTTTTTGCAAACTAATAATACCTGACTTGGATTAACCGGTTTAGTCAGATAGTCGGAAATCTTAAAGCCAATTGCTTCATTCATTAAGCTTTCTTCTTCATTTTTCGTTACCATAACTACAGGTATGTTAGGATTATGATCTTTGATTTGTGCAAGTGTTTCCAAGCCGCCCATACCCGCCATCATTTCATCAAGAAAAATTAGATCGTAATCTTTTTCTTTGACTGAAGAAACTGCATCTTCACCATTAGTTGCAGTGTCAACAATAAATCCCTTTTCTGACAGAAAAATAATATGCGAACGTAAAAGTTCAATTTCGTCATCAACCCACAAAATTCTATTCTGTTTAATCATTATATTCTTTTTTTTATTGGTGAAAAATATTAGTTAGGAAACTTCATAAATAAAATCCAAGTAATAATGCCTTAGAAATTATTTATTGAATCGAAATATGAACATCTAATCCCGCTTCATTAGTTGTGGTAGGCGGAATTCTAGCGGCTCCTTCAGGTTCAACTGACGATCTACGATAGAAAATAGATAAAGTCACTTTTGAACTGATTGTATATTTTATTCTTGGTTCTAATGTGATTCTAATTGTTCCATCTTTCGGTACGCCATCTTCAACGAAATCAGTCATATCATATATCACTGTTGAGTTTTTTGTATTATTGTAAGAAAAACTGAACTCAATGTCATTCTTTAATGAAATTCCAAACAACGGTAATTCAAATCCACTTTTGGAGTACCCTGCAGTAATTCCAACATCTTTAGAAAATGTTTCTGTAATATTTCGAGTTGAACTTCCCAAATCATAACTCACTCTTGTTGAATATTTAAAGCTGCTTATTAAATTTCCGCCCCAAAGATCAGCGAAGGTAAAATTTAATCCTGCTAAAGGCGCAAATGCATAATCAATTCTTTGACTTACAGTTTCCGTATTTCCGTCTGGAGTTAATTTCCAACCTTCCGTATAGCCGGATTTATATTCGTGAGTTAAGCTTACTCGTTTTGCAAAGCTCTTAAACAAGAAAAATGATTCTAATCCGTCCCACGATAATCTCCAATTTGGGCGAGGGACGTATTTTACAAAATCTTTCAAGAAACCAATCTTGGCAAAAAGTGGAAAGCTTTCGAATCCATCAACAAATGCTGCTGATAAATTGTCTCTTGGATTTGGTGAATTAGGATCGTACAATTCATTTACTTGCTTTATACCACTCTTGAATATGCTTAGAAATAACTTTGGCGGAAAGTATAAAAATGATCTGTCAATTGTTCCTGATGAAGTAACGTTACTAACAGTGGTTCTGCCTGTTTCATCGGAGATAAGATTACTGCTTTTATTTGTTGCCCAACCTACTTTCCAATTTAAATCTATTCTAGCACCTTCCCAAAGCGGGCGTGATGTTTTAAAGTCTAAACTATTTCTTTGTGAATATACATCTTGCAAATTTCCATTTGGTGCGCGTGGACCAACATCATCGCTTAATCCTAACATAAAACTGCGTGATGGACCATTATTTGCGTTAAATAAAACTCCCCAGAAGTTATAAAATCCTGTTCCGCTTCCAGCAATTCCGCTTTTTGATAAATTGTTATCGCTGGAGAAACTAAAATTAATTGTCTCGTAATCAAATAGAACTACTCTTGTAAAAGTTTTTAAGAACTGATAAGCACTGACAAGAACTGATTTTTTCGGTTTACCATCAATTAAAGAATCTTCAACCATCGTAGAGTCAGAAATCATGGTATGAAGTGAATCGGATTTAAACTTATTTTCTTCATCAGGCGGTTGATCTTTTTTGGTTTCATCTTCAACAACTCTCTCTCTGCCTCGTGTTCGGTTCGGAGTTGTGGTTGTTGTCGTAGGTTGAGTTTTATCATCCAGTGTTTCCTCGAAAAGCGGCTGCATAAGTGCTTTTAATTTTAATGTAAGAGTTGTGCTTACTTTGCTTGCGAATCCTGCTCCTCTTCCTAAAACCGACTGCCTGAAATCGTTATTCCACTGATAACTTGCCGAATAACCAGCAGAAACTGTAAAAAATTTATTTATATCCCATAATGACGGCAATTTGGGTGAAGTTCTGAGATCAAACGATTGCTGATACTGATAATCCTTTCCGAAAAATTTACCTGAAAATATTTCACCCCAAATTGCACCTTCAGATCTTTGTCTGCCGAATTCATCAATCTCTAAGAAAGCTAAAGTTGAACTAATATTTAAATTATAACTAGTACTTAGATTGAGCAATCCGCCTTCTGTTATTTTCCATGCAAAGTTAAATCCACGTGAAGTTGTAAAATCGCGGGATACTATTTCTTGAGCATCAATATTATTTTGAGGACGCGAAACATTTACATTTCTATTTCGTTTTGCCGTAAGATTAAATGTAAAATTTTGTGGTGTATAGTAAATCTTAACATTTCGATAATCGACAAGTAGAGAAAGAATTGAACCGATTAAAGGAATGTTAGCAGGATAAAAGAAATAATCCGGACTGAGATTTAATCCATAGTTTAAATTATAATTCCAAATCCAGCTTTTATTACTAAGCACATTAGGACTTCTGCTAAACGTTTTGTTATAGTTGAAACCCATTGTAATAGAATTGAATGAATCTCTAATAAACCACAACTGAGTTGGAATTTTTATCTTGATGTTGGATACAGTCCATGAATCTGAAACATTCAGAGTTTGAGATTCAGAAATCAATTGTTCAGGAGTTTTGGTTGTTGTTCTTGAAGAATCATTTCTACTTTCTCTTAACTGCTCCGCTGCCCTCTCAACTTCAACATCAGTTCCTGGTAAATAAAGCGGTTTACCAATTGACTCTGAATGAGAATAATTTAGTTTTAAATTACTTTCCGGTAGATTTATCGGCAGCAATTTTAAGACATCCAAATCAGCAGATACCGCCCAGTTCCTTGATTCAACTCGCGAACCGAATCTATCTGCAAGCCGATGAAAGTATGGATCTGTATGACTTAAATTAAAATTAACAGAAAGAATATCCGCCATTCGCAATGAAGTTGAAAAACTGTACGCCCAACCCGATTTATCCTGTGCACCAATCACTCTAAGTTCATTTACCCACACTTCACCTGAAATATTTCCAACTGAATTTGGATTGGTTGTATTATAAATACCAACGGTTAAAAATTTTACAGCCGTAAGGGTTGGGTTTCCTTTAATTAGATAAAAATGCCCTGAAAGTCCAGGAACCGGATCCCTAACTGTTTGAGAAACAGAATCTCTTGCTTGTTTTATTGAGGTCAATTCTGCAAAAAGAATACTGATTTCATTCCAACCAGGGCGAACCGGCTGGCGGTATTCATAAAAGTTGTTTGAATCACTGCCGAATCTAAAATAAACTTCAGCATTGTAATCTACATCAAGAGAAGATACTGAACCCGGTCCATAATTATTATCACCGTGAATGAACAATTTCATTTCCGAATAATTGAAAACATCGAGAGGGCGGTACAAATATCTTACAGCTTCCCGTGATTCGCCATCAGCAAGATTTTGAATGATTAAATTTAGAGACTGCTCATTTCTGAAAACCTGCTCATCAGGTTTTGTTCTATCCCTTTCTTGAATTACTCCAGGTGGAATTTCATAATTCGGATTATCTTCATAACTAATTACAGAAACTGAAAGAACTGTATCTTGCGGCAATAGCCGCTGCCATTGGCTTCCGACAAGATTGAACTCCGCAAATCGCAGGTGTACCATTTGATCGCTTCCAGTAACAAAAAATCTAATCGTTTCAACAGTTGTAAAACTTGGTTCACCGATTTTTGTCAGAGTATCTTTTAAAGGAATGCGATACAAGTACCAGCCGGCATTATCACCACCTCCCGCAATAAATTTATTTGTTTGTGCACTTGTATCGAGTGGTATTTCATATCTGTAGAAACTGTTAATCAGGTTGATGTTACCATTTCTATTCAAGTCTTCTGTATCGGGAAGTCGTCCAATATCACTCAGGATAGCATTTCCCTGCGTACCGTTAATATTATAATAATCGAACAATACGGTTGAGCCGCCGGTTTTTGTAAAAGAAAAATTATCACCGCTTGGATCCGATAATGTGCTGCCAAACCTTGCTCTCTCTTCCTCATCCGTTAATCCATCAATTCCGGTATCTTCCTTACCGTCAACATCAATTGCATCGTTGCCGTCCTTGTCTTCAGTATCAAGTTTTCGGTTAGGAATTACATCCTCGCTTATTCTTCCAAGATCTATATACACCTTAGAATTTAACGGAGCATTCTCGACCTTCAACCAAAATTCAATAAACTCAACATTTTCTTCAACAAGATTGCTTGCGGTTGAAGAAAGCAGTTTCATTATTCCACCCCAATTCTTATTTCGGTCTTGCAACGTGGGTGTGTAGTTATAAGTTCCTTGCGTGTCGGGTAGAAATACATAATCCATTACGGTAACGTTGTCATCCTGTTTAGCAACCCGCTTACGACTTCCCCAAATATCTTGAACACGAACATTTGAAGGAGTCGCGGTGAACCAAAAACTTTTTGCTTTATAATTCATCAATGAGGTATCAGGTAAAGCGGGCGAAGTAGGTAGCTGTTCGGGCGGACTAAGATCTTTCCAAGCCGTATATGAAACTCCAACAGGTATAATTCTCTTAGCACCTTCAAAATCGTCTATGTATGCAATGCTCTTTTGCTTGTCTGAAGTGATTGTGCTTTTTTTCGTGTTGGGATCAGGATTAATGTAAGCGAACTCACCCTGAAAATTAAAACCAGACATTTGCTTTGTTGAAATAACTTTATCCAGCAGCTTTGTTAAAAATGGTAGGTCGCCGCTTGTACTAAAATCAACACCATAAATTGTATTGCTTAATGGTTCTTCACCAATTCTAACTTTATCACTTAAAGTTTGCTGATTAAGATTCAAAACAGAAAAACCAAGTTTTGTCTTTTGAGAAAAATCAAATATTCCTCTTGCACCCAACAATGTTTTTGATGCAAGCTGGAATAGATCATTTTGTTCATACGTTATCTTTAAATCTGCACCGGGAACAAGTGCTGCATCGTTTCGAACGGTTAACTGCCCCATATTGTAATCAACTATATAGTCAATCCCCGGAGTTAACTCTCTTCCGCTTAATCTAACTCTGACAGAATTTTCAACTACATTAAATCCCAATTGATAAACTGCACTTGCTTCACCAGAATATTTACCCGTAAGTATCCACTTATCCTTAACTTTCTGCTGCTGGGCAAAAGTTTTAGTTTTAGTATACACATCTTGAAATTTTAAAGAATCAGCATCAAGCAATTTCCTTGGTTCACTATTGGGAATATTTCTACCAAAGGGTTCAAGCACGGGAAAAATAATCTCACCCGTTTGCGGAATGATGGTAAGATTAGTACGCCAATCGAAAATATTATCAGGATTTGGTTGATCTGCAGCATCATAATTATCCAAACCAAATGCATTCAATAATCGAACATTTCCTTGTGTTCCTGGCAGTTCAACAACAGGCTCTTGCCCTGGAATTTCATACTTAATTTGAAATTCAAATCCATCTTTTTTAATGTTTCTACCACCAACGGGATAAATATTTTTTAATTGAAGGTCCCATGCTTGTGTAAAGTTACCGCCTGGCTGCAGATTTGCAGGCTTAATTAATTTCAAAATTAATTTTTGCGAATCAGTAGTTGCTGAGCTGATGAATTCACCATAGAAACCATCATCTTGAGCACCAGGTAAATTCTCAACACGGTATGCTACTGCAATTATATCATCATTATTAATTTGCGTGTTGAATGTCAGGAATCCGATATATTCATTTAAATTATAATCATCTCCTTTTGTCAATAAACGAAATCTCCCCGATTCGCTTATACCTGGAGTTGGCAGAATATCTCCTCTAAGAGTTGTATCATA
Source organism: uncultured Ignavibacteriaceae bacterium (assembly GCA_964613805.1). Lineage (GTDB taxonomy): Bacteria > Bacteroidota > Ignavibacteria > Ignavibacteriales > Ignavibacteriaceae > XYD12-FULL-36-8. The sequence continues at coordinate 86,343 of CAZTJF010000009.1, read as the reverse complement.
CGGCACACCGGCAAATCTCGGTTGTAAATCAATAAAAGCATTTGCTAATCTTTCTTTTGCGGGGTCTTTACCAACTGTCTGTATGGATTTCCAAACTTCAATGTCTTTAATCAAGTAACGAGAATCAACTTGAGGAGTTGCATTATCATAATATTTTTGGAATAAATTTAAATCTGGATTCTGACTGGAGTAAATAGTATCAACAAAATAGTGGTTGGTTGAATAATCATAAGCCCGCTTCTCAAAAGTTTGTGAAGTTGTGCCACCTGATACCGAGACCTCTTTCACTTCACCTTTTTTCTGGCTTGCTAAAGTTGTAAGTGACAACGGTCCAATTTTGAAATTTGCTTTCACGCCGAATAGCGCTTCGCTGCCGCCAACTAAAGGAGAAGTCTGAAGTGAAACATTTCCCGCTTCAACACTCTGGACAATTTCATCTTCATACCCGGTGTATTTAATCTTAAGCTGGTTTTCATACTCAAAAGTTCGTTCGGTATTCCAATCAGCAACTATGTTAAGCTTATCTCCAATAGTTCCGCTTACATTTATTTGCACCTGCTGTTTGAAGTCAGGTTCATTTCTTGTGTTGCCGAGTCGTGAAGCAGTAACACCTTCTGTCGTTTCATTCCGCCATGCACCGTGAATATCTACAGCTCCGCCAATTCTTAAACTAATTTTTGGCTCACCAAAAATACTTAACACACCAACGCTTGGGAGAGGAATTTCGAGATTTGTTATATCTCTAATAAGTTCTCCTAATTCCTTCTTAGTTTCCTTCAATTCATATGCATAACCAAGCCCTTCCCAGATTTCACGCTCACGCAAGCCAAGCCGCATTTGAATGTAATCATCAATAGTCATTCTTAAAATCAGCTTTGTTTTTTGACCAGCTATTTTTTCGACGACTTCGACGTATTGTCCGGTTGAATCAATTTGAATTGTTCGTGTTACAAATCTTTGATCAGGATAGGCAAAAAATTTGGAGGGTTTTTTCTTCTTTAATTCAACATAAGGTTTATCCTCTCGTTGATATTTAAAGTATTTCATTCGAGCAGTTGAATCGAGCGCTGCAGAATCAACTTTCACAGTATCTACAAGAGTTAAAAGTGAATCTGAGATTATCTTATTAGTATCCGAAAGACCAAGCATATCATCTAATTTGGTTTCAATCTTATCCTCAACTTGCCCGCCAAAATTATCTTCGAATCTCCCTTTAACTTTACTTGTATCATCGAGAGGGATAAGAAAATCCAGTTTACTGTTTTCCACAGGAAGTTGAGAGTAACTTTGCTCTGAATGATTGGTTTGAGAAGTGAGATTGGTTTTTGGTGAACTGTTGAGCTGCAAAAGTGCATCAATCCAAAGTTCCTTATTTACCTGGGAATGGTAGTGAGAGAAAAAGCCAAAATTTGTTACCGCATAGAAAAGAAATACTAATGCCGCAAGAATTTGGAAGAATTCCCTAAATAGACCTATTTTTTTACGCTTGTTGATATTTTTGATTGATAAAAATGAAAATGTTCAAACTGTAAAAAAATCTATAAGAAACCTCCAAATTGTTATTATTTCGTCGAAAAATTAGAGAATTAAAAATTTAATATCAAGAAATAAGTTGAAATAAAATTTGTGCCAAAAACTTAGGAATTTGAATGAAGTGAAATAAGGTAAATTTTTACGACTGATTTTTAGGTGGGAGATTATCCTTCGGTAATTCCAGCATAATCGTTTCAAGTATTAAAGAAAATCTACCGCCATATTTATAGTGATGATTATACCAGATTTCAATTATCAAATTCGTACTAAAAATCTAGTATATCTAAAATCTACTCGCTCGCATAATTTACAAGTGATTTTACGTTATACCCTTTCAATTTTTCTCTGCCGTTAAGAAATGATAACTCAATCAAAAATAAAACTTGCACTACTTGCCCGCCAAGTTTCTCGACTAAATTGATTGCCGCTTTAGCTGTTCCACCTGTTGCTAAAAGATCATCATGGACTAAAACTCTTTCTCCTTTTGAAATTGCATCTTTATGTATTTCAATTGAATCTTTTCCATATTCCAAATCATAAAACTCTTTTTCAGTTTCAGCGGGAAGTTTTCCGGGCTTGCGAAGAGTTACAAATCCAACGTTTAACTTTTCTGCAAGCATCGCTCCAAACATGAAACCACGAGATTCGATTCCAACAACTTTGTCAATCTTCAATCCTTTAGTTGATTCATAAAGATGCTCAATCGTCTCTTTGAGTGCAATGGGATCTTTTAAGAGTGTAGTGATGTCCCTAAATACAATTCCTTTCTTTGGAAAGTCAGGTACATTTCTGATGTATTGCTTTAAATCAGTTTTCATTTATTAATGTGATTTATTAAGAAATTTTTTTATGCCTTCTTTGAAATCTTCTGTGGAACGGCTAAGGGTATTTAACTGAATACAATAATTTACAGCATCATTAACACTCATCGAGCTAATATCATTCATCATCGATTTTATAACGGTGTAACTTGAAAGTGAATTAGAAATCACTTTTTTGGCAAATAAAATTGAATCTTCTAAAACCTTATTTGAAATTTCATCAACCAACCCTTTTTCACATGCTGCTTTAGCAGTCAACAAATCTCCAGTCAAAAATAGTTTTTTTGCATTTTCATATCCGATTTTTCTTATTAAGAAAATAGAAATGATAGCTGGAATAAATCCAATTTTAACTTCCGTGTAACCAAACTTGGCTCTTTCGGTATCAGCTACAATAAAATCACACACAGAAGCCAAACCGCAGCCGCCTGCAATTGCCGGACCATTCACAGCTGCAATTGTTGGAATCGGCAGTTTGTAAATGCTTAAAAACATTTCTGCTAAATTCTCTGAATCCTTTTCATTTTCAATTGAGGAATAATTTTGCATTGAACTTAAATACTCAAGGTCTGCTCCTGCACAAAATGAACTCCCCTCTCCTGTGATTATCAAAGCTTTAGTTCTTTTATCTGCAGAAATTTTTGCAATTGCATCACTAATTTGGTTAACCATATTTGGATGGAGTGCATTTCGTTTCTCGGGACGATTAAGTCTAAGAATTGCAATATCATTTTCTTCAACAAGCGAAATCATAATTAATCCTTAAGAATAAATTAGGGAAAAGGAAAATTTGCCATAAATTCACAACAATTAAAGAAATACTTGAGCTAATTGGTGTTATCATGGTAATCTGTTTTGAGATTATTAAATGTCAATTCAATAATAGGTTCAATTGAAAATACACTGAGATGAAACCAAATAGTGCTCCTATAATTATTTCAGTTAGAGAATGCACTTCCAACTTAATTCGCGACCACCCGATAATAAGTAATAAAGGTAGAAAAATCATTGCAATATATCCTAAGACAAAGCTAAACAACGCTAGTGGACCGGCTGCTCCCATCATATGAATACTAATCTTAAAATATTTATTTATGAATATTACTAAAACAGCATTTGAAATATAGCAAAACCAAAAAGCGATTGAAATCTTACTTACTCCTAAGCCCAAAAGTAAAATTAACCCTGAAATAAAAATCATAATTGAAACTAAGTAAGGAAGTGTTCTTTCCTGTCGAATCTTAGCATCGACATCTGCAATCAATCCTCGTTTATAAAAATAAAAAAAAGAAGCAAGTTGCAGTATAAATCCAAATAGTATAGCTGTCACAATTGTTATGAACTTTCCAAATGTTTGAGATTCAAATTTAATAGCGAGATAAACCAGTGAGATCAAGGTGAATGTTGGAGGAATGAAAATCGTTGAAATTATCCGGGCAATTTTTTTTATTGAGATCTGAATCAAATGATTTTCAATTAATATTTTTAATTAATGATTTTTCGAGAAAGTTAGATAGAACATCTTCAACTTCGTTATGATTTTTTTTGATTATTAACTCAGAACGTACTTTAGAAGCATTGTGCAATCCTTTAAGGTATCCCGAATAAAACTTTCTATGTTCAATTACGGCTCTTCTTTCACCCTTCATTTTAACTGATAGGTTCAAGTGTTCCAAGCAAATTTTGATTCTTTCATGCATATCAACCGTAGATGTAAGTGATCCAACTGAAAGTAATTCTTTAGCTTCTCGGAAAATCCACGGGTTACCAATTGCTCCACGAGCAATCATTATTCCGTCAGCACCGGTTTCATCAAATGCATTTTTGACATCTTGAGCGGTTAAAACGTTGCCATTTAAAATAACAGGAATACTAACAACATTTTTTACTTTAGAAATCCACGACCAATCAACCTCACCTCTGTTACCCATACTTCGAGTCCTGCAATGAATTGTTAACGCTTTTGCTCCAGCATCTTCGATACGTTTAGCCACCTCTAAAATTTGAATATTGTTTTCATCCCATCCCAATCGAGTTTTAACAGTAACAGCAATAGAAACCGCATCAACAACTTCTTTAACAAGTTTTTGCAAGTATGGGGGATCTTTTAACAATGCCGAACCCGCTCCACAATTCACAACATCTTTAACCCAGCATCCAGCATTAATATCTATAAGTTCCGGATTTTCTGCCTCCGCAATTTTTGCTCCGCCAATCATTGATTCAATATTACCACCATAAATTTGAATTCCGACCGGACGTTCATCATCACTTATTTTCAACTTTGCATGCGTTTTTTCTGATGAGCGAACTAATCCTTCGGAGTTAACAAACTCGGTATAAACTACATCTGCACCAAGCTTTTTACAGATTAAGCGAAAAGCCAAATCTGTAACATCTTCCATAGGTGCAAGAAGTATTGCGTTCTTAATATTAATTTTACCAACTGAAAACACTTTTTTTCTGTTAGTTTGTATTTAATTGTTTTAAAATCTTCGGAAGATAAACTACGCTTAAAACTAAAATCAATAAACTAAAAAATGAACCGGTTAAAAATGGGAAAGGATATCCCAAATATTCGAATGCAAAACCACCCCAAAGCGGACCTAAAACTCTTGCAAATGCAGATAGCGATTGATTTAATCCAAGGATAAGTCCTTGCTCTGTTTCTGATGTAACTTCAGAAATTAAACTTAATAACGTTGGCTGCAGAGAACCCGTACCTAAAGAAAGTATTATACAAATAATGGTTAGACTTAAAAAGCTCCCGCCGTAAGGAATTAAACCCAAACCAATCATCATGCAGAAAGCACCGATTGAAATTAGCTTACCCTTTGAAAAATATTTTGCTATTCGCGCTAATATAAATCCTTGAACTGCCGCAGATGAAAGTCCAAGAATCATATACAGATAACCGTTCTGTGTGTCAGTAAAATGATAGATTTTGAATCCTAACAAAGCAAAGGTACCATAAATGTTGGCAACTGAAAAGGTAAGAATGAAAAACAAAATCACTAATAAGGATAATTCAGGCTTTGCTAAAATAACTTTGAAGGAAGATATGTCCAGCAATTTCCTTGATCTGACAATACTTTTTGATTCATCTCGTTTGGGTTCCGGCAGAAAAAAAATAGTAAGTACGAATGCAAGTAATGAAAAAAGAGCACTTGCCATTCCTGTAATAAAATATCCATATTTTGAAAGCAATCCGCCGATGAGTGGTCCAAAAACAAATCCTAGTCCAAATGCTGCTCCAATCATTCCCATTCCTTTTGCACGATTTTCTTGAGTAGTTACATCAGCAATATAAGCTTGAGCTACACCAATGCTGCTTCCTCCAATTCCTGCAATTATTCTTGATGTGAGAAGCATGAAATAGCTGTGAGTATAAGCAAATAAAACGTATCCAATTGCATTCAAGAACAAACAAATAACAATAATCCTTTTTCGCCCGTATTTATCTGATAGATTTCCAAAAACGGGATTAAAGAAAAATTGTGTGAGCGAGTAAATTGCGATTGCAATTCCAATTGCAGTTTCGTCAACTAATAATTCTTTTTTTGCAAAGGTTGGTAGAATTGGTATGAGGATTCCAAATCCAAGTAAGTCAACAAAGACGGTTAAAAAAATTAATGAAAGAGCGGAAGCGTTTTTAAATTTCATTACTAATTTTTAATACAAAGTATAAATGCTAAAAAAACTGTGCAAAGTTACAAGAATTGAAGGAAATTAACTTGATAATCATTTAAAATTGATTTGGTGGGAGTATTTGGTAAGCACTTCCTTCGTGTCACTAATGGATTGTTTTATCTTCTCAAAATCATCTTTATTTAGAAATGAAAGGACTGTATCCGATAATGAAGCGATTGATGGTAAAATGATATATTCATTTTTTTTACCAGTATTTCCCTTAAACACCCAAGTTGGAGTAAATTCAACATTAGAAATTTTAAGAGTGCTGTCGAAAAAATTTTTAGTAATTGTGAGCGTAACAATTCCTCCAGCATCTGTATATCTTTTCCTCTGATTCGATATAAAATTGCCAAGTGAATAAGCAACAAAAACTGAATCTAAAACACTTAGTTCAGATTTAATAAATTGAAACGGCTGAAGCACGTGTGGATGACCACCTATAATTATATCTGCTCCCATTTTAATTGTGCTGTCAACAACAGCTTTTTGATATTCATTTGGTTCGCGTTGGTATTCATCTCCAAAATGATAGTGAACCAGAACTAAATCAGGTTTTAAGGACTTTGCTTTTTCAATATCCTGCCGAATCAAATCAAAATCAATTAGGTTTATTAAGTGAGATTTCCCCTTCGGTATAGGATTACCATTTGTACCGTAACTATATGCAAGAAAAGCAATTGAGATGCCTTTTATGTTGAGTATTCTAATAGAATCTCTATCGGTTTCACTAAGAAAAGTTCCATTATAGTTCAGTCCCCTATCAGTCAATTCCTTGATAGTTTTTCTGACTCCGATCTCTCCCCTATCAAGTGAATGATTGTTTGAAGTTGTTAGAAGATCGAAACCCGCATTTTTAAGTGCCTCAAGCAAGGCAGAAGGAGAATTAAACATTGGATAACCTGAATACTTTGCCTCTTTACCTGCCGTAACAGTTTCAAAATTACCAAAGGTCAAATCACTTTTTGATAGATATTGAGCAACGTATCGGAATACGGGATTAAAATTAAAACTATCTTTACCAACTTTCGCATATTCAAATTGTGGTGAATGACACATTATATCCCCAACAGCAGAAATTATAATTGTCACCGTTGAATCAGACTGAGCCGAAGAGTTTACTTTACCTTCAGAAGTAAAACAATTACGAAATGAGGTAAAAATGAACAGCGAGAATGCTATAAGAAATATCTTCATAGACATGATTAAGGGCTGTTAGTAGTTTCCTAATCGAAATTTTACTAATCAGCCCTTAAAATTAACGAGATGATTATGGCTTTTGGCCTTTTCGTTCTGCCTTTACCATTTGGATTTCTTTACGAACTTCTTGAGCAAGACGTCGCAAATCGCTTAATCCTTTTCTAGCTCTTGTACCAGCAGCAGCTTGACCTTTGATAAAGAACTTCTCGAAATCTGTGTGCAGTTCTTCAACTGCCTTTTTTAGATCTTCGAATCTTTGCATGTGAGTACTCCTTTTTTTTTGTGTTTGAGATAGTTAATTAATGTTTTCAAGAACTAATTCCGCAATATCTTTTACCGAAACTTCTTGAGTCTTATCAAATGATTTAACACCATCAGTAAGCATAGTCATACAGAATGGACAAGCCGATGCAACAGTATCAGCTTTAGTTTCAAGTGCTTCCTTTGTACGCTCAATATTGATTCTTCCACCTTCTTCATCTTCAAGAAACATTCTACCTCCGCCTGCACCGCAGCAAAATCCACGGCTTTTGTTCCTTTTCATTTCAACCAATTCAATATTTGCAATGTCATTTAAAGTATTTCGAGGTTCTTCATACACATCATTGTACCTTCCAATGTAACAAGAATCATGATAAGTTACTCTGGAAGAATTATGATTACCTTTGAGCGTAATTTTTTTCGAGCCGATTAATTGATCAATTAGCTGTGTATGATGAATAACTTCATAATCACCGCCAAACTGTTTGTATTCCCTTCCCAATGAGTGGAAGCAATGCGGACAAGCAGTTACGATTTTCTTAACATCATATTTATTCAATGTTTCAATATTTTCTTTCATCATTATTTGAGCAAGATATTCATTACCAAGCCGTCTTGCGGTATCGCCGTTACATTTTTCTTCTGTTCCTAAAATTCTGAAATCAACATTTGCTTTTTGCATTATCTTAGCAAATGCTTGAGTAACTTTCTGATAACGACTATCAAAAGAGCCAGCACATCCAACCCAAAATAAAATTTCACCCTTTGGATCTTCTGCCATTGTTTTGATATTCATTCCTTCCGCCCAGTTAGCCCTATCTGTTTGATTGAAAACCCATGGAGTAAAATTCGCCTCAATACTTTTAAAAACGTTGTTAAGACTGCTTGGGAAATTCGACTCACTTAGAACTAAATTTCTTCGCATGTCAACTATGGAATCAACATGCTCAATCATCACCGGGCATTCTTGAACACAAGCATTACAAGTAGTACAAGCCCATAATTCGGAGTCTGTAATATAATCATGAACTAAAGTTTTAGATAAAACTTCATTTTCTGTTGTACCAGCTAATACCAATGGTGCTTTTTCAGTAGTTCTTCTCCGAATATCAACTAGGATTTTTCTTGGAGAAAGAGATTTACCAACAGTTGCAGCAGGACAAACAGCTGTGCATCTTCCACACTCGGTGCAGGAGTAACTGTCAAGAATTTGCTTCCAGGACATCTGATCAATATCTGCACTTCCAAATGATTCAGCATCTTCATCATCCAGATTAATCGGTTGAAGGGTGTTTCTCTTAGAATCTACAGCGGCCAAAAAAGTATTAGGAATAGAAGTTAGAACATGAAGATGCTTCGAGTAAGGAAGATAATTCATAAAACCAAATACTGTTACTATATGAATCCACCAGAAAATTTCATATGGAGTATTTGCATTTGAATTCAGCTCGAAAAAGGAAGCGCTCAATGCAGATGATATTGGTCTTAATTCATTTGGTTCAAGAATAAAATTTTGTTTTGCTACATGAGATATGTTCTGCCCAAACATTGAGATGCAAACAACCATTATCAAAACTAAAATTATGACTGCATCTATTTTTCCTTCTTTATCTACTTCTAATCGCTTTACTTTAAATACAAACCGACGTAAAAGAGATATAACTATCGCAGCTATCACCAACAGTCCAAATACATCTTGAACTAAAGCAATCGGGATATAAAGTGGTCCAAAAAACGAAAATGAGAAATGAGAATAAAACCCTTGCAAAATTGACTCCAAAACGGCAAAGAGAAAAAGCATGAATCCCCAGAAAATCATAAAATGAATGGAACCGGCAATTGGGTCTCTCAATAGTTTTGATTGTCCAAAAGCAATGGTTAAAACTCTTTTAATTCTTCCACCTATTTTATCAAACCTATCATCTTTCTTTTTAGCCACAAGCATATACCGAATCAAGTTGCGACAGCTCCAAATAAAAAATGAAATGGCCGCAAGAAAAAATAAGATGAATATAATATTTTTTAGCGTCATCAGTGAATCAGTATTACTTTTTAGAGATGCCTGATAATCCCTTAAAAATAGTAGCCGCAATAAATACTTTAACAACCATCCAAACAGAAAAGATTGCAGCTCCAACTTTTAATGCTTCTTCAAAATTTTTGGTATAAAATGCTGAAAGATAAAACACTCCAAATAAAATGACGATCAATTCTCCAATAAACATTGATGCAACTATTGACCAGTAGTTTTTCCTTCTTTCAATTAAAAATCCCACCAAAAAAGCTGCAATTGGAAAAGCTAACAAATATCCACCAGTGGGACCAAATATTCTTGCAAATCCTAATGGAGCTTCTGGAATTTGGGCAAAAACAGGTAATCCGATAATTCCCATTGCTAAATAGAGGAACTGACTATAAGCACCGTTTCGAGAACCTAATAATGCACCCGAGAGTAAAACCATTAAAGTTTGCAATGTGAAAGGAATTGGTTTCGCCGGTATAGCAATTTGAGCTGCAACAGCAGTCAAAATGGCAAATATAGTAATCCAGAAAATTTTTGAACTTGAAAGACTTTGCACTACATGCCAAAATTTGCTTTGACTAATTTGTTCTTTTGATAACATTTTATTTCCTATCTAAGATGTTTTTGAAAAAATGAATTTGTTTCCTCTAATAAAAAGTCGAAGTTGGAATTACTTCCCGCAAACGGATGGACCATATCAAAAGTATGACCCTTTTCAGGAATTTCTAAATAAGTTGTTACATATTTATTCGCCCAGCTATAAATTTCTTTTGATTCACTAATCGAGACCGATGTATCTTGATCACCATGAGAGATAAAAAGCGGCTTATTCAAACTTTTTACTGCCTTTTCAATATTTAGCATGCTATGCATATTCATTTCTATATCGTTCAACAACTCAATACCTAATTTCATCATTTGATTCGTTCGGCTATTAAGAACTTCGGTAAAGCCCTTTTTTATCCAGTTTACTTTTTGATCTTCTGAATAACGGTCTATTCTTGAAATTGAAGCCCAAACCACAACTGCATCAACATCACTTCTTTTTGAAGCAGTTAATAAAGTTATAGCACCACCTCTGCTATGCCCAACGATTCCAATTTTTTGATTTTTTCTTTCACCGAAAAAACCGTTTGAATATGAATCTATTACTTCGTTTAGTTCTTCAACTTCCAGAGAAATTGTGTTTTTCGCAAAATTATCTGGTTCATCAAATTCTAAAAGTGATTTACCAACTCCATTATGCGAAAAATTAAACGTAATAACAAAAAATCCATGATTGGAAAAGTATTCACCTAAGTAAGGTATAAATCCCCAATCTTTAAATCCTTTAAAACCATGAACATAAACAAGACTAGGATTCTTAATATCATCATTTGAAAAATAAGTCGAAATCCTTAAAATGTTATCTCTTTTTGTTTTAAGGATAAAATCCTTCTTCATGGTGGCAAAATATGCAGAATATATGCAGAAAAGTCAAGAAAAGAGGATATATAAAATAGGGTGTGATTTTACTCAGAATAGGCAAATACTTTGAATTTTTCCAATAAAAGTGATTTTTCCAATTTAATGAGCAACAGAATTATTCACGTTTTATTTGAATTTGAAATGTATTTAGACTCTAAAGGCAAAGTAAACGCAAAAGTACTTCCCTTAAAAGCTTGGCTGATAACGGAAATCGTTCCCCCATGTTTTTCAATAAATTGTTTGACTATTAGAAGTCCTAACCCGGTTCCTGTTTCGTTTTCAGTTCCAGGTGTTGATTTTTTAGCATCCAACCTGAAAAGCTTTTTAAGAGTTATATCTTCCATTCCAATCCCATTATCTTGAATTGAAACTTTAACAAAGTCCTGGTTCCGATTCGCAAAAATTTTAACTTCCCCGCCACGTGGAGTAAATTTAGTCGCATTAGTAAGCAGATTTAAAATAATTGAATTTGTCATTTCATCATCTGCAAAAATATTTATCTCCTCACTAATTGAAGAACTAATTGTAATTTCCTTCTTAAGTGCGATTCCACTGAGAATTTTAATATTTTTATTTACGATATCTTTCAAATTTAATGTTCGCGGTTGAAATTCCGATTTACCAAGCTGAAATCGAGAATATTGTAAGAGATTATTTAGAAGACTGTAAATATGACGACTTGATTGGTGAAGAGAATCTAAATAAAGATTTATTTCCCCAGGAGTTAATTCATCAAATTCATTTTTCAGAATTTCTGTAAACCCGAGAATTGAATCGAATGGGCTGCGAAGATCATGCGAGATTATAGAAAAGAAATTATCTTTAGTCTGATTTAATTCCTCAAGTTTCAGCAGTGTATCTTTCTTTTCCTCCTCCAAGATTTTCCGTTCAATGGAGCGTGTAAGAGGTAAAGTTATAGAACTGATTAATTCTAATTCCTTCTCACTGAGATAATTTGCATTCAAATACTCCTTAATTACAATAACCATCGTTATATTATCATCAAGGGGAAGCGGGACTGACATCCACTTTTTAGGAAGTTTTTCTTTGGTTGAAATCAATTTTTTACTAATTAAACCTTCAATTTCTTCTTGGCTTAAGAGTTGAGTTCTAGCAGAGTTAATTGTGTACTCAATTAATCCATTTCCATATTTTCTTGTATTTGGTTTTCCTTCAAATTCATCATTAAAATATGGAAAAGAAATACAATCTGTCGTTTTATCATAAAAAGCAAAACAAACATTTTTGGCTTCGATAAAATCTATTAAAGTTTTGTGAAGGTAACTGTAGTGCTGATCAAGCGTGGTGGATAGATTCACTGATTGTAAAATTTTAACAGTTGCTTGATAAATTCGTTCCTTTTTTTTGATTTCACTTATATCTCTTATTACGACCTGGACAGCTTCTTTTCCCTCAAATACGGTTGGAATGGCTGATACCTCGACATCAATTTCTTTTCCATCTAACCTTAAAAATTTCTCTTCGATAGATTCTAGTCTTTGTTTAAGAACAGTTGCTCGTTTCACTCTTTCCTGAACTAAATCTTTAAAACTGGGATACACTAAGTCCATGATTGGTTTACCGATTAGTTCTTTATCCGTTTCGGCACCAAATAATTTTACAGCAGCCGAATTCGCATAAACCACTTTTCCTTCTGAATGAATTCCTATTGCAACAGGAGACGACTCAACCAATGTTCGATAACGTTCTTCATTTTCCTTCAATTTTAAATTTAGCTGGTGTTTGTATAATGCCATTTCGATTGATGAATGCAGATTTCGTTCATCGTAAGGTTTGAGTATGTAACCGAATGGATCAGTTAGTTTCGCATCTTCTATTGTTTTGTCATCAGCATAAGCAGTTAGGTAAATAGCCGGCACATCTATTTTCTCTCGAATTTTCTTAACAGCTTCAATTCCAGTAATCTTTCCATCCAACATTATATCCATCAAAATTAAATCTGGTTTTTTCTCAAGTGCTAATTTGATAGCATCTTCACCGGTTCTGACAATACCAAGGACATCGTAGTTCAATTTCGTAAGCATCTGCTTTAAATCAATCCCGACAATATTCTCATCTTCAACAATTAGTATTCTATTCTGTTTTCTCATACTGGTCTATTAATTTTTTAACAACAACATCGAATGATAAAAAAAAGTTTAATTCTATTTTGGGTATCACATTATTTGCAGTAAAGAAGCATTTTTTTTCATTGACTTATTTTATATGCTTTGGGAGAAACCTTGAATCAAAAATATAAACTTCTTAAAATATCTCTATCAAAATCCTTTGAAAATAATTAAATAACCATTCATTAAACAACGATTTATGCCCGCAAATTTGGGAAACAAGTACTATAATTTATGTTGCACCACACTGATTAGCAAGACAAAATCCTATAAAGTGATAAAATAAAATCTTGTTTGAATGAAAAATCATCGCTATGTTTATGTAGATTAAATCTGAATAGCAAGTACAAAACAAAATGAAATCGGCATCGCAATTAAAATTTGGGGAAAAGGTCATAATTAGAAATATTGACTCCTCACATCCCTCTTCAAGAAGAATTTTAGAAATTGGATTTACTCCAGGACAAGAAATTGAATTAATCAATTCATCAATTTTTAATGACCCGTTAGCTTTTTCAATTAGAGGGACCGTAATTGCATTACGCCGAAATGAAGCTGCTTGCATAAAAGTTGAATGAATCATTTTGTTTCTAACAATGTTCCCCTCATAACTTTAGTTGGACCGCCAAATTCGGGTAAGACTACACTTTTTAATTACCTCAGTGGACATAATTATAAGACTGTTAATTACCCAGGTGCTACAGTTGAATATTCGATTGGAAAGCTTCAAGCGAAATATTCTTTTGAAGCAAATCTTTTAGACTCACCCGGAATTGTAAGTTTAGTTCCTAATTCTCCCGATGAAGAAGTATCAATCACTTCTCTCTATTCTCATCCCCTGCTTGGTAAACCAGATTTAGTTATTGTGACTGTAGACGCCAGCCAATTATCTCGTCATTTGTTATTAGTCAACCAGTTAAAGGACTCAGGTTTTAAGATAATTATTGCCATAACAATGGTTGATATCCTACAAAGAAAAAAATTTGATGTTGATGAGAAAAAACTCGGGATAATATTTGATTGTGATGTCGTAAAAATTGACGGGAGATCTGGAAAAGGTGTAGACAAACTTATCTCAAAGATCGAAAGTTATTTTTCAGCATCGTATTCAAATCTTTCTTTATATTCATTTACTACTCAATGCAATGCAGGAACCACTGAGTTATTAGAGACCTTTGAAAAGATTGAAAAAATTGAATCTGAAATTTTAGTCACTTTAGAAAACAATTCTGAACAACCAAACATATCCGGAGCTAACAGACAACTCAGAATTCTTGTTGACCATAAAAGTAAAATTGAATGCAGAAAAATTGACCAACGGACACTTAAAATTGATCGTTTGATGCTTCATAAGGTATGGGGATTAGTAATATTCTTCGGTGTAATGACCGCAACTTTCACTTCAATTTTTTGGCTAGCAGAACCTCTTATCAATCTGGTTGATAGTTTTTTCGGACTACTTTCGAGTGAATCACTAAAATTACTTGGGAACGGATGGTTCGGAGATTTAATTGCAAATGGAATTATCAGCGGAACTGGATCAATTTTAGTATTTGTTCCACAGATAATTATTTTATTCTTAATCCTCGGACTTTTAGAGGATACGGGTTACTTGGCTCGAGGTGCTATGCTGATTGATAAACCCCTTTCAAAAATAGGTTTGAATGGAAAATCCTTTGTCCCAATGCTCTCTGGTTTTGCGTGTGCTATCCCTGCAATTTTATCAACGCGTACAATTCCAAACAGAAGAGAAAGATTGCTGACGATTTTTATAATTCCTTTGATGAGCTGCAGTGCAAGGTTGCCTGTCTATGCTTTACTTATTGCTTTCATCCTTCCTCAGGATAAATCCTGGCTTGGTGGATTTCTGCTTGCATCAATCTACATATTTAGTATAAACAGCTCGGTGATAATAGCAGCTATCATAAATAAGATGAAAAATAAGTTAATTAAAGAAGATGATAACTCATCATTTATATTGGAACTTCCAGCTTATCGTGCACCGAAACTTAAGGTGGTACTGAATAACACTATTGTAAGTACAAAAACTTACTTGAAAAAAGCTGGACCAGTTATTCTTGCACTTTCTTTGATACTTTGGTTATTAACAACATTTCCCAACGTCAATCCAACATTTGATAAAACCGGACTTACTGAAGAAGAGATTGTCAATGCAGCCAAGGCAGAAAGATTATCAACTTCGTACGCGGCTGACTTAGGTAAAATTATTCAACCAATAATGACACCGATTGGAATGGATTGGAGAATTGGTGTGTCATTAATTGCTGCTTTTGCTGCAAGAGAAGTTTTTGTTAGTTCGCTTGCACTAATATTTAAAGTTACTGATGATGAAACAACATTACAGAAATCAATCGTTGGTGCCATGCGTAATGCTACTATAGGTGAGACGGGTCAAAAGTTATTCACGACTTCAACCATTATTGGATTAATTATTTATTTCATTTTTGCTATGCAATGTATTTCAACCATTGCTGTATCTAAAAAAGAATCCGGCGGCTGGCGGATTCCTTTACTGCAAATAATCATTTTCTCCGCCGCAGCATATATCTTAACCTTTGTTTCAGTAAATGGATTGCGAGCGCTGGGTTTAGATTAGATGTATGTATTGGTTTGATATAAATTAGCATCAAATATATTTTTACTTTTAATTAAATGATTGTTAAATAAAATTTTGAAACACAAACAAGCCGCAGAAATATTAAGAGAATTTCTGAAGAAAGGTAAAAACAGAATTACTCCCGAGCGATTTGAAGTTCTCGATTCAGCATTGGATTACAATGGACATTTCGGAGCCGATGATCTTTATGTACTTATGAAAAATAAGCGATCACGAGTTTCACGCGCTACTGTTTACAATACGCTTGAACTTCTCGTACAATGTGACCTTCTTAGTAAAAGAAATTTTGGCGATAACATGACTCGTTATGAAAGCAGCTACAAGCGGCAAAGCCATGATCATTTGATTTGTATGGATTGCGGACGAATAGTCGAATTTACAAATCCGGATTTTGAGTTAATTCCTCAAGACTTGTGCAAGCAACAGGGCTTTAAATTTGAAAATTATTCATTTAATATTTTCGCTCGATGCAAGAATATTAAAACGTGCAAATACTACGACAAAAATTAAATTAATATTCGAACCATTATTTAATGAAAATCACTAATAAATATCCGCTGATTTGGAAAAAAGATGATTTCTCAATTAAAATATTTTGTTCAATCCCCAATATTGCAACTGGAATTCTGTTAAAAGCAGGACAGCATTATTTTATTATTGATCCCGGCGATGGGATTCTACGCGACTTAAATAAGGAAATAGGAACGAAGAGTATTTTAGAAATTTCGGATATTTTTATTTCTCATGGACACCATGATCATGTTGGTGGAGTGTGGTCATTACTTACATATCTTCGCGTCATGAATAAAAAATCACCCATAACAATTTATTTTCCAAAAGGATGCGTTGAGATTGTAAGTATTTTCAACGCATTCAAACAAGTATATTCTAAAACTATTGGCTATGATATAACTCTAAAAGAATTAGACAACAAAAAAACATTTACAAGAAAATCTGTTTTGATAAAACCGTTCCCAGTTATTCATAAAGAATATTTACATGATGGAGTCAAAACCAGAAAAGTACCTGCGGTTGGTTATACATTTATGTACCATGGAAAGAAAATTTGCTACGGCGGTGACACTGCATATTGTAAGGAGCTTGTACTAAACGCAAAGAACTCTGATTTGGCAATTCTTGAGGCAGGACATGATGACAATACTCCTGATGAAATGCATATGACAATGTCGGAAGCAAAGTCTATTGGAGAAACAGCAAAAGAATATTTTCTTGTTCATGTACCAGAATAAATTCTAAAAATTTTTGATTATTATTTTATTAACACTAACTAAAGAAGTATTATGAGAAAAATATTCGCATGTATTGCGTTTAACCTTACATTTTTTATAAGCATTCAAAGCCAGGGTTTCCACACTTCAGATACATTGTGGATTGAAGGTGAAAAGCATTTGAAAAATATTAAAATGCTAACTATGATTGGCGAAAATGCAGAAGCATATTTATCTTTCGATCAAAAAAAAATAATATACCAAAGTACAATTGGAAATTTGAAATGTGATCAAATCTTCACCATGAACATTGATGGAACTAATAAAAAATTGGTTTCAACCGGACTCGGAAGAACTACATGCGCTTACTTTTTACCTGGAGACTCAACAATTATTTATGCTTCAACACATTTGACTGACAAAGAGTGTCCGCCTCCGCCAGATAGAACTAGAGGTTATGTATGGAAGTTGTATGATTCGTTCGATATTTATTTAGCAAAAGCTGATGGTTCAAATGTCCGAAGATTAACCGACGCACCGGGTTATGATGCCGAAGCGACCGTATCACCGATGGGTGACAAAATAATTTTTACATCTACAAGAGATGGCGATCCAGAGCTGTTTACAATGAATTTGGACGGCTCTAAACAAACCCGATTAACCTTCGAAAAAGGATACGATGGTGGCGCATTTTTTTCTCATGATGGTAAGAAAATTTGCTTTAGAGCAAGTCGTCCTAAAACTGACAAAGAACTGGAAGATTATGTAGAACTTTCTAAGGAAGGTATGTTTCGTCCTACCATTTTGGAAATTTATGTAATGGACTTTGATGGAAAAAATATCAAGCAAGTAACAAATGCAGGTAAAGCATCATTTGCTCCATTCTTTCACCCCGATGGTAACAGAATAATATTTTCCTCTAACATGAAGAGTAAGGACGGACGCAATTTTGATTTATTTATAATAAATATTGATGGTACCGGATTGGAACAGGTTACATTCAATGAAACGTTTGATGGATTTCCAATATTTACCAGCGATGGAAAGAAACTTGTTTTTGCATCAAATAGATTTAACTTGAAGCAAGGTGATACAAATATTTTTATTGCAGACTGGGTTGATTAAAAACCTTTCAATTCAAAACTCAAGTGCATGCTTCCGAACAATTTGAAGGAAGATTCACCAGTTGAGAAAGATGTAATCAATAGGTTATTTTAAGAAGATTGCCTGAGTATATACTTTCAGTAAAAGAATCTTAAGCCAACACGCGCCATAATACCGCTCATATCAAAACTTCTTTCAAATATTTTCTTTCCCACAGTGCCGTCATTCACTTCATATTCCCAACTCGGCATCGAAGAGTGATAATCTAATTGTCCAAATATTTCTGAACGGCTTCCAATTCTGTACAAAATTCCTGCACCAATTCTCCAACTGAAATCAAATGCTGCTTTAAACTCATCATTGTCCGGATTATTAAACGTGCGATAATTTATAAGCAGAAATTCAACACCAACGCCGCCAACGGCATAAACACGAGTTAAAGGTGCAACAGGAAACTCACCTCTAAAATTTAGTAGGAGTGGAAATTCATGAAGATTTGTTTTAGCTCTTAATTCGTTTATCTGTCCAAAACCATATACTTGGTTGTAATCTCCAACAAGTTTCTTGTCAACATAATTTGCGTGGAACCAATCAATACTCCATCCGAAAAGTAATCGTTCGTCAATGATTTTGCCGCCTTCATAACCAATAATGAACCCGCCATTTGCGCCAGCAGGATTAAAATATCCCAGCTTTATGCTTGCATTGTTAAGCTGTGCAATTAAATTCGAAGATAATATTATAATAACTGCAAAGATTAATTTTTTCATTTCTTACCTCTTAAAATTTTTCAACTCCTGTCAATTGAAATGCCAATTATATATTCATTGATAAAGAAATATGCGAACTAATTATTTTATATTGTATGATATAGAGGACAAAAAGATTCTTGATTGTCCATTATTGTAAAAACATGCCCCAAAATTTTTTAAATTAAATAAAACTTACTTGATAATGACAATTGGATTATTAACGCTTTCGTTCTGAACCTTATCTAAAGCTGAAATAGCAAAGGTAATTTGTCCATCGTAATCAAACTTTGGAAAATGATTATACTCAGTAGCATTACCCGAAATAACACCGATAATATTACTTGGATCATTAAAATCAATTTCTTCGTTTGAATATGAAGCATATATTACAAAATACTTAGCGGTATCACCATCTGAAGCAGCAACAGGCGGCTCCCAATTTAGTTTAAAGTATTTTTTTTGCTCAACTGAAAATGACTGCGGTGGATTTGGTCTTACATTATCTTTCCAGTCCATTAATGGTATCAATGCTGGGTATTTATAAAAACTCTTTTTCAAAGTATCAGCAAATCCAGAATAATTATTTGATACTGACTTCGCACTAAAATAAACGGATCCACCTACGCTTGGATACTGCCGATTAAACCTTAATTGATCTCCCATTTCAGATTTTTTTCCATCATATCTTCTTGCTGTAAAGCGGCTTGAAAAATGTCCGATATATAAATGTCTATCTTCAACTACAGAAGCCCACCATGGCAGTAATAAAGAATAATCTGCTTTGTCATGACCTATCTCCCAATATATTTGTGGTGTGACATAATCAACAGTTTTATCATTTATCCATGTCAAAGGATCGCAGTAAAGTATCGAATAAGAATTAAATCCATTTGTTCCCGCATACTTATTTTCAACAATACCAAAAGGGCTGATACCAAATTTAATATGAGGTTTTATCTGCTGAATTTTCTCATTCACGTCTGCAACCATTGAATTAATATTCCACCTTCGCCAATCATCAATGTTCGAAAAATCAGAACCATATCTTAAATAAGAAACAGAATCTTCGTTTGATATTTTTGGAGAGTAAGGATAGAAATAATCATCAAAATGAATTCCATCAACATCATAGTGAGTTATTACATCCTCAATTAGAGTGGCAATAAACTCTTTTACCTCAGGTATTCCCGGATCAAGCATTTTATAATTATCAAAATTTAGAATCCACTCAGAGTGAACTTTTGAAACATGAAAATCAGACACCTCATATTCCCCAACAGTTTTCACAGCTCGATATGGATTAAGCCATGCATGTAATTCCATTCCCCTGTTGTGTGCTTCTTCAATTGCTATCTGAAGAGGATCAAAAAATGGTTCTGGCGCTTTGCCCTGTTTACCTGTTAACCAGTATGACCAAGGTTCAAACGATGAGCTATACAGAGCATCACATTCAGTTCTAACCTGAAATAATATTGCATTTATTCCAGCATCTTTAAGCTTATCAAACATTTCTTTCAATTCAGCAATTTGTTTTTCGCTTGAAGAAGATTTTGAAGTGGGCCAATCAATGTTTGCGACCGTCGCAACCCAAGCTCCTCTAAATTCCCGTTTGGAATATTTCGCTTGAGCAAAAGCAGAATCAGAAAATAGTATCATAAACAAAACTGAAATGACTATTTTTAACATGTTCATTTTTTCGTATAGCTTTTATTTTTACTAATCAAAACTATTAAATATTCTTTTAATATTTTTCTAACTAATGTAAATATGAAAAAAATATTATTCGTTTGCCTTGGTAATATCTGTCGTTCGCCTGCTGCCGAAGGAATTCTTAAAAAATATATTGAGATGGATAATATGGAAGACAGATTTTACATAGATTCTGCCGGACTGCTGGATTATCATGAAGGTGAAGCGTATGATGCCAGAATGATTTCTCACGCTGTGAAAAGAGGATATGATTTAACCGGTACTTCAAGACCATTTTTGTACGAGGACTTTGAAAAATTTGATCTTATTATAGCAATGGACAATGAAATTTATAGCACTTTAAAATCATTGGATAAAAGCAAAATATTTCAAAATAAAATATTCAAGATGATTGATTTCTATTCTAAAAAAGATTTTGATGAAGTACCTGATCCCTATTATTCAAGCTCAAAAGGATTTGAAGTTGTGCTAGATATCCTCGAAGATTCATGCACAGCATTATTACATAAACTTAAGAATGATGATACTAATAGAAGTTAAAAATAATATCGAGCAGAGACTTGATGACAAGATTGAATCTGTAAGATCAATTTCTGGCGGCTGCATAAGTGATTCTTCAATTATTCGTTTGAGTTCCGGTAAAAAATATTTTCTTAAGGTCAATCCGGACGTTCCCAAAGATATGTTTACAAAAGAAGCAAATGGTCTATCTGAAATTGCGAAAAGTAAGTCAATACGAGTTCCGGTTGTAAAATTGGTTGGAGAAAAATTCATCTTAATAGAGTGTATCGAAGGAAATTCAAAAACAAAAAACTTCTATGAGGATTTTGGAATTAGCTTCGCAATGATGCACAAATTTGAGGGAACTTCATTCGGATTTTATGAAGACAATTACATTGGTTCAACGATCCAAAAAAATATGCCTAGTGACGAAGAGAAAAATAATTGGATAAATTTTTATTTCAATAAGAGATTACTCTTTCAATTTAAGCTCGCAGAAAAGAATGGATATGTTGATTCTCTGTTTAGAAAATATTTCAACCAGATTGAAAATAAAATTGAATTGATACTTAGATCAGAGAATGAAAAACCATGTTTACTTCACGGTGACTTGTGGGCGGGAAATTATATCGTTGATGAAAATGGTAGGGCTTGTCTTTTAGATCCCGCTGTTTATTATGGAAACCGCGAAGCAGATCTTGCAATGACCAAAATCTTCGGCGGTTTCACAAATGAATTTTATAAAAGTTACAACGAATTCTATCGCTTAAAAGATGGTTACGATTTCAGAGAAAACATTTACAAACTCTATCATGTAATGAATCATCTTAATCTCTTCGGGAGCGGTTATTACCAACAAGCACTATCTTTAATGAAATTTTATCTTTGAAAGAGACAAGTTGGTTAGATTCAGTAAAAACTCTAAACTAAATTACAAAACAAAGACTTCTCCCCCGATTAAACGACTCATTTTACTGATCCAATCGGAGTCGAAGTGACAGTCATAGTTTTGATAATAATTTCAGTCCGAAGTGAATAAACAAAAATTTTACATTTTTTGAATATCGATCACATCAACATCAAAAATCAATGTGGAGTTTGGCGGAATACTTCCCATCGGCATTGTGCCATAACCCAATGCAGGTGGAATAAATAATTTAATTTTTCCGCCTTTGCCAACCAGCTTAACACCTTCTTCCCAACCAGGGATTACAGGCTGCAGCTTCAATCTAAATTTGAATGGTTCATCTCTTTCGACTGAACTATCAAAAATTTTCCCATTTGTTAAAAATCCTGTGTAATGAACTGTAAGCAAGTCTGCTGAATCCGCTTTTTCGCCAGTACCGGGCTGAAGAATAAAATACTGCAAACCGCTTTTTGCCGTAATAATTTTTGTTGAATCAATTTCCCAAGCTTTGGCAATAATGGCATCCTTAACATCAATTAGATTAATTACAACTTTTAAGCTTGAATTTGGAGGAATAGGTCCATACCCCATTTCGCCATATGCCTTGCTTGAAGGAATTATTATCGAACGTGTGCCTCCTAATTTCATTCCAACAATTGCTTCATCAACTCCTTTGATGAATGCAGAATCACCAAGTTTGAATTTTATCGGCTGACCGAATTCAACTGAACTTCCGATTGAAGAAACTAATCTTGTTGTATCTTTTGTCCAATCTTCAAATATTTTTGTTGAATCTTTAATAACCCAAGCCCGAAAGTGAACTGCAACTAAATCACCGAGTTTTGCTTCCCTTCCGGTTCCTAAAGAATCATTAGTGTAGTTCACACCTGATGCTAACTCAACAACATCTGCATTTTTACTGCATCCAATGAAACCAACGACAAGCAAAACAAATAATAGATACTTCATGTTTTTCCTTTATTTTTGAGTGCGTAAATATATTTAATTTGCAAGAGAACTCTAAATATCAGCGTGAGTATTAAAACCGAAATATTCTTTTATAATGTAAAATGAATATATTTTTTTTCGTCATTTTAAGTCTAATTCTATTTGAAACCCCGACTATTCATAGATTGAATTTCTTTAATCAGGAAGAAATCATTATAGATTCTAACTACAGAATTGAAGATATAACCTTCGAAAGTAAAGTGCCTAAAAGTGTGACGAAAAATCTTGCTTTAATTTCTGTTGAATATTTTTCATTTGATGAAAAACTTCACCTCGGACAAATTCTCATCCACAAAGATTTGGCGAATGACTTGAAAGAAATATTTAGAGTTATCAAGGAAAAGAAATTTCCGATTGGTAAAGTAATTCCTATTAATCATTATAATTGGGCAGATGTACATTCAATGAATGACAATAATACATCAGCTTATAACTATCGCTTTGTAACAGGAACAAAGGTATTGTCATCACATGCTTTCGGACGTGCAATTGACATTAATCCGAAGCTTAATCCACAGGTCAAGAAGGGCAAATATTTTCCCGTCGAGTCAAAATATGATGTAACTGTTGTTGGAACAATCGCAGCAAATTCTTTTCTCGTAAAAGAATTCACTAAACGCGGTTGGAAATGGGGCGGATTTTGGAAGAGTACTAAAGATTATCAGCATTTTGAAAAATTGAATTAGCGGCATCTATCATGAAATTATCTTTTGCTTCTTTCATCATTTTACTTTTATTTCAAAGCATTCTTCCACAATCTGATTCATGCGAAATTACTTTTATAGTAACATCAATTAAAGTCGGAGATAGCGAATCAGTATTCATTGTTGGAAATGATTCGTTCTTGGGTGATTGGAATCCTGCTGCTGTTAAACTTTTCAAAAGTAATGATTCAACTTGGTCTAAGTCGTTCAGATTTAAACGAGGAAAAAATCTTGAGTACAAATTCACAAAAGGTTCGTGGGATAAAGAAGCATTAGACAAGGACGGTTTCATTCCTGATAATTATAATCAAACAGTTATTTACGATACTGTCATCACAATAGAAATCAAGAAGTGGAGAAATAGAGAAACACAACTAATTCACGGACAAATAACCGGAACGGTAAGGTATCATCTACAATTTGAAGGAGATGGACTTAAACCGCGCGATATAATTGTCTGGCTTCCACCGAGTTATAATCAAGATACAACAAAACATTATCCGGTTTTTTATATGCACGATGGACAAAATGTTTTTGATCCGGCTACTTCTTCATTTGGATATGATTGGCGGGCTGATGAAGTTGCTGATTCACTTATTAAAGCTGGAATAATTAATGAAATTATCATCGTCGGTATCTACAATTCATCAGATCGCAGATATGAGTACATTCACACGCCGTTAGGTTATGTTTACATGGATTTTATAGCGAACAAGTTTAAGCCCTTTATTGATAAGGAATATAGAACTTTAGCAGGCAGCGAAAATACTGCTGTGGGTGGAGCTTCGTCAGGGGGATTGATTTCACTAATGTTAGTTTGGAATTATCCGAAAGTTTTTTCCAAAGCGGCTTGCTTATCTTCTGCTTTCAAAATACAAGAATTAAACTATGTTGATACAATTGCAAATTACGCGGGAAAGAAAAAAGAAATTAAACTTTATATTGATATTGGTGGAATTGGGTTGGAGCGGGAACTTAAACCGGGTAATGATGACATGATTGCTGCCTTGCAAAACAAAGGTTATGAAATTGGGAAAGATTTGATTTGTTACGTTGATAAAAATGCTGTTCACTCTGAAGTGGCATGGGCTGAAAGAATTTGGAGACCACTTCTATTCTTCTTTGGAAAGTAGCTTAAGCTTAAATTGTTACGACTATTGAAATAAAACTAAATTTAACTAACCAAATTAGTCGTGGTTTTGCAAACCTTTTATTTCAAATATAAAATCTTCTCTGATAGATTAATGTTTTCTGATCTTACGTTTACCAGGTAAATCCCTGTTGGAAGATCATTCATTCTTAATTCGAATTGGTGATTCCCAATTTCCAGGTAATCATTAAACAGCAACATCACTTTCTCACCAAGTAAATTGTAAACTCTTATTTGATACTTCCCTGCTACTGAATTGTTTAAACGTACTTTTGTAGTTGGATTAAACGGATTAGGATAAACTGAAAGTGAGAAATCTTTTGGCATTATTTCAGTTTCATTTTCAACTGAAACCGGAGTTGTAAAAAAGGTGTGTGCTCTTGAAAGAATTTCTTTTATGATTGAATCTGACGCAATTGTTTCAATTGGAAATCCAGCATAAATGAGTTTGCCAATATTCGCTCCGTTCGGAAAGGCACCAACAAATGATACTGCCGCATTTTGAGTTGCATTATACTGCATGGCGGCTGAACTGCCATTTACTGGAGTTATCACATCTGGATAATCCTCTGGATACGTCTGACCAAAGTCAATATTAAGATTTTCAAATACTGAGCCCGAAATGCCAGAAGCAAAAGGAATGTTTGGAGTCGGATTGTCATCAACATAAGATGCTTTCAAATAATTATTGAAAAAATTCTTATCAGTGGACGTTCCATTAAAATCCAAATCCCATGCAACCTCAGACCCAGTAACAAATAAACCGCCGCCAAAATCTAAATATGCTTTGATGTAACCTTGCTCCGTATCGCTGAAAGTTTCATCAACGGTTGACTCATCGCCCAAAAACCAAATAACATACTTGTACGAAGTTAATTGAGTAGAACTTGTGACTAAGTAATTAGAAACAGTTTCAAACTTAATTCCTAATTCGCCTAAAGGATTGCCATAATAAGCTGCAAAATTATGATCGGGGTAAGCATAACTTCCTGCTCCTCCGAATCTATTGAATCCATCAACAAGTAAAACTTTAAGCGCATTTGTTGATGTGTACCCGCCATACGTTTTAGAAAAGTTTGGACTTTCACTTATGGAATTTTTTGCTTTTACTTTTATGTAATATGTTTTGCCTGAAGTAAGTCCGCTGATAACTGTACCTGTAGTTGAACCGCCAACTCTCTTAAAAGGAATTGTATCCCAGACAGTTCCGTTTTCAGAAAGATAAACATAAATGCTGTCAGGTGATCCAGCAGGTTTTAGCCAGTAAGTTTGAATTGCAGTAGTGCTGGATATAACTCCTGTCAGTTTAACATCACCAACCAATTCAGTTTGGGTAATTGTGAGATTCTTCACATTAATTTTGCCGCCCTGAATAGTGACTGCAGTAAATGAGCTATCTTTCGGACCCATCACACGGATTGTATAATTTCCAGAAGCAAGCGAATCAATCCTATAAAAACCATTTCCTAGAGAATCAACTAGATAACTTTTATTTGTTCCTTCAATAGAAACAGTAACTTTTTTTGCCATCGAACTTGTTGATGTATTTGTAACAAATCCAACTAAACTTCCGTGAGCTGGAAATCCTACATTATAGTATTGCAGGAAGGAATGATAAATTGCTTCGGCTTCTGTTTTTAAGTAAGCAAGATTTTTTAGTCGTAAAATTTCAGCAGGAAAATCCCAAAACGAACCTTCACTTAGAGTTCCGGGCATATTTAAGGTACTTAGCACTCCCAAGTTATATCCAAGAAAACACATATCCCCTCGATATATTCCTTGAGTAGTTTGCCAAGCTTGATAAATTTTTGCTGCTTGAATACTTGCCAATAAATCTGCCTGACCAGGCCATGCAGGATTTCCATTTGGACAGTCAGTATTATTTAGCTGTTTAAACAGTGTAAGAGTATAGTTAGCATTACCCTGAAAAGCATTATGATGAACGGAGTGGAAGAAATTTACATTTGCATTATTAGCAATTGCTTTTCGTTGAGTTAGCGTAATGCAAGGACCAATTGAATCATAATCTGCACGGGTG
This sequence comes from uncultured Ignavibacteriaceae bacterium, assembly GCA_964613805.1. Classification (GTDB taxonomy): domain Bacteria; phylum Bacteroidota; class Ignavibacteria; order Ignavibacteriales; family Ignavibacteriaceae; genus XYD12-FULL-36-8. Next base: position 59,478 of record CAZTJF010000009.1, on the reverse strand, counting down.
GTTATTACTGTTGCACCGGCATTTTGAAGATAAATTTTTAGCTGCGGCACTACATAGTGATTCATCCAGCTTTCAAATCTTTTAGTTTCAGCATCACTGCAATTTGCAGCTTGTCCGGGAATAAATCCATGCCCGGGATCTAAACAGATTTTTTTGCCTGTTAAATTTTGCGAGAAAGAAAAAACATGTGTTACAATAATCAGGATGATCAATTTCTTAATCATAAATATCCTTAATTAAAAACTTACAAATGGTCGTTTAACTTATTAAACTTAAGATGCTCAATTATTTTTTTCACATCTTGAGCTTTATCCCTTCTACAAACCAACAATGCATCTTCTGTGTTAATAATTATAAAATTTTCAGCGCCAAGCACGGCAGTAAATTTATCAGGGGAATAAATATATGATTCGGATGTATCATCAGTAAATACCTGACCTACAAGAGCATTTCCATCTTCATTTTTTTCAGAAAGCTGATAAACTTCCTCCCAGCTTCCCACATCACTCCATTTAAAATCTCCCTTGGTCAGAAATACTTTTTGCGATTTTTCCATAATTCCATAGTCAATGGAAATACTTCTAAGCTGCCCATAGACTTTTGAAAGAACATCTTGAAATTTAAAAGTGTTCAAATTCTTTTTGAGGGTTTCCAACCCTTGATGAAGTTCGGGCATGTGGTTTCTAATTTCATCAAGTATCGCATCAATTCTCCAAATGAACATACCGCTATTCCACAAAAAGTCACCGCTTTCAAGAAATCGTACAGCGGTAGCGTAATTTGGTTTTTCCGCAAAGGTAAGTACCTTATGAATATTATCAGTAACAATGGAATCATCTATCTGAATATAACCATAACCGGTTTCAGGTCTCGTTGGAATAATTCCAATTGTGACTAATCCTTTTGATTCATAAGCAAAGTCTGCTGCTGATTTTAATGTGTTATGAAAAGCCGTTAAATCTTGAATAATATGATCTGCTGGTAGAACAATTGTAACAGCATCCTTTGATTTTTCCTCAATCATTATCGAAGCCAAACCGATGCAAGCGGCTGTGTTTCTTCCAAATGGTTCTTGGAGAATATTTTCGGAGGGAATTCCAGGAAGCTGCTTCAGTATTTCTTCACACTGAACTTTATTCGTAATAATAAAAATATTTTCATTTGGAATAATACCATTTAGTCTCGCAACAGTATCTTGGATCATGGTATTATTGCCAAATATTTTTAGAAGCTGCTTTGGAGTTTTCTCCTTACTTCTCGGCCAAAACCTGGCTCCTATACCGCCAGCCATAATTAAAGCAAATAAATTCATTTCAATTCCTCTGTTTTAATCTTCTGTAAAAATTTACCGAACACTTCAGCACGGTTTAAATAATTTTTTATATCCACTTCTTTTGATTTTACAAGTGCAACAATTACAATTAAACATGCACGGAGCGATTCAATCACTTCTTTTGATGGGACAAGAGTTTTGTTTTTCAATAGAATTAATCCTGATGAGACAATCTCATGCATTTTAGTTAAGATATCAAAACCATTTTTGGAGGACAACTCTGCATTAACTGTCATCAATGCAGAATATTCTTCTATTTCAACAGGTAATTCCGAATCCAAGGTAATTTGATTAAGCATTGAATCAATTACAATAATGGGTTTCAAAATTGTGGTTTCAAAACTATCGAAGGATTTAATGTACACTTCACCTTTATCTTTTTTTCTCTCTTTATCTACATCTTTATCTTTAACATCATCTTTATCAACTGGCATAGTTCCTCTCAAGTTAGAATCATCTGTAATATCATTTTTATTTTTTTCAATTTCCTTCAGCTCCAAGTTGTCATGTGAATTGTCATCAGAACTATTTTGTGATTCAAGAATTACTTCCACAACATTCTTTTCTGGTTGAAAAAAGTGATCGAGTTTTTCCTGAAACGTGTAGGGATCAACCATATCAAGCATGTGGTTCAATTCTTTAATAAGATTGAAACTATGCTCCTTAAATTTATCGCTGACTTTAAGAAAATCAATATTCCCTTCTCTTAAATAATTATGAATTTCACTCAGCTTTATTGCTAACTTTGAAAGCTCGGTAATCTTTTTCAATTGATTCAAATCATACTGAATGTCTTTTGATTTTGAGATAACATCCTTAAGCATAGCAATCACTTCAATTCGCTGATTGTTCAACCGCAGGTTGCTCGATGCGACGGCGATACATTGCACAATATATTGTTTAATTAAATCCATTAATATGTATAGACTCTTCTTACTCTTTTACTAATTCCGCAAGTAATTTCGTAAGGGATTGTGTTTAGCGTTTTGCTCCAATCCCATGCTGTAATTTCCAGATCATTTTTCCTTCCTAATAGAATTACTTCATCACCAATTTTTATTTTATCATTCCTAACATCGAACATTATCCTATCCATTGTAACTGTTCCAACTTGATTATAGTATTTTCCTCTGATGATTGCTTTGAATCTATTAGTGAATGAACGACTGAACCCATCTGCATATCCAATAGGAACTGAAATTATTTTAGTTTTCTTCTTTGCAATAAATTTTCTTCCATAACTAACGCTCTCCCCTTTCTCGATAGTTTTTACAGAAGCCGTATGCGAAATAACTGACATAACCGGATACAATTTAATTGATTTTGAAGTTTCAAGTGAAGGATAATTTCCATATAACGATACACCAACTCTCACCATATCAAAGTATGATTCCTGCAAATCGAGTATTGCTCCGCTGCTTGCGGCATGAGCTAATCCAAAATTTATTTTTCTAACCTTAAGATCAGAAAGCACTTGATTAAATCTTTGAAGCTGAAGATTTGCGAAAGACTTGTTCCTCTCATCTGAAGTTGCGAAGTGCGTGTATGTTCCATCTATAATAAAATTTTCATCTTTACTTAGCTTTGAGATGAAATCTATGGCATCGTTAAAATTTATTCCAAGCCGATTCATTCCCGTATCAACTTTAACATGGACTTTTAATCTACAGTTGAAATAAGACGGCTTATTTTTCTTGAGAATATCCAAATGCTTTTGTGTAAATACTGTGGGAATCAAATCAAATCTGTAGATTGATTCTGCATCCTGATCGAATACAGGTTCAAAAATCAAAATTGGTTCTGTAATGCCTAAAGATCTAAGCTCAATTGCTTCATCAATAAAAGCAACGGCATAATATTCAGGCTTTTTCTTATCGAGTGAGTTAAGAGCCAGGCATATTTCCTTTACACCGTGACCGTAAGCATCGGCTTTGACTACAGCCATTACTTTAGCCGGGCTTACCTTCTTTCTGATGTTGAGGAAATTCTTTTTAAGATTTGTAAGATTTATTAGAGCGTATGTTGAGCGCATCAAAAATTCATTTATTTCGTGGCAAAATATACTTGTAATTGGTTTATTATACAAAGAATTTGGCTCACTCATCCTGCTTAGGTATGCTTCTGAAAGAGAGTGTCTGATATATAAAAAAGTCTGAACTCCACTAATTTTCAGGTAACCGATAATTTGCTTAGCCGCATTTACCTTCCTAATTTTGAATGTAGATTTTTTAGAAATAAAATTCCGGTGTGAATATGTCTCTTCAATCCAAATCCACTCCAATTGATTTTCAAATTGTTACAGATACTATAAAGAAAAGTAAGTTAGAAAATCCGGGTAAAGCAACAATTCGTGAGATAAAAAGATTAGTAGATGAATTAGAAAAAGCAACAGGAGAAAAATTTGTTAGAATGGAAATGGGTGTTCCAGGTCTTCCACCTTCTAAAATTGGCGTTGAGGCAGAGATTGAAGCATTGAGAAAGGGCGTTGCAGCAGTTTATCCTGATATTTTTGGGATTAAATCTCTTAAGGATGAATCATCGCGATTTGTAAAACTTTTCATGGATATTGATGTTAGTCCTGAAGGATGCGTTCCAACTGGCGGCTCGATGATGGGAAGTTTTGCTTCTTTCATGACCATTCATAATTGCAACCCTTTGAAGTACGTTTCGTTACTTATTGATCCCGGATTTCCGGTTCACCATCAACAGCTGATTGCACTTGGACAAAGATTCGAAACCTTCGATGTTTATAATTATCGCGGTGAAAAATTACGAGAGAAGCTTGAAACCATATTCAAAAAAGGAAATATCTCATGCGTACTTTATTCAAATCCTAACAATCCATCTTGGATATGCTTCACTGAGAAAGAACTTAAAATAATCGGGGAACTATGTAAAAAGTATGATGTCATTCCGATTGAGGATCTTGCATATTTCGCAATGGATTTTAGACGAGACATGTCCAAACCTGGTGTTCCTCCTTATCAACCAACTGTTGCAAAATATACTGATGAATTCATACTCACAATTTCAAGTTCAAAAGCATTTAGCTATGCTGGACAAAGAATAGGTATGATGATAATTTCAGATCACCTTTTCAATAGAAGCTATCCCCATCTTAAAAATTTCTATTCTAAAGATCAATTTGGTCACAGCGTGATTTTTGGAAGTATTTATGCTATTTGTGCCGGAGTTTCACATTCAGCACAATACGCACTCGCAGCAATATTTAAAGCAGCAAATGACGGTAAATTAAATTTTGTAGAAGAAGTGAAGGAATATGGTGAAAAAGCTAAAATTATGAAAAAACTTTTTATTGATAACGGATTTAAAATTGTTTATGACAAAGATGAAGATGAACCAATCGCCGATGGTTTTTATTTTACATTTTCATATCCTGGTTACAACGGAGAAGAATTGCTTAATGAACTTCTTTATTACGGCATAAGTGCTATTTCATTATCTATAACAGGAAGCGAACGATTGGAAGGAATACGGGCTTGTGTTTCACTTGTTAAACGCAGTCAATTTTCAGATTTAGAATATCGTTTAAAAAGATTTAATGAAGATCATAAAATGATGTGAGTAGGTGGTAATTGGTTGGATATTTTTTTAACATTAGTCCAACAATCAATCATTTATTCAATCATTCAACAAAAACTCACCCCATAAAAAAGCTTAGCAAAATACCTGCTGCAACTGCACTACCGATTACTCCCGCAACGTTTGGTGCCATCGCATGCATTAATAGGTGATTAGTTTTATCATATTGAAGTCCAATCACTTGAGAAACACGGGCGCTATCAGGCACAGCAGAAACTCCTGCATTACCAATCAAAGGATTAATTTTATTTCCTTCTTTAAGAAACAAATTCATAAACTTGGCAAAAAATACACCGCCGAAAGTTGCAATCATAAAAGAGAAGGCACCAAGAGCAAATATTCCAACAGACTTTGAAGTTAAAAAAGTTGTCGCTTGTGTTGATGCACCAACAGTCAATCCAATTAGGATTGTTACGATATCAATCAATGGACCTTTAGCCGTATCGGCTAATCGTTTAGTTACTCCACTTTCTTTTAAAATATTTCCAAAAAACAACATACCAAGAAGCGGCATTGCACTGGGAACAATTAAGGTTGTAAGGATCAAACCAATAATAGGAAACATTATTTTTTCAGTTTTTGAAACTGCCCGCGGAGGTTTCATTCTAATCAGTCGTTCTTTATCTGTAGTAAGAAGTTTCATTATTGGCGGTTGAATTACCGGTACAAGTGCCATGTACGAGTAAGCTGAAATTGCTATCGCACCAACAAGCTCAGGAGCTAATTTTGATGAAAGAAAAATTGCAGTTGGTCCATCAGCACCGCCAATTATACCAATTGCCGCCGCTTGTTGTGGAAGAAAGTCTAAGAACAACGCGATCATGTAAGCACCGAATATTCCGAGCTGTGCCGCTGCACCAAGAAGCATCAATTTTGGATTTGAAAGCAGTGCAGAAAAATCAGTCATTGCACCAATTCCTAAAAAGATTAAAGGCGGATAAATCCCTTTAAGAACACCAAAGTATAAATATCCCATTACACTACCGGGTTCGTATATTCCAATCTGAAGATTTGCACCTTGTAAAAAAGGTATGTTGCCGATTAAAATCCCAAATCCAATCGGGACTAAAAGTAACGGCTCGTATTCTTTTGCAATTGCAAGGTAAATAAAAATTAATCCCACAGTGAGCATAACAACATGCCCAACGGTAAAATTTGGAAAAGCTGTGTACCTGAAAAATTGATCAAAGCCATGGGACATGAATTCGAATAATTGGTTCATTCTTAAGCTCCAATTTCGATAAGTACTTCGCCTTCAAGAACAGAATCCCCTACCTTAACCTTAATGGATTTAATGATGCCTTCCTTGTCGGCGTTTATATTATTTTCCATCTTCATGGCTTCAAGAGTGATGAGTTTGGCTCCTACCTTAACCGCATCTCCTTCTTTTATGTGAACATGAAGAATTACACCAGGCAAAGGTGATTTTATAAATCCAGTTCCTTTTGGTGCAGAGGGAGCACTCGTTTTTAATTGTGATGGAACCGATTCTGTAGTTGGAACTGCAACCGATCGCACAAGTTTAGGAGTTTTAGTTTGAGTGATAATCTTATCAACCTCGACCTCATAAACTGCACCGTTCACTTCAATTTCGGCTACATTATCTTCGATGTCAAGAATTTTAACATCGTATTTATTTCCTTGAATGGTGAATTTAAAATTTTTCATAATTTTATCCTGAATTATCTTGGATGCTGTCTTAATCCGTAAATTTTTGAACTCCATGGTGAATATGTTCGTGAAACTTTATTAATTGTGAGTTCATAACTCTCTTTGTCATGTACTTCTGCAAAATAAAGATGCAACGCCATTGCAATAGCGGCATTCACTTCTCCAGAAATTGATAAATCTTTTTTGTCTTCCTTCATCTTACCGGTTTTTTTCAACAATCTTACAAGATTAAAGTTTAGTATTCTGGTCAGGTTTGAAAAAATCAGATAAAGGAATAATAGAGCCAAAAAAACAACAACATAACCAATCACAGTCATACCTATTCCCCACGGATCAATCTTGCGAAATAAATCCGAATTTTTATGAATGATAATTGCTGATGAATCTTTTACTACTTGAAGTAATAGGGCTAAAAACATTATTCACTCTTATTATAATGGTAAGTTGGAATGTTTCTTAGGAGGATTTATATCCTTCTTGGTTGCAAGGGATTGTAATGCTCGAATGATTCTAAACCTTGTGTTGCGTGGTTCGATCACATCATCAATGTATCCATATTTTGCGGCTACATAAGGTGTTGCAAATTTTTTCCGATAATCTTCCTCACGATCTCTAACAAATTTAATTCGCTCAACAGGATCGCTTATAAGCTGCAATTCTTTTTGATGGAGAACTTCTATCGCACCTTTTGGTCCCATGACAGCAATTTCGGCACCTGGCCATGCATAATTTATATCGCCGCGAAGATGTTTTGAACTCATAACATCATAAGCACCACCGTATGCCTTACGTAAGATGACAGTAATTTTCGGCACTGTGGCTTCACCATAAGCAAATAAAAGTTTCGCACCGTGAATAATTATTCCCCCATATTCCTGAGTCGTTCCAGGAAGAAACCCAGGTACATCTACAAATGTTATGATTGGAATATTGAATGCATCACAGAATCTGACAAATCGAGCTGCTTTCCTGGAACAGTTAATATCCAAAACTCCGGCTAAGTAATTTGGCTGGTTTGCTACAATTCCCACTGACACACCATTAAATCTTGCAAAACCAGTCACAATATTTGGCGCATAATGTCTTTGAATCTCCAAAAACTCGTTGTGATCAACAACAATGTGAAGGATATCTTTAACATCATAAGGTTTTGTCGTGGTTTCCGGAATGATTGAATTAAGTGAATCATCTACTCTATCAATAGGATCGTCACACGGAATTATCGGCGGGTCTTCAAGATTATTCTGTGGAAGATAGCTTAATAATTTTCGGATAAGTGAAATTCCTTCCTCCTCATCTTCAGCAACGAGATGTGCAACACCAGATTTTGTACTGTGAATCATTGCACCACCGAGTTCATCTTCCGTAACCGTTTCACCAGTTACAGTTTTAACAACTTTAGGTCCAGTTACAAACATATAGCTTGCTGTTTTTGACATTACAATGAAATCAGTTAACGCTGGTGAATAAACTGCTCCACCTGCACAGGGTCCAAACACAGCAGAGATTTGCGGAATGACTCCCGATGCTAAAATATTCCTCTGAAAAATATCAGCATAACCGCCAAGACTTTTAACTCCCTCTTGAATTCTTGCGCCGCCGCTGTCATTAATTCCGATTACCGGCGCACCAACTTTGGTTGCTTTATCCATCACCTTGCAAATTTTTTGAGCGAACATTTCGGACAATGATCCGCCAAACACTGTAAAATCTTGTGAGAAAACATAAACCAATCTGCCATCAATTGTACCGTAACCAGTAACAACACCATCGGAGAGATAGGTTTCTTTGTCCAATCCAAAATCAATACTCCGATGACAAACGAACATGTCGAATTCTTCAAAACTGCCTTCATCAAGAAGAAGTTCTAATCTTTCACGAGCAGTAAGTTTTCCCTTTTTATGCTGAGATGCGATTCGCTTTTCACCGCCGCCGAGTTTAGCTTGCTCACGAAGCGCGGTCAACTCTTTTATTTTATCTTCCATTGACATAATTGTATTCCAATAAATTTTCTAAAAAAATTATTCCGGTTTTTCGCAAAGTTCAGTTAACACACCAAATGTAGATTTGGGATGTAGAAATGCAATATTCAATCCTTCTGCACCCTTTCTTCCCTTTTCATCAATGAGCATTACATTTTTAAATTTTATTTCATCAAGTGAATTTTGCAATCCTTTTACTGCGAAAGCAATGTGATGAATTCCCTCACCTTTTTTCTCAATGAACTTCCCCACAGGTCCATCAGGTGAAGTAGATTCAAGAAGTTCAATTTTTGTCTGTCCAACCATGAAGAATGCAGTCTTCACTTTTTGATCCATGACTTCTTCAACGGCATAACACTTCAAGCCGAGAACATCCTCATAATACTTTTTTGCTTCATCAATGTTTTTAACAGCAATACCGATGTGTTCAATGTGTGAGATATTCATGTTTTTCTCTCTTGTGAAATTGTGAATCGCATTACTTCGACAAAGTTAATGCCATTATCACTTATCTAAAGAAATTGATTTTAAAACCGATAGACTCATTTATGATTAAAAATTAGTCCTTTTTTTTATAAAAGTGATAAAAAGATTTCTTGCTTGTGAGAAAGAGGATACTAATTGAAACTGGTTTTGTTGTGTTGGATGATGGAAATATTAATACTAGTTCTTAAATGAATCTTCAAGTTCCTACTGTTCTTTGTTCACAGTTAAATCTAATCCTTTCAGTAGAAGAAGAGATAAAGATTGTGGAAGAAAGCGAAATCCCTCGCTTCTTAATTCAGAGTCGATATTGCCTTACTCACTCACAATATATTTTGCAGCGTTTTATTATAATCTTTTATAATTAAACTAGATCCATTTGCCATAATTAATGCCAAGCTTATCAACTCAACCTATCATAAGATTTGGCTTTATTTAAGTGAAAGCGTTTAATTAAAATTAGCCATGATTAAAGGAAAAGCATTATATTTAATTATAAATATTTATAATTAAAGGAAAAGTGTAAAAATCAATGAAATTCGAAGAATTTAAGAGCGGTAAATATCTGCTGTAGAATAATTACAAAAGTTTCTCCCCTGCTAAAATTAATACTGCTTGGTCATGGACTGATGGAAAAGTGAATACCTTGCTGGCAGAAGCAAATAGAAAACTAGGCTCATTGGACGCTTTCTCGCTAAATGTTCCAGATATTGATACTTTTATTGAAATGCATGTAGCGAAAGAAGCAACAAAGTCCAGTAGAATTGAAGGAACGCAAACTGAATTGGAAGAAACATTTAGGAAAAGCATGGACATAGCCCCTGAACGCAAAAATGATTGGCATGAGGTTCACAATTATATAGAAGCTATGAATACTTCGATAAGTAAATTGAAAACTTTGCCACTCTCAACAAGGTTATTAAAAGAAGCTCACAAGATTCTAATGGGTGGTGTCAGAGGCGAATATCGAAATCCAGGTGAATTCAGAATAAGCCAAAATTGGATTGGCGGAGCTACACTTAAAGATGCAGTATATGTGCCTCCAGTTCACACGGAAATTAACGAGCTAATGAGCGATTTAGAAAGCTTTCTGCATAATACACAATTGGACATACCTGTATTAATCCGGGCAGGAATAGCGTATTACCAGTTTGAAACAATTCACCCTTTTCTTTTTGGAAATGGGAGGATCGGAAGATTGTTAATAACACTTTACTTGGTTAGTTCAGGTTTAATTATGAAACCATCGCTTTATTTGTCTGATTATTTCGAAAGACATCGCCAGTTATATTATGACAATCTGAATAATGTTCGTATAAAAAATAATTTAACTCAATGGATAAAATTTTTTCTTGTTGGTATAATCGAAACTAGCGAAAATGGAATAGATACTTTTAAAGCCATTTTAACTCTAAAAGAACAAATTGAAGATAAAAAAATCATTACGCTGGGCAAAAAATTACCATCGGCTAAACTATTATTGAAATACCTTTTTAGAAAACCTATTCTAAATGTCAACGACGTCCAAGATGAACTAAAAGTGTCTTCGCCAACAGCAAATTCCATTCTAACAGATTTTGAAAGGTTAGAAATTATTTCCGAAAAAACAGGCTGGAAAAGGAATCGTGAATTTGAATTCACAGATTATTTGAAATTATTCACAAAATAGAAAATGTGCATGATATAAATTTCATTTTTGAAATTCCTAAATTTCTTCCATTCATTAGAAAATAGTAACGATGCTTCTTAGATATGAAAAAGTTAAAACTTGCTAGTTGAAAAATTATCCTTGAATTATCATTAAACGGATTCTTTAATGCGGCATATATCTTGTAAAAAATTTACAATAAAATTTGTAAAGATGAACATAAATTTTATTTTTGTGCAGGTTATTTTTCAATCCTTAATTATTGTCATCTTAATCGCAGCAAAATTTCGATTTAATGCTAACTGAATTCGGCAAAATATTCGTCTTCATCCTAATTGCAATTCTTTTTGTTGTTGTTGCATTAATTGCCGCAAAAATAATTAGACCAGCCAGACCAACTCACGAAAAACTTCTTACTTATGAATGCGGCGAAAATCCGGAAGGAAGCCCGTGGGTTAAGTTTAACATTAGATTTTATGTTGTTGCTCTTATCTTCTTAATCTTCGATGTGGAAGTTGTTCTGCTAATTCCCTGGGCATTAGTTTACCAGGAATACGGATTCGCAGGCTTCGCTGTTGGAGCAATATTCTTAATTCTGCTTGGTTTGGGAATGGCTTACGAATGGCGTAAAGGTGATTTGGAATGGGATCGCCCTCATCCCATTCCGCCTATTCTTAAGAAAAGTGAAATGGGCAGTAATTCTAAAATTCCTTCAGAAGAAATTAAAGCAGTATAGTATGGGCTTACTTGATCAACAATTTGCAGACGATAACATTGTAATAACAACCGTTGATGATCTTTTTAATTGGGCAAGGTTATCATCGCTATGGCAAGTAGGATTTGGCCTTGCGTGCTGTGCTATCGAAATGATGGCAACCTCTGCTTCGCATTATGATTTTGATAGGTTTGGAGTAATTCCGCGTCCGTCACCAAGACAGTCAGATGTTATTATCATCTCGGGAACAGTTACTTTGAAAATGGCTTTGAGAGTTAAACGGCTTTATGAACAAATGCCCGATCCCAAATATGTTATTTCAATGGGAAGCTGCTCAAATTGCGGTGGACCTTATTGGGAACATGGTTATCATGTGTTAAAAGGAGTTGATAGAGTCGTTCCAGTTGATGTTTATGTACCGGGATGTCCTCCCCGCCCCGAAGCACTTCTCGAAGGTTTGATGAAGCTCCAAGAAAAAATTAGAAACGAATCGTTAGTTAAAAAAACGGCATGAAAACTTCAGAAGAAATTTTCGAAATATTAAAAGATAAATTCGGTGAAGCAGTCATTGAATTGAGAAGTGGAATCCCTGTTGAATCGTTTATTATTGTTGATCCATTAAAAATTGATGAAGTTAGTTTATTCCTGAGAGATGAAGAAGGTTTGAAATTTGATAACTGCATGAACTTATCCGGTGTTGATGATGCAAACGGCAAGAAAGAACCGCAGCCAGATGGAACTTCAACCATAGTTGGTGGAACTCTTAGTGTAGTATATCATCTTGAATCAGTTTATTTAAAGCATAAACTGACGCTGAAAGTTTCAGCGCAAAGAGAAAATCCTCAAGTAAAATCAGTTGCAGAAATTTGGCGTTCAGCTGATTGGAATGAACGAGAAGCATACGATTTATTTGGAATAAATTTTATCAATCATCCTGATTTAAGAAGAATTCTAATGCCTTACGATTGGGAAGCCGGCTATCCATTAAGAAAAGATTATAAGAATCCTGAGTTTTATCAGGGTATGAAAGTACCATACTGATATTGTCATGCTGAACTTGGTTCAGCATCTCAGTCGTTTAAACCAAAGATTCCGAAATAAATTCGGAATGACAGAACATTAAATGAATAATACTATAAAAGATATTGCAAATTATAAACCCGCAGTTAAAACCGAGCACATGGTTCTCAACATGGGTCCGCAGCATCCATCTACGCATGGTGTGCTAAGACTTGAACTTGAACTCGAAGGTGAAATCATCACAAGGGTTATTCCGCATATCGGGTATTTACATCGCTGCTTTGAGAAACACGCTGAGGCAATGACGTATCCCCAAGTCGTTCCCTACACCGATCGAATGGATTACCTCGCTTCTATGGGAAATGAGTTCGGCTATGCAATTGCTGTGGAAAGATTGCTCGGAATTCAAGTTCCTGAAAGAGTTGAATACATTCGCGTAATAATGGCTGAACTGCAGCGAATTGCTTCTCACTTAGTTGCACTTGGAACTTATGGTGCAGATATTGGCGCAATGACTCCTTTCCTATTTTGTTTTAGAGATCGTGAAGTAGTTTTAAGTTTATTTGAGATGACTTGCGGAGCACGGCTTCTCTACAACTACATCTGGGTTGGCGGTTTATCACATGATCTTCATGCTGATTTTATCAGGCAAACTCGTAACTTTTGCAAATACTTCAAACCAAAAGTAAAAGAGTTGAACGATCTTCTTACCTACAATAAAATTTTTATTGACCGTACTGCAAATGTTGGAATTCTTCCTCTCGATACTGCAATCAATTTTGGAATTTCAGGTCCGATGCTTCGTGGTTCGGGATTAAAGTGGGATTTAAGAAAAGATGATCCTTACTCAATTTATCATAAATTTGATTTTGATATTCCTGTAGGAGAAGGCAAAGTTGGTACTGTTGGCGACTGCTGGGATAGATACTGGGTTCGTGTTCTGGAAATGGGTGAAAGCTTGAAAATTATTGAGCAAGCACTTGATCAATTACCGGAAGGTGATGTAATGTCCGCAATACCTAAAAGAATTAAACCTCCTACTAGTCAAATATACACACGAATTGAAAATCCTCGCGGCGAGTTGGGATATTTCATTATAAGCGATGGAAGTGTAAATCCATTCAGAGTAAAAGTCCGTGCTCCATCGTTCATAAATTTAGGTGTTATGGATGTTCTCTGCCGAGGTCACATGGTTGCAGATATAATTGCAATTCTTGGAAGTGTTGATATTGTTCTCGGTGAGGTTGATAGATGATGTACGATTTTTTTGTAGATCTTTTCGGAAATGAAATTTTAGCCGCAATTGTCACTGGAGTTCCTCCCCTGCTTTTCATTCTTACATTTGTTCTGTTTGCAGTTTGGCTTGAAAGAAAAGTTTCTGCTCACATGCAGGATAGATTGGGTCCAATGAGAACCGGTTGGCATGGCTGGTTACAGACTATCGCCGACCTTATTAAGTTGATTCAGAAAGAAGATATTTTAGCATCAGCGAATGACAAACCATTATTCAATTTAGCTCCTTTATTAGTTTTCGCTGGAACTTATGCTGCCTTTGCCGCAATTCCATTCTCAAGTTATTATATCGGCTCCAATTTAGATTTAGGAATCTTTTTCATAATTGGAATCTCAGGTTTAGTTGTAGCTGGAATTCTGATGGCTGGATGGGCTTCAAATAATAAATACTCATTACTTGGAGCGATGAGAGCCGCTGCTCAAATTATCAGTTATGAAATTCCAACTATACTTGTTGTTCTTACTGTCGTAATGATTACACGAACAATGAATCTGCATACTTTGAGTGAAATGCAAACCGGACATGTTTGGAATTGGATGATCTTTGGTGGACCAGGAACAGGTTTGGAAAAGTTTTTATTCATTCCGTTCATGCTTATTGGTTTTCTTGTGATTTACACAAGCACACTTGCAGAAGTAAACCGTACTCCATTTGATATTCCCGAAGCAGAATCAGAGTTGGTTTCAGGTTATCACACTGAGTATTCGGGAATGAAGTTCGCAATGTTTTTTCTTGCTGAATATGCAAATATGTACGCAGTATCTGCGATTGTCACTGCATTATTTTTAGGTGGTTATCAATCTCCTTTTGGTTACCTCGGAAATTCACTTGGTGTTCCTTGGTTAATCCCGGTTGAACAATTCTTCTGGTTTGCAGCAAAAGGAACATTCTTTGTATTTGTTCAAATGTGGTTAAGATGGACACTTCCAAGACTGCGCGTTGATCAGCTTATGGCTTTGTGCTGGAAATATTTAATTCCTATTGCTTTTGTAAATCTTATGATTGTTGGATTAATAACTGTTTTATAAGATGAAAGAATACTTCTCAAATATCTGGATGGGTTTATCAACCATAGCAATTGGGATGAAAGTAACATTCAAGCATATGTTTGTTCCTGCTGTTACAATTCAATATCCAGATGTTAGATTAGATTTACCGGAAAGAGAAAGAAATCGTTTATATGTAAATATGGATGACTGCATCGGATGCGATCAATGCGCGCGTGCTTGTCCGGTTAACTGCATTGAAATTGAAACAGCGAAAGGTCTTCCAGCAGAAGATCTCGGTAAAACTTCAAACGGAAAAAAGAAAGCTCTCTGGGTTACAAAATTCAATATTGATTTTGCTAAATGCTGTTACTGCCAGCTTTGTGTTTTTCCATGCCCAACAGAATGCATTTACATGACTGATGTGTATGAGTTTTCGGAATTCAGCCGTAATGATTTGATTTATGATTTTGTAACACTAACTCCCCTAGAACGAGAGGAGAAAAAACTTAACTATCAAAAATTTGAAGCTGAGAAAGCAGCAAAGAAACCGGTAACTCCAACTGCTTCAGCAGAAGTTAAACCAAAAGTTGATACCCCACTACCAAGTTCTGATAATCTGGGAGAAAATAAAACAAACTAATATGACACTATACGATATCATATTTTACTTATTTGCACTTGTAACTATTCTATCAGCTTACTTAGTTGTTACTGTTCGGAATATTGTTTACTCAGCATTTTCCTTGCTCTTTACTTTATTTGGAACTGCCGGACTATATGCACTGCTTGGCGCTGATTTTATCGCGATTGTTCAATTGATTGTTTATGTCGGCGGAATCCTAATCCTAATCATCTTTGGGGTGATGTTGACAAACAAGATTACAAATGTCGAAATTAAAACAGGAGTATTTCAAATTCTTCCTGCGACAATTGGTGTTGGAATTTTTGGCGGATTTTTGCTCGCCGTTTTATTGAACACAAACTGGTTAAACCTCGATGTAAAAAATTCACCGGCAACAACTTTTCAATTAGGACAACTTTTAATGAATGAATGGATATTGCCATTTGAATTACTTGGAGTAGTATTGTTAATTGCACTGCTCGGTGCAGCATCAATTGCGAGGAAGTAAGAAATGGTCACAGTAGGTTTATATCATTATTTATTTATAAGCACAATCCTATTTTCATTAGGAATTTTTGGAATTGTGACAAGGAAAAATGCTGTCATGGTTCTTATGGGAATTGAATTAATACTGAATGCTGCAAATATTAACTTCGTTGCTTTTGCACGGTACGGCAATTTCGGATTTCAAGGTCAGCTTATGGCTCTTTTTGTAATTGTTCTTGCAGCAGCAGAAGCGGCAATTGCATTGGCTATTGTCCTAAATATTTATAAAGTTTTTTCAAACGTTAATGTTGATGAAATAGATCGGCTAAAAGAATAGAATATGTCTCAAGAATCTTTAATCACTTTATCAGTCATAATTCTTTTCATTCCACTCTTAGGGTTCATCCTAACATTGTTTATTGGGATGAAATTTAAATGGGCATTCTTAATAGAGAATGTGTTGATTGTATTAGGATTTATTTTCTCAGTCGTCCTTCTCTACACCAAACTATCTGGTTATTTGAATGAAGATATAGTTTCAGAATTTGAATGGATTAACTTGGGGGTAGTTCCAATTTTCGGCGAGTTAGTAGTAAAACTTGGAATTAAGTTGGACAATGTAGCTGTAATCATGAACTTCACGGTATTTTTAATCAGCATGCTTGTTCATTTATTCTCCATAGAATACATGAAAGGAGATAAAAGATATAACAGATATTTTGCATACTTGGGCTTATTTACTTTCTCGATGACTGGAATTGTCTTCACACATAACGTACTGATGATGTACATTTTCTGGGAATTAGTCGGTTTATCATCTTATCTGTTAATTGGTTTTTGGTTCGAGAAAAAATCTGCTTCAGATGCTGGAAAAAAAGCATTTATCGTAAATCGTGTTGGCGACCTTGGAATGTTTGCTGGAATTTTGATTCTTTTCACTACTTATAAAACATTTTCTTTCCAGGAAATATTTAACGCAGTTGCTGCCGGACAACTTCCATTCAACAGCGAATTTTGGCTGACAGTTACCGGTTTACTTTTATTCTGCGGGGCGATCGGAAAATCAGCACAATTCCCTCTTCATGTTTGGCTGCCGGATGCTATGGAAGGTCCAACACCGGTTAGTGCTTTAATTCATGCCGCTACAATGGTTGCCGCGGGTGTTTATTTCATCGTGAGAATATTCCCCATTCTTTCCGGAGATGCATTATTAGTCATTGGAATTATCGGTGCAATTTCTGCTTTCATTCCAGCAACTATTGCATTAACACAAAACGATATTAAAAGAGTGTTAGCGTACTCAACAGTTAGCCAGCTTGGTTACATGATTATGGCATTGGGAGTAGGCGCTTATGTTTTTGCATTCTTCCATTTAATTACGCATGCTTTCTTCAAAGCTTGCCTATTCCTTGGATCTGGTTCAGTCATTCATGCGATGCATCATGAGCAAGACATTCAAAAAATGGGCGGGCTTAGAAAGAAAATGCCAATTACTTATGTAACATTTTTGCTTGCTACACTCGCATTATCGGGCATCCCTTTAACCTCAGGATTTTTGAGTAAAGATGGAATTTTAGCCGGTACTTTAGCTTACACATCGCTTACAGGAAATTGGTTCTTTAGTTTTATTGGATTTACTGTTGCAGCTTTAACAGCTTTTTACATGTTCAGATTAGTGATTTTAACTTTTCATGGTGAACCAAAAAGTAAAGAAAAGTATGACCATGCTCATGAATCTCCTTTCTTAATGATTATGCCATTGGTTCTTCTCTCAGGTTTATCAATTTTCATTTGGTACACACCAAATCCTTTTAATGCTGATGCTGGATGGGTTTTGTCCAAATGGGTTAAGCCGCCAACGCTTTCAACTCCTGAATCTTCACGATATTCTTTTATGATTGAAGAACCAAAAGAGGAAGGCGTTATTAAACATGAAGAAGAAGTTACTTTTTCACAACAGTATACTCATGTAATGCACGCGGTTCATGTTCCAACGATGTTTTTATCGGTTATTGTAGCAGGCTTAGGAATCCTATTTGCCTTCTTATTTTATCAATGGAAAAAGTTAGATGCCGATAAATTAGCTGCAAAGGTTAAACCTCTTTACAATTTATCTTACAATAAATGGTACTTTGATGAATTTTATAACTCTGTATTTGTTGGAGGAACTCTTGCGTTTAGCAATTTCTTAAAGTGGTTTGATAATACAATCATAGATGGGATAGTGAATGGTTCAGCAACTGTGACTCGAGGTCTTTCAAAACTGAGCGGCAAATTTGACAATGGCGTCGTAGATGGATTAGTTAATTTCACCGCTTATTTCAGCGGATTTATAGGTTTATTCTTAAGAAAATTTCAAACTGGAAAAGTGCAGACATACATTGTTCTTGTCATCTTTTCCTTATTGATATTATTATTTTTATTTAAGTCATTCTAGGTAATAAAATGGCAAGCTTTCCAATTCTTTCATGGATAACACTTCTTCCGATTCTCGGAATGGTGATTATCTTGTTTATTCCAAAAACTCAGGAAAAAGCAATCAAGGGATTAACTCTAGCAATTACTAGTATTCAAGTTATTCTCGCGATTGTTATTCTCGCTGGTTTTAATTACGCCAAAGGCGGAGTGTTCGATGCAAGTTCATTCCAATTCATAGAAAAATTCAGATGGATTGATATTGAAGGATTTTCATGGATTGGACGAATTAAGATAGATTATTACTTGGGAATTGACGGACTGAGCACACCTTTAGTTCTCTTAACTGCTATCATTTGTCTTATTTCAACACTTTCATCATTCAGTATAAACAAATCCGTTAAAGGATATTTCGCTATGTTCCTTTTGCTCGATACTGGAATGATGGGAGTTTTTGTCGCATTGGATTTCTTCCTCTTTTACATTTTCTGGGAATTGATGCTTCTCCCAATGTACTTCTTGATTGGTATTTGGGGAGGTCCTCGTAAAGAATATGCAGCAATCAAATTCTTCCTTTATACATTGTTGGGAAGTGTATTCATCCTTTTAGCAATCATTGGTTTATATTTCAGCACAACTGAGACTCTTGCTGATGGCAGCAAAGTATTTACGTTTAACATGATTGCAATGATGGATCCGGCAAATTATTCTGCGACTGGAATTCTATCGCCATTTAATCCAAGCAATTTACGTTTCCTCGCTTTCATGGGATTGTTCATCGGATTTGCAATCAAAATTCCGATGTTCCCCTTTCACACATGGTTACCGGATGCACATGTTGAAGCACCAACTGCAATCAGCGTTATTCTTGCGGGCGTATTGTTGAAGATGGGAACGTATGGAATTCTTCGTATTAACTATACCATGTTTCCTGAAATCACTAAGCAGCTAATCTGGTATATCGCATTATTTGGAATGATAAACATAATTTACGGTGCTCTAACTGCAATGGCTCAAAAAGATTTTAAGAAGCTGATTGCCTACTCCTCAATTTCACACATGGGATTTGTGTTGCTCGGAATGGCATCACTAAACACTATCGGAATTTCAGGTGCAGTTCTCCAGATGTTCAACCATGGTACAATCACAGCAATGCTCTTCCTAATTGTTGGGGTTGTGTACGATAGAGCGCATACAAGAGACATTGACGGATTTGGCGGATTGGCAGTTCAAATGCCAATCTATACTGGTTTTACTACCTTAGCATTTTTTGCTGCTATTGGGTTACCGGGATTAAGCGGATTTGTTTCTGAAGCATTCGTTTTCCTCGGCAGTTTTGGTTTTGAAACAATCAGAGTCATAGCTATCATTTCAACTTTAGGAATTCTTTTAGGTGCAGGCTACATGCTGTGGACTCTTCAAAGAATTTATCTCGGTAAGTTAAACGAAAAGTGGGCAACACTTTCTGATATGGACATGAGAGAATATGCTATGCTCGTTCCATTAAGTTTAATAATAATTTTCTTAGGAGTTTATCCTTCAGCAATGCTTGATTTGATGAACACTTCGGTTAACTCGATGGTTCAGTTTTTAAGCGAGTCAAGCAAATTTTTAGGAAGCATAAGATAAAAAAGCAAAAACGTGGAAGCACCCTTAAAATATATTTTTGACAGTATTCAGTACCTAAAACCTGAAGTCGCAATTTCTCTTTTTCTCGTCATTTTAGTTATTGTTGATTTAATCCTGGGAAAAAAGAACAAACAAGTCCTCCCCTACATTGCCTTAGCTGGATTGGTTATTACCGGATATTTCATCATCCAGCAATTCGGAACTTCCGCTTTTGCTTCTGTACAAAATAACATTGGCAATTTCGGTTTGATAGCTGTTGATTCTTTCGGAAATTACTTCAAACTGATCATAATTCTCTCTTCAATTTTTGTCGTTCTGTTTTCTATTTCATCTATCGAAATTAAGCAGGCATTTGATCGTCATGGAGAATATTATTCGTTAATATTCGGAATGATTCTCGGTATGATGTTGATGGTTAGCTCTGCTGATTTAATTCTTATTTATCTTTCCATCGAGCTTGTATCTTTATCTTCATATGTACTCGCGGGATTCACAAAACAATCACTTAGAAACAGCGAAGCATCATTAAAATACATTATTTACGGCAGCACGGCTTCGGGTATTATGTTGTTTGGCATTTCAATTCTTTACGGCATTATGGGAACAACAAATCTCTATGCTACCAATACAATTTTGCAGAATGGTGCTTTCCAGCCATTAGCATTGATCATTTCTTCAATTCTAATTTTCACCGGATTCGGATTCAAAATTTCTGCTGCACCATTCCACTTCTGGACTCCTGATGTTTACGAAGGTGCTCCAATAGCAATTACCGCATATTTATCTATTGCAAGTAAAGCCGCTGGTTTTGCTTTGTTAATTAGATTTATTAAAGTCACATTCATACAAAGTGTTGGGTCAGATGGTTACTGGCAGCTACTCAGCGTTATTGATTGGAAAAGTTTCTTGATAATGATTTCTATTCTAACAATGACGCTTGGAAATTTTTCTGCACTTTGGCAGGATAATCTAAAGAGAATGCTTGCATATTCAAGCATTGCACATGCAGGTTACATGCTGCTGGGACTTGCAGTTTTTTCTGATCAAGGTATAATGGCAATTCTGATATATTTCTTGGTTTATTTATTCATGAATTTGGGTGCATTTTTTGTAGTAATGTTAATTGCCAATAGAATCGGAAGCGAAAAAATTGATGATTATGATGGAATTGGTTACAAAACTCCTCTTCTCGCAGTTTCACTTGCAATATTTTTAGTATCTCTTACCGGCTTACCCCCAACAGCAGGATTTATTGGTAAACTTTATCTTTTCATTGCACTTGTTGATGCAAAAATGATTGCTGTTGCTATCATCGCGTTGCTGAACACTGTTGTTTCACTTTATTATTATGTGCGAGTACTAAAGCACATGTTCCTCACTAAACCAAAATCAGAAGAAGGGAAAATTACAATTGGTCTTGCAGATACAGTTGTCTTAATGTCATTGCTCATTCCCGTTTTCGTTTTCGGATTATACTTCACTCCAATAGTTAATCTCGCGAAAAGTTCAATCTCACTGCTGGGATTCTAGTAACACTTTTAACATTCATTGATTTTACCAACCGATTTATCTACATTGCTTACAAATTCCATCTTCATAATTGAATTTTAATTTACTTGATTTAATGAAACTCCCAATTTACCTAGACAACCACGCAACCACTCCGATGGATCCTCAGGTCTTTGAGGCAATGAAGCCGTATTTCATGGCCAAGTATGGAAATGCCTCAAGTAAAAATCATTCGTTCGGCTGGGAAGCGAAAAGTGCGGTTGACTTGACAAGAAAACAAGTGGCTAATCTGATAAATGCCGAACCTTCAGAAATTATTTTCACAAGTGGTGCGACCGAATCAATTAATTTAGCACTTAAGGGAATTGCTGAGGCATATCAATCAAAAGGTAAACATGTAATTACGAGTGTCATTGAACATTCAGCAGTTTTGGATACTCTCTCCTATCTTGCTAAAGCTGGATTTGAAGTAACTTATCTTCCCGTAGATCAAAATGGATTTGTATCAACATCTAAATTAAAAGAAAGCATTCGACCTGATACAATTTTGGTTTCGATAATGACTGCAAACAATGAGATTGGAACTATTCAAAAAGTAAAGGAAATTGGCAGAATATGTTCTGAGCAGAATGTTTTATTCCATACTGATGCAGCCCAAGCGATTGGTAAAATTCCTTTCGATGTGAAAGAGGATAATGTTGATCTTGCCTCATTTACAGCACATAAAATTTATGGACCAAAAGGAATCGGTGCTTTGTTCATTAAAAAGAAACCGAAGCTGATAAAAATAATTCCTCAAATACTTGGTGGCGGTCATGAAAACGGACTTCGGTCCGGAACGCTTAACGTTCCCGGAATTGTCGGTTTTGGTAAAGCTACAGAGATTCTTAATCATATTTCATTAAATGAAAATGAAAGAATTGAGAAATTACGGAACAAGTTGTACAAAGGAATTGTTTTTCAACTAAACGGGATTAAATTGAATGGTTCTTTAGATGCACGGCTACCAAATAATTTAAATATTAGCATTGATGGAATAAAATCAGAAAGTTTTATATTAGAGATGAAAGATATTGCCGTCTCGTCAGGAGCCGCTTGTACTTCAGCATCACTTAAGCCAAGTCACGTACTTACTTCAATTGGATGTACAAACGAAGAAGCTAGGAACTCAATTAGATTTGGAATTGGGCGATTTAATGCAGAAGAGGAAATTGATTACACAATCAGAAGAGTTGTTGAGACCATAGAAAAGCTTCGATCCATCTCACCGACTTATAAAAAAACTAAATAAAAATACTTATATGGATAAATCAATCACAAAATACTTCGATCAACTTAAAAATGATCACGTTATTCTCTTAAATTTCTTAAGAGCAAAATATCCTCTATTTCATAATTCTAATTTCTTCTTCAGAGATTTCCATTATGGTATAAAAAAATATTTTGAGAAGAAGGGTATTTTTCTTTCTTACCAAAAATCGGAAGAATTGACGAAAGAATTAGCAATGTATTTTGAATCACATGGCATATTTATTCGCACAAACGCACTTGGATGGAAAATTAATTATCCCGAATTTACAACTCAAGTGCCCGGTGATCCATTTAAATAAGTAATTTATGTAAGAGAATGGTCGCGAAGTAATTTTGGACTAAAGTCCAGAGTATTTAAAGTTTGATTTAATCCCAGACTTAAGTCTTGGGTTATTGCACAGGACAAGTTTATTGGTTCTAACCATTAAACTAAAAAATTGTAGATTTGAAAACATAAGAAGTGAGAAATATATGAATGAAATAATAAATGATGCAGAAATAAAAATTTCTGAAAAAGCTGCAAAAGAGATTCGTAGAATAATGTCTGAGAATAAAGTACCTGAAAATTACGGATTAAGAGTTGGTGTTAAAGGCGGCGGATGTTCCGGCTTAACTTATACTTTGGGATTTGACGCTGAAGCCAACGAAGGTGATACTATTATTGATCAAGAAGAAATAAAACTTTTTGTAAACGGGAAAAGCTTATTTTATCTATCGGGAACGATTCTAGATTTTTCAGACGGGCTAAATGGTAAAGGATTTATTTTTAACAATCCGAACGCAACAAAAACATGCGGCTGCGGAGAATCCTTTAGCGCTTAAAACCAGAATTTCATACATGAAAAGAAGAAAATTTTTATTATCAGCTTTAACCTTTCCTGTACTAACAGGCATGAGTAAGATTTCAGAAACATTAAACAAATTAAATACAAACGAAAGGACAACTCTAATGGGAAAATTCGAATTACCCGCATTAACATACGCATATGATGCTTTAGAACCATACATTGATAAAATGACAATGGAAATTCATCATACTAAACATCATAATGCATACGTAACAAACTTAAATAAAGCAGTAGATAGTACTGAACTCGCTGACAAATCTCTAGAAGAACTTATAGCAAACATCTCAAAATATCCAATGCCTGTTAGAAATAATGGCGGAGGACATTGGAATCACAGCTTCTTCTGGAAATTAATGAAAAAAGGCGGAGGAAATCCAACTGGCGAATTGGCATCTGCTATAAATTCAACTTTTGGATCTCTCGACGAACTTAAGAAAAAATTTAATGAAGCCGCTTTAGGAAGATTTGGTTCTGGCTGGGCTTGGTTAGTTTTATCTGGCGGGAAACTTGTTGTGTCTTCAACACCAAATCAAGATAATCCGTTAATGGATGTGGCAGATGTAAAAGGAACACCAGTCTTAGGTTTAGATGTTTGGGAACATGCATATTACCTCAAATATCAAAACCGTAGAAATGAATATGCCGAAAATTGGTGGAATATTGTTAATTGGGAACAGGTGTTAGCAAATTATGTTGCTGCAAAAAAATAATTCCATTTAAAATTCATTTTATTAAGCTCCACACTCGTGGAGTTTTTTATATTTAATATTATAATCTTTTTTACAATCTTTGTATAGAAAATATTTCATATAATAATTTGTGATAATGAAAACCATTCCCTTATTTCCATTAAAACTTGTAGTATTTCCAAATTCAAGATATCCACTTCATATATTTGAAGAAAGATATAAGAAGATGATCAATCGTTGCCTGGATAATGAAATGGGATTTGGAATTGTGCCCCGAGTGGAAGTCAACTATCTAAAATTGGAAGTTATGTCATAGTTTCTCAAGTACTAACAAAACATAAAAATGGTGAAATGGATATAGTTGTTGAAGCTAAAAACCGTTTTATTATAAGCAAAATAATAACACATAGTGATGGATATCTTCTCGCTGAAGTTGATGAATACTACGATATTAAGTCAGAGGCAAGTCCAACTTTATTAGACGAAATGGAAGAAATGTTTGAGAGAATACTAGAAAAGTATGAGTTTGAGTTGGAAGAATCTTTTTGGAAAAGTTATCACAATACTAAAACAAAATCTTATAAAGTTGCTGAAAAATCCGGTTTATCGTTAACACAGCAGCAAACTCTACTGACTTTACGAGATGAAGACCGCAGAATAAATTTTTTGATTCAGCATTTTGAAAAATTAGATGAGGAAATTTCTAAAAATGCAGGTTTGAAGAATATAATTTTAAGCGATGGTTATTTAAATTAAAGTAGAAAGAATACAAAAAAAATAAATTTAATTCGTTGAAAATTTTTCTGATGCTTTAATTCTATTTAATGCTCTTGCCAATGATGCTCTTGCTCTATCAACATCAACAATTCCCCCTTTATTAGCCAATCGCTCTTCGGCTCTTTCTTTTGCCTTTTTTGCTCTTTCGATGTCAATACTTTCAACTGGTTCAACTGTATCAGATAAAATTAAAACATTATTGTCCAATACTTCGGCAGAGCCACCGCTTGTTGTAAAAACTCTGGTTGAATTATCTGAAAGTTCTATCTTAATTATTCCTATTTCAAATGTTGAAATTAAAGGAGCATGGTTATAAAGTACCTGAAAATTTCCTTTGGTTCCCGGAATGGTAACTGATTTTACTTTCCCTGAATAAACCTTTTTTTCAGGTGATATAATTTCTAAGACTAATTCATGCATATCAACTACATGCTTTTTGCTTTTTCAACTGCTTCTTCAATTGTACCGACATACATGAATGCCGCTTCAGGAAGATCATCATACTTACCTTCTATAATTCCCTTGAATCCGCGAATGGTATCTTCAAGCTTAACATACTTTCCTTTATGTCCGGTAAATTGCTCGGCAACAAAAAATGGCTGGCTGAAGAATCGTTGAATTCTTCTTGCACGTCTTACTATTGTTTTATCTTCATCGGACAATTCATCCATACCAAGAATATTTATAATATCCTGCAAATCTTTATAGTGCTGTAAAATTTCTTTACAATGTTTAGCAACATCATAATGTTCTTGACCGATAACTCCAGGTTCGAGAATTCTGGATGTCGAATCAAGTGGATCAACCGCCGGATAAATTCCAAGCTCAGAAATTTGTCGGCTTAAAACTGTCGTAGCATCAAGGTGAGCGAAAGCTGCCGCAGGAGCCGGATCCGTTAAATCATCAGCCGGAACATAAATTGCCTGAACAGAGGTGATTGAACCTTTATCAGTTGAAGTAATTCTTTCCTGTAAAGCACCCATTTCAGTTGCAAGGTTTGGCTGATAACCAACCGCTGATGGCATTCTTCCGAGAAGAGCGCTTACTTCTGATCCAGCTTGTGTGAATCTAAAAATATTATCAATGAATAAAAGCACATCTCTTCCTTCTTCATCACGGAAATATTCTGCAACGGTCAATCCAGATAATCCAACTCTCAAACGTGCTCCGGGCGGTTCATTCATCTGTCCAAAAACTAAAGATGTTTTATCCAGAACTCCAGATTCCTTCATCTCAAGCCAAAGATCATTTCCTTCACGGGTTCGCTCGCCCACACCTGCAAATACAGAGTAACCGCCGTGTTCATGAGCAATATTGTGAATTAATTCTTGAATGATAACTGTTTTACCAACTCCGGCACCGCCGAATAATCCTGTCTTTCCACCTTTTGAATATGGTTCGATCAAATCAATAACTTTAATACCGGTTTCAAACATTTCGGTTCTAGTTGAAAGGTTTTTGAATAAAGGTGCAGGACGATGAATGGGATATCTTTTTTTCGTTTTTACTTCACCCAAACCATCAATTCCCTGCCCTACAACATTCAACAATCTTCCCAACGTCTCAGGTCCTACAGGCATAGAGATTGGCTCGAGCATATCGAATGCATCCATCCCTCTAACTA
The DNA here is from genome assembly GCA_964613805.1 of uncultured Ignavibacteriaceae bacterium. Lineage (GTDB taxonomy): Bacteria > Bacteroidota > Ignavibacteria > Ignavibacteriales > Ignavibacteriaceae > XYD12-FULL-36-8. The sequence goes on along the minus strand of CAZTJF010000009.1, from coordinate 32,830 downwards.
ACCCGTCAGTCGAATCCATTGCAACTGCGCGGACTCTATCTTCACCAAGATGCTGCTGAACTTCCGCTATAAGATTCTCTTCCTTTCCTTCAGTAGTAACACGAGGTATTCTTATTGCATTAAGTATTTTTGGAAGGTGTCCGTTTTCAAACTCAACATCAATTACGGGACCAATGACTTGCTTAATGAATCCTTTTGCTTCAGGCATATATTTTCCTTAAAACTTAAAAATTTTTTTACATTTTAATAATTTGAGTGCCAAAAATAACGATACTCATTCTATTTTCAAATAAACAGCAGCTTAAATTATTTTAGTAAAATAAGCTTTTTGGTCTCAATAAAGTTACCCGCCGTAATTCTATAGAAATAAACGCCGGACGGCAAATTGGCTGCATCGAAAGTGAGTTTATAACTTCCAGCTTCTTTCTCTTGATTTATAAGAGTAGTGACTCTCTGACCTAAAGTATTATAAATCATCAATTCAACTTTACTTTTCTGAGGAATAGAAAAATTTATATTTGTTATTGGATTAAAAGGATTTGGATAGTTTTGTGACAATGAATAACTGACAGGTAATTCAAAATCGTCTTCTATGTCAGTAACAAATATTGAGTCACTTCCATTTGCTTCGTAATACCGCGCTGCAAATTCTTGAAGATAGAAATTAGCTATCTGGTTATCTTGTATAATTAATGTATTTTCATCATTACTATTTTCAGCCGCAGAAGACCAATTATGTGATCCGGTTACAACATATGATGTATATCCTGTCGGCTCAGCATCAACAATGGCGTATTTATGATGCAGCAAGCCATTCGTGAACCCTTTCAATCTTATGTCAACCCCATTTGCTTGAAGATAAGAAAATTGAGTACCTGTATCATCATTATTACTTAGAATTACTCGTGCTTTTAAACCTTTATTTTTCACTGATATAATTGTATCTGCAAGTTGTTTACGTGTAATAGTGTAGGTAGCAACATTCACTGATCTCTGAGCTTTACCTAAGGTTCTACCAATATATTCTGTGGTCCTATCACTTGGACTAAAGTAACATTCGAACTTTTTACCGCCAATTACAAAATTATGAGGGGTATTATTAAACTTTCGAGAACCAAAACGAGAGTTTTGAGCATTCGCAACATCAGTATTACTTCCCCACATTTCTTCAAATTCAACTGTGTATGCACCAGCAAGCGCAACATCTTGAATTTCGACAAGGTTTTGCCTATCATCATTCGTTCCAGGATCGGTTGGATTCCAGGAACCAGTTAGCACCCAAATACTATCAGGTGCTCCGCCACGATAATCTATCACAAAAAATTTATTGTGAAACAATCCTGTATTAAGATTGTTTCCGAAATAATCATTTATATATGGAATTCCATTGTTTTGAAGAGTTGACCATGGGGCTGTAGTCCTGTTATCATACTCTCCGATAACTCTAATCTTTACACCACGATTTCTTGCATTGACTAATGCTGCAGCTATATCTGCTCCAACGGTACCGCTTAGACTATACAGAGCCACGTCAATTGAACGTTTTGCATTATTAATTTTTTGGATTAAGATTGACTTCAGATCAGCATTGGCATTCGCTGTAATACCCGTGGAAACAGTGGTATTAATTGTCTTGCTAAAATAGACGTTTATAATACCAGTTGTAGGTGATGCTGATGTAGTACTTGAAATTATATTTCCAGAAAAACTTGTATCAGAATTGGTAACAGAAAAAGCCTGTAAGTTATATATCGTAGCAGTATTTAGCCCAGGGACTATAACATTATGAATAGTGCTTAAAGAATTATCGGGTTCTACAACTCCAAGTTCATAATTTGTCGTTCTACCGAATCTAATTCGTGATGTGCCGGGATTAATTGTATGCCACTCTAAAGTAATCGAATTGGCAGTAAGATTGACTTCTTCAGGAAACTTTTCGATTATTGGACCATTAGAGATTATGTCACTTGGTATCCGCGGCATTAATTGGTAACCTCCGATAAATGGGATAGCACTTTTAAACTGGCTTAGAACACCAACTACATCAAACCTCCCTGCTGGAGCAACCATCCCAATAATTTGAGTGTTATCATCAATTCTTATTTGTACTGTATCTGAAGGTGAAGATCCTGTCAATTTATAATTTTTGTACGCCCAATTAGTTACAGAACTCCCATTTAATTCAGTAACTAAAACGCCATTCAATCTGACTAAACGTCCTTCGAAATTTTCGACACCACCAATACCATCGCCGTTGAGTTGTGAAGGGGTTACAAGCAAAGGATCAACACTATTTCCTGGACTAATTATTGAATGTAAAGTTTGAAAATTAAGTTGATTCAATCCATTGAATTGCGCTATAATTCCAGACACTAAAACTTCATCCCCAATTTGAACCACATTTGAAAAAGCAGATCCAAAGATTGACATACCGCCGCTATTATCCTGAAGATAGCTTGGACTTCCGAACTGTCCACCAACAGTAATTATACCTCTAACAGTTACTAAATCTCCTAAACGGACTGCCACACCACTCGCATCATTTATTTTTGTTTCAGCTATGGGAATCGGAGCACCATAAACGGTTAAAGTTGGCGTTGGACTTACATCACCCAGTTGAGCGTTTATTCCAGATAAAAACTTGAATTTATAATTCCCGGTAAATTGTGGAGATGTAACATCTGCAATTGAAATAATAACCGAGTCATTAATAAAATTTACGTTTGAAAATAAAATAGTATCGCTTATAACACTTGATGTTGCAGTAAAATTTGTAATGCTAACTTGAGCTATATTTTGAGCCCAAGTAAATCCTTGAGGGAAAACGATCTTCAAGGTATTAATTGAGTATTGAGTATCTCGTTTATAATTAAAGACCAATTCAACGACGGAATCACCAGTTACAACAGTTGGATGCAGTGAAACAGTGCCTGAACCTTCCACACTTGCTCTTAAAGAAAGTATCCAATTTAAATTATTAGGAGTGTTTCCAATGCCAATTGAGGGAGTCCCAGGATTAGTCCAGTTCGTTGGGATGGGGAGTTTTGTCACGTCATCTTCATTAAAATATATTGAAGTGTTACTGCTGGAAGCCGTTGTAAAATGAACTTTAGGATTTGGTAAGCTGCTAGCATTTGCAGTACCCCAAGATACTCCATGTACATGAACTTGAGACGCATCTCTAAGCTGAACAGCATCGGAACCGCCGGCAATTGAAAATGCAGTACCAGAAAGATAAATAGAGTTATTCGATTTTACTGTAAGTGTAAAATCGCTTGGATCTAAATCTTCAATAAAAGGAGGAGGATTCTCGGGACGCCCTATAACAATTACGGTCCCTTTTTTGAGACTGCTCCATAAAGCATTATTAGAAAAAACTAACGGCTGTTGAGCCACACCGCTGCCGTTGAAATCTCTGATGCTCCAGTTTCTGATATCCAATTGATCTTGAACCACAAGCAGTTCAACCCATTCGTCATTTGAACTTGAGTTAAAAAGTTCATTTATGATAATTGGCTGGGCTTGGAGTGTGAAATACGAAGCCACAAAAAATAGAATGAATTTTCCAAATGATATTTTCATGTTATGTCCTTTTGTTAAAAACTTTAATTATAAAACGATGACCTTGGTTTTGGTTAGTGAACTATTGATGAGCGAGACTACAAATCTGTAGAGAGAATGAATCTTAATATTCTGTTATTACCTGTATCTGCAACGTACAGTGTTCTGTCAAAGAATGCGACTGCATGAGGTGACTTAAATATGCTTGGTCCTCCAAATGATTGAAGTTCTTCGCCAAATACACTAAACTTATAGACGCTGTCTTTTCCTGCATCAGCAATGAAAATGTTTCCATCATTATCAACCCAAGTTCCTTCAGGCTGAGAAAATCTATTAGGAATTACAAAATTAATTCCATCTTGAGGAGAGAATTGACTTACATATCTCTCATCAATTGCAGTAATTTGATAGTGAAACCATTGCGCTTTGAAGCTGTTGTTGCCAGTTAATGTGGCAACAAAATCAAGATTTTTCTTACCAATTGATCTGATTGAACTAATCTGATTAGCTGAAATTAAACCACTGCTTACAGGATCAACATTGGCAACTCGCCCTACCAAAGTGTCTCCGTCACCTTTTCCATAAAAAGATTTGGGATGAAAAATTAATATTGAATTATCGGGATCAAAAATGCTTGAGTTGCTAGGTCCCTGTCGTGCAACATAGAAGGTATTATTGTAGAAAGCAGTAACACCAGAATATTTTCTTAAAGGAAAATTTAAATCTACAGTACGTGGCAGTAATCTCGTTATTGGTGCATTTTCAAGCTGATGATTAGCGGCAACTAAGTTCAATTTAAAAACCGCACTAAAAGTTTTTGTTTCACTTCCGACTAACGTATCAAATTCGGCACAAACGATAAGATTCAATTTGTAATCTTGTGCAATGGAAGTCGGTTTTTTAATTGATCGAGTGCTTAAAATCTGTCCAGCCAAATTCATCATAACAATTCTATCATTATCTGTATCGGCAATATAAATAAATGGTTCACGACCAACATAAATGTCCTGAGGTTTATTGAACCCAACCCATGTCGGAGAAAGCAGCACATAAACAGTATCACCGCCAATGTTTGCATTGTTATTATCGGATTGAAATTGGTTGATGTCAAACTTCTCCACACAACTCATCAATATTGGAAGGAGCAAAAGGATGTAATATTTAATCAAGCTTCTCATACTTTCATAATCCTAATATAATTGAAAAGCGATGTGCCGAACCCAGTCGTTCAAACTGTGAGTAGGCGTAATCAAGATTAAAATTAGCAAAGCTAATCGGGAAATTAATTCCTGCACCAAAAGAAAAAGTCTGTTCATCAACATTAAGTTTATATCCGCCTCGCAGATACAGCATTCTATTCCAGCTGTATTCGAGACCTGATACAACATTTTCACTATTGTCATTCGGGTGATTCAGTTGAAATGATGCAGTTAATTTGTGTTCCTCGTTTTCAATTGGTTCAAACGCAAAACCTATTCTAAACATAGTCGGTGGTGAGAATGACTGCCAGTCTGACTTTTTTCTTTTTCCAACTAGCACAACTTCACCATCAGGTGCAAGCTGATTACCAAAATTTGAGACTGCAACTGCAAATCTCGTTGAGCCAAGACCAGTCCAATAAAATGTACCTAGGTCAATCATTATTCCGCGCATTTTGAGTTTATCAAGAGTTTCTTCAATATATCTTACTGTTCCACCGAAGCTGAATTGATCTGTCATTTTTCGCGAATATGTAATTCCAATTCCAAAATCGCTGAAGCCAAAATATTCACCAGTTCCGAATGGCGCAAACTCAGTGGTTACTTTCATATCTTGCATTGTTAATGCAGTAACAGATATTCCAAATGAATTTGTTTCATCTAAATGATATACTGCACCTAAAAATTCATGATTGATATCCACAACCCAGCTATTGTGAGAAAAGATAACTTGATTTTCCTGAAATTGAACTAAACCTGCCGGATTCCAGTAAAGTGCCGAAGCATCATTTGCAACGGCTACAAATGCATCTCCCATTGCGGTAGCTCTTCCTCCAACACCAATCTTAAGAAATTGTGCAGTAGAAATGCCAGCTCGCTGCCCGCCAAGTACAGGAAAAAGCTGTGCTTTTACCGTAATTGGTATTATTACTATTAAGAAAAAAAATGCAAAATATCTTTTCATATTAAAACTTTAGACTCAAACCAAATTTTATGTTTCTAATTGTTAAATATCTCGCCGGATTAAAAGGATACGGATCAAGCGGAGCCTGCAATTCAGGATACTTTGGATCATTCCATGAAAGTGGGGTTGGATCACCATATTCATATGCTTTACCTGTTGCAGGATTTATTATTGCCGAATTCTTTGCATCAAATAAATTATTTATCTCCATAAACACAGATAATTTAAAGCCGCCCAAGTAGAAATATTTTTCAAAATTTAAATCAACCCAAAACCAGTCATCACCAATTTCACCGTAACGATTACTTCTATCCGTTTCATATACAGGTCTTCCATTGCTTAAATAATAACCTGGCACGAAAGGACGGTCAAAGATAGCGGGAGTATATCGTTTACCCGATTGATATTGCAGCCGTATGTAAACATTATAATCATCCAAAATTCCATTTCCGAAATCAAATAATGCATTTCCGCTTTCAACATAAAAATTTGCGTTCAAGGATGCGGATATAGGACGATCCCAAGGAACAAATTCTTCTTTAATTGATTCATCTAGATCTCCTCTCAGAACTAACACACCCTCATCAGCTGAAGAACTTTTTCCGGTTACAATTGAATATGCGAAATTAGCAGAACCGTTGAACCATTTCCCCACTCTCTTTTTATACTCAAGTTCAACTCCGCGTGAACGAGCATAATCAGAATTTACATAAGTGATAAATCTTTGAGATGCAAATCTAGCAGAAGTAATTATTGCTGATCTTGTACTCACATAATCAAAAATATCTTTATAGTAAGCCGTAATTGTCAATACATCATCATTACTAAACTGAGTTTTTAAACCAAGTTCATAAGCAACTGTAGTTTCAGGATTAAGATTTGGATTACCAAATTTTTGAAATGACGATTGTGCATTTAATGGATTAAGTTTCGCGTAAACAAATTGCGGTTTAGGCCACTTGCTGAAATGTCCGTAAGAAAAGAAAAGTATCTGATTATCTGAAACAGGATGCGAAATACCAAGCCGCGGACTTAACCTTCCTTTCCATCTACGATTACCAAACCAGCTGAAAGTATTATCCCTATAGTTATTTCTGGTTTCATCAGGAATTGTAACTACAGCAGGATTTTCGATAGCATCATCAACATACTTTCCCGGAAACCAATAATCAAAACGCAGTCCGAAATTCAAAATCATACCTGAAAAATTTATATTGTCCTGTGCATAAAACGACCCAATTGCAGGATAAACTTTATAGATGTCATTATTCAAACCAAGTTCACCAACCCATGGTTTGTAAATATCAATAACTTGCATGGTTTGAAATTGAAGATTAAATCCGGCTTTGAATTTATTTTTCTCATCAAAAAAGCTTGTAAGATCACCTCTAACTGAAAACTCCTCAACATAATGATCCCGCCAAGTGAATGGATTTCCAACATCCCAAAAGCCATCTCCAGGAATTACACCAACGGTATCACGATTGATGTTATAATACTCAATTGGAAAACTTGTGAAATCTTTTGGTTCTAAATATTCATTCCATTTTCTTCCATTAGCATCTGCACGAAGATTAGTAAAATAATGATTGAGCTTCAGTTCATAAAAAGTTTTTGGATTAAGAGTATGCGTTACCCCAAAAGTTTGATATCGGTTTTGATGAGTGAACGTATTAGCATTATCCAGCAAATATTGAAATTCATATTGATAACCAGGACTTGGTTCTATGTACTCAAGATTTGACTGCAGCGACTGTGAGTTTTGATTTATGTTAACCGATTGATTATAAGAATATTGGAACTTAATTGTAGGCGAATATTTATAAGTCAACTTAGCAAGCCAAAACCAACTATTTTCGCTTCGCGGAGCAAATCTGGTTCCTCCGAAAGTTGAAGAATATAATTGATTGGCTGTTGGTTTGAAATAACCTTGGGTAATTCCATCGCTTAATCCTACATAAAAACTGCCGAAGAAATTCATTTCTCCAGGAATTCTTAAGCCCAATTCCGGAAGAATAAAAGAAGTAATTGGTTCGGGACCACTTATATTTGATTCAAGAATATCAATATTGAAAACGTGGTTAGAATTTTTGTTGCCGAGATTATCTTTTTTGTAAGATAGATACCCTCTGTACCTGTCACTTCCTTCTCTTGTTCTGACATTTACAACTCCGGAAGTTGCTTGTCCAAATTCAGCATTGTAACCACCGGTAATAACTTCAACTTCTTCAATAGCATTTGCTGAAAGCTGCAGTCCAAAGCCAGTTCCCGCAAGTGGATCTTGAACAGAAACACCATCAAGCAAAAAAGCATTTTCATAAGCCCTGCCGCCGCGAATGTGAATTGCATTGTCAGATTTAATTACTCCCGGCTGCTGGACGACTACATCCCCAATGTTTTCCACAATTGAGTTTTCTATATCTTCACGTGAAATTGTCTTTTTACTTTGTGTTTCTTCAACATCAAGCAATGGCTTATCCCCGATTACAACTACATCTTGTGCAAGAGTCAGGACTGACTCTTCTAATTTAACATCAAGCTGTTTTGTTTTATTCGACTCTATTTTTATTCCGGTAAACTGCATGGTTTTATAACCGATGTAAGAAATCTCGATTGTGTAATTACCAGTATTTATCGAATTGATTCGGAAGTTTCCATTTATATCGGTTGCGGCGCCGTAATAAGTTCCTTTGAGAATTATATTAACTCCTGGTAATCCTTCACCGGATTTTGCATCAGTAATTTTGCCTGCAAGATTTCCACTTTCCTGACCAAAAACAGAAACTATTCCGAACAGAACCATTAAGCCGAATAAGTATTTCATGGTGTTAACCCGAAATCTTGATACAATACTTTTGAAAGAAGTGATTTAACATTGGCGTTTCCACCATTTGCTCGATGTAATGGGAGCCCAATGAAAAATAAACTTTTAGCTGTATTTGAAAATCCTATGTAACCCTTTAATTCCAAATTGGGAAAATAATAGATTGGTACCACTCCAAGCTGACCCAGATAAAAAGTTCGCACCCTGAATAGTGAAGCAGTAGTTTGAAGTTCCGGATATGTTGGTTGTGTTAAACTCGCTGAAACTGTGACTCCAGATAACAAAGAAGAACGTGAATCACTACTATCCGAAATGATTGGTAAAAATCCTTGAAGCGCAGTTAGATCAACACTTTGAGGAAACTGCATGGAGAACATTATTTTTCCGCCAGCATCTAAATATTTCTGAACGGCAGCATTTGCAAGATCGAGAGAAGGATTATTGTCAGAATACCAGATGGAATATCCAAACAACTTAATTGTTTCCAGCAATGTGAGATTGATGTACGGGGGCACTTGAGTTGTGGCATGCAAATTTATAACATCATACTTACCGGACAATGTTAAACTATCCATCATTTGATCGTAAAAAGTCGCTGCATTATCAGAGGTAGCATAGTTATCAATTATCAGGAGTTTACCTTTTGGCTTTTTAACGTACCATTTTTTTGAACCATTTGGCAAAGAGATGAAAGAAGATTTGGCACCCGAAATGTCAACCGCCTGAACAAAAAATCTATTATCGTTATTGTAAATCAAACCTGGTAATTTGATACTGGCTAAATTATTTGGATTGCCGTCAATCAATATATCCATTAACGGATTTGCTGAAGTAAAATCCTTTGTCCTAATTGCAATGCGACGCACGCCGCCATTTAACTGAACAAAATTTGTTGTATCGTTAAGTGCAATGTTGATGTGTTCTATGGATGCGTCACCATCAATATCCTCAGCTTCCCAGCCAAACGTCATTGCAGGAAAAGAAGTATCTGGAAGAAAAGACAATGTATTCCAATAAACAGTCGGAGCAGAATTTTTTATTGGAAATCTAATTTGAGCCGGAGTTGGGTCAATCAGTCCAATGTCAAAAAAAGTTTCTCCGTTATCATAAAATCCATTTCCATTTTTATCTATAAAGGGTTCTCTGCCAAAATTAATTCCATTCTGAACAACTTGATTATCATAAACACCATTACCGCCATTATCTACAGCAGCAACTTGGAAAACATAATTTGTATCCACAGCACCAATCTGTAATGCGAACAAGCTGTCATTTTTTAAAGTAAATGTCCAATTAACATTATCCCAAGAAAAATAAAATCCAACAACAAAACCATCGGGATCATCACCTGACCAATGTACTTTTAACCTGCTTGGCTGGCTGCTGATAGTACTGTCTGGATATAAAAATGAATAAGTATTTGGCGGAATATTTCCCACCGGATTATCCGTTAATTTATCGTAGCACGATAGAGTTAATATCGCTGATAAGAGAACATTAATAAAAATAAATTTACGATTCATATAAATAAATTTCCCGCAAAAGTTTAATTCAGCCTATGCGAGATAAAGGATTATTTTATTAACATCATTTTTCTAACTTGCAGAAAATCATCAGTACTTAAACTGTAAAAATATATTCCTGAGGTCAATGAACTTGCATCAAAACTAACTTTGTATGTTCCAGTATTTTGATACTGATTGATCAGCGTTTTTACTTCCTGTCCGAGAACATTGAATATTTTCAATGCAACATTTCCTGCTTTTGGTAACGAATACGAAATAGTTGTTGCAGGGTTAAAAGGATTCGGATAGTTCTGATTTAAAGAATATTGCTCCGGCAAATTAGTTTCAGATTCTATTCCTGTAGGTTGATATCCAACTAAATCATCATTCTTTCTTGGAACGAGTTTATAATGACTGAATGAGAAGAACAAAACACCTTTCAGCTCGGTAAAACGATCACCCTTCTTAACTTGAACTAAAGTAGTGTCATTTGCTAAGCTAGCATCCCAAAGATTATGATATTTATGATTTCCGTCTTGTAGTTCTACTCTTGTATGCCCAGAACCATCGTCAACAAAAATTTCTCCAAAATTACTTGCACCGTCTGCATTTGCTGAATCAACCGTGACATTAACATATTTTATTAAAACACTTTCCCATTTTTCTTTATTTACAACGCCGTCAAACATACCGATTTCACCAGTTGTTAATGCTTGAGCATCTGGTGTTGGATTATTTGAAGAATTAACTGTCAAAATTGAAAGACTGTCAATTCGTGTAACATTGAATACTTCAGAAATCACACCTTGAACAGTTACGTTATCACCATTCTTGAGATTGAGAACACTTGTTCCAAGCGTACCCAATGTTCCAATTTGGATACCGCTCCATGGTCCCTGTCCATTTTGCATATAAACTCTTAGTGGTGTTCCGCTGATACCGGGAATATCCGATGTATCGGCTGTAACAACTCCGCTAATTGTTACTCTATAATTGTTATAGGCACTGAACCCACTTCCAAATGGACTATACTGAACATCCTGAATTGTTAAAGGTCTATTCAGAACTAAATAAAAATATTTGCCGGTAACAATGTTCTGCGGATTGAAGGAAGTATTTCCTTCATTATCTTTTGATCTAATATAAAAATCAACCAATGCAGAGTCTAAAACTCCTGGAATAGTTCCAGAATAAAGTAATGTATCAGATACAGAACGAGTCATAGCTACAGAGTCAACTGCACCACCATTAACACTGTAAAATAATTTTGCTTCAGTAACACTACCATCGAGATCTCGAATAGAAGCAGAAATTTCCACAGGTTGATTTGGTCCGACAAGTGTTTCATTTCTTTTGATCGAAGAAATAATCGGAGGTGTTGCGGTAATTGGACCTACATCCCCAGGTAGCATCGGTACAAGATAATAACCATCTGCTCTCGTAGTCACAACTGCTCTTATATAAGATATAATAGAACCGTCTAAGGGCGGTGTATAACCAGGTATTAATCCAGCAGATCCGGTTTTGTAATATCTTGATTGATTATAAATAAAAGCATAGTGACCAAAACCATCATTTATTTTATAATTACCGTTTGCATTACGATCAGATGTTATAACATTTCTAACTATAACGTACATTCCTTCATACTTTTCTGCTTTAAAACTATGAGCTCCCTCAGGTGTAAAAAACTCATCTAGCGTTATTTCTATGGGATCAGGCCGCTTTGGTTCTACACTAATAACTTGAACAGGAACTGGAGGATTGGTAAGGATATTCATCTGTGTTGTGTTATTTAAGAATTCTGCTACAACACCTGTAAACTCAACAACCTGAGCCGTATCAACCAAATCCATAAAAGTATTTTGCACACCTGGACTCGAAGTATCTTGCTGAAGGATATTTAAACCACCCCACAAACCACCATTGGGGTCTTGTATGTAAACTGACCATCTTGCACCGGCAGAAATAATCACTCCTCTATTGGTGTCAGGATCAATTACTGGTCTGACTAAAACAATTCCTCTAACTCTAACTGTATCGCCATTCAGCGGTGAAGGAGGATCGGAATTCTGCAATGAGTCCGCTACATATTGAATATCTTGAATGGTCACCAATGGATATTGAGACTGGGAAAATGTTAACCCGGTAAATGCTATTAACATTAAAAACAGTATCCTCGATTTCATTTTTTTCTCCTTATTATTTTATTACTAAAAACTTCCCGGTTTTAATATTACCGGTATTATTATTCTTTACTGTAAAAAGATATAAACCCGTTGCGATAGCTTGATCATTATCGGTGATTAAATCCCAAGCATGCTCTCCGCCTGCAAATTTCTGTTTTCCATCGCTCGCATATTGCTCAAACCATCTAAGATCAGTTCCATTGCTTAACCCATTATGTTCAATTCTTCTAATCACATCTCCAGATAATGTATAAATTGTAATTTCGCACTCAGATGGTAAATTATAAAAATAAATTTTCCTTAATCGTTCTGAAGTTCCATCCCAAATTGCATTTCCGTAATAAGGATTTGGATAAACTCCAATTTCAAGAAGTTCATCATCATTTGGCAGAGTACCAGGGAGTATTCTATTTAAATTAGATAACAAGCTTGATTCTAAACTCGTAAGATTATTTTCTGCATCGCCTTTGTCAAAAGCAGTAACAGAAAATAAATACTGCCAGCCATTTAAAAGATTATCAACCTCGAATTTGTACCAATACTTATTCGTATCATTTGAGAATGTTATCGGTGCATTCAATTTTACAAAATCGAAGCCTGTGTCAAAACCAATATTGTTTGAAGAACTGTCAAACTCTGCCAATAAAACCAAAGAAGAAAGAATGTTTTGAACATTTGAAATATCAAAGCCAGCTTGAGTTCTATAAATTTTATAACCTTCAAAATCTTTTTTGCCGGAAATTGGATCCACCGAATTTTCCGCACTATTATCCCAATAAATAACAGCTTTATTTGATGAAGGTAAAACTTTAACCTTAGGAATATTAGGCGGTGCAGGCAAAATGTATCGGGTAATTTTTCCATTACCATCACTGTCTTCACCTGGATCTAAAATTCCATTTCGGTTTCTATCTTCACCGTAGTAAGCACGCAATGCCCATTCAGCATTATCGAATAAATTTTTCTTTTGTTCACGTGTATCTAAAGCTGCCGGGTCGGTACCAAATTTCTTAGCAAAGACAATTGCGAATACTACATTTATTGAATCACCAGGAGCTATTGATTTATAATGACCGCTTGTAATCATTATTGATCTATTGGATGCAGACTTTAATGTTGCCGGATTTATTCCTTTCCCATAACGATTATTCCCTCCTAAATCAAAATACCCTTTCATTTTTTTGTATCTGTCCTGATCAACTTGCGGCGCAAAGAAATTTGGATCATCAGTATTTCTAAACTGCCAAGAGGTGAAATTCACAGACGGCAGGGTATCATTTCCAACAAAAAATATGCTGTCAAGTGATGGAGTTGAACCAAGGAACTGAACACCAATGTAGCTGTCAGAAAAACCAATGTCTCCGGCTGCATCAAACTCATAAGCAATTTTCATCGAGTCTGAATATCCATCACCACCTTTGTTAAAAAATGAACCGCCTGTTCTTGGAGAAGTAATTTTCGTGTTTCTAACAACAGCATCTGTCCACAAACCAACATAAACGCTGTCAAGATATTTATTGGAAACATTCTTAATTGAATAATTCATGATTACAAAAAAATCAGCAAAAGGAAAATTCCAAACATAACTTTCCTGGTGTATCGCTAAACCAAGAGGAATATGTCCTTCTATCAGTTCTCCATTTTCCCAAACAAGATTAGTATCAACATAATCCATAACAAAATCTTGATGCGAAATTGCAAATGGACTGTAGAATCTGGAATCCAAAAGTGATGATCTTTCAACCACTCTATCGCCAGGAGCATTGGTATATTCAAAACCGCCGCCTTTTGTAGCAGTTGAGGCAACATCAATTGCCCCTGTTGTCACAAAAGGACCTTGCCTGCCATTACCAAATGCATCGTTTGATTTGAAAGCTCCAATCCAAAGTCCGCCATCAAAAAGATGTTCGATTCCACTGCCTAAAGGATATTCTGCGGATGGTTGCTGTGGCCATAGGGCAAACCCATGACCGTATGTGCCAAAGTTTGTTACTGTTAAACCAGCATTTCCAACATTAGTATACTTTGAGTTATCGTCAGTTAAAATTTTGTTGAACTTTCGTTCCTCAGATTGTGCATAGGTAAATGAAAGGAAAAAAAATGCACACAATGAACTTATGATCAGAATAGCTTTAGTCATTAAATAATTAGAAAGAGGATTATCTTTGTTAAAATAATTTGAAATTGCCCTGCACTAAATTAGGTAAACACGTTCAGTTATACAATTAAAATATTGCCCTTGCATGCTCATCTGCATGATAAGAACTGCGCACAAGCGGTGATGATTCAACTACTTTGAATCCCATTTTTAATCCTTCAACTTTGTAAAAATGAAACTCTTCTGGTGAAACAAATCTATCAACCGGTAAATGGACTTTTGTGGGCTGAAGATATTGACCAATTGTCAAAATATCGCATCCAGCTTTTACTAAATCTTCCATGAGCAAAAGAACTTCATCTTTGGTTTCACCAATTCCGACCATTATACCGCTTTTAGTTTTTAGTTCCTTATTCTTAAACCAAGTAATTAAATCCAAACTTCGCTGATATTTTGCTTGAGGACGAACTACCGAATACAATCTTGGTACTGTTTCAAGATTATGATTTAAAATATCAGGCGGATTTTTCATTATTATTTCAAATGAAGTTTCACTTCCCTTGAAATCGGGGATTAAAATTTCGATGGTTGTCTGAGGCATGATTGCTCTGATTAATCTAACTGTTTCCGAAAAGATAGAAGCGCCGCCATCTTCAAGTTCATCCCGATTTACTGAAGTGATTACCACATGTCTTAAGTCTAACTCTTGCACAGATTCGGCGACTCTCTTCGGTTCTTCCAAATCAAGGTTGTTAGGGATTCCCAATTTCACATTGCAAAATCCACAGCTTCGTGTGCATGTATCACCAAGAATCATGAATGTCGCAGTACGATGATTCCAGCATTCAGCAATGTTAGGACACTTGGCTTCCTCACAAACTGTGTGAAGTTTTTGCTTTCGCATTAAGTCTCTAATATCAGAATAATTATCACCAGTAGGAAGTTTTACCTTCAGCCAGTCCGGTCTTTTGCCGAGAGGAACTTTTTCCTTCTCAACTTTTTCTTTGTATGCTCTTTGAAATTGATTTATCATTTAAAAATATTTTATGTTAAATCTTCTCATTCCTTCGTGTATCTCTGTATTTGCTCCTTACATCTCCGTGTAATGTCTTTTGTTACACGAAGAAACACTGAGAAATACGGAGTTTTATGAAAACAATTTTATTGCCGACTTCATTATTAAAATACTCTCCCATCAAAATTCTCTAAACTATCTTTTATAAACTTTAAAAATTTTCCGCCAAGCATTCCATCTACTAATCTATGATCGTGAGATAGAGTTAGTGACATGACTGGCTTAATGGCAATCGTGTCGGTTCCATCAATTTCCAGCACAATTGGCTTTTTCTGAACAGCGCCCACACCAAGTATTGCAACCTCAGGTTGATTGATTATTGGAGTTCCGAACAAAGTCCCAAAAACGCCGTAATTTGTGATGGAAAATGTTCCGTTCGAAATATCATCCGGCGTAAGTTTTTTTGTTCGTGCGCGAGTTGCCAAATCATTTATTGATCTCGCAAGTCCGATAATATTTTTGTCTCCTGCTCCTTTAATGTTCGGAACAATCAAGCCGGTTGGTTCGATTGCAACGGCTATCCCCAGATTAATATATTTTTTCTGGAAAATGGTGGTTCCATCAATCGTAGAATTTATCAACGGATATTCTTTCAATGCTTTCACAGCTGCATGAGCAATGAAAGGCATATAAGTCAGCTTAACGCCTTCACTGCGAAGGAATTCTTCTTTCTTAGCTTGAATGAAATTGGAAATTTTGTTCATGTCAACTTCAATCATTGCTGTAACGTGAACAGAAGTATCGCGGCTCTTAACCATGTGCTGCATAATCTTTAGACGAATATTATCCATCTCTATCTTCTGAACTCCATCACTTGAAGACACTGGCTCATATTTTAATGGTTCAGATGGTGCTTTATAAACTTCCTTTTTTGCTTCTTTAACTTGAGCAACCTTACCTGATTTTTTTGCTTCTATGTAACCAAGTATGTCATTCTTCGTAACTCGCCCAGCTTGACCGGTGCCATTTAATTTCTCCAATTCCTCAAACGGAATATTTTCTTGGCGAGCAATACTTAAAACAAGCGGAGAATAAAAACGTGAGGAAATCTTTTTTTTATCTACTGAATCAATATCAGTTTTAGAAGAACTTTCAGTTTCTATTTTTTGAACTTTGATTTCTTCAACTTCCTTTGAAGGTAGTTTGGGTTTTTCAATTTTTGCTGAAGTGACATCAAATGACTTGGAAGATAATCTCGCCACCACAGTTCCAACTTCAACTGTCTGTTGTTCATTGACTAAAATTTCGGTTATAATTCCCTCTTCCGGTGATGGTATCTCTGTATCAACTTTATCTGTGCTTATTTCAAAAAGTGTTTCATCTTTCTTAACAGTATCACCAATCTTTTTATACCATTTGATGATAGTTCCTTCCATCACCGACTCACCCATTTTGGGCATTGCTATTTCAATGATTCCCTCTAAACTCTCAGTATTATCTTGAAAAATATTTTTACCAATCACATCATGCATGTTTTCTTTAGCTTGTTGTGGAATTTCTTTGGCTATAATTTCTTCAACAATCGGTTCCCCATCAGTTTGAATTATGGCTACTGTTGTTCCGACTTCAACAGTCTCACCTTCGTTCACAATTATTTCAGAAAGGATGCCGTCAGCAGGCGAAGGAATTTCAGTATCAACTTTATCAGTGCTGATTTCAAAAATTATTTCATCACGTTTAACTGAATCACCTTTTTTCTTATGCCATTTGATTATGGTTCCTTCACTTACACTCTCGCCCATTTTCGGCATAATGATATTCATAAAACTAAACTCCTAATTAATACTCTAATAATTCTTTAATGCCGCGGTAAATTCTTGTGCGGTTTGGTAATATCGCATCTTCGAGTGCAGGTGAATATGGAATGTGTGAATCTTTTGCTGCAATTCTTTTTACAGGTCCATCGAGATGTTCAAAACAAAATTCGGAAATGCGTGCGGCAATCTCTCCACCAAAACCTCCTGTCAAAGTGTCTTCGTGAATCACAACCGCTTTATTTGTTTTTCTTACTGAATTATAAATTGTCTCTGTGTCCAATGGAATGATCGTTCTCAAGTCAATAACTTCGACAGAGTAACCCTCATCTTGAAGTTTTTTTGCAGCCAGAATTGAATCCCACATACAAACTCCATAAGAAACAACTGTGATATCATCACCTTCCCGTACGACTTTTGCTTTACCAAATGGAACAAGATATTCGTCATCAGGTTCGGGAGTAATTGCAAAACTCTGGCGGTACAGTCCTTTATGCTCACAAAACAAAACCGGGTCATTAATTCTGCATGCTGTTTTAAGTAATCCTTTTGCATCAGCAGCATTGGATGGAAACGCAATATAAATGCCGGGAATATGTGCAAAAATTGACTCAATGTTTTGGCTATGATAAAGTCCGCCATGAATGTAACCGCCGACTGCAACTCTAATCACAACGGGAGTAGTCCATGTATTGTTTGAACGGTAACGAAAGGTTGAAAGTTCATTTTTTAATTGCATGAACGCGGGCCAAATGTAATCTCCGAATTGAATTTCGACGACTGGTTTTAATCCTGCTAACGACATACCCGCGGCGACACCCAAAATACTTGCTTCTGCAAGAGGTGAATTAAACACTCTTTCGTTGCCGAATTTTGTTGATAATCCTTTTGTGGCAGTGAACACGCCGCCTTTTCCATCAGCAATGTCCTCACCGAAGATGAACATCTTATCGTTTCTTTTCATCTCTTCATTAAGCGCGTGATTGATTGCATCAACCATAACAATGTTTGGACCTGCGGACTTATTTTTTTCATACACAAATTTTTCTTTAAATCCGCTTTCATCAAAAATATGTTTATCAGCATCATGAATACTTGGATCGGATGCTTTCAATGCTTCATCGGCGGCTTTTTCAACTTCGTCATGTGCTGCTTTTCTCATCTTATCAATTTCAACTTGTGTCAGAATTTTTTCTGAAATTAATTTATGAGATAATTTGTTTATTGGACAATTCAGCAAATCTTTTTCTAATTCATCTTGGTCCCGATATTTTTTTTGATCATCAGAAGAAGAATGTGATTGCAAGCGAACAACTTCGGCTTCAATCAATACAGGACTTTTACGGCTTTTGAGATGTTCAAGAGCTTTTTTAACTGCATTATAAGATTCCTCGAAATCCGTTCCATCAATTTTCAAACGCAACAGACTTTCATACCCAGCCATCATTTCAGCAATTGATCCGCCAACGCCACCTGTTTGCTGAGATATGGGAACCGAGATTGCATATTTATTATTCTGAATCACAAAAAGAACCGGAAGTTTTTCCCTGCTTGCCCAGTTTATTGCTTCATGAAATTCACCCTGACTTGTAGTACCTTCTCCGCTGCTTACATAAGTGATGGATTCAATTCCTTCTCTCACCGAAGCTAAAGCAGTTCCAACTGCTTGCAGAAATTGAGTTCCAGTATTGCTTGATTGCGATGGCAGTTTTATGTTCGGATGCCCATAATGACATGGAAGTTGTCGTCCACCGCTAGAAGGATCTTCTGCTTTTGCAAAGCACTGAAGGAAAAAATCTCTTGGGGAAACATCTGCGGTAAGCACCAAACAAAGATCACGATAGTAAGGAAACAGCCAATCTTTTTGAGGATTTAAATTCATCCCAAGTGCTGTTTGAATAGCTTCATGTCCAGCGGCAGCAATGTGAAAAAATGTTTTGCCTTGTTTTAACAAATTCATCGCCTTGTGGTCAATCTCGCGCGATACAAGCATTAATCTTAATGCAATCTTTAAATCTTCAACTGACAAATTAGATTCAAGAGAATTGGAATTATTATTTACTTTTCCATCTGACTTTGGTGTAACTTTATTCACTTTTTTCTCTTTTGTTAAGTTCTTTTTTGACATTTAAGCAAGATGATTTATTGTTTTGTATTCAGCCGGAAGTTCTTCCTTAGTAATTTTAACATTGGTGTTATAACCAAGCACTTCCAAAAAATTCTTAACGATTAGTTCTTTAGTTTGATTGAGATTAACTTTTTGACCAAGCTCTTTCTGCAGCGAAGTTACTTCTTTGTCACTAATTCCACAAGGAACGATTCCTTGATATAATGAAAGATCGGTGTTCACATTAAATGCAAAGCCATGCATGGTAATCCAGCGGCTGACTTTAATTCCAATAGCGGCAATTTTTCCATTTTCAATCCACACGCCGGTGTGTTTTGAATTTCTTTTGGCATTCAAACCATATTCCTTACACACTCTGATTATTATTTCTTCCAATGCCCGTAAATACTTGTGTGTATCTCTTTCCCAATCGTTTAAATTTATAATTGGATAACCAACTATTTGTCCAGGACCATGATAAGTGATATCGCCGCCTCTATCTATATCATAAACCGAAATTTTATTTTCTTTCAAATACTTATCTGAGCCGATTAAATTATTTTTATCTGCAACTTTCCCAAGTGTGTAGGTATGAGGATGTTCCAACAAAAATAGGACATCAGAAATTCCATTTTTATATCTCAGCTCGAAAACTTCCTTTTGAAGGTTCCATGCTTCTTGATAATCAATCAAACCAAGGTTGCAATATGTTAGTGTCCTGCTCAACTAAATTCAAATAAATTATAAGATTAAGATTGAACTCCGATGGAGTTCGGTTTTGTTTCTGCTTTATTCATTTTACAAATATTTAACTCCTAACGGCGTTTGAGACAAACTAATTAACAAAATCTCAGCATCTATGTTCAATATTCTATCTACTAACTACTCAAATATGTATCGCTTCGCCATATGCATTTGCAGCTGCTTCCATAATGGATTCTGACAATGTTGGATGAGCATGAATTGTTTTAATAATAGATTCACCGGTCGCTTCAAGTGATCTGGCAATTCCTATTTCCGCAATCATCTCAGTTGCTTCTGACCCGACAATGTGCGCTCCTAATATTTCTCCATACTTCGCATCGAAAATTAGTTTTACAAACCCTTCACGTTCTCCAATTGCAAATGCCTTGCCGCTTGCCATGAAAGGAAATTTTCCGACCTTGATTTCATATCCTTTTTCTTTTGCTTTTGACTCGGTTAAACCAATGCTTGCAACTTGCGGCTGACAATATGTACAGCCAGGTATGTTATCATAATTTATATCCTGAACATGCAGACCTTTTATTTTTTCCACACAATGAATTCCCTCTGCTGAAGCAACATGCGCAAGCCACGGCGGACCAATCACATCGCCAATTGCATAAATTCCTTTAACATTTGTTTCGTAGGATGATTTATCAACTTTGATGTGTCCTTTAAAAATTTCTACTCCCAATTGTTCCAAACCGAATCCTTCAATATTTCCAGTAACACCTATTGCACTTAAGACTTTTTCAGCAGTTACTTCCTTTGTTTGGTTGTCATGTTTAAACGATACTTTAACTTTTTTTCCTTTAACCTCAGCTTTTTCGACTGTCGCTTTTGTGAAAATTTCGATACCCCGTTTTCTAAAATTCTTTGCTAACGCTTCCGACACTTCCCTATCTTCAATAGGAAGAATCGTATCCATCATTTCAATGACAGTCACTTTTGTTCCAATCACCGAATAGAAATAAGCGAACTCGATTCCAATTGCACCTGCTCCAATAACAACCAAATCTTTCGGAAGTTCATCAAGAGACATTGCTTCGGTGCTTGTAATGATATTTTTCTTGTCAACTGGGACCGTCGGGATCATTTTTGGTCGAGCGCCTGTAGCAATAATTATTCTCTCTGCATTGATTGATACAATTTCCTTTCCACTTTCATCAAAAATATCTATTTGATTTTTTGAAGCAAGTTTTCCATAACCCTTAATTCTATCAACTTTATTTTTCTTAACAAGCAATTCTACATTTTTTGTTATCCGATCGGAAATATCGCGGCTTCGTTTAATAATTTTAGAGAAGTCAAATTCTAAACCTGAAACTTTAATTCCGAAATCAGAACTATGATTCTTCATTGTATCAAAAATCTCAGCATTTTTTAACAGTGATTTAGTAGGAATGCATCCCCAGTTTAAACAAATGCCGCCTAAATTTTGGTAATCAATAACCACAGTTTTGAATCCCAACTGTGCAGCCCGAATTGCGGCTACATAACCTCCAGGACCACCGCCTAAAATGGCGATTTCGTAAATTTTTGACATGAAAAAGTAACCTTGTGTTTAGTTTTATTGGCGGGAAATATAAAGAAGTGAGTGCGAAAATAAAAACCTTAAGCTGTGATTAAGATTAAGACTTGTCAGCCTCCGGCTGATGAAGATACTATCAAAACTTCAGAAGTCTAACCTCTGATTCCTCCCTCATCTTCGTGAAGGGACGGGTTTAGGTATTTAAATATTCAACCAATAAGAAAACTTTATTAAGAAAATATTATCTGGATGCGCATCAAGTAAACGATCGAATGATTTTTTGAATTTGAATTCGCCAATATTTTCTTCATCTGTTCGTGTTTGAGTCCACACAAAATACAAAACTGAACCCGGCAGATATTCCCATCTTAAAACTGCATTTCCACGCAAGGATTTATAGTTGAAATCGGGATTACTAATCACAAATCCTTGTGAAGGTCCGCTTCCATCAGGATCAACAAAATATTCTTCTTCATTTTGAATTGCCTCATCAATTTGATATTGATTGAATTTATACGTTCTTGATTTCGCTAACTCCTTATAATTTTTATAATCGCCTGAAGAAATCAGCGGCTGCAAATATATTTGAAGACTCAGCTTTGGAGTAAATGTCCAATTTAATCTGATACCTGCACCAAAAGTATTCTGATTTAACTCAGCAAAAACATATCTTTTACCAAAAGTGTTAGCTGCTGTTTTATCTTCGAAAGCATCAACCCATTGCGAATTTTCATGTTCAATTGAATAAAACGGACTAACGCTAAGCAGAATGTTTGATACCGGTCTGAATTCAAGTTCTGTGCTTATCTGCCAGTAAAAAGGAAAATCAAACTTACCTCCAAAGGAGTAACCAAGACTTACAACCCAGCTTTTTCTATTATCCGTATTTACATTTATGCTTGCTTCCATTCCCGCCGGATTTAACATCAAAGGTCCTCCCCTTGTTGCTCTATTATTCACACTTGCATCATACAGACCTAAATTCCAATTTAAATTGTAATAATTTAGAAATTGAAGCGAACCAAAATGAAAGATACCACTCCACGTTCTATTACCATCAAAATCCCAGTTACCAAATAGAGCGCCACCAAGTTCAAGATAACGATAAGATTCAGTTGGATCACTCCAAAAATACCCGGAACCAACATGCATGTTTATAACATCTGCTCTATAAAGAAATCCAATATCATTTATTTCAAATCCAGGAGAAATAAAACCAAAGGCAGAATTGAAAAAGAAATTTCCTTTTTGTTTATTAAGAACAAATCTTCCAGCATATCCTGAAAGTGATGTTGCATTACTGTCGAGCCTAAATTCATTCGCATCTGGTCTTTGAAAATAATGCCGTGAACTTTTCTGAAGATTGATCATTCTTTCTTTTGTTCCAAGGACTGTAGAGTAACCAGCAGCACCTGCAAAAACCCATGTCTTTGATGAATCTAAAAACACCCAGCCGTCCAGTCCTGTAGTAAAAGCATTTTTATTTATTTCTTCTTTTAATCTGTCATCATCAAAACTTCTTGTTGTTAATGTCGTAATTCCACCTAAACCTTGTCTTCCTTCATCAAATTCTTTTTGTGCACGAATTACACTGTAGTATGTGAGTGGTTCAATCTCAACCTTAGACCTATAATCATTGAATTGAATCTCTGCAAATTCTCTTTTGGTTATTGCTTGAATTGTGCCGAAGTTCCAATTTTCAAAAACTTTACCCGTAAGTTTTGCAGCACCAAGAATATGAGTTGCAAGCGGTGCATCTGAATAATCAGCATCAGGAATATTTCCTTGAGGTACTCGTCCAATCCTGCGACTGTAAAAGAAAATTGGATTCCCCCAATTAAAACCCCAGTAATTTGTAGCCCCTCCTTGACCAAAATTAAAAATAGTTGATCCCTCAGTAAAGAAAGGTCTCTTCTCAGAAAAGAAAGTTTCAACATCACTTAAGTTTATTACTGCAGGATCAATTTCAACTTGACCGAAATCGGGATTGATGGTTGCATTCAATTTAAGATTTGAACCAATGCTCATTTTCAAATCCCCGCCAATACCAGGAAAATATCTCGAACCATCATTGAATGGATCACCAGCAGAATGCTGGAGGAATTCCGCTTTTGTAGTAAAATAAGGAAGCACTTCAATGCTGCTTGAAGGTTTAACATCATCAATTCCAACCAAATCATAAAACCGCGAGACAAAAGTTTGCTCACTTTTAGGAATATAAACTAAATAATCAATTTCATTTTTGCGGGAAATATCTCGCCTAAAATTTACGCCCCAAACATACTTGGGATTATTATTAAATCTCATCTGAGAAAATGGAATACGAAATTCGCACGACCAGCCATCATCATTTATTTTAACACTACTTTCCCAAACACCATCCCATGAATTATCATCCCATCTATCATTGTACAGGACTCCATCATACTGTGTTCCCGATGCAGAAACTCCAAAGTAATATCCGCTTCTTTTATCGTAATGAGGATCGAGAAAAATACCGAACAGATCATCATTATTCCCAACATCACGGCGGGAAAGCCGGGCAATTATTGAATCGGGAGAGGAATCAAAAAGTTTAGCAGCTACATAAAGTGCTTGTTCATCATAAGCTAAGAATACTACTGTTTTTTCAGTCGGATCATTTCCTTCTTTCGGATCACGTTGGACAAAATCAGATGCACCTGTTTGCGAATTCCAAATATTCTCAGAAAGTATTCCATCAATTTTAATTGGTTCAGAAATTCGATGTGCTTTTACGATTATACTTTTTTTATTAATTGAATCGTTTTGCTCTGCATGCAACAATTGCGAAAAATAATTTGCGAGGAGAAAAAGTAAAATAATTTTCATACCACCACTTCGAAAGAATATATAGTTATTGTTTTCTTCGATCGGAAATTGACGATAATCTTTTACAAAAGTCTTTTTAATTATTTGAACGGCTGATAGGAATGATAAGAAGCACTTATGATTGAGTAAAAGAAGTGATTAAGACTTTAGTTCAAAATTCTCCAAACTGGTTTAAAAGTCTAATGCGGAAGTAGGTATGGTAATTGCGAGCGAAATGAAATGGAGCAAAGCAATCCAAAATTAATCTTTTACTGCAAAATTGAGATTGCTTCGTTCTCCCAAACTACTGGGAGAACTCGCAATGACCTCACCGGAATTATCTAACACTATTTTTTAGGGAAGTTAATTCGATAAGGATTTAATGGAACCAGGCTTCTGAATTTTAAAAACTAAACGTCTCGCAATGAACAACTTTTTCCTCAAATTCTATTAAGTACATAATATCGTTGGGATAGTATTTAGCTTTCTCGTAGTCTTCACCGGCAAAAAGTTTAATGCTTTCAATAGAACTCCATTTACTTATCGTCCAAAAATGGCAGACATCTTTTTCTTTGCTTCGCAGAATTTCTGCACCCAAATTTCCGGGTATGCTTTTATAATCTTTAATTCCTGAAATCTTTAAGTATTCAAGATATTCATCGGCATGTTCAATCTTTGTTTTGCCATGCCAGATTCTGGTTATGATATTATTCATGATAAGGATCCATTGATGTTGTGATAATGTTTCTACTAAAATTAACTTGAAGAATCCTTCAGCTTTTTGTTAAAATAGCCGAAAAGCTAAAGGGTAATTTGGGACCTTGAGATACTTTGAATCCAGCTTTCTCCGCTAAACTCATTGTCTCACTGAACTCCTTTTTTGTTACATGAAATACTTTAGGTTCCACAATAAGAAATTGTCCTTTTTCAACCAAAACAATTTTTAACGCTTCAAATAATCTATTTTTATTTGGAACTTCGTGAACCATGTAAAATGCTAAAATAAAATCTACTTTCTCATGTACATTGATTTTATCTTCTTCACTTTTTATGAGTTTTATTCTGTCTTCCAGTTCTGATCCATGAATTTTATTCCTAATTTTTTGAAGCATCCCCTCTTGCAAATCAACCGAAAAAACTTTTCCGGTTTTGCCGACCATCTTCGCTATCTCTATGGAAAAAAATCCGGGACCGCATCCAATATCGAGAACCTTCATTCCCTCCTTAATGTACGGAGCTAATATTTTTTGAGGATTCTGGAACCACTTCCGAATTTTATTATCCAAAGATCCTGCAAGTTCAACCAGACAGACCCGATTCTTTTCTCTCTTCATAATCTTTTCGTTTAGATATGACTAATGATTTGATATGTAAATACTCATTCTATCTTCATTATATTTCGATGGATAAGCTGCCATTTCCTATTTGTCTCGAGTAAATAACCACTTGGTTGATATGATATTAATCTTTCTGAAATCAAAACTATTCTTCTGGCATTCCCTTTTGTGAAATTAATTTTTTCAACAAAGCTAAAATACTTCCATTCTCATCATACATTGAAATCTGTTTTTCAAAATCATCATAAGACAATATCTTCCCGTGAAAAGACTTGTATAGATTCTCAAGGAATGATAACCACTTTTCATCACCCATTGCTTTATGGATTTTGCTAAATACAAACGGACCTTTCCCATACAAGATGAGACCTTTTTCTCTTGAGTTTGGAGAATCTATATTTATTATCGGAATGTCACTCTCCTTTCCGGCAAATTCCTTATACTTTTCCAACGGTTCGTTGATGGATTTCAGAAAAGATTCTTCTCCTTGAGATTGACGTAAGTACATGAGCCGCAAATAATGAGGTAATGAAAGGGATAAAAACCAAAAACCTGGGTTGCCATATTTAGCAAACACACCGGCACCAATCCATTGTTGTGCTACCGTTAAATTTAGACTTTCTAAATATCCTTGTTTCATCATCTCAAATGATTGAGTACCTATCATTATCAAACCGCTTCCAGTATTAATCCCTTCCCATTTAGTTACTTCAACAAGAGTTAATTTTTTATACGGATAATTGCTAATTTGTTCGGAGTAAAATTTAACGGACTTAAAAGTTTCTTTAATTACATTTAATGCTTCAATTGAATCAGCATTCAAGTAAAAGAAATCAATATTAATTCCTAAAGAATCATATTCCAATTTCTTAAATCTTGTTTGATGATAAATTATCACTGGCAGTTTGAAAACCGCCGATTTGCTTTCCCATAAAAAAGTAGTGTTATCTTTGTTTTCTTTGACAGATATCAGATTGCCGGCTGCAAGAACATTATATCCTTTGGGTACATCGCAAGATAATTTAAAAGCAGCTACTTGATCTAACATAAGCGGATACCAGCGATAGCCGCGGTCAATTATAACTAATGAGTCATTTTGAAAACTCGCCGGGAAAGTGTATTCAAATTTCAGATCATATTTTTTATTGGGAAGAATTCCACTCTCAAAAAGTAATGACAATGAATCTTTTCCATTGAATTGGTATGGGATGCTCAACCAGTTGTCGTCTTTCAAATACTTGATGGAATAAATCTTAGATTCGGAACTGAAAATGAACTGAACTTCGGATAATGTATCTGCTGGCTGAATTTGATATTGCAAAGTAATATCAATGTTCTCAGAGTTTAAGGTAAGCTTTACATCAATATCATAGGAGTTGACATTTACAATTTCACTTTGACCTAGGATCGTCTTATTAAAAATGATGATGAACCAAAATGAATAAAGCAATACTTTCATAAAGTACAATTATATTTTTTTCTGCAACCTATGAGTCCCATTCTCAAAACAGTGTCTTAATTTTATATTCTTTGTAACCGGGAAATCTTTTATCCAACTCTATCTCTTCCAAATATCTCCAGAATAAAATGTTTGCAATAAATACGAACGAAAGTATAAATGAAAATCCTGCTCCAAAGTAAACCGGAAATCCAATAGACCAAAGTATAAAACCTAAATACATTGGATGCCTTATTTTCGAATAGATGCCTTTTGTAATAAGATCTCCGTCATATGTTTCAAGTGTTTTAATTGTGAGCAAAGCTGTAATAAAAAATATCAATCCAATTATGCATAAGGAAAAACCCAAATAGCGTATGATACCGGGAAGACTAATTTTATATATATCTGAACTGCACAGAAGAATCCAAGAAGTCCATAACACTGCCATATTAGTGAAAATGATTACGAAACTTAGCTTACTAGGTACTAATATTTTTTTGTGTTTCAATACTTCATAAATAGTTCTTATGATATGAGTAAGTACACACAAAGAAACCAAAACTATAAATGATTGGTTTTTCATAATTCAACCTTTCAGGTCAATTAAAATTTTCCAGACTTTTACCAAAACTTTCCTGTGGGAAAATGGACTGAAGTCCATAAATTATTACGTTATTGGCCTAACCCCAACCTCCTGTCTCGCCCTTGGCGAGCCAAGGCGGATAAGGCTCTGTTGCATAACCCGGCTAAAGTCATTGCGAGTTCTCCCAACGCTATGGGGGAATGAAGCAATCTGAGATTTATTGTGAAATGCCAAATTTTGGATTGCTTCGCTCCATTTTATTTCGCTCGCAATGACAGTACGCACTTATTCACATTCTTGTGCAGAGTAAATCACTAATACTCATAATAACTTTTTTGTAAATGGGATTAGCATAGGAACTTCTTGCTGATATTTTCTGTATGCATCACCGAACTCTAAAACAAGTTTCTTTTCCTCAAGCACAGTTCCTATGATGACATAAACAGTTAAAATAGCGTTCACAACAATATCAGCCATAGTGAATGTCTGGCACCATAAAAATATTATAAGAGCTAAATACATTGGATGTCTTGTCAATGCTAATAGTCCATTCTTTTTAATTTCATCTTGGGGATTGGTTTGTTTCACCTTTCCAAAGTTTAGTATTTGGCGGATTCCAAAAAATGAAAGCGAATCATAGTTGAAGAAAAAAGCCCAGAAGAACATTAGTAATGATCCCCACGTTAATATTTGCCGGATTATTGACCAGGGTGGGACATTTGTTATAACAATCTCATTATCAAGTTGAGTTGGGATGTTTATTATCCAGATAAGTAACACCAAAGAAATGAGCACATAAAAAAGTCTGTAGAAAGCATAATAGTTTTTTAATACGCGAGTGAGAAAATTTGTAACCCTTATGCTGATTAAAAAGCTATGCAGGAAACAATATCCCGCCCAAATTGAAGAAAGAATTATGTATTTCATTTCTTGCCTCGAATGTCGTTTGATAACATAAACAAAACGTAGGTTCTAAATTCCGCAACCACAACTTCTAAACCTTCAACAGAGATTTCCATTACAAAAGTGACGATTGTTTTAATTGACTATTTAGCTTGAGACTAAAAGATTTCCTTAAATATACGTTCTAATCTTACATCATCATATTCACCATTTAAGGAAAATGGAATTCTAAGATTCGTTAGAACTTCTCTGAATTTTTTATAACCATTATCATTCCTTAATTCCACCCAATTCACATTCAAACTATCAAGTTGATTTTTGTTCGTATCAGAAAGCTTGTCGGCAACAAATACTTTACTATCTCTGGCAATAACTGCATCAGCACTTTCTGGATTACCCTTGCCCATTAACTTGACTTCACATTTATAATTATTAGTTCCTTCAACCAAATAAAAATCGATTTCTCTTTCAAAGGTTGATTCATCAGAATCGCTTTTCCCTTTTAATTTTACAGCATAATTTGAATCTGAAACTCCGTATAATTTGCAAAGAGTTTGCATTAATGGTTTTTCAACACGCTTACCAGCAGTGCTCCACAATCCACCTCTCAGTGCAGCTCGTTTTACCGCTAAAGTGTTAATGACAATTAGACTTTCACTAATATTCAATTCCACACTAACAGTTTTCATTTTTATAGTAAGAGTCAAACTAAAATCACTTTCGTCATCAACAAGAGCACTAATTGCATTATAAAGTTGGTCATAATGCGTATTAGATGCTTCAATTACAATCTCTCTTGTCGCTGAGTTATACATATTAGAAATTGTTTTCTTGTTTAATCCAGAATTGATAGTAATTTCTTCAGAAGTTAAATCACTCGAAAGAAATTCTTTTTTATACCAGTCAGTTGTTATCTTTTCATTCTTTAACTTGGCATCAACAATTGGAAGACTCAGAAAACTAAATGCTCAAGTTTATCAGCATAAGCATATACTTCAATTTCATTTCCATTTAAGAATGTTTGATCTTCCACTGAAGTAACAATCCATCTCCACTGTTCAATATCATTGATTACAACTTTCATTGGTTTGATAAACGCCCCAATCGTAAATAAAATATCATTCTCCACTAATTTTGTTTTATTATTTTCCATAATTATCTCTCATTAAAAAAGTTTCTTGCATTTTGCTGAATTGTTTTACGGATTGGAAAAACTCATCTAATTCATCATAATTTTTAAATATAAAGTCGTTTTTTATCTTTGCAAAAGGATTCTTCATTACCTCTCTTTTAAATTTGTCACGAGAGTCCTCTTGAGATATCACAAACATTTTTATTCTCAATTTATGTATCTGATATAGTCGTAATAATCCTTTTGTAATATCAGTCGTATGTTCTACTTCAAAAGCGTGTGTAGGATAGCCTTCTTCATCAAACCAAATGACATCAACGAATTTTACTGTGTCTAAACTCAGCGAAGGTATTGCACCTTCTGGTATTTTCTTCTCTGAACAAAGATCACCAAGATTTCCAAAAATACTATTCTTAGAAATATCCGGTGTATAAGTTCGAAAATCTAGATAGCTACCAATTAATATTAATTTTGCTTGAACATCAGAATGAGTCAATTCAACCTCATCCTTGATTTCAATATTAATAATTTTCGAAATCTCTTTTAATTTGGAAAAATCTTTAGAGCTTTTCCTAAAAGAAAAAATCTTAACTTTGTTACAATATAGTTCTGGTATTTCTTCGAGATACAAACCATCTTCAGTAAGGACATTGTGAAAATGATATCCGCCAGTTTTTGTTCTTAATAGCTTATCTCGGTTATTAACAAAAACCGACAATGAACCAACAGATATTTCAATTTTCGTTTGATATTTTTTTGCTATGACAAAAGCGCCTTCTTTATTGTAATCAATTATTAAGTTCATAACATCGGCATTGATCCCGTGCCAATCTTCGGTTCCGCCAGAAATTAAATATAGCATTCCGTTTTCATCTTTAAATAATTTTCTAGAAGGTTTGATCGGGGCTAATTTAGTTTTTTGAATAATTTCTAATTCCTTAATAACTAACTGTCTGTCCGCATCGGTAAATTTGATTTTTTTCATAGTCAATTATAATTAATGGATTGAAAATCTTTATAGCTATCACCAAATGGATCAAAGACTAAATCGTTTTTAAAAGAATAATATTTTAAAACCCGAAGGCATAATTCCAATGGAAAAACGGCTGTATGTGTTTTATCAAATGTAGGATCTATATTCCAAGTGTTTATTTGGTCAATTTCACCGAAGACCTTGCTTTCTTGAACCGTTTTGTAGTCATATTGCCGAATATTCCAATCAATTAATTTGTGTGTCTTTTTGCGGTATCCCATTAGATATTCTGTTACAGCCGTAGGTTTGTATGCTAAAGGTTTTCTGTGCTGACGAAAACTAGAATTGCGATCTTTTGCGCTGAATTCTGGTTTTGCCCAAACAATATCATCAATAAATTCCCAACCCATTTCAATTAAAAAAGGATGTATGTCAAATAGAATTGGGTATCTTTTGCTCGAATGTTGACGACTAACTCGTGGAATAATTATTGGAGAAGTATTTAAAATAAAAAATCTTCCTTCTTTCGTTATTCGATGAACTTCTTTAAAAACTTCTCTCAAAAATTCTAAATATTCATCATAGCTTTGATAAATTGAATAATCCCTTGCATTATAATAAGGTGGTGATGTGAAAGTAAGATGGATAGATTCATCAGGAATGAGCTTCAATATTTCAAGAACATCACCGTTCACAACAACGTTTTTTAGATAATCAGGAGATTTACGATGGTCACCATTGTAATCTGATTTTGATTCGTCAAAATATTCTTTTTCAATTATGTTTTTAATTACTTCATTTGGGTGATCAATTAATTTTTTTAATTCTGAAATAACTATTTCATCTTCATTGAAAACTAACAAACCTCTAATTGCTTGTAATACAATTTTAGGATCAGAATCTTTCAAACTTTTGATAAGGATAGGAATAGCATTTTTATTTCGCATTCTACCAATAGAAGAAATAGCTTCCCGCCTAACCATTGTGCTCTCGTCAGAAATAGAAATTTCTTCTAATTGAGTTAAATATTTCTCATCGCATAATTTTCCGATGTTTTTAACTGCCAATAATCTAATCTTTTCAATTTGATGCTTACACAGAGGGATGAAATATTTGCCATCAAAGTTTTCTGGTAATCTACCCAATTTATCTAAAGTAAAATAAAGTGTCTTGGTATCATTGACAGGGTTAAGATATTTACCAAGTTCACCATTATTACCGTTTTTTAATTCAGTTATTTCACTTTTAGTCATAATATTTTCCTCAAATAAAAAATCTTCATTTTAAATTTAACCAAATAATAATTTGGAATATACATTGAACTATGGTCCAGACCACTTTTACTATAGTGTCAAAATTAACTCATTAAGAATTTAGATTTGTTAGTATTTTGTTTTTACATTATTAGAAACATACGATTATTCTATTTTCTAAACCCATATAATATCCCTTGCATAAATATAATCCTCTGCAATACAATTTTCATTGGTTTTAATTACTGAAAGAAATAGATAGTTGTAACAATTACCCACAGTAATAACAATAGCTTAGAAACGTTCAACTTTTATAGATAATTTGGCTTTTTACTGGTATATTTTTTGGACAAAGAAAAAGTAGGACTCATTAATAACAAAGGAAGAAAATATGAAAAAGCTTTTTATTTTTTTAGCAGCGGTTGTAGTTGCTTATTTAATCTACGACAATTTTATAAAAGCGAAGGAATTAATTCACGTTGAAGGTGAGTTAGCTCGCGTGCAGCAAAGTGCGAGTCTAGAAGCACCCGGAGTTACTGCAAGAAATTATGGTCATGCTGAAGGAACGGTAAAAAATATGACTGATAAGGTCGTTAAAAATGTTGTTATCAATTACATGATTGACAGACAAATTTCGTCTACGACTATTCCTCAATTAAATCCTAATGAGGAAGTTAAGTTTAAGACTAATCAAGTCATGATTAGAGTTATGGAGCCGCCATTTTATCTTGAGAGCGTGAAGTACGAGGAGTAATCAATGGCACACTGATTCAACGGGAGTGTAAATAATTTTGTGTAAATGGTTAAAGTAAACAATTAGCTAAGTGC
>CAZTJF010000008.1:0-146334 GCA_964613805.1 uncultured Ignavibacteriaceae bacterium | reverse complement strand
TTCGAACTGATGACCTGCTCATTACGAATGAGCTGCTCTACCAGCTGAGCTAAGTTGGCATGATAGATTACGGAATTGAAAGCTGGTTGCATGAATGGATGAATGGTTGTATAAAATAAAATCCCAATTCAATCATTCATCCATTCTCCGTAAGAGTCCGTTCAACAATCATTCAATCGTTTATTTACGCGCGGCAGACTATCTCAATTTCTTTTTATGACGATTCTTTCGTAATCTTTTTTTCCTTTTGTGCGTTGACATTTTATGTCGTTTTCGTTTTTTGCCGCAGGGCATTCTCTACCTCCGATGTTTTAATGTGTTTGTAATAATGATTTTGCTTTTTTTCCTATATCCGAGTTCGGATCAATTTCAACTGCCTTGTTAAACCATTCTCTTGCTTTTTCGACATTCTGCTTTGCCAAATTTATTACACCTAAGTTTAAATAACCTGTCTGATGTTTGGGAGAATATTTTAAAGCTGCTAATACTTCAGATTCTGCTTTATCGAATTGCTGCATATTGTAATAGCACACACCCATATCAATTCGTGCATCAGCATTCTTAGGATCAAACTTTAAGTATTGTTCATAATTTTTTACAGCGTCTTCAAAAAAACCGGAATCGAATCTTAAATTTGCTAAATCAAGTAATGCAGTTGAATTGCTCGGGTCTTTCTCAACAACGCTTTTCAGCTCGTTAATTTTTGTGATTGAACTTAAATCAATTCCGGAACTTTGATTTTGTTGATTGACTAATGTTGTAACTGGTTTACTACCGGACAAATCAATTATTCCAGAAGCAATCAGAATTAATAAAATTACTCCCACAATAACCCCTGCTAACACCAATATTTTCTTACTCTCTAATTCTTTTCCTTTCGGAGCATTTGAATCAATATTACTTTTTGATTGCTGCTTTGATTGTTTCTTTGGTTTTGATTTTACATAGTTGGGTTTACTATCGATTTTTTTTTGTTCTGTTATTGCCACTGATGAAGTTTTCGATCTATCTAATTTAATTCCGCAAGAGTGACATACTGAAGTATCAATCGAATTTTCGTCTCCGCAATTAGAACAGATGACAACTTCACCCATTTGTGAAGTTTTGTTACCTGAACTTAGGTCAGAAGAAGATAGATTAATTTCGGATCCGCAGATTGGACAAAACTTAAAATTTAGTTCGACCTTAGCACCGCACTCAACGCAATAATTAACCATGCTTATTGGCTTTCATCCCTTTATCAACAAGGTCCTTAAAGTCTTTTGAAAATTTAAAAGTTGGCACAAAATGTTCAGGTACAAAAACCTGCTCACCTGTTTTTGGATTTCTGGCTTGCCTGGCTCTTTTTTTCTTAACCTTATATGTCCCAAAACCTCGTATCTCAATACCTTTTCCTTCGCGCAAAGCTTCGATAACTGTTTTGAAAAACCCTTCTATTATTGCCTCAGTTTCCAACTTTGTTAAGCCAGTACCCAACGCAACTTTATCAACTATATCTGCCTTTGTCATATAATCACCTTAGAATATGAATTTTTATAACTCTTTATTTTTCAAGGGGTTAAAAATATTAAAATACTTGTATAAAAACAATTTTAGGATGAAATAGAACATAATTTCGCTTTCTGAAAAACAGGCGACAACCGTGTTGTAAGTATCAATTTGATTTAAAATCTCAATTTTCTTTGTAAAGCACATTCAAATTTGTGCACAATTAAGAGTTTTTCAACGGTATAATACTTGTCTAATTATGTTATCAAGGAAGACATCAATGAGGGTAAATTGGAACTTCTGACTATTATCTCAAGAACATTACAAATTCTATCGTCTTTCATTTTAATAGTAATAGTTTTTTCTTTTGTAACTATTAAGGTGAAATCAAGGAAAAATAAAAATGGAACCATCCATTTCTCAAACAAAGGAGAGGGTGCAAAAATTATGTCTGAACCAATTATTACGAAGAGTAAAAGCCGAAATGAGATTTCTCACAACGAAAGAATTTCAACAAAGGAAAATTCTGAAATGAAAAATTTGGAATATAAAAAGAAGATTAAGATTTATGCTGTTTATAATCCTAATAATTATCCAAATTTCTATTTGCACAATAAATTGAACTGGTATAAAAATTTTGATTAACTAATAGGTCTACTTCATTATCCCTCTCTTCTAAAAAGTTAAGCGAATCAAATTTGATCAGTTCCGAACACCAGCACTAAAATCTCATCTTTGGGTCAATCATCAGTCCACACAAAAACCAAAATCCACTTCATTCTTAAAAATTTTTAACAGATTTCATCATACTTATTTTCTACTTAAATTAGCACTGAATTATAGCAGCTTTTTATCAATAATAAAGAAATATTTTACTGGCACGAGATGAAATCAGAAAAATTATTAATTGACGGTATGTCTTGTCAGCATTGTGTTATGGCATTAAGAAAAGAATTATCTAAACTTGAATTGACAATAAAGGATGTACAAATCGGTTCAGCAGAAGTTGAATATGACAACAAAAAGATTTCGTATGCTCAACTGGAAGATGCTGTTAACGATGCAGGATTTGTCATCAAAAAACATCCCAATATTCTATCAAGCAAGTGAGAAATGTAGCCGCAAGCTTTACAGTCGCCAAAATCTAATTAAAACACAGGATTGAAGTCTACCACTACCATAAATCATCAATCATCACATTCTTTATAATGGCATTTGTAAACATTACATCCTAAATTATATCTGGTTCTCGAAATAACGATTTTTAATAATGATAAAAGAAACACATAATATTAAACGAATAATTGTTCCGATTGAAGGAATGACCTGTGCAAGCTGTGTTGCTCGTGTTGAAAAATCCATCAGTAAAGTTGCTGGTGTGAAAAATGTTTCTGTAAATCTTGCAACCGAAAAAGCAATGATTGAATTCGAACATGACAAAGTTGAATTGGATAAACTAACTGAAATGGTTGAATCAGCCGGTTATAAGATTGATCTCACTTCAATAGCTGAAAGAGAATCTGCAATGTCAAAAGCATCTACAACAAAAATTGCAGAATCAAACAAAAAACTAAAAAACGATTTTGTGTTAGCTTTAATCTTGAGTATCCCGATTGTCATCTTGAATATGGGAATGATGTGGAATTCGTTCTCAAAGTTTATCCAATTATCAATGGATGACATCAACAAAATTTTATTAATACTTACAACACCTGTAATATTTATCTCGGGGAAAAGATTTTTCAAAATTTTTTTTTCAAACCTAAAACATTTCTCTGCAGACATGAACACGTTAGTGGCTGTGGGAACGGGTTCGGCTTTTCTATACAGCGCTGCTGTAACTTTATTCCCTAATTTCCTCCTCACAAATAATCAGCCGGCTCATGTTTATTTTGACACTTCCGCTGTAATTATCACTCTCATATTGATGGGAAGGTGGCTTGAGGCAAATGCCAAAACTAAAACCGGTTCGGCAATTAAAAAGCTGCTTAATTTGAAACCAGAATTTGCACTTATCAAAAAGGATGGTATCGAGAGAGAAATAAAAGTTGAAGATATAAAAACTGGAGATATTGTTTTAGTTAAGCCAGGAAGTAAAATTCCTGCTGATGGAATAGTTTTAT
Organism: uncultured Ignavibacteriaceae bacterium; assembly: GCA_964613805.1. Classification (GTDB taxonomy): domain Bacteria; phylum Bacteroidota; class Ignavibacteria; order Ignavibacteriales; family Ignavibacteriaceae; genus XYD12-FULL-36-8. The sequence continues at coordinate 142,723 of CAZTJF010000008.1, read as the reverse complement.
TAGGAAACTCAGTTATTGACGAATCAATGATTACCGGTGAAAGTATTCCTGTTGAAAAATCGGTCGGTGATAAAGTAATTGGCGGGACAATTAATCATACAGGATATTTTGAATTTGTAGTAAATGCAACCGGTGATAATTCCTTGCTTGGTCAGATAATTAAAATGGTGGAGGAAGCGCAAGGTTCAAAAGCGCCGATTCAAAATCTTGCAGATAAAGTTGCTTCAGTTTTTGTTCCGGTGGTGATTGCAATTTCGCTTATCACATTTTTGGTTTGGATAATTTCTGGAAGTGCATTCAACACTGCACTAATTAATTTTGTTGCAGTGCTTATCATTGCTTGTCCTTGCGCATTGGGTTTGGCTGCACCCACTGCACTAATTGTTGGAACAGGTAAAGCCGCTCAGCTTGGCATTTTAGTAAAAGATGGTGAGAGTTTGGAAAAAGCACATAAAATATCAACCATTATCTTCGATAAAACAGGAACTTTAACGGAAGGAAAACCGAAGGTAACTAAAATAAAAACAAATGGTATTTCTGAAGATGAACTTTTACAATTGTCTGCTTCATTAGAAAGAAAATCAGAACATCCTTTTGCAGAAAGTATTATTGAAGAAGCCAAGAAAAGAAATATCTCTTTTCTCGAAAGCGAATTAATAGCCAACACAATTGGGAAAGGAATATTAGGAAGAGTTAATAATTCCGAGGTTTCTATTGGCAATTTCATTTTTATGAAAGAACAGTCAATTCCAATTGATGCTTGGGTTAATGAAGCAAAAGTTGAATTAGAAGAGAGCGGAACAATCATCTTAACTGCTCTGAACAAAAAAATAATCGGGCTAATCAAAATTGAGGATCAAGTTCGGGATAATGCTAAGGATGTAATAAATAATTTGAAAAGTATGGGATTGAAAGTTGTAATGTTAACTGGTGATAGTATGCGAAATGCGAAAAAAAATGCAGAGCAATTGGGTATCGAATATTTTGAGGCAGAGGTTTTGCCTAATCAGAAATCAAATGTTGTTAAAAATTATCAGAAACAAAATGAAATAGTTGCAATGGTTGGTGATGGAATAAACGACTCTCCCGCATTAGCTCAAAGTGATGTTGGAATTGCGATCGGAAGCGGAACTGATATTGCAATCGAAAGCAGCTCAATCATAATTATCAGAAATAACTTAAATGCTCTCACAGATGGAATTCTGCTCTCTAAAAAAACTATCCGAACTATTAAACAGAATTTTTTCTGGGCATTTTTTTACAACATAATTTGCATTCCACTGGCATCATTAGGATTGCTAAATCCGATGTTTGCGGCATTAGCAATGTCATTAAGCTCAGTTTCGGTCGTGAGCAATTCATTAAGAATTAAAAATTTCAAATCAGAGAATTAGAATGAAACAATATTTCCTTCAAACAAAACCATTTGTTGTTTCAACCACTGATAACAAATTAATCGAAGAGCATTTTGGTAAAGCAAGTATTAATCCTGGCGAATTCAGCTTTGCGCACATGATTGCTCCGCCAAAATGGTCTGAGCCATTCCAAACTCCAGAATTTGATGAAGTTACTTATGTTTTCTCCGGCAGAAAAATGATTGAGGTTGATGGTGTGGAAATAATTTTGGGGAAGAATCAATCTATTTTTATTAAGCGAGGAACACGAGTGAGATACTCAAACCCATTTGACGAATCATGCGAGTACGTTTCGGTCTGCATGCCCGCTTTTACTTTAGAAAAAGTAAATCGAGAAACTCATTAGCACCAAACAATCTCAAGTTATGAGTGGGTTGTTGGTTAAAAAACTTTTTCGGATTAAAGTACATATCACTCGTTTTATTTTTCTAACCCTAGCTTTAAGAGTCTGTTGCATAAGTGTGTGTGGTCATTGCGAGCGAAATGAAATGGAGCGAAGCAATCCAAAATTAATCTTTTACTGCAAATTTGAGATTGCTTCGTTCTCCCAAAACCATGAGGAGAACTCGCAATGACTTAATCGGAGTTACGCAACACTCCCTTAAAGGTGGGGTTAATAGATCACAAATGTCTTTAGACTTTTGCCACATTCTGTAAAAAAATAATTGTAAGCCAAGAAATATCTCCAAACTATATTTTAGGTAATCGCTCTAAGTAAGAACTGTTACTCAAAACAGCAAAAGTTTCTGTTTTCTGGAATTCCGTTAAGTTTTTACAATTCATATAGCTCATTGAACTTCGCAGTCCATCCGAGATGCTGTCAATTACATTCTTAACTGTGCCTTTGTAACCTATCATGGTTTCTTCACCTTCGATAAATTCATTTCTCATCTTTACACCAAACGAAGCTGAGCCGCGATATTTTTTCCAGAGCTGACCGCTGTACTTTATAACTTCACCGGGAGTTTCTCTTGTGCCCGCAAGCATTCTTCCGAGCATTACTGCATCAGCACCCAATGCTAATGCTTTGCTTACATCTCCTGAACTCTTTATGCCCCCATCGGCAATTATTCGAATATTTAATTTATTTTTTTCTCTTGCAAACAAAACATTAAGCAGTGATGACACTTGCCCAATTCCAATTCCAGTTTGAATTGAAGTTGTACATACACTTCCGCTTCCAATTCCAACTCTTACAGCATCAGCACCGGCATCTTCCAACTTTTGTAAGCTGGCTCCATGCGCAATATTTCCGACAATCACTTTCAAACCAAAATTCTTTTTAATCTCAACTGTTTTATTCAGTACTTCTTGATTATTGGCATTAGCTGTATCAATACAAACTATAAATCCTCGCTCAGCAATTTTTTGTAAAACCTCATTCGAAGCATTCAAAGCAACCGAAACTATTTTTATTGAATTGCCATTTTCAGAATTTGAAATCACTTCATCGAGTGAAGAATCAAAACGATTCAATATTCCTAAACAACCCAATGATGAAAGTGTTTTTGCCATTTCAAGTCCGGTAACACTATCCATCGGACTAGAAATAATCGGCAGCGATACATTTAAGCCCAAAAATGTTGAGGATGTAGTTGTTTCCGAACGTGATTTTATTTGTGATACTTCAGTTGGTATCAAGCTAATGTCGTCATAAGTGAGTGAGAGGAAATAATCATTCAGTTCTTTTTTTGTGTAAACTTTCATTTAATACTTTCTCGAATTTAAGTTTAACTTAAATTAATACTTTGTTGAATCAAATTGCACTATTATTAAAATTGATATTATGACTTGATATTTATCATGATTTGGTTTTGCTTTTTCATTACCTTCAATTGTATTGCTATAAAAAGATGTTATATAGCTAGGGTTCAATACCAAGAATTAGAAGTGGTACAGGTGGGTTATTTCTTCCTTGTCTCATCACATTGTAAACCTCACCTTCAAAATATGCTACTCCTGAAGACATTTGTATTTGCATATTCTTTGTGGCTAATATCTCGATTCCAAGGTTTATCTTTCCGCCAGAATAAAATAACATGTGCTTCACAAAAAGATCATAAGCAACAAAAGAATATTTACCAAACTGAACCTCCACTGCAATTTTATCTTTTACAAAATCTGTTTGGTTGTAAGAAAATATGGGATTATTCTCTCCATGTTTTACCAAATATTCTTTCTGATCCTTTGCAGACATAAGTAATGATTTTTCCATCAATTCTCGGTTAAGTGTTATGTAATAACTATATCTACTTTCGCTCCAATTTTTATTAGAGAATTCATAATCAAGGGCTTTGTTTATTTCGATAGGACTATAAAGATTTAATCCTATTCTATTTTTTTCTTTGCTCTTTTTTGTTTTGAATTTTTGAGCATCAATACTTTTAATTATTTCTTTAATTTCATTATAAAGATTTTTATAATGAACAATCAAATATTCTTCGCCATTAAGATGGGAATATTTTTGTGCAATTTTCATTTTTTAGCTCACAGAAAGCCACTCCATTGGTATTTGAGCAACCTTATCATTTTTTGATGGTTGATGAATCGATTTATTTATGGGTCTAAACTTCAAATTTCCTTTTTTAAATTCAGAAATTCTCGAATGTGTCACCTCACAATATTTTTCTTCTTTTTCAATTCCCACTGAATTTCTTCCATTTTTCATTGAAGCAATTAATGTTGATCCAACACCTGCAAATGGGTCTAGAACCCAGCTATCTTGATTTGTCAGCGCCAATACACATCTTTCAACCAACTCAATAGGAAATTGACATTGATGAATTGTCTTTTCAGGGTGGTTATTTTTTACATTCGGAATATCCCACATCAAACTCTCCCAATCCTGTAATATTATATCCCAAAAATCGGAGGGATTTTTCCCTTTTGGATTTCCTGATATTTGCCCCTTTTTAGGTCCTTTAAAATACCGCTTACCAGGGTACTTTGATGGTATTCTTATCTCATCCAAATTAAATATATAATTATCAGTTTTAGTAAACCAGAGAATTGTTTCATAACGACCGGATAATCTTTTCCTGGCATGTAAACCATGCCCAAAATGCCAAATGATTCTGTTACGTAATTTTAATTTAAACTTCTTAAACATGCTATAATAAAATATATCAAGCGGAAATATTTCCCCTTTCTCAACATAATTACCTATCTGCCAACAAATGCTGCCCCTGTTAGAAAGTACTCTAATTAACTGCTCGATAATTTCTTCTTGAGTTTCTAAATATTTCTCAATCGATATTTTTACTTCGTATTCTTTGCCAACATTATATGGTGGAGATGAAATAATAAGGTCAAACTTACCCTCATTCATCTTTTTTAATTCTTTCAGCGAATCCCCGTGAATCATTTGGTGTTTAATATCACTACTAGCGTAACTAAATAATTTTTCTTTTACTTTCAACTTAAGTTTATTTCCTTTTTTGCTCGTTTAATTTACAAACAATCATAAAAATAATTGCATAATAATTTATTTCAATTCATATTTTCTTATTTTAGAAATCACCGAGTTAAATTATGTTCATATTTCATCATTTTTTATCTGAGGAGTATCATCTTCTTCGTACTTGTGAAATTTCCTGCTATTAATTTGTAGAAATAAATTCCACTCGCCAGATTAGATGCATTAAAATCAACCTCATAACTCCCCGCTGGTCTTTCTTCATTAACTAAAGTTGCGACTTCATTTCCCAAAACATCATAAACTTTTAATGTAACAAGAGCGCTGCTAGATACTTGATACTGGATTCTGGTAGAAGGATTAAATGGATTTGGATAATTTTGCGATAAATAAAAATCATTCGCGATAAATTCATCTCCTTCAATTTTAACAACCAAAGGCGGAATTATTTCCTTCATATTGCCTGGAATGGTAAATGTTGGGAATCCTATTGCTGAAAGATCCACTACAGACGACGGTGTTATCTGCTTCACAATCCAGTTGTTTGGGGCAATCCATGTTGTGTCTAACATTGTGTAAAGAGGAATTGGTAAAATTGGAAGCGGCAAATAGCTTAACACAGTACTCAATAAAAACCTTTTGCAGTTAAACGTGCCAAGCTGCGTTGTTATTGTTTGATCAGCAAGTCGTTTTCCTTTTAGTTCGTATCGAATCGGAAAAGTGAGTGTGTCAAAAGTTATTGATGTGTCTTTTGAGAAGATCTGATAATTAATGTTTATATTCTGTGCGAACTTGTAATAAGCGAACCATCCTTCAAATGCTTGAATCTCTTTTTCATCATATGAATTTTCAAGACCAAAATAATTGTTTTGAGTTTTACCAAATGGCAGTCCAAAATTAAAAAGCTTGTAGTACTTGTATGCATCATTATTCTGAAAAAAGATATATGAGGTATCAAGATAAGGTAAAAAAGGAACGGTAATTTCACTTCCAGATTTTGATAATACATAATTAGCTGACCTTCCATTGTAATCAGAAACCACAGCAAATGAATCTATTTGATAATATGATAATGAATTTATCGGGTTATTTAAACTGTCTAATGGAGTTACTTTGTAAGTCCAGATAAATCCCTGTGCTGATGGAAAATAAGACTGCGCTAATTGTGAAAATGCATTCATAGAAAAAAGAATTACCGCAAGAAAAATTAGAAGTGATTTCATTTTACGAAACTCTATTAAAGTATTAAAACCATTTTTTTCTTTTAAAAAATATGACAAGACTTATTGAGATTCCAAGCATAATTAACATTACAAACGGATAACCATATTTCCAATTTAATTCCGGCATGTTGAAAATACTAACTTGAGTATTGAAATTCATTCCATAAATTCCAACTATAAAAGTTAGAGGAATAAAAATTGTTGAAATCATTGTTAATAATTTGATAACCTGATTCATTCTATGACTCGCATTTGTAAGATGCACTTCAAGCACACCGTTTATTATTTCGCGATAATTCTCAATTGTTTCAATGTTGTTGGCAATATGATCGTGTAAGTCGCGGATAAACATTATAGTAGATTTTTGAATTAATGTATTCTCCCCTCTCTGCAGAAAATATGTCATATCACGTAATGGATAAACAGCACGCCTAAGCTTTAGAATATCTTTTCTAAGATTATGAACTTCTTTTAGGTATGAATCTTCAGTTTCCTCTAATAACTTTTCCTCTACAAACTCAATTTTATCATCAACGTACTCAAGAGTAATAAAGTAGTTATCCACAACCGAATCGAGTAAGCGATACATTAAATAATCGGCTCCGGCTTTTCTGATTCTCCCCTTAGCTGTTCTAATTCTATCCCTTATTACGTCAAAAACATCGCTCAAGTTTTCTTGAAAAGTTATCACATAATTTTTACCGAGTACAATGCTCAATTGTTCAATGTTAAGCTCACGTTTAGCTTTATCAAATTCAATTACCTTTAAGATGAGAAAAAGAAAATCATCATGCTCTTCTATCTTTGGACTATGATTAACATTAAGTATATCTTCAATTACTAAGGAATTAATTCCAAATATTTCGCAGATTTTCTCAATAACTGTAACATCATGCAACCCGGCAAGATTAACCCATAATGTTTTGGATTTGGCTTTAAGCTGATTTAACTCAGCAGCATCTTCAATTCTCTTCTCTTCGAATTGCTGTTCATCATAATTAAAAATGGTAATGACGCACTCGTCAATCTTTTTTTCACCAGTAAATACTGAGCTGCCAGGTGATAGTCCTTTTTTTTTGTTTCTATACTTTGCGGCTGTCATTATTGAATTTTTGTGATGGATTGATTAATGTCTTTTTAAATTCATTTGAATAAAAATAGTTAAAAAGCTCGAAGGAACTTAATCATTTTTTATAAAATATTATATGAGCTTAGGAATGGAAAGAGATTTGTTAGAGAACGCCAGTGAGTTGAAATTTTAGTTTGCCTGTGAATTCGCTGAAATTAATTTCTAAAATCTCCGGTTTGATACCATTAACAACTCCATATGAACCATTATTATCTTCAATAAGCTTATTACGGTATAGTACTTCTCTAGTTTTAGAAAGAACGACAACCTCAACCGATCCCGAGATACGATCTGATAAAGAAATAAAAACCCTGCTGTTCGAATGACTGATATCGGGATAGTCAATTACTTTTTGTGAAATGTTTTCAGCATTTAAAATGAAAGTATATGAATTTTGATGACTTGATTTATATGGTTCGTTCACATTTCCAGAATTATTCTTCGGTGATATGATTTCTTCACGGCACGCACAAAACTGAGCAACAGTTCCAATAAGAATAGCCAATATTAAATATTTACAGATTTTACTTTTCATTTGAAGATAAACTAAGAAAGGAATATCAATGAGTCAATATTAAAAATTAAATACCAAGAATCGCAGCTACTTTGGGCTTGCCCACACTGGAAATTCATTCAGTCCGAATAGCAATGTACCGATCAGATAAACAAGAAGACTAATAACAATCACACCGAATAAATTCATGAAGAAACCAATTTTTGCCATATCAATTATTCTTATCCTTTCGCTTGCGAATACTATTGTGTTTGGCGGTGTAGCTACAGGCAGCATAAATGCCATTGAAGCTGAGAGTGCTGCTGTTATCATGAGTAAAAGCGGATTGATTAGAGCTGCAACTGCTACTGAAGCCATAATTGGCAGTATCATTTGTGCTGTTGCTGTATTTGATGTCAATTCAGTTAGGAATGTCATGACAAGAGCTACAACAACTACAATTAGAATTGGAGAAACGTGGGTGATGCTTTGTAAATTAAGTCCAATAAATTTAGAAAGCCCTGTTGAAGTAAATCCTTCAGCAAGAGCAAAACCGCCGCCAAACAATAGTATAATTCCCCAAGGCACTTTATTAAACACGGTAATATCAAGAAGCGTTTTTCTTGGATTATCTTTTTGACGTGATGGTATCATAAACAAAAGTAAAGCCATTCCGATTGCGATAGTTCCATCATTCAAATATGTCGAGGAAGTAAATAATCTTTCCCAGCCGGGAATAACTGTGAATCCCAAATTCATATCAACTCTAAAAATCCAAAGTAATGCTGTTAATGAAAATATTATTGCGATCATCATCTCTTCATAAGAAATTTTTCCAAGTACTTTATATTCTTCTTTAATAAAATTTTTATCTATGGCTAAATTTTTATCATACTTAAAAAATACTTTTGTCAACAGAAATGCGGCGAACAGAAGCATGAGAACAGCAATAGGAATGCCAAGCATCATCCAGGTTCCAAATCCTATTTGCGGAGCATCGGGAAAAATGATTTTTAATATTCTAACCAGAGCAAGGTTTGGCGGTGTTCCAATTAAAGTACAAATTCCGCCGAGTGAGCAGGAGTATGCGATTGCAATAATAATTGTTAATGCAAAATTGTGTGTTTTTTCTTTTCCGAATTCATCTTCCATTTTATTAATTATGGCGAGTGCAATCGGAAGCATCATTATAGCAGTTGCAGTGTTTGAAATCCACATTGATATAAAAGCTGTCGCCGCCATAAATCCCAAAACAATTGAGTTGGGACTTCCGCCAAAAAAAGTAATTATCTTTAATGCAATCCGCTTATGAAGTCCCCAACTTTCCATTGCAAGAGCTAATAAAAATCCGCCAAGAAATAAAAATATAACCGAGTTGATATATGAACCAGCTGTTTTTTCACCATCAAGAATTCCAAGTAATGGAAAAACTATAATTGGAATCAATGATGTTGTAGCAAGAGGAATCGCTTCTGTTATCCACCAAACCGCCATGAGCGATGCTGCTGCTGCCATTTTAGAAAGATTTGGATCTGCGGGATCGAGTTCTACGAAGATTAAGATTAGGATAAAAATTAAGAGTCCAAGAATGAATCCTATTTTTTGAAAGAGTGACATCCGTTATTTTTTTACGTTTAAGTTGACTGAGAGAACTTTGATTGTGCCATTAAGTGTCATTCAATTCTCATAAAAATTTTTATTAACCCGCCTAATCTTTTTAGCTTGTTGCAAAGTTAACGAATGTTTAAAAGGATAAGAAATAGAAATTAGATGCTTGTGATTGCAGATAGATACTCTTGTATAACCGTATTTACATAGTGAACAATAGTGATATTTAACTTTCTCCATGAGGTTTAACTTTCATATATTTGATACTTGAAAACGAAATTCAAAGAATGAATAGCAAATACGAAGCTGTAATTGGACTTGAGGTTCATGCACAATTATTAACCCAATCTAAAGCATTTTGCAGCTGCTCCACAAAATATGGAAATGCTCCCAACTCAAATGTTTGTCCGATTTGTTTAGGACATCCAGGAGTTCTGCCGGTTCTTAATAAAAAAGGAGTTGAGTTTACAGTTCTGATGGGATTAGCAACAAATTGTACAATAAATGAGCACTCAATCTTCGCAAGGAAAAATTATTTTTATCCTGATTTGCCCAAAGGTTATCAGATATCACAGTACGAAGAACCAATTTGCGAATTTGGTTTTGTGAATATTGATTTAAAGGGTGGAACTTCCAAGCAAATTAGAATAAAACGAATTCACATGGAAGAAGATGCAGGCAAATCTTTGCATGACAGAGGAAACGAAACTTGTATAGATTTGAATCGCTGCGGTGTTCCACTTATAGAAATTGTCAGTGAGCCCGATTTAAGTTCAGGTGAAGAAGCAGATGCATATTTATCTAAGATTCATCAACTTGTGCGGTATTTAGAAATTTGCGATGGAAATATGGAAGAAGGTTCTTTGAGATGTGATGCAAATATTTCAATCCGACTTAAGGGTGCTGAGGAACTTGGGACAAAAACAGAAGTCAAAAACATGAACTCATTCAAAAATGTTGCAAAGGCAATAAACTTTGAAATTGAAAGACAAATTGAGTTGGTAGAAGATGGTGAGAAAATAGTTCAGCAAACTTTATTGTGGAATGCGGAGCTTAATGAAGCTGTACCGATGAGATCTAAAGAAGAAGCACATGACTATCGTTATTTCCCCGAACCGGATTTATTTCCCGTAGTTGTAACTTCAGATTGGAAAGTCCAGCTTTCAAAGGCACTTCCTGAATTGCCTGATGAAAGAAAAAAAAGATTTGTTCAACATTACAAGCTGCCCGAATACGATGCGGGGATTCTAACTCAGTCCAAACATCTGGCTGATTATTACGAATCTGTTGTAACCGTTACCGATGATTATAAATCTGCAAGTAATTGGATAATGGGTGATGTTCTAAAAACACTAAATGAAAAGAAAACTGATATTAAAGACTTCTACGTTTCATCGAAAAACTTGGGTAAGTTGATAAATCTTATTTCCGACGGAACTATCAGCGGTAAAATTGCAAAAGAAATTTTCCCGATAATGTTTGAGGAAAAGAAAGAACCGCTGGAAATCATTACAGAAAAAAATCTTTTCCAAATGAAGGATATATCTGAACTGGAAAAAATTGCAGATGAAATAATTTTAACAAATCCTTCAGAACTTAAGCAATATATTGAAGGCAAAGAAAAAGTTTTCGGATTTTTTGTTGGACAGGTAATGAAGAAAACTGAAGGAAAGGCAAACCCAAAATCAGTAAATGAAATATTAAGACAGAAATTAAATCACCTTAAAGATAACAGGGAATAAAAAATAATCGGAGTAAAAATTGTCATTTAAAAGTGGACTTAGAAAATTCTTAGGAATTAAAACCGAAGAAGAATTAAATAGAAAAAAAACGTTTCCAGAGAAAGTTAAAGAGTTTTTTGAATCTTTATTGTTTGCGGCAATTGCTGCCCTATTCATTATTACTTTTATAATTCAAAACACGCGAATTCCAACTGGTTCTATGGAGGATACGATTCTTGTCGGTGATTTCGTTCTTGTAAATAAATTTATTTACGGTGCGTCATCACCCAGATATATTCCTTTTACAGAAATTGAATTACCATTCTTTACTCTTCCAGCGTTAAAAGAACCTAAAGCAAAAGATATTGTTGTATTCGAATATCCAGGCGATAGAGATCAGCTTAGACCAAATGAGCTTGGTGTTAATTATGTGAAAAGGTGTATCGGAACACCCGGTGACACAATTCAAATTATTAATAAAGTCATTTTTGTTAATTCAAAAGAATTTTGGATTCCTACGCACATTAAATATTTAAATCCTTACCTCAAGCCCAGAGAATATGTAGAACCAAGAATCTTTCCCAAAGGTATGCCCTGGAATGAAGATAACTATGGACCATTAATCGTTCCTAAAAAGGGCTACACAGTAAGGTTAAATATCGAAAACGTTGAGCAGTGGAGAACAATTATAGATAGAGAATATGGTAAGCGAGTTGTTGATATTAAAAGTAATGTGGTTACAATTGAAGATGTGCCTGTTAAGTCATATACGATTAAAAAAGATTATTACTTCATGATGGGTGATAATCGTGATGACAGCTTTGACAGCCGTTTTTGGGGTTTCGTTTCACGGGACATGGTCGTTGGTGAAGCTTTTATTACTCTCTTCTCGTGGAACAGAGATATTCCGATGAGTGATATATTCAGATTGCTCGGCTCAATTCGTCCGGATAGAATTTTAAAACTGCTGCATTGATTTTCATTTTAATTCTGATTCTAGTATGAATTGGCTCTCACAATTTGTTTTCTTTAATATGGTGATAAGGTCAATTGTCTGTGAGTTTCAGTGTTACTAATGTTGGAAACATTCATAAACCATTTTTGTATTCTGACGGTCATTTAGTTCATCTTATTTCAATTACATGACAAAAGAAAGATGAATTTTAATAACATGATTAATTTTATTAACCTTGGTAACTATGATAAGTCCCTGCTCATAAAACCTTATTACCATATCACACAAAATAAATAGTGAAAAAATTGTAATGAATCTACTCAACATAGCATATGAAAAATACAAGCTGCCGAATGGACTTGAGGTAATTTTACATCAAAACAAAAACTTGTCTCTCGTTGCAGTAAACATTTGGTATAAGGTGGGTTCATCTTATGAGAAACGTGGGAAAACCGGGCTCGCACATTTATTTGAACACATGATGTTTCAAGGATCTCAAAATGCTGCAAAGGAAATGCACTTCCGATTTATTCAAGAAGCAGGAGGAACATTAAACGGTTCAACAACTTTTGATCGAACAAATTATTATGAAAAAGTTCCATCAAATTATTTAGAGCTGGCTCTATGGCTTGAATCAGACAGAATGGGTTTTTTGCTTCCCTCATTAACTTTAGAAAAGTTGGATAATCAAAAAGGTGTTGTCTCCAACGAGCGTCTGGAAAGATATGAAAACCAGCCATACGGATTAGCTTGGGAAAAATTGCTGGCAAATTTGTACAACGAAGATCATCCTTACAGCTGGCCCACAATCGGTTACTTACATGATATAAAAAACTATTCTTTGGAAGATGTAACCAGATTTTTCCAGACTTATTATTCACCGTCAAATGCATGCCTTGTTGTGGCAGGTGATATTGAGACTAATCAATGCAAAAGTCTGATTGACAAATACTTTTCAGAAATTAAGTCGAATGGTGAAGTAAAAATAAATTCTACTCCAACTGCTCTTTTAAAAAAGAATGTTGAAGTAAAATTGGAGGACAATGTACAGCTTGAAAGAATTTATATTGCATGGCATGCTGATAAAGCTTATACTGATGATGATGCAGCACTTGATACAGTAGCTGATGTTTTAAGCGGTTCAAAAAATTCACGTTTGTATAAAAAATTAGTTCACGAAAAAGAAATTGCACAAGATGTTTCTGCGATGCAAATCTCCGGAAAATTAAGCAGTATCTTTATGGTTGTGGCAACGGCAAAACCCGGTAAAAATATAATTGATTTGAAGAATATAATTTTTGATGAAATTCAGAAACTTCAAACAGAGGGAGTATCAGAACGCGAATTATTAAAATCAAAAAATGGAATAAAAACCAATTTCATTTATGCACTTCAGCAAATAGATAATCTTGCCGATCATTTAAACTCTTACAATTATTTTTTTAATGAGCCGAATTCTTTCCTAAAAGATTTGAATAGATATGAGCGAATAGATAACGATACAATAAAAATAGCAGCGGATAAATATTTAACCAATCCAAATGTGCAATTGACTGTTTTTCCCTCTGAAAAAGGATTAAAATGAGTTTTGATAGAACGCAAATTCCAAACCCAAATCAAGAAGTAAAATTCTCGCTGCCTGAAATAAAAAGATTTACACTTTCAAATGGTTTAAAAATTTTGTTCATACAAAGAAATTTTCTTCCAACATTACGAATGAGTCTAATTGCGAACTGCGGGAGTGTTTTTGATCCAAAAAATAAAAATGGATTAGCTAACCTATTCACCTTATCACTTGATGAAGGAGCTGGAGATTACAATTCTCTTGAACTGAGCGAGGAATTTGAAATTCTTGGCAGCAGTTTTTCGGCAAGCTGTAATCACGATAATGTTTTCCTTTCACTCCGAACGCTTACTGAAAATTTTGAACGCTCGCTTGAACTGTTTAGCTTAATTTTAACCAAGCCGCACTTCAATGATTCAGATTTTCAGCGCGAAAAAAGAAAAGTTGAAGTAAAACTCTTACAGCAAAAAGATGATCCTGAAGAGTTAGCAGATTTAGCATTTGAAAATGTTATCCATGGAAAGAGCAATGCCTATGCTTTTCCAATCCTCGGCTTTGATGAAAGTATAAGCAAATTGAGCGTTGATGAAGTTAAATTATTTTATGAAAATTATTTTAACCCTCTATCAGCTCAATTAGTTGTTGCTGGTGCTATGACTGAAGAAGAACTCACTTCTCTATTAGAAAAACATCTTAGTATTTGGAAAAACACATCAACTTTATTTAATCCGCAGTTTGATATTGTAAAAAATAAACGCACCGTTTACATCTTGCACAAAGAAGGAGCGGTTCAAACAGAAATAAGAATTGGACACCAATCCACACAACGAAACGCTCCCGATTATTTCTCTAAAACAATTATGAATATGATTTTAGGGGGGCAATTCACAAGTCGAATAAACCTTAACTTACGTGAGGCAAAAGGTTTTACGTACGGAGCAGCTTCCAATTTTTCTTACCATAAAAATGCTGGGGAATTTTGTGTTTCGACTTCTGTTTCAACTGAAAATACCCGTGCCGCAGTAAATGAAATTCTTATTGAACTTGAGAAAATAAAACAAGGTGTGACCGACAAAGAATTGGAATTTACCAAATCATCAATGACAAGAAGATTTCCCTCAAATTTTGAAGCGGATGGACAGGTTATTTCAAATTTATCTTTGCTCGCAATTCATGGTCTTCCGCTTAATTACTTTGACTCTTATGTGGATAACATTCTAAATATTTCGATTGACGAAGTTCAGAAAGCAGCGATTGAAAATATTAAGTTAAATGAATTATCAATCGTTCTTGTTGGTGATAAGAATAAATTGTTTAATGAATTTTTAACATCTGAATTTGGAGAAGTGAAAATAGTGAATCAAAATGGTGAGATTATTAGTTGAATTCTATTTTTTCTTCTCTCCTTTCTTTAATTCAGAAGTCTGCACAAATTTGTAACCAACTCTTATTAGTTTTTTAAAATCATCCGTCAGCGATTGATAAGCATCAAAAGATATGGCAATCCTTGTTACATCTTTTTCTCTAACATCCTTTACAATGGAATTTAATGTGTCTGAAATATTTTGCTGGTTATTGTCAATAAACTTTAAAGAATCGGTTGTAATAAATTTAATTTTCCGTTTATCAAACTCTTTTTTAAGAAACAGATAATTTGAAGATGAATAAATGTTATGGTTTTTATCTATCACAAAAAATAAGGCATTGGGAAAGGCAGCTACAATATTCTTCACAACCATTTTTATTCTTTCTTCGGAATGATCTTTCTCTATCCTATAATCCAATTCATTAATACTATTATTTAGCATTACAGCGTAATCAAATCCGTTTTCTCTAAGCCATTTCGAAGACGCTGAAGCTGATTTAGACGGCACTAATAAAGAGGAAAATCTTTTAGGTGAGTTGCGGAATAAAGAATCATATTCAGATTCTTTCTGTTCTCTCCCAAATATAAACAGTATCAATTTACTTTTTGCTCGTTCCAGCTTATCATCATAATTGAATTCTGCTTCCAGCTTAATTTCGTCATTCGAAGTAACCTTCATCAAGGTTTTACCGCCCATTTTTTTTTCGTTTGCTGTAACCTCAATGTCATTACCTGTAACTTCATTCATTAGATTAAAAATTATTTGAGCAACGGGAAGATCGGGTGGTAAACTTATAATGTATGAAGGAACAATAGAATTCCGTTTCACTTTCTTTATCCATTGATCTTTAACATCAAAACTATGCAAGCATTCTATAAATTTATTGTTAATCTCCTCATCACTTATTTGAATAATTTGAGGCGAGGGTGTACCGGGATGAAGTAGTGAGAGAATTAAATGTGATAATAGCAATAATACTGAAATCGAAAAAAGTCCAGTCAGTATTTTTTTGAAATTAATTTTTAAATTCATCGTTGAAAAAATTCGGATTTAAAAGAGTAATTAAAAAGTTACAATAAAGGAGGAATGGATTTATCCGGGAAACACAAAACACATCAAAAACTTTATAAAGACTATTTGTTTTTAAAATTTGGTTTTCGTTTTTCGAGAAAAGCACTAGTCCCTTCCTTGAATTCTTCGGTTCCGCAGCAAATAGCAAATAAACTTGCTTCATATTTCTGCCCTTCTGTATCAGAAACTTGATCTACAATATTTATTGATTTCAATGCCATGCGGACTGCATGCTGTCCCTTTAATGATATTTTATTAGCCAATTCAACTGCCTTATTCATCAAATCTGATTTGGGATAAACATGGTTCACTAGTCCGATACGAAGTGCTTCATTTGCATCAATCAAATCTCCGGTAAAAATCATTTCAGCAGATCTCCCAGAATTTATCAGCCGTGTTAATCTTTGTGTGCCGCCGTAACCGGGAATAATTCCAAGATTAACTTCCGGCTGCCCAAACTTAGCATTATCGGATGCCAATCTTATGTGACAAGATAATGCAAGTTCACAGCCGCCGCCAAGTGCAAAACCATTTACTGCTGCAATTACAGGCTTGTTCATATTTTCAATTGAATAAAAAATTTCTTGTCCGCGTTCAGCAAAAGCTTTTGCGGAAATCATATCAAGTTTATTAAGTTCAGAAATATCTGCACCGGCAACGAAAGCTTTTTCACCTGTTCCACTTAATATTATGACATAAGCATTGTCATCGTTCCGAAGAGTAATAAACATTTGTTTCAATTCATCAAGTGTTGCAGCATTAAGTGCATTAAGCTTATCGGGACGATTGATTCTAACTATCGCGAGATTTTCTTTTTTTTCTAGTGTTAGGTTTTGATAATCCATTTTATTCCTTTAAAAAATAACTAACAATGGTAATCTAATTTTCAAATCGGCAGAAACGAATTGGTTATTCTGAAAGTAATTGTAGGATGCCAGTATTTCCATCAAGAACATTGACACTCCGACACCTGCACTAAAACCAAACTTATAGTATTCCTCAAAGTAATTACTTCTTCCCGAAGTTAATTTAAACTGGTGGAGTTCCTTTAAATATGAAAAAGACGCAGAGACCTCTGCCAACGGCATTAACAAAAATGCACTCTCAAGCAATGGAGAAAAATAATATCTGATTCCTGTATTTATTGGAATACTTACTGTTGAGAAGTTTGAGTAGTCTGATGATTCATAATATCCTTGAGACCCCGGATACTGTTCATACCCGATTTTCGTAAATAAAAAAACCGGAATGTAGTTATTGTCAGTGTAAGATATTTCAAAATTAAATCCATAACCCAAATCAGTTGAACCTGCAAAATTGCTGATTGGTAATCGCGGACCAACGCCAAATGAAATAAAAAATCCTCTTGCCTTATCGGCACTAAATATCGGATCGAAATTAAATAGAGTGATTATAATTATGGAAATGAAAAACTTATTCATGCATCATTATTTTTAACGACTCAAAATAACAAAAAAACAGATTTAATTAATCTGTAGAGTGTGTTTTCTTTTACTCACCAGTTTATAAATAAGCAAGGAAATAAATATCAAAAAAATATTTGCGGGATAGAGAAAGTTTGAAATGGTTTTATCAACTGTAAAAAATCCTTCCCAAGAATCATAATTTGCAGCAAAAAAAAGTTTGATAATTGCTTGTGAAGATGAACCGAATGATAATACGTTGATCCAGATTATTGAAAAGAT
Organism: uncultured Ignavibacteriaceae bacterium; assembly: GCA_964613805.1. Taxonomy (GTDB): domain Bacteria; phylum Bacteroidota; class Ignavibacteria; order Ignavibacteriales; family Ignavibacteriaceae; genus XYD12-FULL-36-8. The sequence goes on along the minus strand of CAZTJF010000008.1, from coordinate 125,056 downwards.
GAGAATGACAAACAGATAAACATTATTAAAATATTTCAGAATGATTGAGCATATTAAACACAACACTAAAAAAGATGATATGGCTTTATAATCAACTGAAAATTTTGTGATGGGAATAAATTCATAGATAAAAATCAGCACACATGTCACAAACAGAATGATAAACTCATACTTAAAACTTTTCTGAACTATCAAAAGGAAAAAATAAAGGAAAATTAACTGAAAGGAATTCCAAATCAGGTAAATTGGATAATCAATAATGGAAGAAAGTCCGAACTCATAAAAATACTCAGGATCGCCAATTTCAATTTTTTTAAGCAAAAATAAAATTGAAATGAAAAGTACATTTACAAAAATGAATAATAAAATCACCCTTCCAACTTTAACAAATTGGGGATGCGTGAAAGCGCTTTTGAGCAAGCTTAGCTGTTCACTTTTTATTACTACCAAAAGAGGAATAATTGCAGCAAGATGAAATCTGAAACCAAGGAAGATTATGAAAGTATCTAATTCAAAATATTTTAGAGCGAAACCAATTACGTTAACAAGAATAATTGCAAGTAATAATCGAATAGTGCTTGTTCTATAATCCAATTCAGCTTACTCTGATTCCATTTGTTTTATTTTGTATTCGGTTCCAACACCATGTTGATAGACCATTTTACCGCCATGTTCTCCAACTTCATAAACAAAATAAACACCGACCAAAGCTAAAACTAAAATTACATACTGAACTATTCCAACAAATTTTTTCTTAAAGGAAACAAAAGTGCGCAGCATAAGCAAAGCGGCAAAATACCATAATGTAAGGTTTGCATAGAGTTCATGCTCTTCTAACAATTCACTACTCTGTTTATTCCAATATTCGAATGCTTCCTCAGCTTGTCTGCCAGTCAATACTGCGGCAAATGCTCCGAGTACTCCCAATAATAAAAGCAGGTGAGCAGCTTTTGATAAAAATTCTTTCTTCAAAACTATTCCTAAGAACTCAAACAAAAAATAACCTGAAAGAAAAGCTATTGGAAAGTGGATTACTTTCGGGTGTAATGCTGCAAGAAACTCCATATTAAACCTTTCATTTTTATGAATGTTTTAGTTTTATTTAATGTCTAGTAAATATTGATTGATTAATGTGACAAAATTTATTTAAAAATAATCAGAATTTTAGCCGCATAAAACAGAACCGCCATTCACATTTAGGATTTCTCCATTTATATGTCTTGCTAAATCTGAAGCAAGAAATAACACTGGACCAGCAATATCTCCGGAAGTTGCAATTCTTTCAACTGGAATATCTAATCTTACTTTTTCTTTATACTTCTTATCGCTAAAAACTTCCTTGCACATTTCGGTATCAACCCAGCCGGGAGCAACACTGTTAACAGTAATGTTGTGTCCTCCAAGTTCAACAGCAAGTGATTTAGTGTACGATATCATTGCTCCTTTTGATGCGGCATAATGTGAATGAAATGCTTCTCCTCGCTGCCCCGCTGTCGAAGAAATATTAATTATTCTTCCAAACTTATTTTTTTTCATCATTGGAATTACATGCTTAGTCATTAAAAACATGCTTGTTAAATTAGCTTGCATTGTTTTATTCCATTCACGCAAGGTCATTTTATCCGCCTCACCATATTCCCAAATACCTGCGTTGTTAACGAGTATATCAATCTTTTTAATTTTAGTTACAAGCTCGATTATTCTTTGTTCAAGACCAACCTCATTGCTAAAATCCATTTTATAAAAGAAAGCTTTCTTCTTTTTATCAAATTGTTGCGCAAGTTTATTCGCGGCATCAACGTTGGATTTGTAGGTAAAGTGTACAATAGCATCAGCTTTCGCAAATAGCTTAACGCAAGCAGCACCGATTCCTCGTGAACCGCCTGTAATTAAAACAGATTTTAAAGATAAGTTTATCATAAAATAATTTTCCAGAAATCTATTACAATGCGGCTAAAGCCAAAATTAGTTTCTTATTTCAGTTCACTAAAGTAAACTGCAATAAATCTTTTGTTCCCGTCAGATTTATCTGACGGAACATAGAATACACAAAGAATGGCTTTAGCCACATTATTAATAATTAGTTTTTGCTTTCTCCTTAATTCAATACTTTACTTTGTACAAAAATAATCCTTTTGCTGGAACACTTTCTCCAGCCGATTCTCTATCTTTAGAATTGAAAACTGATTTGATGTAACCTTCATCATAATTGTTCTTTATGGAGTGCAGAACTGTTCCAACAATTGTGCGAACCATACCGTGTAAAAATCTATCGGCTTCTATAAGAAAAAATATCAATCCTTTAGTTTCTTTCCAATGAGTTTGATAAACATTACATATTTTATTTTCTGTTTCAGTGTTTTTTTTGCAGAATGAAGAATAATCATGCTCACCTATGAAGCCGCCTGAAACAGAATTTAATTTATTGCAGTCTAAAGAACCATGGTAGAAGTAAGAAAATCTGTCGTAAAAAGGAGATTTATTTTTTGAAATAATATAAAGGTATGAACGCTTCTTTGCATCATATCTTGATTGAAATCCTTGATGGATTTTTTGAATATCTATAACAGAAATATCTTTCGGCAGCATTGAATTAAGCGAATACTTAAACTTGTACAAATCAAGATCTTCACGAGTTATGAAGTTAGCGACTTGTCCCAATGCGTGTACTCCGGCATCTGTTCTTCCAGAACCGATAAGATTAACGTCTTCACCAAGCAATACTTTGATTGATTCAACAATTTTTTGCTGTATTGTGATCGCATTCGCCTGGTGTTGCCAACCAGCATAGTTGGTCCCATCAAATTGAATTATGAGCTTGTAATTATTCATGAAACTCTCGAATAGTCATTGCGAGGGACGATAGTCCCGAAGCAATCTAAAAAATTGAACTGGGATTGCTTCGCTCCGCTCGCAATGACGATGTAGCTTTTCGTACAACTCATAATCATTTCATGCAAACAGTTTTAATATTCACAAACTCTCTGATTCCAAATTGAGATAACTCTCGTCCATAACCAGATTCTTTTACTCCACCAAAAGGCAATCGGGGATCGGAACGAACCGAATCATTAACGAAGCAGCAGCCAGCAATCAATTCCTTCTCTGCAATTCGTTCTCCCCTTTTGATATCTTTTGTAAAAACAGCTGCACCCAATCCAAAACTTGTTGCATTGGCAACCTTGATTGCTTCGGCTTCATCCTTAACTTTAATTAAAGATGCAACCGGTCCGAATATTTCATCATCATAAGCTGGCATCCCTGGAGTTACATTTGCCAAAACGGTTGGAGGATAATAAGCCCCTTTCATCTTAGGAATTTCACCACCGAGTACAAGCTTTGCTCCTTTTTGTACACTTTGCATAACTTGCTGGTGCAGCTCATCACGCAAATCTGTTCTTGCCTGCGGACCTAAGTGATTTGATTCATCAAACGGATCGCCCATTTTTCTTGATTTCATCTTTTGAAGAAACCGCTCTTCAAACATTGTATAAATTTCTTCAACAATAATAAACCTCTTTGCTGCGATGCAGCTTTGTCCACCATTTATCAAACGTGCATTCACACAGATTTCCGCAGCATTTTCTAAATCAGCATCTTCTAAAATTACATACGGATCACTTCCGCCTAATTCCAATAAAGTTTTTTTAATTTCACTACCGGTAATTGAGGCAACAGATTTTCCTGCAGGAGTGCTGCCAGTAAGCGTAACTGCTTGCACAATTTTATTTTTTATAACCGACTCAACTTTTTTTGAAGAGATGAGGAGAGTTCTAAATAAACTTTCAGGGAATCCTGCTTTCAAAAATATTTCTTCTATTGCAAGTGCACATCCCATTACATTAGAGGAGTGTTTGAGAACACCGGCATTCCCCGCCATTAAAGTAGGAGCGGCAAAACGAAACACTTGCCAGAATGGGAAATTCCAGGGCATAACTGCCAGCACAACTCCAAGCGGTTGGTATGAGACATAGCTTTTTGAAAAATCAGTTTTTACTTCCTCATTTGATAGAAACTTCTCAGCATTATCTGCGTAGTAATCACAAACCCAAACACACTTCTCAACTTCCGCTTTGGACTGTAAAATCGGTTTGCCCATTTCGAGAGTCATTAACTTTGCAAATTCTTCTTTCCTCTCACGTAAAACTTTTGCTGCATTTTGCATTAGTTGTGAGCGGTGAGAAAAAGAACTCCACTTCCAATCCTGATAAGCTGAATTTACTTGCTCTAAAATTTTAGAAACCTCGGAGTCGCTCATTTCAGCATATTCTTTGATGAGTTCTTCATTTGCAGGATTTATTGATTGCAGCATGCAGATAACCTTAGAATTCTTTACCAAAACTTAGTAAATAATTTTGGTTTATGCTTGGAACACAGCTATTCTATATGGAAATATTTTGTTAATTTTTGATAGATATTTTTAGCTCAGTTGACTATTGAATGATCTTCAAAAATCCAGTAATGATTTTGTATGTAAAGTAAGCATTCGAAGTAAATAGTAGATTAACTTAAAATTGTAAAGTCGAATAAGATTTAAGCAAATGATTAAAATTAGAATTATCCTAATATTTTTTTTAGTGCAAATTGTTTTTCCCCAGGAAAAAAGGAAATTATCCACAACAAATGACTGGGAGTTCAAGTATATATCCACAAAAGAAATGTTAGAGTATAATACATCATTAGAACTAGATACTATCTATATATCAAAACTGGACTCTATTGAAACATGTTTTTGGAAAGACAGATACTGGTTCTTTTTTGATCTTATTGACGAAAAAGTCTCAGATTCCGAATTTGACATGGGATTTTTTGTTTATAACAAAAATCAGAAATACTTAAAGCAAGCCACTAAAAGAAAATTTTATTTGTTCGCTCGTTGGTCAAATATCCATGTGTTTAACGGTCAATTATTCTTAGATGCGAGATTAACTGAAACGGATCATGTTTATGATTATAGCATTTTACTAATTGATGATAAAAATGAGTGTGAAGGAAAATATATAAAAGTGTTAGAGAGCGCACTCCATCCGCTTGATATGTACATTCAAAGTGATTCATTGTACATTTTATTACAACCACATAGAAGTGAATTTAATTATTTTTGGTTATTAGGGTTTTGGCTGCCAAGGGAAAGAGGAGATAAATGGAATCCAATTGAAGTGGGTAATCCTTTATTATATGTTTTCGATAAAAATTTTAACTTGGCAAGAAAAGAAGAAGTAGTAAAGAAAAAAGAGCAAAAATGATTAGTAGTATATTTTTTAACGTTACTTCAGGTCGATTATTTATTCATTACAAATTACTTTTGTGGAGGGTTTTACATTAGCCGAATATGTCCCTGGCTGCAAGTTGATCCATTACTTGGCAGTAATTAATCGCTTCGTTACCAAGCTGGTGCTGCGGTGAAATGGTTAATGTCAGTACAGCAAACAATGTAATTCTTGACAAACTTTATAAACTTTCCACTTTCTAACTTTTCACTTCATCCTCTTAATCACCACAAGTGATTTATCATCATTGTACTTCCCTTTCTTACTAAACTTCATTACATCCTCTAGAACCGAGTATGTTATTTCTTTGGCAGACTTTTGCTTTAAAGTTTTTAATTTATTTATAAAGCGTTCTTCACCATAGTAATTAAAACTCTGATCAGTAGAATCAATTACACCATCAGAATAAATGACAAGAATATCACCTTTGAGAAAGTTTATATTCTCAATTTTGTATTTTGCATGAGGAGTTGGACCAATTACAGGTCCTGTTGGATCTAATCTAATTATGTTATCAGAATTACTTCTTATGAAAAATGGAGGGTTATGTCCGGCATTCGCGTAAAGGAACAAACCGCCGTTATCATCGGATAACTCACCATAAAATAACGAGGCAAACTTATCATCGCTAAATATTTTATTAACAAGCTCATTAACTTTTTTCATTAAAGCAGAAATTTTTATTTGAAAGCTGCTTGCCATTCTAACTGCACCTGAAATGTACATTGCCTCTGCAGCAGCACTTACACCTTTGCTAGCAGCATCGCCAACAACAACTCCTAAACGCTGGTTATCATCACCGACTTCCAGATAATCAAAAAAATCTCCGCCGACAATTTCTGCGGGACTTGTAATACCAAACAATTCATAATTGTGAAATCTGTAATCATGTTCGGGAAGAATACTTTTTTGCAGTTCTCTTGCTTTGTCAATATCTGCCTTTAAAGTTTTTGCTCGAACCGAATACTTACGCTGCTTAATTTGAGATGTGAGAGCTGTGGCAATAATATTTAACGTGTATCTTCTTTCTTCATCTATTTCATCACTGTTCAAAGCAAGTAAATATTCATAATAAAATTTATCATGTATTTTTATTTTATCTCCAACTCCGGAGGCAGAATATTTAAAGATACCTTTCTTTCTCAGTATTGCATTTGTTTCATTACCAAGAATTGTTCTTTCTCTTGCGATTAAATCAAAAACCGGATAACCTTTCAGAGTTAATACAAATCCAGGATTAATTCTTTCAATATTACCTGTTTGATAAAATAGTTTGTATGCTTCTTTTTGAATATTCAATTGCCAAATTCTTCCGCCAGTTATGCTGGTTTCTTTTTGTTCGACAATCTGTTTAAGAACTGCAATCAGCATATCTTTTTCAGATTCAAATAATTGTGAAGCAATTGTCTCTACAGTTTTATATAATTTTTTTTGATCCATAAAATTTCATTTTTTTTGATTTGATATTCATTAAAAAATCCTTTCTGGGAATGCATTAACCCCACGATTTGGATAGTGTTTCTTAATCACAGAACCCGGTTGTCATGAACCATTCCGTGACAAAATATTTGGGTTTAGATTGAAAACAACTCGGGGCAGTCAAGGTGTGGACCAAGACTGCCAAGTAAAAATATTCTCTATTACTCATCTGCGTAAAAGTCAATCATCTCTTTGATTGCTTTGTCACACACGACACAAAACTTTTGAGCTGCATTGGATCGCATTATGCAATCCATCATTGGACGGTAAATTCCTTTTGGAACATATCCGCCTCCCTCAAAAGCTCCAACAACATTTTTATAGTCACTTGTTTCTGGTGTGGGAATTGGAGTTTCATCCTTAACAAGATTTTTCCACTTTGAATTAAAATCTACAAGTGTTGTAAGATTTGGATCAACCGGTTCAACATCCAATTCATAAAAATTTTGATATGACACATCATCTGTAACATACTCATCTGCAAGCGAAGCAAACCCATGGCCAAATTCATGCACGAATACTTTTTCAGAAAAACGGCTTCCATTTACACATACAGAATAATAATTATAAATAGCTCCGCCGCCATATTCGTTTGTGTTAACCAGAATGTAAATCTGATCATAAGGTGCATTAGATGCTATATCTCGAACAGATTTATTATCCATTGTCATTAAATAACGTTCTGTTCCAAATGTTGAAAAATTTGAATTGAGAAGCGTTTTGGTCCAAACTCCCTTCGCAGGAAAATCGGTGCCTGATTGTTCAGAAGGCGCTTCAACTCCCCAAATGTTAAACTTAGCTTTATTGTCATTGAAAGGTAATTTTGTAAATAAGTAATCTGTAAATCTTTGACAATCCTGTTTAAATGTTTCTAATTCTGATTTTGTATAACCTTCAGGAAGAATAACTATATCAACTTTCTTTGATGATTCACCCGAATTGAAAATTTGAAAGGAACTAAATTCTTTCGAACGCTCCTTCTTTATAAAAATGTTTTTGGGATCAACAGCATATTCAAACTGCTTTATCATATAATTTTTTCTGTTGCGGCTAAAGAATTCAATATGAACTTTATTCTTGGGGTATGGGATCAGTACGGTTTCTGTAAATGTTCGTGAGGTTGATTTAGCTTCTTCTGTTGTCTGCCACTCGCTAAAAAGTGTAGAGTAGGTTCTTGTATATATAATTTTTTGATATGCAGAATCATACACAATAACTTCGTACTTGCCAAAATCGAACTTATCAATCAAATTTATTTTTGAACCGCCCCAATAAGGTTCTTCGATTAGTTCGTCAATGGAATAATATTCATTTTCAAAGTTTCCAGTGTGGAAGTAATCAATGCGAAGTGTTTTATCTAAAAAGTGATCCTCAAACTTTGACTGCGGAAAAAGTTGTGAAAAACAGAGTAAGAGAAAGAGTATGAGTAAGAATTTTATATTCATTTTGAAAATAATTTAAGAATGTGATGAGAATTTTATACAGTAACTTTTCTTGAGCCGGGTTTAACTAAAGAAATACCTTTTTTACAAAGTTCGCAGTCTTCTGCTGAAAACGAAACTGCATTAACTTTCAATGCGCTGAATTGAGGATAACCGAAACTAACTTTTCCATTACTTCGATCAACTATGAATCCTACTCCAATCACTTTTGCACCAAAGGATTTAACAATATCAATTGTCTCGAAAACTGAACCGCCGGTAGTTACAACATCTTCGCAGACAAGGACTTTTTCATTTTCGGTTAATGAAAATCCTCTGCGTAAGGTTAATGCAGCTTGTTCTCTCTCCGCAAAAATAAATTTTTTATTTAGTTGGCGAGCAACTTCCTGCCCAACTATGATACCACCAAGTGCCGGAGCAATAACTGTATTAATCTCAAAATTTTTAAAATGGTCTGATATTTTTTCACAAATTTGAGTGTTGTAGTCCGTGTATTGCAATACTTTTGCACACTGAAAATATTGGCTGCCATGTCGTCCGGAAGTCAGAAGAAAATGTCCTTCCAGCAATGCTTCGGTTTTATAAAAAATGTTTAATATTTCTTTTTCATTTAAGCTCATAAAAATCTCATTTCAAATTTACAAATTTCATTTTAGCGATTCTATTTTCTCTGCTAATTGAAAATCTTTAGTAGTTACCCCACCTTCGCTGTGTGTGGAGATGGAGATTTTAACTTTATTCCAGCTATGCATTAAAATATCGGGATGATGATCCATGGCTTCTGCGGTTTCTCCAACTTTATTTACGAATGCAAGTGCTTCCTTAAAATTGGCTAACTTAAATTCTTTACTAATCTGATTGCTCGAATAGCTCCAGCCAACAAAATTTGATAATTTATTTCTTACTTCATTTTCTGTTAACAAACTCATTTTAATGCTTTCCTAAATTCTTTAAATATCTCGTTCCCTACGGAACTTGTTAATTTTCTTAATTTTTATGTTACCAATATTTCGTTCTTAAAAGAACCTATTCTAACTATTATATTTTTATCTCGTTAGAGACAAAATATTGGCAGCTCTTTATTTCCAAATAGTTTTTCGAAAGTCCTCATCGAGACGAAATATTGTGTGGTTCAGTAAATGTATTTTTTCATAAAAAAAGCGTATTAAAAAATTAATACGCTTTTAATTTAAGAATTTTTTGCTGAATTAATTTTCTTCAGAACCGGCACTTTCTTTGGCTTCATCAGAAATATCAATCTTAGCATCCTCATCAATAAAAACAATGTGATCGGTATTTTCAAAATGTTTTGCAATTATTTTAGCTCCGTCTTTGAATGAACTTCGCAGAATCTCTTCAGCAAGAGGATCCTCAACATATTTTTGAATTGCTCGTTTCAATGGTCTCGCGCCGTACTTTTGGTCAAATCCTTTATCAACCAAGAAATTTTTAGCGGACTGATCGAGGGTTAATACCATTTTATTATCATGCATATTTTTGTAAAGATCTTTCAATTCTATATCAATAATTTGCAGAATATCTTCTCTTTCTAAATTTCTGAAAACAATTATTTCATCTAACCGGTTGAGAAATTCCGGATTGAATAATTTTTTCATTGCTTCTTCAACAGTGTTTTTCAGATTAGAATATCTATCTGCTTCAGATTCACCGCCGAAACCATAAGAACCAATATTCTTAATATCACGTGTACCGATGTTCGAAGTCATGATGATTATTGTATTCTTGAAATCAACTTTTCTTCCTAAGCTGTCAGTTAGAACACCATCATCAAGTACTTGTAAGAGTATGCTGAATATATCGGGATGGGCTTTTTCAATCTCATCAAATAAAACAACTGAATAAGGTCGTCTTCTAACTTTTTCAGTTAATTGACCGCCCTCTTCATAACCAACATATCCAGGAGGTGCGCCGACAAGTCTTGAAACTGAAAACTTTTCCATGTATTCACTCATATCAATACGAATCAATGCATCTTCAGAATCAAATAAATATTTTGCAATTACTTTACATAGCTCGGTCTTTCCGACACCTGTTGGACCTAAGAAGATAAAACTGCCAATTGGTCTGCTTGGATTTTTCAATCCCGCGCGCGTTCTTCTAATTGCCTTGGATAATTTTTCAACCGCTTCCTCCTGCCCGACTATATATCCTTTTAGAGCAGCTGCCATGTTCAATAATTTTTCTGATTCTGTTTGAGCAACTCTGTTTACAGGAATACCAGTCATCATTGCTACAACAGTTGCAATATCTTCTTCTGTAACGTCGTGAACGATATCCCGGGTTTTGGCATCCCATTCACGTTTAGCGATTTCTAAATCACTTTGAAGAGTTCTTTCCCTATCTCGAAGTCGTGCAGCTTCTTCATAATCCTGCTTTTTCACAACCGAAGTTTTTTCAGCTCGTACTTTTTCAATTTCACCTTCGAGATCAAGAATTTCCTTTGATACTTCGAAATTACCCATATGAACTCTTGAGCCGGCTTCATCTAAAACATCAATTGCTTTATCAGGAAGAAGTCTATCAGTAATGTATCTATTACTTAACTTCACTGCTGATTCAATTGCATCATCAGAGTATCTTACATGATGATGTTCTTCATATTTAAATTTTATATTTGCTAAAATTTTAATTGTTTCATCATAAGTTGGAGGTTCAACCATAACTTTTTGAAATCTTCGATCTAATGCACCATCGGTCTCAATATATTTTCTATATTCATCCAGAGTGGTTGCACCAATACATTGAATATCACCGCGGGATAATGCCGGCTTAAACATGTTAGAAGCATCTAAAGAACCTGAAGCCCCGCCAGCACCAACAATGGTATGTAATTCATCTATAAAAAGAATGACATCTTTTGCCTTTTCAAGTTCATTCATCAAAGCTTTCATTCTTTCTTCAAATTGACCACGGTATTTTGTACCAGCTACAAGTCCCGCAAGGTCTAAAGTTACAACCCGTTTATCCTGTAGAATTCTAGGAACTTTCTTTTGCACAATCCGCAAAGCCAAACCTTCTGCAATTGCAGTTTTTCCTACACCAGGTTCGCCTATTAAAACTGGATTGTTTTTCTTTCTTCTACTAAGAATTTGAGCAACTCTTTCAATTTCTTTTTCACGACCAATAACGGGATCAAGCTTGTCTTCTGCAGCAAGTTTTGTAAGGTCTCGTCCAAAATTATCTAACACAGGGGTTTTTGTGCGATCAGATCTTTTATCAGGAACGGGAATTGAGCCTGACGGATCCTTGGAGCTTTTACTGCTCAACATTGAATTTAATTCTGCACGAGAATTTTCGTAAGTCACATTAAACTGATGAAGAATTTGTGTTGCGATGTTATCTTCGTCTCTCAACAGAGAGAGGAGAAGATGTTCGGTTCCTATAACATCTGCTTTGTAAATTTTAGATTCAATTTGGGTAATCTTCAAAACTTTTTCAGCTTGCTTCGTCAATGGAATATTTCCGATGGTCATAGTTCCGCCGGCAGTTCTAACTGTATCTTCAATGGCTTTTTTTAGTTTGATGAGATCGCAATCGAGATTTCTTAAAATCCTAATCGCAACTCCTTGTCCCTCTCTGATTATTCCGAGTAAAAGATGCTCAGTTCCAATGTAATCGTGACCTAACCTTAAAGCTTCTTCGCGGCTTAACCTAATTACCTCTTGCAATCTATCCGAAAAATTTCCGTCCATTTTTATCCTTTTTTCAATTTTCTATAGTGATAACACTTTATACATACCAAATGTTTCGTTCAAATATATAAATAATTAACTTATACCTCAATTTAATGTAAAATGACCGAAAAACACCTACTACTTATGAACAATTTATGCCTGTATTATGATAAAACCGGTATCCTTCGGGTGGCAACAATTATACCAGCAGCAGAATGCTTCAGTTTCATTTGATTTGAAAATTATCTCTATTCTCAACCTATTTTGATACAGGTTGTATTGCTCTGAGCAATTAAATTTTTACCCTGTCCGTTGTTAGTTATGTGTTTGAAAAACGAACAATATTCCACTAAACGATGGCATTATATCAGAACTTACTTCCCGCTTCGATAGAACTCCTGAATTGATTAATTCATTTTAGTTATATTTGGCTCACGTAAATCAATATTCAATCTTTCAATCCATCCGGTAAATGATTCAAAAAAAATATTCATTAAAGAGAATTGGTGAAAACCAAGTAAGCAAAAGATGTATTGATGAAAACAAATTTCAGATTAACTATCAGAATGCCTTAAACCCTGCACAGTTTGATGCCGCCTCCGCGCTCGATGGCGCGTACTTAATTATTGCAGGTGCTGGAACAGGAAAAACAAGAACTCTAGTTTATCGTGTGGCAAGGTTAGTTGAACTTGGTCATGATCCAAAATCTATTTTACTATTAACTTTCACAAGAAAAGCTGCAAATGAGATGATGAATCGTGCAGCAGTTTTGCTTGATCACAGATGCTCAAAAATATTGGGTGGTACTTTTCACTCGTTTGCAAACCATACACTAAGAAAATATTATAAAGCCCTTAATCTTGATTCATCATTTACCATTTTAGATCAAGGTGACAGTGAAGATGTAATAAATCTAATTCGATCTCAAGCTGGATTTATCTCTAAAGAAAAACGATTTCCCAACAAACAAACTCTCAACAAAGTTTTTAGTTTGAGTGTAAATACCGGAAAGTCTGTTGAAGACATAATTGAAGGTTCATATCCGCATTTTGTGGATCAGTTGGATAAAATTATAGGCATAAAGAAAGTGTACGATGAATACAAACGTAAAAATAACCTGCTCGACTATGACGACCTGCTTGTTTACTTGAAAAACTTTCTGAATGATCTTAGCCCCTCAGCCAAATCTCTCCTCTCAACAATAAAATTTGTAATGGTTGATGAATACCAGGACACTAACAAACTGCAGGCGGAAGTTGTGTTAGGGCTTACTCAGTTAAATAAAAATATTATGGTTGTTGGTGATGACTCGCAGTCAATCTATTCTTTTCGCGGAGCTAACTTCAAAAACATAATCGAATTCCCCATTCTTTTTCCTGATACCAAAATCATTAAGCTTGAAGAAAATTATCGGAGTGTGCAGCCAATTCTCGATTTCACAAACAAAATTATTGAAGGCGCGGTTGAGAAGTATGAAAAACATCTTTACACAAGAAGAGGTGGAGGCGATTTACCTTTCATCGTTGCTGCTTCAACTGAGAATCTTCAATCTAAATTTATTGTTGATAAAATTCTTGATCTTAGAGAAGAAGGAGTTCCACTTAAAGATATAGCTGTGCTTTTTCGTTCTTCATTTTTTTCTTTTGATCTTGAAATCGAGCTTAACAAGGCAAATATTTCTTTTCAAAAATTTGGCGGGATGAAGTTCATTGAAACTGCTCACATAAAAGATGTTTTGGCTTTCTTGCGAATTGCTGCAAACCCAAAAGATATTGTGAGCTGGTATAGAGTTCTATTGCTGCATGAGGGAGTAGGTCCCAAAACTGCACAAAAAATATTGGATGAACTTGCAACTGCGCGTCTTACAATTAAAGCAAATCCCGATGCACAAACTGGTTTCAGATACAATGATATGATTGCCAAGTTATTCCAGCTTTTATATCAGCTTCATACAAAGCAAGAGCTTCCTTCTGAAAAAGCTCAATTGGTAGTTGATTACTACTATCCAATTTTTAAGGATAAGTATGATGATTTTAATAAGCGGAAAAAAGATTTAGACATATTCCTCAACATTACTGAAAATTACAAATCGCTTGACAGCTTGCTGGCTGATATGGCAATCGAGCCGATAATTGACTCCATAATTGATATTGAAGCCACTGATAAAGAAGAAGAGTATGTCACACTTTCAACAATTCACTCAGCTAAAGGATTGGAGTGGCATTCTGTATTTATCATTCACGCTGTTGAGGGATTTTTCCCATCAAGCCGATCGGTGGAAAATTTAGAAACTTTAGAAGAAGAAAGAAGATTGATGTATGTTGCCTCAACTCGAGCGAAGCAAAATCTTTTTATAACTTATCCAATGAACATTTATGATCGAGAAGCTGGAAAAACTCTATCCAAACCTTCTCGTTTCATTTCCGAAATGAACAAAGATTTAGCACAGGGCTGGCTGCTCGATGAGGATTTTTAATGCACTTCAAGTCATTGCGAGGGAGGAACGACCGAAGCAATCTTTAGTTTTTATACTAAGTAAGACTCACCTTAAAGGTGAAACTCACTTTTAAATTAAACTCAAAACCAATATTTTTAGCAACGAACAAAAAATAAATAAAATGACCAATACACAACTCGCGGAAGAAGCGATAAAAGCAAAATCAAAAGCGCATCCTCCCTACTCAAACTTTCATGTTGGAGCTGCACTGCTTACTGAAGATGATAAAATTTACATTGGTGCAAACATAGAAAACAGTTCTTACAGCTTAACAATTTGTGCCGAGCGGACTGCAATCTTTAATGCATATTTGGAAGGTGAGAGAAAATTCAAAGCTATTGCCATCGCAAGTGATGCGCCGGATTTCTGTCCGCCTTGCGGTGCATGCAGACAAGTCATAAGTGATCTTTGCGGAAACGTTGATGTAATAATGGTTAATCATAAAAAGGAAACCAAAGTCCTTAAGCTCTCCGAGTTGCTTCCTTTTGCATTTGGAGATGAAAAATTAAATATCAAAGGATAACTTTACCCGTCATTGCGAGGGCGGAACGACCGAAGCAATCTTTTTCATTTGAGAGATCACTTCACCCAGCTAAAGACGGGCTTGTGATAACAAGACTATACTTTTGATTTTCGAACAAATAAAGTACATTTTAATTAATTACTGGATTATCAGAATAATATGATCGAGTTTACACCACACTCAATGCCAAAAGAAACCGGCTGGATTGAAGTTATAGCCGGATGCATGTTCAGCGGAAAAACTGAAGAGCTTATCCGTCGTTTAAGACGCGCACAAATTGCAAAACAAAATGTAAAAATATTTAAACCAAAAATTGATATTCGCTACTCGAAAGAATCAATAGTCTCCCACAGCGAACAATCACTTCCTTCGCTGCTTGTAAGTGATGTTAAGGAAATTCTTTCACTTTCTAACGATGCACAAGTTGTTGGAATTGATGAAGCACAATTCTTTTCTCCTGAACTTGTTTCCATCTGCAACCAGCTTGCCAATGATGGCAAAAGAGTAATTGTTGCAGGATTAGATCAGGATTATAAAGGAATTCCGTTTGAGCCGATGCCGCAGCTTCTTGCAATTGCTGAGTACATCACAAAAACTTTGGCAATTTGTGTTGCTTGCGGAAATCCCGCGGATAAAACACAACGAAAAACTACATCGGCTGAACGAGTAATAGTTGGAGCAGCAGATATTTATGAAGCCCGCTGCAGAAAATGTCACGACATTCCAAAAGAAAATTAAAGGTAATTCATGGAATTTGTATTCTCTTTACTTAGAGGGGCATTAGGTTTATTACTTGTATTAGGAATTGCATTTTTATTTTCTAATAACAAAAGAAAAGTGAATTGGAAATTAGTTGCTACAGGTGTGACAATACAGATTGTCTTTGCAATTTTCATTATTCACAGCGAAACTTTACGTGGATGGTTCTTCCCTCTTGGTTGGCCAAAAGATATTATCAATTGGCTTGGAACTGCAGTTGTTAGTCTGCTCGGTTTCACAACTGAAGGCGCAAAATTTGTTTTCGGAAAGCTTGCAATCAACAGCGGACCCGATAGTCTTGGTTTCTATTTTGCGTTTCAAGTTCTTCCCACAATTATTTTTGTATCATGCCTAACTTCTGTTCTATACTACCTTGGAATACTTCAGCTTGTTGTTAAAGGAATGGCATGGGTCATGTCAAAACTTTTAGGTACAAGTGGTGCAGAATCACTTTCAAATGCTGCAAATATTTTTGTCGGACAAACTGAAGCTCCTCTGCTGATAAGACCTTACATAAAAACAATGACTAACTCCGAAATCTTGACAATCATGGTTGGAGGAATGGCTACAATTGCCGGTGGCGTAATGGCAAGTTATATTCAAATGCTTGGACAATCTTTCGCCGAAGCTAAAGGAATTGCAATTTCGGAAGCTCAAATAAAATTCGCTGTTCAGCTTTTGGCTGCAAGTGCAATGGCTGCCCCAGCCGCTTTAGTCATTTCAAAAATTTTATTCCCCGAAGTTGGCGAGCCCGTAACCAAAGGAAGTGTAAAATTGAAAGTGGAGAAAAATGCTTCGAATGTTATTGAAGCCGCCGCAACAGGCGCATCGGATGGATTGCATCTGGCATTAAATGTTGCTGGAATGCTGCTTGCATTTATCGCACTTATTGCATTAGTAAACTATTTGCTAACTGGAATCGGCGACGTGCTGAATTTAAATAACTATCTCCAATCAACTTTCGGAAAACCCCTTTCAATGCAGCTGATCTTCGGCTTCATATTACAATATCTTGCTTACGGAATTGGAGTTCCTTGGGCTGATTCTTTTCATTTTGGAAGTTTGATCGGAACTAAAGTTGTTCTAAATGAATTTGTTGCTTACTTAGATTTAGCAAGTTTAGTAAAAACCGGAGCAATGAGCGAGAAAGGAATTATGATGGCAACATATGCATTATGCGGATTTGCCAACTTTGCATCTATAGCAATTCAAATTGGTGGAATTGGTCCATTAGCTCCCGAAAGAAAGAAAGATATTTCTGCTCTTGGATTGAAAGCCGTTCTCGGCGGAACGCTTGCAACATTGATGACTGCAACGCTTGCCGGATTGTTAGTTTAAAAACTTACTGAATATGATTGATCTTAATTTTAAATATAAAAGTCTGATTGAAAAGATAAAGTCAGATACTCCTTTCACTCCTGAAATTGCCATTATTTTAGGAAGCGGGTTAGGAAATTTTGCTGAGAGTATTAGTATTGTAAAAACAATCTCCACTTCCAGCTTACCAGATTATCCCAGTTCTACAATTCAAGGACATGAAGGGAAAATTCATTTTGCAGAATTTTCTAAAAAAAAATTACTGCTTTTTCAAGGAAGAATTCATTTGTATGAAGGATACTCAATTTATCAATGCATCCTGCAGGTTTTC
The DNA here is from genome assembly GCA_964613805.1 of uncultured Ignavibacteriaceae bacterium. Lineage (GTDB taxonomy): Bacteria > Bacteroidota > Ignavibacteria > Ignavibacteriales > Ignavibacteriaceae > XYD12-FULL-36-8. The sequence continues at coordinate 107,743 of CAZTJF010000008.1, read as the reverse complement.
ATCGCTCATAAATTAAGTTGTCCTCAAATTATTCTTACTAATGCTGCCGGTGGCATAAATCCATCTTTCAAACCTGGCGATTTGATGCTGACTACTTCATTCAACGGAATTGCTCTTAAAAAAGAATTGACTTCCTTAATAGGAATTGCTTCAGAAAATGGGATAAATAATTTCCGTTCGATGCCATCCCCAATTCTAAATAAAAGAATCAAGCAAGCTGCGCAAGAAGAAAAGATTGAACTAAAGGAGGGAGTCTATTGGTACACTAAAGGACCAAGTTACGAAACTCCTGCCGAAATTAGATTCCTATCCAAATTTGGAGGCGATGCTGTTGGTATGTCTACATTTCACGAAGCAGTATTTGCAGCTTATTTGGGAATGCAAACTGCTTCAATTTCATGTATTACTAACTATGCCGCAGGTTTAACCGATAATAAACTTTCTCATTATGAAGTAACCGAAACAGCTAATCTTGTTCAGCATAAATTTGAACGGCTGATAAAAAAGATAATCGAAATTGCTTAATTAGTTAATTTACTTCGATTCCGACTTCATTTTTTAATTTATTTTTAGCCAATTTAATTGACTTTCAAGCCCTATACTGATAATTTTGTTGACTTAATTTTGACAAAACAACCTTAAAAAGAATTAACCTATGAAAGAATTCAGATTTAAAATTATTGCCATTCTTGCAGCTATTGGTTTGGCTGTTTATCTTCTTTGGCCTACATACAAAGATTACAGTAACACAAAAATGATCAATGAATCAGTAGCCCAAAAACAGGTGGAACTGAAAACTACATATCCTGAATTGACCAAACAGGATTTACAAAAAAAACTTGTCGCTTTTGAGGATAGCATTAAAGTAGTAGATCCATCCATAGCAGCAGCAAGGCAAAAAAGAATAAAACTCGGATTGGATTTGCAGGGTGGAATGCGTGTTGTGCTTGAGGTTAACACTGCCAAACTAATTGAAAAATTAGCAAAAAATCCCGATGATATTTTCAAAAAAGTTTTAGCTGAAGCAGAAAAGGAAGCCACCTTATCGGATGAATCAGTAGTTGATATCGTCGGCAAAAAACTTGAACAACGGCAAATAAGGTTAAGTCGTTACTTCGGAACTATCCGTGAAGATGATGCTGAAATAATTAAGAAACTTAAGGAAGATACAGAAGATGCTGTTAGCCGTGCGATTGAAATCATTAGAAATCGCGTTGATCAATATGGAGTTTCCGAACCATCAATACAAAGACAAGGAAGCAGAAGAATAATTGTCGAGCTTCCCGGAGTTGCAAAAGAGGAGGAAGCAAAAAATCTTTTACAAGGAACAGCGCTGCTTGAATTCAGAATTTTAAAAGATCCTGAATTTGCTGTTTCACTTATGCAAAAAATTGATAACGTTCTCGCTGGAAAAAATCTTGAGGATACGACTAAAACTGATACTACGACAACAGCAAAAACTGAAACTAAAGATACGAGCTTAATTGCTGCAGATACTAATCAGCAAAAGCAGCTATCCGAAGAAGAGTTTAAAAAGGAACATCCTTTCTTCGCTATTGCAATGATGGATCCGCAGGGAAGATCTGCAGATGCATATGTTCGTGAAGGCCAAAAAAGTTTATTAAATCAATATCTCAACAGAGAAGATGTTCAAAAAGTATTACCGAACAATGTCGAGTTTGTTTATTCTGCTAAACCCGTCGGCGTTGACAAGGGTGAAAATATTTATATGATGTATTTGGTAAATAAAAATCCGGAACTGACCGGAGGAGTCATAACAAATGCACAAGCAAATATTGACCCCAACACTTCTTCACCAATTGTTAGTATGGAAATGAATAGCGAAGGTGCAACAGATTGGGCAAGAATTACAGGTGCAAACGTTGGGAAAAGAATCGCAATTATGCTTGATGGTGTTGCTTTTTCTGCTCCTGTTGTTCGGGGAAAAATTCCTGGCGGCAGATCTCAGATCGAGGGCATGGCAAATATGGAAGAAGCAAAACTTCTCGAAATAGTTTTAAAAGCCGGTGCTCTTCCTGCTCCTGTTGATATAATCGAAGAAAGAACTGTTGGTCCATCATTAGGACAGGATTCAATAACCAAAGGTTTTAATTCTTCTTTAATAGGTTACTTAGCAGTTGGTATTTTCATGATTCTTTACTATCGTAAAAGCGGTTCAATCGCAGCGGTTGGATTAATCTTTTCGATCTTATTTATACTTGCTATCCTTGCAGGATTTGGAGCAACATTAACCCTTCCCGGCATTGCTGGAATTATTTTAACTATGGGTATGGCTGTTGACGCTAATGTGCTGATTTTTGAGAGAATAAGAGAGGAAATGGAAACAGGGAAAACCATTAAAGCTTCGATTGATGGCGGATACTCTAAATCATATTCTGCCATTTTTGACTCGAACATTACTACATTTTTTACAGGTTTAATATTATATCAATTTGGAACCGGTCCAGTTCAAGGATTTGCTCTAACTCTTATGATAGGAATTGTTACCAGTTTATTCAGTGCGTTGTTTCTATGCAGATTGATCTTTGATATCATGGTTTCAAAAGGTTCTAAAATAAGTATCGGTTAAGCCAAAGATTTACAAGTTAATAAAAGGTTTTAAGGAGTAATAAAATAAATGCGCATTTTCGAAAATATTCATATCAATTGGATGGGAAAACGAAAACTTTTTTATATTGTTTCCACTTCCCTTTTCCTTCTTGGTTTAATTAACATAATTTTTCGCGGCTTGCAATTCGGAATTGATTTCAAGGGTGGTTCTGAAATTGTATTACAGTTTGATAAGCCGATTGAAATTGGAATTATTAGAAATGAAGTTGATAAGCTTGGTCTTGGAACAGTTGAGTTAAAAACATTTGGCGGTGAGAACACAGTTTTAATACGAACAGAATTACAATCAATTCCTGCTGAATTATATCCTAAAGTTATACAAACTGTGCAGAATCAAATTGATAAGGTATTTCCCGGCGTAGAAAGAAGAATTACAGACTCATCCGAAAGTTCAATTACATTCACACTTCCAAATCCGGATACCACTAATATTTTAGTTGATAAACTTTTCGAAGCCGGTTTTCAAACAGGAAAAGTTTCGGAAGAACCAACCAACACTCAATTGTTAGTTAGTGTTGGAATTTCTGATTGGATTAAAGAAAATCTTAAAGAAAAATATGCTGATAATGTATTCAAGGTGTTAAAGGAAGATAAGGTTGGTCCTAAAGTGGGCGCAGAATTAAAGCGTGATGCAGTTTTAGCAGTTTTTCTCTCACTTGTTGTAATTTTAATTTATCTTGCATTCCGATTCAAATTCATTTTTGCCTTCGGCGCTGTGCTAGCTCTTTTCCATGATGTTTTAATTACACTCGGCTTATACTCAGTTTTATACGGCGTTATTCCTGGATTAAACCTTGAAATTGATTTAGCCATTGTGGCAGCATTCTTAACTCTTGTTGGTTATTCAATTAACGATACAGTTATTGTGTTTGACAGAGTAAGAGAGAATCTAAAGATTCACAAAACGATGCCATTGTTTGATGTTTTGAACATGAGTATAAACCGAACAATGAGCAGAACGATACTAACCGGCGGCACAACTTTAATTGCCGTTCTCGTAATCTTCATCTTTGGCGGTGAAGTTTTAAGATCATTCGCATTTACACTTGCTTTTGGTATTATTATAGGAACATATTCTTCAATTTTCGTAGCAAGCGCACTTGTATTAGAATATGCTAGTAGGACTAAGAAAAAAGTAGAATTTTAGGAATACAAACAGTTTTTGTGTCAAAGCCGATGGCAGTACCATCGGCTTTTTTTTTGGTCCAAATCCTTTCGTTGTCCATTGCACAACGCATTCGATAGATTTTTCTTCGTGTCTTTCCTGCATTAAACTCCGTGGTTCTCCGTGAAATCAATGATCCTACACGGAGTACATCTCTTAATGACAAGGAGAAAGTACAGAGTTACTCGGAGAAAGATTTATGTGACACTCTCTTTCAAAAAGGTGAGAAAGTTAAATTAATAGGATTATAGCTGCGTTACTAAGGTTAAAGCAAAAAAGAGTCGGAAAAATTTAATGCGATCCAATAGCAATAAGATCAAAATCATTCAAAAACCTTAGTAACCCAACCAAGAATAACAATCCAAACCTTATCACCTTATTTTTTGTTATTGAATCTTTTCGCTACTTCAATGGAACGGACACTAAAACGAACTGAGATGATTTTGGAGAACCAATTGAATAGTTTGTTAAAGATGCAGGCAGAAAAACAGATTCTCCTTTTGAAATCATCACACTCTCAAGTTTTCTTTTATCAAGATAATCAATAATTATTTCACCTTTAAGTGCAAGTAAAACCCGTGGACCTCTTTGATTTGTGAATTTCAATTCTTCCTTTTTTAATATATAAAAATTAAACTGAAATTCTTTTGCATCAGTTCGATAGACCAATGAATTTTCTCTTTTCTTTCCCTTAATGATTTTAGGCAAATTCAATTCATACGTTAAAACTTTAAGAAGCGAATCAATGTCTTTGTATTTTGGAGTCAATCCGGCGCGAATAACATTATCCGAGTTCGACATACACTCAAGAATATTGCCCTTGAGATAAGCATGCGGAACTCCAGGTTTTGTAAAGATTGCCTCCCCTTTCTTCAGATGAATAAGGTTTAAGAAAAACAGAAGCAGCAATCCGACCTCGGTATTGTATTTTTTATGAAGCTTAAGAAAATACTTTTCAATTTCATTATGTTTTTTCTTCGCTGCGATTCGACATTCTAGTTTTGCAATTGTCGGTACTAATTTTTCCTTATCAGTTATTGATTTTTTTATTAGTGATCTAATCACGTTTTTTATATGCTTTATGCTGCCACCAACAAATTGTCCTATTTCAGGATATTCATTTAAAGTCTTTACTACCTGCTTAGCAGATTTAAATCCAACTAACGCAGTAAGCGAATCAAGTGCAATTGCTATTTCCAGCTTCTGATTACTATCAGGATAATTAATTGGATCTTTTTTATGTAGAGAAATTGCTTGTCTTTTATTTGGATGTACTTGAATTGAAAGTGCTTCGCTTGCAGATAATACTTTGAAGAGAAATGGAAGCGAATTTGAATACACCTTTGCAGTTTTCTTTCCTAACATTTCTATCGGATAATTCCGAATCGCTTCAGCTAAATCAATTATCTTATCATCAATCTTAATTTTGGAAGAAGCTTTTAGATGAGCACCCATCCAAAGTTCTGCATAAGATTTATCTTTTTCAGCTTTTATGTTTAGCAGCTTTGGAATGAAAGCATTCTTCCCTTTCATCCCCCATTCATAGTGCTGAATGGTATTCTTTAGTTTGTAGGGTTGAGGTTTGAGCATGAATAAAATTTTAGTCGATATAAAATACTAAATCCACTTCCACAATTTACTATCCCAGCAGAGGTTTTTATCATTAACAAAAACAGGTTCTATAAATTCAGAAATTCGGGTAACAACACTTGCAAAATCATTTTCAGAGGTGAGCTTTGTGCGTTTTAAAAAAGCAGTCCAGTATTTTTGGAGTTGTTCATCCATTTTGAATTTCTGGTTAAAAACTTTATTCCGTTGTTCAATATCAGTTCCTCTGTGCTGAAAGGTAGCTACAATAGCTGCTTTCAATTCATCTTTTTTAAACTCATGATTCTTTGCAAAAAATAGAATATCATAAAAATCCTTCATTCGGCTTGTTTGAAGCTGCAGCGAAACAACCGCTTCAAATTTTTCGGCGATTGCACTCTCAACTGAATAAACTTTCAAGCGTGAAGGTTGAAAATCCAGAAGTGTAGGGTATTCGATTTCAATCGGGCCAGCAGTAATCTTATCTCCGAAGCCAACATCAATCTGAACCCGCTCTCTTGAGTTTTCCAGATAGGTAAAAAACTTAACTCGAACTCCATGATAGTTACCATCTTCTACAATATCTTCTGACTCGATGGATTCATAGTCAAACTGAACTCCATCATCAAATTCAATTTGCAATATTTGATGAACAATTTCTGTTATTTCTTTTTTGTCATTAGAAATTGAAGAACCGAGGAAATCGATATCCCTTGTTGGACGCAAGCGACTAATATCATAAGCTACAAAAAGCAAAGCTCCTTTAAGAATAAGAAAATTTTTATAAGGTGATTCTGAAAGGCGATAAAGAAACCTTTCTTGAATATATTGACGCAGAAGACTTTGGTAATCTCTTCCAGTTTCATAAGAAATATTTCGCAAGCGTTCTTTAACAGATGCAGCTATATTTTTTATTTCCTTCGTCATGAAAGTATTGCTTTAACCATTGGCTCAAGTTTCTTTCTCACTCCACACATCTCAGCATATTCCAGTAGTCTTGGAATACTTCGCTCTTTTTTATTTTTAAGATATTCTTTGAGAGACTCGACAGCAATATCCTCCCCAATTTTATTTATGTATCGGAAAAGATCACCAATTGTTTTTTCTTTATTATAAATTCTGATTGTTCCACTTTTCGTTTCAATCATTTCTATTCCTGGTGAATAGTAAGTATCTGCAAAGTAGTACACTTTTATCGGCGGATATTCAAGAATGAATTTGTCAGTGTTATTTGGAACAGCAACATAAACTTCCGACGGATTGAATGTTGTAAGCTGGTAGTAATCCGCAGCAGAAAGCAGACAGATTACAGCTTTTTTATTTGAGTTACATACATCAGCAAAGCTGCCATGCTCATCCCATGCATAATCAACAAGTTTATAAAGACCGGGTTTTACCTTTTCAATTATTTTTTTTTCAACAGCTGTTGCAATATCTCTTGTTTGGATTCCCTCAAGACGAAGTTCTTTCATTCTTGAGTAACCTTTATTGCGCTTAAGGATATCTTCTATTTTTTTCATTTTTAAAACAATTTGAATCGTTTACAAGGTAAATATAATAAATTTACCTTGAGATTGATTCATGGGTCTGTTTTACTGCAAATAGAAATGATTGGCAGAGGTTTAGAGGAAAAAGTGGGGTTGTAAAGACCTGATTGTATATTCTTAAATCACCTTTACCAGAACCATTGTCATATCGTCGCTTTGTTCGGCTTGTCCTCGAAATCTGACAATTGATTCCCAGATTTCATCCATCACTTCATTGGAGGTCTTGTTTGATTTGTTTTTTAACAACTCGGAAAGTTTATCTTCACCAAAGAGATCATTCGATTCATTCATTGCTTCTGTGATTCCATCGGAAAAGAAGGCAAAGATTTGTCCATTAGTAAAACTGACTTCTTCTTCAACCAAACTGCTTTCAAAAATAACTCCGCTTTCAAGTCCAACACCAATACCTTGAGTTTTATATGCCCTGATAGTTCCGTTATTGGCTGTAATCAGAGGCATATGTCCAGCACGGCAAAATCTTACAGTATTTGTACTGCTGTCAAAAAATGCGAGAGTCATTGTTACAAACCAGCTTCGCTCAAGCGATTCATAAAGCCGTTTATTTATATCAACCAGAATTTGTTTGGGGGTTTTATCGGCCGTACATGCAAGCTGAATCATTGTTTGCAATTTAGCCATGTACAACGATGCAGAAAGACCTTTGCCCGAAACATCACCAACCACAACAAATATTTTTGAATCGGAAATTTTTATAAGATCATAATAATCTCCGCCGACTTGCATTGCAGGAATCATTTGTCCGCAAATGTCTAACTTATTTACATTTGGTATGCAGCTCGGAAGCAATCCTTGTTGAATCTTTCTTGCAAGATCAAGGTCTCTTTCAATTGAAAGTTTTTGCTTTTCAGATTCATACAGCCGGGCATTTTCAATTGATACGGCGGCTTGATTTGCAACAGCATTAAGCAACTCTAAGTCTTCATGTGAAAATTGGGCGCCTGAATGTTTCAATCCGAACAAAAGTAAACCAACAAGCTTTGATTTAACAAGCATTGGAACTATTGTGTAAATATCGTTTTCTACTAACTGCTGGCTCCGTTCTCCACATACTGAGGAGAACTCTTCTCGCTCGATAGCTGGTGTCTTTGACAACGACTTCTTCTGCTCAATGAATGATTGAATGGATGAATGGTTGATTGTTAAATTTTCAACTTTAATTCCTTTGCTTCTTACTGGCACCAAATCACCATTGTGATTGCCTCGTACCAAAATTCCGAAGTTGTTAATCATTAGTGCATTTGTAAATGTTTCATGGGTTTTATCAAGAATATTTTCTAAGCCAACCATGCTTGAAACATCGTTGCTGAACTTCACAAGTATTTTTTGATATGCAAATTGTTCGGGATAAAATTTTGCGGTGAGAAAATTTTGGAATTTATCCTTAGTTGATTGGAATACTAAAGCAAAGATTATAAATATTATGCCTGCGATTATTCCTTGATATTGGGTTCCGATTGCTTGACTGATTCCCTGTCCTAAAAGATAAATTACCAAAAAGTATGCTCCTGCGATTGTCAAAGTTGCCGCACCGTAAATTATTGTATTCTTGATTACTATACTCACATCCATTAATTGATATCTGAAAATCGAATAGCCAAAAGCTATTGGTAAAAAAGCAATAAGAATTATTGGAGTATAATACTCGGGAGAATTGAAGATTGTGTCCGAAATTGCTGGCGCAATAAAATTTGTATAAAGTAAACTTGCAACTCCTAAAGTGTACGCAACAAGAATAATATAGATCGGTTTACGCTGAGCTTTGTCTTTGATTCGGAAGTAGTTGATAAACAAAGAAACTAATCCAGTTACAAGCGCAATAAATATCAGAATATTATTCACAATAATTATTCCCAGAGAAACATTATTAAAACCCGCATAAGGATAAACAAAAATAAGTCGCACAATGTAAGTAGTGATAATCAAAATGACAGGGGCGAGTTGTAATAATATTTTAACCCATTTTTTTTCAGCGAATTTAAACGGCTGCGGGAAGCTCCAAAAGAACCTTAGAATAAGAAATGAGGAATAAAATCCCCCGATGGTCCAAACATGATCTAATATATAGAAATATGATTGTGGAATTTCAGTTCCTAATCCCGTAAAGTAAACCGAAGTAAATAGAACTATAAATGCCGCACTAATCTTATAAAATAATCTTTGAATATAACCACCAGGGCGAGCCATTAAAACGATGAATCCGATAATCAGCCAAATTTGAGCCATCAGCATAAAAGCGAATTGATCCATCTTGATTAGTTTCTTGATCTCAACTTTTGTTTCTATAAGCTTTTCACCTTTTTTTATTGTGTAGTTTGCGTAATCTCCTTTTTTTAATACATTTAATATTCTTTGAGCAACATAAATATCGGTAATTTTAGTTTTATTGATTGCAATGAGTTGATCTCCGTCGCGTATTCCGGCTTTCCACGTAACGCCATCTACCTTAACTTTATCAAACAGAATTATAACGCTGTCTTTACTTGCCTTATTTGGTATCCACAGGCATTCATCGTTTGAGGTCGCATTTACGACAAATATGAATGAGAAATTAACAAGTCCTATACAAAACAATAGTATGAAGGAAATAATAATTGCTCCCTTCTGATTTTTCTCAAAAAAGTTTTTTATGTTTTGTATCATTTAACTTTTATAACTATTAATGTAATATCATCTGATTGAACTGTACCGAAAGCAAACTTACTAACCTCATTTTGTATAGCACTGGAGATTTCTGCTGCTGACTTTTCTACTAAACTTAAACTTAATTTTTCCAATCTCTCATCAGAAAATTCCTCTCCGCTTTGATTCATTGCTTCGGATACACCATCGGTGAAAAGAATTATCATATCGTCTTTTTCAAGTTGTAACTTTTCGGATAAATAAGGAATCATCGTTTTCATTACGCCGAGAATAATTCCGCCCTTATCCAATTTTATAATTTTGCCTTTTCTAATTAGCAAAGGAGGATTGTGACCAGCATTAACATATAGCATTTGTTTCTTGTCATTATCAATCACTGCCCAGAAAAATGTAATGAACTTTCCTTCAGTTGTATTCTCTGTAATCAGGTCATTAATTAAACCAGTTGCTTCGTCAATCTGCATGCCTTGCTTGCAAATGGTTTTTAAGAATGCTTGAAGATTAGCCATCATCAAAGCTGCTGAAACACCTTTGCCAGATACATCAGCAATTGCCACACAAAAATTGTTATTATCTAAAGTGATGACATCATAATAATCACCGCCAACTTGCTTTGAGAACACTGTGTTTGCCACCACATCAAAATTGCTGAATTGCGGAATTTTATGCGGCAAAAGATTTCGCTGAATATCTCTTGCAATTTCTAAATCTTCCTCAAGCTTTTGCTTTTCAAGTGCTTCTTTAAATAACCTCTGATTCTCAATTGAAACGATTGCTAAGCTTCCAACCGAATAAATATATTCAATGTCATCTTCGGAGTAATCTATTTCACTAGCTCTCTTCCCCAAAAGAATTAATCCTTTTGTTTCACCTTGAAGCTGCATTGGTACAATTAGCTCAATACCAAATATTTGCAGCTCACTATAATCTTTTTCGATTTCTTCTTTAGTGATTGAATTTGTTATGAGTTTAGGATTATAATTCTTTAGTTCAGTTAGGAATTCATCTTGTGGAAACTTGGATTCTAAAATCTTTAAGTCTTTGCCTTCAAATGATACAACTGCAAATTTTTGTACAAGAAATTGACCGATAACAGAGTAAACTAAAAGACGTGCAACTTTGGTTGATTCAGAAAACAAACCAAACTCTTTACTCAATTCAAACAATGAATTTAAGCGGCTAATTCTTGAATCAAGAATTCGGTTTGTTTTTTTAAGTTCAGTCAGCATCAGAGAATTTTGAATGGCAGTAGAAGCAACATTGGTTATTGTACGTAAAAAATCTAAATCGTCTTCGGAGTATGGGCTTTTGTTCAACTTTTCCCCTAAAGCAATAATACCAAGGTACTGCTGAGAAGAACAAATTTCATCAAACGTTAAAATATTCAATGATGCCATGTAATTTTTAAATTCATCACTTTGCAGTTCGGTTTTGTTTTTTACTTTTGGAAAGTTTTGAAATTGCTCTGCAGTAATTCCTTTCTGAGCTTTTGGTTTAAGGGAATTATTTTCGTTTAAGGCAATGAATCCCTTGGTTGCGAGGAATTTTCCCATGCATGTAAGTAAAAGATTATTCAGAATGAATTCAAGATCAAGACTTGAATTTATTACTCTGCTTAATTCAACAAGAGCTTTTAAATTCCTTTTTACCTTAAGATCTTCTGATTCATTCATATTAAAGAGAAGAGTTTAATTTTTTCGTTAAAAAGACCTTGTTATATTTTCCCGGAACAGATTTATAATGTACATCATCCATCAAAGATTTCATCAAATACATTCCCAAGCCGCCAACCCGCTTTTCCTCAAAATATTTTTTCAAATCGGGAGTCGGCACAGCATTAGGCGAAAATGGAGCGCCATGATCGGTTATTTCAACAATAATTTTTTGATCGGAATATTTGAGTTTAATTTTTATTTCACCATCAGGAGAAAATTTGTAAGCATGCTTGATGATATTAGTGCAAGCTTCATCAACGGCAAGCACAACATCGCCAGCTACATCCTGGGGAGTTTTAACTTCTTCAACAGCCGAACTTATGAATTCACGAACTGATGTTAAGTTCTCTGTACGGCTGTTAATTAGAAGCTCTTTTTCTTTCGATTTCGTTTTATCGGTGCTCAATTTATTTTATTTCGTTAAATTTTTGAACCGCTTCTTCTTCTGTTTTAAATATTTCGTAAAGCAGTGGGAAGCCAAGCAAATCAAATATGTTAAAAACTTTATCGCTCATACTTGCAAGTTTAATGTCGCCTCCATTCTCTCTTATTTTTTCAATAAAAGCCATAAACACACCTAAGCCCGCACTGCTTATGTAATTCAATTCTTTAAAGTTCACCACAAGGTGATATTTTCCTTTATCAACAAGACCTGAAAATGTATTTTCAAGCGATGGTGCCGTGTGCGCATCTAAAAAACCTTTTAGATAGACAACGTTCACCTTGCCCTGGTCTTTGATCGAGGTGTTAAATTCTGCCATTCTTATTCTCCAATTAAATTAAACTTTTGTTTAAACTTAAAAATAACTAAAGTAATATCATCATGCTGTGTTGTATCTTGGGAAAATAGGGTTACTCCTTTAATAACTTCATTCGAGATTTCCTCAGCAGAACGATGACAATTTTCAATCAATATTTTTTCAAAATTAACTTCACCAAAATCTTCTTTGTGTGCATCTTTAGCTTCAGTAATGCCATCCGTAAATAATATCAGCACATCATTCTCTTTTAGGTCTAGTTTTATTTCTTCAAGAGTCGAAGCAAAATATGGTGTATAGTTCAATCCCAAGCCTAAGCCGGATGGTCTAATATCTCGTGTTACTCCATTACGAAGAAGTAAAATTGGGCAATGACCGGCACGAGCTAAAAACATTTTACCTTCTTTAAGATCTAACAAACCATAAGCCGCACTTACAAAACTTTTGCTGTCCAACGTTCTTTTTAAAATATGGTTTACATTTATAAGAATTTCTTTCGGCGATAATGAAGTTTGGGAGAGCGATTCGAAAATTCCTTTGACTTCAGCCATTATGAATGCTGCTGATATGCCTTTGCCAGAAACATCTGCGATTACAAAACCGAGCTTGCTTTCTGTTATCTCAAAAAAATCATAGTAATCTCCGCCAACCTCAAAAGCAGGAATAAATGTAGCAGAAATATCTAAATCTGCATATTCGGGATTTTTGCTCGGCAATATCTTTCTTTGAATTTCACGAGCAACATCCAACTCTTTTTCAAGCCGTTCTTTCTCTATTGACTCTTCAAGGAGCTTGGCATTTTCCATGGACACAGAAGCATAATCAGCAAAGGTGTTTAGCGCACTCCTATCATCATCATCAAATATAGAATCACCTTTTTTTAGTGCAAAAAGGTATCCTTTAATTTCGGTGTGTACACGCAGTACAGAAACAGCTAAGCTGGAATATTTTTCCGATAGCTCAGGAATATCTCTAATTACACTTAAACGGTAAATCGCCTTTTCATTTTTATCTGAAGATGCGTTTAAATCTTTCAATATATATTCTGTTAAAGTACCGGCATCAACCAAACCAACATTTTTGTTTGCAATGATTTTACTTGCATTCCCCTCCTTTAAGGCAATCCAAGTCCCATCGGCATTACAAACTTTGATTGCAATATCAGTAATTGTTTCTGCCAAATCGTTAAAATCTAAAACTTGAGTAATTAACCTGCTAAAATATTGAAGCGAAGATACTTCCTTCGCTTTGCGGTCATAAGCTTCTGCCGTAGGAATATGAAACAAAGTTGTGAAGAATAGAATGCTAAAATATCCAATTCCATATATCATCATCAGGTGCAGAAAGTTATTTAGCGCAGGAGAGAAACCAAATAATATTTTATAGTGAGTTGTGTCATTACCGCTTTTGATGAGATTAAGAATAAATAAAGTTAAAATCACAACTGAAAGGATTAACAGTAAAACTTTTTCCTTTTTTGATAAGAATGCAATCCACGAAATCCGAAGTGAATTTATTCCGATTAAAATGATCGAAATGATCATAAACGTATTATTTATGTATGATAAACCGGAAAAGTTATCTAAAAAGGCAGTACCAATGGAAAGCAGAAAAAATATCGTCATTGTACTAAAGTAAATACTCTTTTCATGCTTTTGTCTGCTAAAATAAAATTGCTTAAACGTCAGAAAGATGTAGCATAATGAACTGATGAAGATAGAAACATAAAAGAAGGATATAATTGTATAAACTAAATCGGGATTCTTAATTTTATCACTAAGATTATCATAAAACAAATTCAAAATTGAATCTGAAAATGTTATGAAAAAGAACATTATCGCATTAAGAATTCCGAGATTCATAACAAGCGAAAGTAAATTAAACTTTCCGGTTCCAATAAACTCGCTGATTGAATAAACGAGAAGAATAATCCCCGCAATTACTAAAAATTCATTTAAGAGAGTTAATCCTAAAGATTCAATAGGTGACAATGTTAATTTCAAAACAAACAATACCGCTGCAATAGCAACCAATAATTGTATTTTTAAATTTTTTATTAGATTTTCTGTTGAAATATTTCTTAACATTACACTTGTTTTTAGCAATCAATAAATGCTGATTTATATCTATACTATAGGAATTCACTGAATAGCATGAATTCCACTTAGAAAATATACTATTCGCTCATCCATTTAAAGAAACGTTAGATGAACGGCTAATAACCCTGATAAGCGTAAAAATAAGTAAATCCAAATTTATAATTCTAACGGATTTTCGTAAGAAAGGTTCTACATGAAGATAAAAGTCATCTTCCCATTGACTATCTATTTATTACTATTGCAATATCACAGCATATACTCACAAGATTTTATCAAGGATTTTAATGGAATTCCTTTGATCTCGTTTGCACCACATGATATGGGCGCAAACCAATATGATTATATAAAGAACATGGGGATTGATGTCGTGATTGCTTCTAATGTAACTACAGAAAGATTACTTGAAATTAAGAAAAGAGGGTTAAAGGTTATTCCAGTCCAGGCAGACACAACTATTTATGATCCAAATTATAATGATATAATTAAATATACAGATGCACGTTATTCCGTTTGGGAAGCAGAAGGTACAAAACCCGAAAATGGAGCTACAACTTTAACCTATAATAAAAATATAGGTGAATTGTACTATGTCGGAAATAAGATCACTGGAATTGTTACAAAGAAAAATTCCAAAGAAGGAATCCTCATTTCCGGACCAGGATACAGGCAGGAAGCACGCTACCGAGGGATCAATCTTAATGAAATAATTAAGTATAGAGCTGCTCTTAAATTAAAACTTGAAATTGTCAATAGTCAAAAAGAATTAAAGTCAACTGATGCGGTTTGTATTTTTCAAATTATCAATTCTACAATTAAATGGAGTCGTATTATTGGTCAAGAAATTATAAAAGAAAAAACAATAACTGTTAATGAGCTGCGACCAAATCGCTGGCAGGAAATAAATGTTGATTACGACTTTACGATAATTAATCCTCCGAAACCAGAATCTAATTTTTTTCCTTCAGCAGGTTGGGCTCAATTTGTGGATTTTAATATTATCTGGAAAGCAAATCCTAATATTAGGTTATACGTGGATAAAATTATTATATCTGATGAAAGAGGACGCGAAATTACTAATCCCCAAAAC
This sequence comes from uncultured Ignavibacteriaceae bacterium, assembly GCA_964613805.1. Taxonomy (GTDB): domain Bacteria; phylum Bacteroidota; class Ignavibacteria; order Ignavibacteriales; family Ignavibacteriaceae; genus XYD12-FULL-36-8. The sequence continues at coordinate 92,493 of CAZTJF010000008.1, read as the reverse complement.
CACTATAGAATTGCAGACCAGGATAGTAAATCTTTTACGACTCACATAGATGATGTTGTAATTGGATGGTTTCCTGTTGATGAGCCGGAATCTATAGACAATTATGAGCCAATAAGAATCGTTGATAGCATTCTAAACAAAGTCAGCAGTGGAAAAAGAAGGTTATGGGTTTCTTTCCCATCGAGTTGGAATGGAAGATATGGCGATAGTCAACTGGGAGCCGAACCGTTGATAAAATGGAAAGAATTTTTGAAAAGAGTTAAAAACATAAGACGGCAAAATAATCATACTATCTTTGATGCTCCTTTGACTGCTGATGATAATCCCTTCGGTGGTGATTTTAGAAAAAAAAATATTGACATTTTTACCGACACTATACTTTCGGTTATTCAAAGAGACGATTCGTTATTTTGTTTGAGTTTACAGGTAGGAAGATATGATCGAGCGAGATTGTATAAGGATCCTTCTCCAAAGGAGATTCTTTACACTGCAAATCTTGGTTTGATGTATGGAGCAAAGTCACTTTCCCTTTACAGATATTTTGGCGAAAACAATAATCCTAAGCATTCCGGACTTGTTAACTATACAACAAAAGACGGTTACATATTCACTGACAAATACTATTTTTTCAAGGACGTTCTATCTCCAAGATTAAAAGGAGAGTTTGGTGAAACAATTAAGCGTTTACGGCAAACTCACCAAATCGCAGGTATAGATTTAATTTCGAGTAAAAACATAAATGCAAGCATTGTAAAAATGATTGAAGCAGCTGATGCAAAATCGAATGATACAAGTATTGTTGAACTCGGATTCTTCAAGGATTGGGGTGATGATCAATCAAAATATTTTATGCTGGTCAATAGGTATTACAGCTCAACTTCAAAATTTAATTTGACCATTCAAAATCTTAAACCAAATTCATATTATGAAATTAAAGATTTTATAGACAGTACTATTGAAAAAGTTTATACAGATAAAAATGGTTTGTTGACTTTTTCGGACAGCATTTCTCTAGGAGATGGAAGACTTTATAGATTAAAACTACTTAGATATTGATTAACTATATCTCTATTGTTTCTTCTGTTTTAATTTTAGTGGGTTCCTTCTGCAAATTATTTTGAAGTCGGAGCATCTCTTCCCGAAATCTCTTCATTTCCTTTTGGAATTCCTTCATTTGAAGTTGAAAATCCTTCTGGTTAAATATTAGCGAGTCATCTACCCACTGCTGAATTAAGTTCGAAAGAGAGTCGGCTTTAAATCTGTATGCCTCATTATTTTTGTACAACGCGGAATCTCTTAAAGTAGCATTTGGGGGAATCGGAACTTTGAGATTCGGAATATTAATATCATATCTGAATTTATTTGAAGAATCTCCGACATCAACTCTGAATTCAAATTTTCTCTTAGTACTTCCTTCTTTCGGAATATTAATAGTAAATGATTGAATATTCTTTGTTGCGGTTTTAATTTGTGCTTCAAGCTCATCAAAATTCGGGAAGGAAACATCCGACAAATCAATATTAATATTCGGTATGCTAACTCGACAAAAATTTGAATCGAACATAACTTCAAAATTCTTAGCTTCGGCACCTTTACTTTTCCACTTTATAACATTGCTGTCAATATTAAAAACGAAATTCTGTTGACGCATCTGCTTTTCAGCATCTTTAAGATTTTTCTTGAGCTCGATTTGCATCTGCTTCATCTCTTTATCAAATTTTTGTCTATCGAACTTAAATGCTTCTACAAAAATTGTATCAGGTGTTAAAAAGATATAGTCGCTGTCACTTGCAGTCTTAACAACATTAGCAATTTGAACAAGCTGCGGCTTATCCATTTTAGTGAACTCAACCGGTGCAATTTTAGCAAACTGAACTTGATTGGCATCTTTTGCGAATGCCATTACATCGGCGAAGATTGCCTTGTTGTAGTTCCATAATTTCGGACTTATAGCGACGGTATTATTTTCATTTACTAAAACTTGAGCTTGCATTTCTTCAGCATAAGATGAGAGAATAGAATCAATTTTATCCTTTTGTTTATCATTTAGATTTAAGGCAGAAATAAATTTGTGATAATCATTATTTGACGTGCCTAACGAAGCAGTTTTAATCTCAATGAATTCTGATCCATCAACATTTGAACCCAGAAGCAAATATTGCCCTCGCTCCTTATCAAGCGGAAGCTTACGGTATAAAGCAAAGTTGAATATATCTTCATTAGTTAATCCGGCAGTAACAAATAGTGGTTTTAAATTATCCGTATAAAGTCCAGCTATTTTAGTTTTTTGCTCCTCGATGATATTACTAAAAAATTGGGGATTGGATTTTAAGAAAAGCATCAGAACAATTGCTGCCACTGAAAAACCAACCGCAGGAATCCATTTTTTAATTTTGAGTTGAGATCGGTTTTCAGAATTTAAACTTGCAATTAACTTTGTTTCAAAGTATGGGGAATCAGCAGCTTTTTGAAAGGATGACTGAGATAATTCCTTAACTCGTTTGAGTTCGTTAAGTTTTTGCTGCATATCTTTTGAACCGACTAATTTTTCCTCAACATTTTTAATTTCTTCGTCAGTCAGTTCGCCATCAATGTATGCAGAAAGCATTTCATATTCTTTGTAAAATTTATTCATAACATAAGCTCCTTTTCATAGGGTTTAAGGATGTTTCGCAATCCTTCCCTTGCCCTAAAAATTCGGGATTTAACAGTTCCAATTTCACAGTTAACAGTTTGTGCAATTTCCTGATAGCTAAGACCCTCCATATCCTTAAGCATGAGAGGAATTCTTAGCTTATCAGGTAATTCATCCATAGCTTTCCTAACTATTGCTGCCACATCCTTAGATTCATGTGTCGAATGATAAACCGGTTCAGTATCATCTTCACTTAAACTGGTAAAAATATTTCTTATCCGTTTTTTTCTCAGATGATCCTTGCATTTGTTAACCGTAATTCGATACAACCAGGTTGAGAATTGTGATTCAAAGCGAAAACGGTGCAAATTTTTGTAAACTGTGAGAAACACATCTTGTGCAATGTCATCAACTGCATCGGCATTGCCGAGAGTTAAGTAAGTGATATTTCGCACTTTATCTTTGTGCCGCTGCACAAGCAATCTGAATGTGGTTTCATCTCCCTCAATAAATCGTTTTATCAGAGAAAAATCATCATCTAAAGATAAAATCTGTGGATTTTGCAAGTTGTCCTTTTTCTTGTTGAATTTCATTTTTTTAGACGAAATAGTTATAATTTGGTTCCGTAAAAAATACAGAACCATGTAGAATTGGGTGGTGATTGAGATCGCAATAAAATCGAGCTGTCAAAACTGAAATTTATCATTTCAATTTTAAACAGCTCATAATTTGAATTTTCTACTTACTCGGCTTCACAAATATTGAGTTATCAATTCCGGTATTAACTTCAAACTTCTCCAATTTGAAATCAATCATTTGTCCCATCACACTTTGAGTTTGCTTTGATGGAAATAAAAATCCATTAAAATCCTGATAATCCAGATAATCAGTCGTTTCTTCGATTTTACCGCTTGGTCCTTCACCGGTTTTTATTTGTCTGAACTTTAAGAAATCATCTTTACCAAAATATTCTGTCCATTTATAAGAAGTATCTGCTTCGAAAACTACCTCATAATAATCGTTACCCTTAATGTTTTTAATGCCGGCAATGTTTGCGCTTATTCCTTGGTTCTTATAATCTAAATAAAAATTAATTAATGCTTGGACTTTAAGCTCGGCTAAGCTGCTGCCTTCCAAATCCATTATTCCTTGAGGACTTACTGCCCATCCGTTTTCACCATCAAAGCCAATCTTCTGTGTAAACATGCCGCCAAAATCCACTTCTACATAAAGTTTGTTTGGAGCTTTGTTTATTGTCTTTGTCTTAAGATCAAAATTTTGAAATTTACCACTCAGCTCAATTGTCCTATCGTTTACGGAATTTAATTTTTCTTTTCCGCCGCTCTTCTCAATAAATTTTGCAAGTAATTCATCTGAAGTCATCGTTATTTCACTTGCGGGTTTTTCTATAACAAGGTTGGCATCTTCGTCATACATTGTAACAACACCGAATTTAGAAATTTTATCTTTGATTTCATTTGCGGCACCTACAATAGCAACCGTCATTTGCTCAGGCCGCAGGTATTGCTTTGCAGCGCGCATCACATCATTTTCGGTAACAGCAAAAACTCGCTTGAGATAAGTTTTATAGTAATCCTTTGGCAATTTGTAACGCTCAATTTCTATTGCATAATCTGCAATGGTTTGAGCTTTTTCTAAGCTTTGCACAAAAGAGCCGCTAATATAATTCTTTGCCATGTTAAGCTCTTTTGCATCAACCTTTTCATCCCTAATTCTATTCAACTCATAAAATATTTGAACAAGCGCACTATCCGTCACTTCATTTTTAACAGAAGTGCTTGCAGTAAAATTGCCAATCAATTCATCGGCACCCATTGAGCTGTAAGCCCCGTAGGTGTATGAATGCTTTTCACGTAAATTTGTAAAGAGCCGAAAAATGCCGCCGCCTAAAATTGTATTCATAACTTTGACAGGCATAACGTCGGGTGAATTTTTTTTAAGTTCAACAACTTGTGCTACTCGTATAACTGATTGAACAGAGGTTGGTCTATCCACTAATGCAACATTGGTTTTAACAGGCAATTTAGGATTATCAAAGGTTGGTTTCGGTATTTCTCCTTTTTTCCACGAGCCAAAATACTTTTCCAGAAGAGCTAAAATATTTTTCTTATCAAAATCACCAACAACTGCTATTATGGCATGATTTGCTTTAAAGAATGAATTATAATTTTCAAAACATTTTTCCCTGGTTATATTCGCAATTGATTCCTCGGTTTCAAATTCACCATAAGGATGATTTGCACCATAGAGAGTTTTTTGACGAAGTATTTCTATGATAGTGTTCGGATCGGTTTTTCGATACTTTAATCCCGATATTGTTTGTTCTTTAACTTTATCAAGTTCATCCTGCGGAAATGAAGGATTCAGAATTATGTCGGAAGTTATTTCAAATAATTTTTCAGTGTACTTTGAAAGCCCTGAAGCAAAAACACTTGTGCTTCCAGAATTCACACTTGCACCAATTAAGTCTATTTCTTCATCAAGTTTATCCTTGGTTCTATTTTTAGTTCCGTTTCTTAAAAGCTGTCCCATCATAGATACGCTACCGGCATATTGACCTTCAAGCACAGGTTTTCGATCAATTAACATTCGGATTGCAATTGTAGGAAGTTCATCATCTTTTACTAAAATAACCCGCATACCATTTTTCATTTTGACCAAGTCATAATTCGGAAAGGAAACTGAAGGGGCTGGTCCTGGAGATGGAATGATACTCCTATCAAGCTGTGCAAAATTGAACTGCGATAAAGTTATCAAAAAAGTAAGCGTTACAAATATTTTTGTTTTCATTTTTAATTCTCCTATTGAACATTAGGTTTTGGTAAGTAGTACAGAACTGTTCTATTTTCCTTCACGAGATAGTCTTTTGCCACTCGCTGAATATCATTTTTACTTACAGCCATGTATTTATCTACCTCAGAATTAATAAGGTTTGCATCATTAAAAAACACATGGTAATAGCCAAGCTGTATCGCCTTACCTTGAACTGTGGAGTTTTTTTCTATAAAGCTAGTCTCCACCTGGCTGCGGATTTTAGTGAACTCATCGTCCGTAATAATTTCTGATTTTACTTTTTCAATTTCCTGATCAATAACAATTTCAATTTCATCGTTTGTTTTGCCAAAGTTAGCAATGGCGAATAGTAAGAATACTGAAGGATCCTCAAGATTGAATGGAATTGATTGAGCTGCAAGAGCAAGTTTCTCTTTATCAACAAGTCGTTTTGATAATCTTGAACTTTCACCACCAGTCAACAAAGTGGTTAGCATGCTAAGTGCATAATAATCACTTGTTCCTTGAGCAGGCATGTGATAAGCTTGAATTATTGCAGGGAGCTGAATATTGTCATATACCGTATCTCGAACTTCAGCGGTTTGCTTTGGTTCAACTTCTATAGGGCGATAAATTTCTCTCCCACCTCTAGGAATATCACCAAAATATTTTTGAACTAATGCTTTTGTTTTTTCGATATCAATATCACCGGCAATTGATAAACAAGCATTTTTAGGCACATAAAATGTTTTGTAGAACTGGTAGAATTCATCATAAGCTGCTTGATCAATATATTGAACGGAACCAATAGGCGTCCATCTGTACGGATGAATTTTATATGCGTGTGCCATTGTCTGTTCCAGTAGTGTACCATATGGGCGATTCTCCAATCCCTGTTTACGCTCTTCTTTTACAACTCCACGCTGTGTTTCAACTCCAATGGAATCAATTTTTAGCTGCAGCATTCTCTCCGATTCCATCCACATTGCAAGTTCTAATTGATTTGATGGAAGGGTTATAAAATAGACCGTTTGATCGAAACTTGTGTAAGCATTCAATGTACCGCCTGCATTTTGAATCATTTTAAAGAATTCGCCCCGAGGAATGTTGGGTGAACCTTCAAACATTAGATGCTCAAAAAAGTGGGCAAAGCCGGTTCTATCAGGCTGCTCGTTTTTTGAACCAACGTGATAAGTAACAACTTGTGATACAATGGGTGCAGATTTATCCACATGTAAAATAACATGTAAACCATTGGGTAAATCATACTCAACAAACTTAATATTTACCTGAGCGCTTATAGTCACCACTGTTAAAACTATAAATACAATGATAGAATAAAGTCTTTTCTTCATGTTTTCTCCTTGCTTTTATGAAATAGAGATGAATTACTTTTGATTACTATTTTTTGGACACAAAATTTACCAACAAAAATAAGTAAGTTTAGTTTAAGAAAATTACAGTGTTTGATCAACTTACAATCCGGTCAGTCAAGAATTCACTAAGAATTAATTGATTATACAAAAATCTTACTGAAAATTAAATCGAAAATTTCTCTGAAAAGTAAGTAAACAAACATTTTAAATAAACCATGTGATTATTGCTGATTTTTACTTGCTTTAGTAAAGCCATCTAATTAAATTTTAACTGAAATTTTAAGGAGTTCTACATGAAAACAAAAGTTAGTGAACGTTACAACGCAGTGCTTATTGAACTTAAAGGAAATGTTATGGGCGGTGAGGATACTAAAGAATTTAATGATTTACTGCATAAGTTTATTGATGAGGGCAAAAAAAATATTGTTGTTGATTTGCATGATGTTAAATTTATGAATAGTTCCGGTCTTGGAATGTTGATTGGCGGTTTAACCACAATGAAAAAGGCCGAGGGTACGTTCAGATTATCTCGAGTGACAGATAAAATTGAAAGCTTGCTGATAATCACCAAGCTTATAACAATATTTGAAACTTACAAAACTATTGATGATGCTGTTGCAAGTTTCTCTAAGTAAAAAAACTTAAATATTTTTTATAACGACTCCGGATAATGTATTCGGAGTTTTATTTTTCCCCGCAAGACGGGATACAATCACCTGCCAAAGGAAAATTCATGAGCGTTACAGTACTTGTCGGAAGCCAATGGGGCGATGAGGGTAAAGGCAAAATTGTTGATATCTTAAGCGAGAAATATGATATAGTCTCAAGATATCAAGGCGGTGCCAATGCCGGTCATACTGTTGAAATCGGAAACAACAAATATATTCTTCATCTAATTCCCTCAGGCATTTTGCGTGAGGCAGTTATTTGTGTAATTGGAAATGGTGTGGTTCTTGATCCAACCGCTTTGCTCGATGAAATTTCGCTCCTCGAAAAAAATAACATTAAAGTGGATGGACGATTATTCATTAGTCATAATGCTCACTTAATTATGCCTTACCATAAACTTCTTGATTCAATCCAGGAAAGCGGCGATAATAAAATCGGTACAACAGGAAGGGGAATTGGTCCTTGCTACATTGATAAGTACGCAAGAAAAGGAATTAAAATTGTTGATTTGTTAAATAGAAAAGCTCTTGAAGAAAAAATCAGAAAGAACCTTCAAGAGAAAAACAACCTTCTGAAAAAAGTTTATGAAAAAGAAGAACTAAATGTTGAGGAAATAATAAATCAGTATTTGGAATTTGACAAGAAGATTGACAAATACATAAAAGATGTTCCCGCATATCTGAACAATTCTATTGCAAAAGGTAAATCGATTTTACTTGAGGGTGCACAGGGTGCATTACTCGATGTAGATCATGGAACATATCCGTTTGTAACCTCATCCAGCCCGACTTCAGGAGGTGCTTGCACAGGTACGGGAATTCCTCCAAATAAAATTGATAACGTAATTGGAATTGTTAAAGCTTATACAACTCGTGTTGGTTATGGTCCATTCCCTACTGAACTTCTTGATGAAGATGGCGAAAAGCTGAGAAAAATTGGTGTAGAATACGGCGCCACAACCGGAAGACCAAGACGATGCGGCTGGTTTGATGCTTTTCTTGTTAACTATTCGGTAATGATAAACGGAATTGATGAAGTTGCAATCACAAAACTAGATGTACTCAGCAGCTTTAATGAAATAAAAGTTTGCACCAGTTATAAATTGAATGGGAAAATTCTCAAATCGTATCCCACGGATTTTGAAAGATTACAAAGCATTACACCTGTGTACCAAACCCTTGAAGGTTGGAACTGTGATATATCAAATTGCAGATCATTTGATGACTTGCCAAATCAAACTAAAGTTTATTTAGATTTTATTTCAAAGCATGCTGGAATGAAAATTAAGCTTGTTTCCGTGGGTCCAAAGCGTGACCAAACATTTTTCATGAATTGAAGAGCTAATAACCAAAATTGCTAATGAATATTCATTCCCAATAGGTTAAATTCATCCATGCGATAAAATAAATATTTTAAAAGGATTGCTTCCATGAAAATGTCAGGTGGGCTTGCCTCAGCAAATTTCAAGATAATATTGTTAATAATTGCAATTCTTATTGCTGTAGGCACATTATTTTACACTCAAAGTCTGGTTCAAAAACTTCAAGTTAAGGAAAAACAGATTGTTGAACTTTATGCAAAGGGAATAGAATATTTAGCTAAGCCAACTGAATCAGATGCCGATTTAACATTTCTTTTTGAAAATATTATCATCCCAATTGACTTCCCTCTAATCATTACAGACGCTGATGATCAAATAAATCCAAATGAAAAAGGTAATTACAGAAATATTGAAATTGATTCTAATCTTTCACAAACCAAATTAAAAGAATTTTTAGAAAATAAAATTAAAGAGATGGATGAACAGCATAATCCTATTTTAGTAACGTATGCAGATTCTGTTGTTCTTCAAAAAATACATTACGGTGACTCCAAACTTATTACCCAGTTAAAGTATTATCCATATTTTCAAATTCTAATTGCAGCATTGTTCGTACTTCTTGGATACCTTGGATTCAGTAACATTAAGAAAAGTGAGCAAAGCAATATTTGGGTTGGAATGGCAAAGGAAACTGCTCATCAGTTTGGAACACCAATTTCAAGCTTGATGGGTTGGACTGAAATGCTGAAAATGCACTACCACGATAAGGATAGGGTTTTAGATATTACTGATGAAATTTCGGATGATGTTGAAAAATTAAACCGGATCACTTACCGCTTTTCAAAAATTGGAGCAGTACCGGAATTAAAAACTTTATCAGTCTATGATGAAATTAATAAAGTAAAGGAATATTTTGAACGCCGGCTGCCACAGCTTGGTAAAAGCGTTGAGATAAATTTAAGCGGTGAAAAGAATCTTACCACACAGCTTAATGCAGAATTATTTGAGTGGGTAATCGAAAATCTTATTAAGAATGCGTTAGATGCAATTGATCACAAGGAAGGCAAAATTGATATAACTGTGAAGGCAGTGCGAAAGGAAATTGAGATTGATGTTACCGATAATGGAAAAGGAATAGACCTAAAAAGGAGAAAGGATATTTTCCGTCCTGGTTACAGCACGAAGCGAAGGGGCTGGGGATTGGGTTTAAGTCTCTCCAAAAGAATTATTGAAGTTTATCACAAAGGAAAAATTTTTGTTAAAAGTTCAAGTATCGGAGAAGGAACGACATTTAAAATTATTTTGAAGGAATCATAGCAAAATTTTTTTTACAGCGGATAACTTGTCATTTCGATCCCGATTTGACAGATTGACAGACAATCTAAATCGAGAGAAATCTTCCTTCTATATCAATCTAAAATTCTTCCGATCCTTTAGAACTAAATATCTTTTGTTGCTGCAAATTTGGGAAGGCTTTAAAAGTTCAACATTCATAATTCCATGTTCAATGTTCAACACCGAATATTGAATGATGATTATAGAAGTCATCATAGAACCCAAAAATCAACTCATCTCAAGCATTCGTTCAATTGGCTTTAATGCTTTTGCCAAGGTCTCACTGTCCATCGTTATTTCTGGTTTACCATTCTTCATACAGAGATAAAGTTTTTCCATTGTGTTCAATTTCATGTACGGACACTCATTACATGCGCAATTCTTTTCTGGTGGTGCAGGAATGAAAACCTTATTCGGTGATGCTTTCTGCATTTGGTGAATTATGCCAGCTTCCGTTGCAACAATGTAGCTTAAATTTGAATCCTCTTTTGTAAATTGAAGAAGCTTGCTTGTTGAACCAATATAATCAGCACGATTTAAAAGAGTATCTTCACATTCAGGATGTGCAATAAGTTTTGCATCTGGATATTCAGTTTGAAGATCAATTATTTTTCTTTCACTGAAAGTTTCATGGACGATACAAGTCCCATCCCAAAGCAGCATTTCTCTTCTGGTTTTTTTAGTTAAATACCTCCCCAAATTTCTATCCGGCGAAAACAGAATCGGCTGGTCTTTAGGAATTTGATTAATTATTTTTTCGGCATTGCTTGATGTGCAAATAATGTCGCTTAAAGCTTTTACTGCTGCTGAACAATTTATGTATGTAATCGCTACATGATTGAGATGTTTATCTCTAAATGCTTTGAACAACGGAGGAGGGCAGCTATCCGCCAAAGAACATCCTGCTTCCAAATCAGGTAATAATACTGGTTTGTGCGGATTTAATATCTTAGCTGTTTCTGCCATAAAATGGACTCCCGCAAAAACTATTACATCCGCATCAGTTGACTTTGCTCGTCTCGCCAACTCCAAACTATCGCCTACAAAATCTGCCAAATCCTGAATTTCAGATTCCTGGTAATAGTGAGCCAAGATTACCGCATTTAATTCCTTTTTTAACTTAAGAATTTCTTCGCGGTAATCAATTTCAATATCTGAACTAACGCTGCTTAGCATTTATCCTCTAAAAAGTGTCTCAAAATTTTCTTCAAACATAATTTTTCTGAAGCTGGGATAAATATAACTGCGATAACTAATTAAAAACAAGCTTTTATTCATGGCATTTGGGTTGAATACTCAGCAGAGTAGTTTTAAGCATAGGCACCTTCCTTTATGATGACACAACACCCGCCGGCAGATATAATCAACAAATTAATTCTGTCGGCGCCCTTCCTTTGATACCAACCTTAAGCATTAAGTAAGAAATTGCCAACCAAGTTCATGTAAGAATTACGAAATAATTTTCTGGGGAAAAATAAACCTTAAATTTCTAATGAAAATGAAGAAAAAACTGTGGCACATTGATTGAATATTATTATCCGAGAAATAGATAATAGTTTTAAGCATAGCACCCCTCCACAAGATGACACTCAAACTGTCGGACTTTCGCCCTCAAAGCCCGACAGTTTTTCCTCTTTTAAACCGATTTTTATTAACCAAAATAGATTCAACTTACAACGCTATAAGCGAACTTAGGTGAGTTTCACTTCATAATTGTGGAATGAGAGGAGGTCGTTCCCTACTCACAAACAACATTTCAAAAAATATTAATATCCACACATTAAAGTATGCGCATGATGCATCATGCCCATACCCCTACAACATAAATTTGATATTTATCTAAGCAGGATCATTTTTCTAGTTTCAACATATGAACCTGCACGCAATTGATAGTAATATATTCCGCTTACAAGATTTAATGCATTGAACTCAATTTCATAACTTCCAGCCGACTTTTCTTCATTCACTAATGTTGCAATCTCATTTCCAAGAATATCATAAACCTTGAGGATCACCCTCTCCCCTTGGGAGAGGGACGGGGTGAAGGCTGGTATTGTGTATTTAATTGTTGTCGTGGGGTTGAAAGGATTAGGATAATTCTGATATAAATAAAAATTCCCTGGTAGTGTGTTTTCTTCTTGCTCAGCTTTTGTATATGTGTCATTTAATCTGCCGGGAGTTCCATAGAGTCCGGACCCTTTCCAGTTTATTGGCAATGTGTTATCAGATTGAGGATTTATTAGCGACAATGTCGGTCCATTTCCATTGGGGAGTGAAGTCCATTCACCCGAGCTTTCAAATAAAACTGAATCAACTAGATTTCCATAAGAATCGAACAGCATAATCAAATCACCATCGCTGCTGAAGCCAAAGCTGAGATTACCACAAACATTTTCACCATTCAAATGAAGGGATTTGAATTTAAGTGTGTCTCTGCAAATCACTACATATCCATTTCCCGAGATGAGTGAACTGGCAGGAAAGGTGAATGAATTGCTTGGACTGCTGTCACGAATTTTCCAACCAGAAAGATCGACAACACTCTCAATTGGGTTGTACAACTTAATCCAATCTTCAGTATCAAAAGAGGGAGATGATTTATAATTTATTTCATTTATTACCAAAGTAGTAATAGTTAGTTCAGCAGGTTCAAATATTGCCGTTAAATATGAGTTACTTGAATTTAGTATTTCAATTTCTGGTGAAGTTGAAGTCGAAACACCTTGCCATCTTACAAAACGGTAACCAGGCATTGGAAGAGCTTTAACTTTCAATGGAACATTTTTAAAAAAAGTATTAACTGAATTATTCTTTTTTATCTCGACTTTGTGTGCATACACTTTTCCCCAAGCAGGATTATTCCGACTAATGTTCAAAGTATATGAACCAGATAAATTAAATTTTGAATAGAAATGATTTCTAACTTCGGGCTGCCTTAAGTATGCAAAGTCTTTCATCACTTGAACATTAACAAACCAATCCGAACCAAGCGATATTGATTGAGGCCATCTCTGTTTATGTCTCGGAATTTCAGATGCGATTACAGTACCTAAGCTGTCAATAACCGAATTTACATGAGAGGGTTCAAATGTTGTATTCATATGAACTGCGAAATGTTGAATGAATTCATTTTTAAATTCGGCATTCTCCAGCATTTTCCTAAACATTAAAGTTGACCATGGCGGATTTGGCCAGTCCGGTCCATTTGTTGCAGTAGCTAATGCAAGCGTATTCGAATTATACTGACCTTGTGCATTCCCACCAAAAGTAAAATCAAGATCATAAATTAACCATCGCCACTTCCCAGTAGATGTGCGTTCTCTCCACAATTTCATATTCGAGCCGGGCCAATCTGCATTTGCCGAATATATTTCTGCAATCAGGTAATCAATGTAATCATCAATATCTACAATGGATTTTATGTATTCATAATTTTGCGTAAGTGCCATATTCTGTGTAGAGAGAAAATTAATCATCGAATTATAGGCGCTCAAATCTCCGTTGTTAGCAAAAATTCCTTTGCTCATTTCGACGAGATCAATATTACTAATATCCACGCCATAGTGAGAATTTAGGTAATGATCATTCATTTTTTCACGAATGTTATGAATTCCCCAATATTGTCCATTTAAAAACATTAGTGAAGGTCGGTATTCCTGGTAAGCTATTTTCATTCCTTGCTCAATTAAAGTATGAACCATTCCATCCCTGAACATGGTTCGCCACCAGTCTTGAGCGGAACTTCTCAAAATAAAATTATTATAGCTTAGAATTGGAATATCGGGGAATAAACGATAATGAAGCTCATCATATCCATAAGCACCTCTGAAATAAAATGCCAGCGATTTCATAGCATATATTCTGGAGCAGCCGCCGTTAATTTTTACGCCTGTTTTAACATTAAATGCAAGAGATTTATCTCTTTCAAAAAACTCCATATTAATAGGTCGTTCCCAATCTTGATTCCAATTTCTTGGAATGGTGCTGCAATTACCTGTTATTCCATTTGTGCCGGATACGTAGATGCCTGAAGTATCACTGAAAAAATTATTGGGATCAGTAACTATTGAAAACACAGGCAGAGCTGTCTCAAAATTGATGAAGTAAGTATTTACAATTGCTTTACTCGGAACAAAATTATTTTTAAATGCTTTGACAGTTAATGCTGTTGTAGTATCAATGGTAATTGGATTTGAATAGATAGTGCTGTTGAGCGTTGGCGTAGTTCCGTCTATTGTGTAATAAATAGAAACGCCCGGTTCAGCATGACTTATACTTAAATTAACTGATGATTGATAAAATCCCCCTGCAATTGAAATCACCGGATTAGCTAATCTGTTGTAAATATTATTTTCAACATTAGCTGTTCCCGGACTCGAAGGAAAATACTTATACCATTCTGTTTCCCCATTCGGATACCTACCTTCTGATACATCGGGCTGCTGTTCTGCAAAAGTAATTGTATCAATAACAGCAGCAAAGGAATTAAGCAAACCAATAGATTCACCGGAAGCACTTAACTTGAAGTTTGCATGATTTCCTGTATTCATATCATCCGCCCAAATAATTGTATATCCATTTGACAGAATTATCAGATCAGTTGGGATTCTGTATTTCTGCGGATTGCTTAAATTATCTGTAATAAAATAATTTTTAAGATTTACGGAAAATGATTCGGCATTATATATTTCAATCCAATCGGCGTATGCATTATAATCAGGATCACGAATAGTTGAACTGTTTGAAGCCATAAACTCATTGATAAATAAGTTTTGAGCATAACTCGTATTTAATAGGATGAGTAAAAATAGAATGGATAATGTGATCGGTCGAATAAACGGCATCATAGTAATAACCTTATAAAATTAACGACAGTAACTTAATGATAACACAATTAAATAGTTAGGTACGACGGTTACAAAGTCTTCATAAGAACCCCTCCTTCGTCCTCCCCTTCGGTAAAAGGGAGGGGCGACCTATCCGTCTATGGCGGAGGTTTGGGTTATGCATTATCGTATCAATAACATTTTCTTTGTTTCAGTAAATGAACCTGCACGAAGTTGATAGAAAAATATTCCGCTTGAAAGTTTTTCTGCATCAAACTCTACTTCATAACTTCCTGCTGATTTTTCTTCATTTACTAATGTTGCAACTTCATTCCCGAGTACATCAAACACTTTTAGTTTTACATGCGAGTTGCAAGATACTTGATACTGGATTTTGGTAGAAGGATTAAATGGATTCGGATAATTCTGTTCAAGATTGAATGTTATGGGCTGCTGCACCTCACCCTCTATTGATGTTACTATCTTTAGTGAATCTATCCAGTATGTCCAGCCATCAACCATCATTTCGGCTTTCAAATTGAAATATCCGGGAAAGATTGAATCATAAAAACTTACTGCTATCCACGAGGAAGCACCAACAGAGACACCTGGTGCTATTGATGGAAGAACAATTGCTCCTGCTATTCCAGATACCCAAGGATCACTGCATCTCAATTGTATTTTAGCATTTGTTATTGTCAGTGATGTTCCTTCATTTCTAACAAATGGTCTTAAATTGTAATAATTGGCAATGCCCTTTAAAAAACGGATACTATCTAATTTTGTTGGGCCAGCAGTTGTGAATTTTAATTTATTAGTAAAAAAAGTTTTTGAAGGAATGACTATGCCACTTTGCTGAAGATATATTTTGTAGAATGCTTCGTCAACATTATTAATAAACATTGAACCTGTGAATGAAGAGTCTAATTGATCAAGATGAACTTGGGCAATTAAACTGTCGTTTAGATTTAATAGTTGGGCAAAAACATTGCTCGTATGATTATCGGGATTAGTTTCTATCGCTGTTATTTTTACTGTATCAATAAGTGGACGGCAATATCTCAAATTTAAGGATGCATCTGAAATGTAAGGCGGATTATCAATCACACCAACTCCCCAAGCATATATTAAATTTGCATAAAGATTTTCTTCTGCTAAAGGAAATATTCTTTCAGGAACCGGCCAGAAACCATCGTTTTCATCCCCAACTTCTGGAAGTATTGCAAAAATTATATTTTTTTCAGACGTTTCACCATACATCCAATCATTAGCATCACCGTTAGTTGTATAACTTATCCAATGTCCAGGTGGGAGAGCTTGTCCATTAAGATGTTGATTAAAACTTGTCGCAACCTTAATCAGATTGTTGAATATGCTAGAGTCAGGGGTATGCGTTTTATTATAACCCCAGGATAATAATGCTACATTCCCATAAGTGTGATAATTCAGGCAAACCAAGAAATTATGATTAATACAAAAGTCTCTTATTATTTGAGTTTCGGGCTCAGAGAACGCTGTTGTACCTCTATAATCTTCTGCCAATTTATTAGGACTTGAACCGATATTATCATACCCCCACATGTAACTGTAATTCCGATTCAAATCTACTCCAAACAATCCAGTGCTATCACTTCGCAAATTCTTTCTCCACATCCCTCCGCCATTGGGACTGATTTGCTGATTATAAACATAACCATCGGGATTAATTATGGGGACAAAATAAAACTCACGGTTATTAACCAGATATGTTGCCTCGGGATCGGTGCCATAATTCTCAAGCAGATAGTACATAAAGTATATTAATACCATCATTCCCTCCGGTTCCCTTGCGTGAATTAAGGAATTAAAAAATAATTCTGGTTCGTCTTCATTCATATCCGGATTATCTGAAATCTTAACAGCCCAAATCGGTCTTCCCTCAATTGAAGAGCCGATAGAATCTTTCGCCGTAATTAGATTCGGATATAGCAACCTCATTGTATCTAATTGCGCAATAACTTCATCGAGGGTATAAAAACCACCCATACTTCCATAGCCAAAGCTAGAGTTCTTACATGGTTTTTTGAGTCTTATTTTTTCACGTGATTCTTTTGTTCGTTCTAAATAATCCTTTGTAACATCTTCAATAATTATTTCATAGGGACAACCACTTTGCTCAAGAATATTCATTTGAAAGCTGTCTGCGTATGCCTCAAAGTAGTTTTCATAAACCTTAATATGCTCAATGCTAAATCCTTGTTTTCGGAGTTCAAGGATTTCAGAAGGACCATTTATGAAAATTTTAACTTTACTGACTTTATAATATTCGGGTTTCTTCGCACTGTCTTTTTGTGCGAATAAATGGAAACTGAGAAAAAGCAGTAAGCTGAATGAAATAAGTAAAACTAGTTTTGTTTTCATAACGTCTCCTCAGAAATTGATTTAGTTATTATCAACTGTCTGCTTCGGGAGAGTATCGGTGGCTTGAAGAAGTAATACTCAGAAAGTTGGGCTCCCTCGGAGTAGATTAAATTATTTAATGGAAATTAACGAATAGTAACCGTTACAGTCAAGAAGGACATGAAATTTTTTTAATTTACAGGTGAAAAAGTAGGTGGCCAATTGAGACTCACCCTAAATTGCTATTGCATGTTAAGGTGAATCTCACTTGAAAAAACTTTTGACTATTTGGTTAACGCAACAGCAGCATCTTCTTAGTTTCAACATATGAGCCCGCACGAAGCTGATAGAAAAATATTCCGCTTGAAAGTTTTTCTGCATCGAATTCAATTTCATAACTTCCAGCTGACTTTTCTTCATTTACTAATGTTGCAATCTCATTCCCAAGAACATCGTACACCTGGAGGATCACCCTCTCCCCTCGGGGGAGGGACGGGGTGAGGGCTGGAACTGTGTACTTAATTATTGTAGTAGGATTAAACGGATTTGGATAATTCTGCTCCAACTTAAAATCACTGATTAGATTTGCTTCATCCTCAATTGATGTCACAATAATAGCTGCTTCGTTGGACATATTACTTTCATTGTAACCTCGATCGTAAGCAGTAATCACAAAATATCTATCGCTCGTAGGAATAGAAGGAAATGTAACTGTTGTTGTGGTATCATTCACAATTCTGAACTTAACTACTTTTTTGATATCGGAAATATCAACAGGAGATTGATTATCCATGTATAAATTATAATAGAAGGCAGTATCTCCATCGGAAGCCGATAATGACTTACTCCATATGAAAGTATAAGTAAGCGAATCACTTGTTGAAATTGTGAGGTTCTGCGGAGCATTTGGTTTGATATTATCTTTCCAAGGCATTGGTGGAATATTTGCAGGATAAAGATATTGTCCTGTTTTAACAGACTGATAAATGCCTTTCTGGTTCGTTTTAAAGCTTGCGGTTCTAAAAAATGTTTGTCCTTTGCCGCCATAAATTCTTGATGAATCAATTTGTGCAAGGATTTCAGAAGCAGGCCAATCACCTTCTCCAGCACTCATCCGATAAACTGCAATACCGGGATAAATATGTTTTCCGTTTGAATTGTTTATCCAATCCATCGCAAGAGAATCGAACCGTGGACAAGAATTAATATCCCAATAAATTTGGGGTGAATGATAATCATGCTTATTTAATTGAAGCCATCGGCGTGAATCCTGAAAAGTATTTGTATAACTGTCCCATCCAGAATTGCATGTGGACAAATCTTTATAAATACCAATTGGGGCACTGCCAACTTTCATTCTCGGTTTCACATTTTTTATGGAATCATAAATGGCGATAACAAATTGAGTAATATTATTTCTACGCCAATCTGATTTCAAAACACCCTGTCCATAGGTTGCATAAGTAGCAGCATCATCAAAATCTGGATTTGGATAACGAATAAAATCAAAATGAATTGCATCCAAATCATATTTACGAACCATTTCCATTGCAAGGTTTAATAAATAAGTTTTTGTCGCAGGAATTCCCGGGTCCAACCACCATTCATCTGCATAAAGTTTGCAAAGCCCCGGCTGGCTCAACACAACGTGCTGTGGAGTTGTGTTTGGGGGTGTACCGGTTCCATAAACCTTGTAAACGTTCCACCATGCATGAACTTCAATGCCTCTTTTATGGGCTTCATCAATAATAAACTGAAGCGGATCCCATCCTGGATTTGATCCTAAAGTTCCAGTCATTGCTTTTGCCCATGGTTCAATAGCAGATGGATAAAGCAAATCGCCCCGTGCTCTTACCTGAAGCATAATCGTATTAAAATTTGCCGCTTGAAGCAGATTAAGTAAACTTATCATTTCATTCTTTTGATTTGTTTGTCCATTTGTGGTGGGCCAATCAAGATTAAATACAGTGGTTACCCAAACAGCGCGCACTTCTTGTTTGGGCTGTGAAAACATAATCAATTGAGCTATAAAAAACATTAAAAGAAGTTTTAGATACATTTCATTTCTCCAAATACAATTACCGAATTTTTATTTTTTACTTATAATTTAATAAGCCAAGTGCACTTTTAAGAGCATAAAATATTTCTGCCTTGGATGCATGAACATCCAGAACTAATTCTCCAATTTCACGAAGAAGCACAAAATTTATTTGATTGTTTCTATTCTTTTTATCTGCGAGCATGTTCTCATAAATTCGGTTAACATCAACAGATCGTAAGGATTTGCTCAGCTTCACTTTTAATGGAAAAGATTTATACGACTCGAGCAACTTTTGGGATAATAATTTTTTCTCGTAAGACAAAAAAAGGGCACACATAACTCCGGCAATTACTGCCTCACCATGTTTAATTTTACCCTTCATTTCCCTTTCGAATGCATGAGCAAAAGTGTGTCCAAAGTTCAATACTTTTCTTAAACCCAGATCTTGTTCATCTCGGCTTGCTACCGAAATTTTGTAGTTGATCGAATAAGTAACCACTTTTTCAATTACAGCTTCATCACGGGCTAAAATTGAATCAATATTATTTTCGACAAATTGATAGTACTCATTAGTTGTAGTAAATGCATATTTGATGATCTCACCCAAACCGGAAATCACCTCAATTTTAGGAAGTGTTTGAAGAAAATTCGTATCACAAATCACAAATTTAGGATGATGAAACGAACCGATTATATTTTTGTAGTAGTCAAAGTTTATTGCGGTTTTTCCGCCAATTGAACTGTCAACACAAGCTGTAAGCGTGGTTGGAATGTGCGCAATTTGAATTCCACGCATATAAGTGGAAGCAGCAAAACCGGCTAAATCACCGGTGACTCCTCCGCCTATTGAAATCAAAAGAGTATCACGTCCAAATTTATTCTCAAGAAGTGAAATGTAAATTTTTTTAAGCTCTTCAAAAGATTTGGACTTTTCTGCCGCATGAAAAGAATAAAAATATTTTCTGCCTTCATAATCATTGAAATAACTACGAATAAGCTTTCCAAAATATTTGTCAACATTCTTATCAATTACAATGAACAAATTACGATGAAGGTTTTTTACTTCGACGAATCCAATGAGTTTGCTAAAAGTACCTTTTCCAATGATTATTGGATAGGAATACTTTTTGAGTTTAACGTCAATGATTGTCACTATTTCCTTCTTTATCTTTTACCTTTAGCAACTTAACAATTTTATCAACTGTCCTGCCTATAGTTGAGTTATCTGTATCAATTATAATTTCGGCTTGTTCATAATATTTAATTCTATCTGACATCAAATTATTGATTCTTTTGATGAGTGTTTCTTTCGTAAAATCATCTGTCTCATTCACTGCTAAACTTGGTCTATCTCTTTTATATCGCAGTCTTTTGTAAAAGGAATCATCGGACGCTTTTAGATAAATTATTGTTCCAGAATTTTTTAGAATCGCAAGATTATTTTCATCAGCCATAGTTCCACCGCCCAACGAGACAACTAAATTAGTTCTTGTTGATAATTCCATGAGTGTTTCTGTTTCAATTTTCCTAAAAAACCTTTCTCCCTCCTGTTCGAATATCTGTCTAACTTTTTTGCCGATTTTTTTTTCAATATGTACATCAAGATCGCACGAATCCCATCCAATTGTGTTCGCTAAGATCGGACCAATTGTGCTTTTACCAGCGCCCATAAAACCGGTTAGATATATTATTTTTTGTTTCATAAATGGACCTGAAATGCCATAAATCAAAAATGGAAAGCAAGACCAAGAATAAATGTCACTCCATCAACATTTATTTTAGAATCAAACGAATTCTGTGCTAAACGAATAATGTTTCCATCATAGTTAACTTCATTTTTATTGTATTTGCTTTTAACCTTGAATTGAGGATCTCTAAACTTCATCTCACCGCGAACTGAAATAAAATCTTTTATTAGGTAATCCATCGAAATGCTGACATGAATACCATACGCAGATTTTCTTTCAGCATTAGAGACTTCCACATCACCAAACTTTCTGATGTGTGAGCCGAAGTAATAACCCATTCCACCACCCATCAAAAACTTAAAATGTTCGGTGGAAAATGGCAGCAGATAGTATGCGGACAATTCTAAAGGAATAAGCAAAAATCCATCCTCCACGTTAATTGTCACTGTGCTATTACCCATAAACACTGTCAGATTAGGTCCTATTGAAGCGGTACTCATATATTCAGTGTTAAATCCTAAGAGTATTGTTTCCGATAAATTATATCTAAAATCAATCGCGAGATTAAAAAAATTTTCTATAAGAAAAGAATTATTACGTAAAATTAAATCGGAGGAATTGGGAGATAAATATATTCTGGCGCTTGTGTTGTAAACTGCATTTACACTCAATCCAAAAGTTTTGCTAAACTGAGCGACTGCATTTGTGCTAAACAATAAAATTACTATAGCTAATATTTTAATTTTCATTTTAAAGAGTATGAATTTGGTTCGTAAGATCAATTAATGAAACTTCTAATAAAAATAAAAAACCCCAATCATCTATTTGCAATATGATTGGGGAGAACCAAAAATCAAGTATAAAAATTACCGACCAAAAAACATGTATCGCTTATCCACTATGTCTGCATCTTTCTTCAATTTTTCCAACCACTGACTCACATACATATTTCGTTTCTCCTGATAAAGCTGATCTCTGATAGAATTCCTTTGAATTGAATATGCAGAAGAATCAAAGGATGATTTTTCAGTAGGTTTAACAAGAAAATATCCGCGAAAACCTCTTACCGGATCAGAAACTTTATTCACTTCAGTTTTTACAATTGCATAGATCAAAGCGTTATCCCTGCCAATGCTAGGTATTGAACCATTTGGTGTGAACTGACCGGTAGTATCTACAATTAATTTTTCATTTAAAGATTTAGCTTTGAATAAATCTCCATTGATCTGGGATTTCAATTTAGCGGTATACTCTTTTGCCATTAAATATTTCTTCTCGCGGATAACCAATGGTTGAACTAAAGTTTTAACTTCATCAAAAGGTTTTACACCTTCATTTATTACTTCAGAAATTCGACAGACCACATATCCATTGGTAACTTTATAAACATCGCTGACTGAGTTTAATCCATTACTAAAAGCCCACTCAACTAATCTTTTATTTACGCCAATTCCGGTAATTGAATATGCATCTTTAACAAAGGGAGTGGTTTCTTGTATTTTGTAGTTCATCAATTGTGCTTCTTTTTCTAAACCATTTTTCTCTGCAACATAAGAAAAATCATTGGCAGCATTGTAATTTGCATCAATGGTTGAAGCAGAAGTTTGAACTGGATTTACAATTTTTTCAACGACATATTTATTACTTGCTTTTCCGGTAACCTTTATGATGTGATAGCCAAATTGAGACTTTACCGGCTTCTGAATAACCCCAATAGCCCCAGAAAAAGCTGCTTTTTCAAATTCAGGAACCATTGCACCTTTACCAAACCATCCAAGATCACCGCCTTTGCTTCCACTGCCCGGATCACCTGATTTTTCTTTTGCCAATTTTTCAAAATTAGCGCCAGTAACCAATTCATTATAAATTTTATTCGCTTCTTGAAGATCTTGTTCGTCGCTTCCCTTTTTGCTTATTAAGATATGAGATGCTTTCACTAACACTTCAGAAGATGGAACAACTGCGGCGAGTCGGTAAAGAATATATCCCTCAAAAGTTCCGATAGGTCCGATAATACTTCCAGGAGCTGATTTGGCAATTAATTCAGATACTTCAGGCGTAAATGAGTTTAATGCCAAAGTATCTTTTGCATAAGGTACAGTTGAGTAAATCTCTACATATGTTTGGAAGCTTGTTGTATCTTTTTTGAATTTATCCGCAACTGTTTCCAAGTTACGTTTAATGGTTGCAGAGTCATCAGCAGATGGCTGATTTGAGAATAATACATATTGAAGTTTTCTTTGAGCTTGAATTTTGTACTTATCTAAATTTTCATTGTAATATTTTCTCAAATCATTATCATCAAATTTTACAATTGAATCCGGATATAGAGAAAGATCAACTAAAAGATAATCAGCTCTTAATTTCAAATTTTGTTCGTTGAAGCGATTCTTAATATCTGCTTCGCTTATATTTACAGATGCAAGAATAAAACTTTGTAATTTTTCATTTAGCCGATTTTGCCTAACATATTCTTCCGCCTGAACTAATGCTTCTTTGTTTCTGGGATCAAACAGAGCTTGTTCATACATCTGGCGATTAAAATTGCCGGTTGAATCAATAAAATTTTGCTTAAGAAAGTCCGGAGGATTTTCACCTAAAATAACTTCCATTATTTCATCTTCAGAAACAACTAAACCCAATTTATCAATTTGTTCCGCAAGTAATTTTTGAGTTACAAGGGCATCCCAAACCTGATCTCTAAGCTGTTCTAAGTTTTGCTCATCAACATCCTTACCGGTTTGCTTTTTCTGGTTTTCTCTTTGCTGGTCAACTGCATTTGCATACTCTTGATAGGAAATGTCCTCACCGTTTATGGAGCCGACATTATTGGACTTTCCACCCAAAGCTTCCAAAACGTTTGAATCAGAAATAACCATGAACAAGACGAATAAAGCACCCACAGTAATGATAAAAGCAGGCGCTAATCCTCTCATCTTTGCCATCATTCCCATAACAAAAAATTCTCCGTTTTATTAAAAATTTAGAGTGAAAAAATAGTTAAATAGTAGTTATAAATGAAATTTCTTCTCGGATTTTCTTACCAATTATCAGCTATAAGCAAAAAAATGTTATCTTAGCATAGTCTATTTAATTCGACTTTAATGGCCTTCAAATTTATCTTTTTTAAAGTTTAATTTTCAAAGGGCTAAAAATGGCAGAGGATGGTGGCTTTTTAAAAACAGTTCCAATTTTTTCAGAACTGAACACAGAAACATTAAGAGAAATATCAAAGCTTGGAGCCAGAAAATTTTATAAAAAAGACGCTGTAATTCTTCATGAAAATGAATCGGGATCAGCTCTTTGTGTTATAATTTCTGGAAAAGTCAAGGTTTCAAGATCTAGTGATGATGGCAGAGAAATTATCTTCAGTATATTAAACCCATCCGACTTTTTTGGTGAAATGGCTATAATTGATGGGTTGAACCGATCTGCCAACGTAACTGCAATTGAAGAATCAGAATTGTTCTTGATTCAAAGGACCGATTTTCTAAATCTATTGCAGGAACATCCAGCAATTTCGATTGCTCTTCTCCAGGAATTGACGAGGCGGCTTCGAATTTCGGATATAAAAATAAAATCTCTTTCGTTAAGAGATGCCGAAGGTAAAGTTGCAGCTGTAATTCTTCAGCTTGCTGATGATACTGGTAAAATAAAACAAGGAATAGTTGAGATTGAACACATGCCTTTTCAGCATGATCTTGCAAATATGGCAGGAACTTCTAGAGAAACTATTTCTCGGGCAATTAATTCCTTTGTTAAAAAAGGTTTGGTTGAATTAGAAGGCGTAAAATTAAGAATTACTAATTTTCAAAAGTTTAAGGAGCTGTACGGTTAATTTATGAGCTATAAAATAGATCTTCATACTCACACAGATCACTCCGATGGTTTTTACAGCCCAATAGAGTTAATCCAAAAGGTGAAAGAAGCTGGACTTGATGCAATCAGTATAACTGATCACGATAATTTATCGGCAATTTATGAAGCGGCTTCAGTTGGAAGAGAACTCGGAATTGAGGTTATTCCAGGATTAGAAGTCAGCTCAGATATTGGAGATAGAGAAGTTCATATTCTTGGATATTTTATTGACCCTGACAATAAAGAGCTTGAACGCTATCTAAAATTCTTTCGTGAAGAACGACTGAAACGTGCAATCAGAATTGTAAATAAGCTAAAAATACTCGGGTTTACAATTTCGATCGAAGATGTTCTCGAACATGCAAAAAACTCGGCTATTGGCAGACCACACATTGCCCAAGCAATGTTAGAGAAAGGATTGATTTCAAATTATTATGAGGCATTTAACAAATACATTGGGAATTATGGTCCGGCTTATGAAAAGAAGGTTCACATTTCTCCGCAGAGCATTGTTAAAATTATAAGTGATGCAGGAGGATTGTCATTTATTGCTCATCCTGGAAACATGCCTGAGTCTCTGATAAAGGAACTTATAGAAGAAGGAATTGATGGTATCGAAGTTATCCATCCTTCTCACAATTCTCATCATGTGAAATTCTATAAAGGAATAGTGAACGAATATTTCCTATTAGAATCCGGCGGATCAGATTTTCATGGGGGGAAAAGAGAAGATGAATCTAATCTTGGAAAATATTTTACGTCTACTGTTGTAGTAGAAGCAATGAGAAATAGATTAATTAAAAATTCAGCATAAATTTATCTTGATGGGTTTACTATGAATTTAATTGAAGGAAAAATATCAGCCGCAAATTATAAATTTGCTGTAATCCAAAGTAGGTTCAACGAATTTATCGGAGATAAACTTCTCGAATCCGCGTTAGACTGCCTAAGAAGGCATAACTGTGAAGAAAGAAATATAACAGTCGTTAAAGTGCCGGGAGCATTCGAGATCGCTGTCACGGCAGATAAATTAGCATCTCAAAAAAGATTTGATGCAATAATTTGTCTGGGTGCTGTAATAAGAGGTGCAACCCCTCATTTCGAATATATTTCTTCATCTGTATCAAACAGCATTTCCCAAACAGCAACAAAACACAGCATCCCGGTAATTTTTGGTGTTTTAACAACTGACACTATCGAGCAGGCAATTGAAAGATCGGGTACAAAATCCGGTAACAAAGGATGGGATGCTGCTTTGACTGCAATTGAAATGGCTGATTTATTTCAGAAACTTTAGGTGAAATTTTTGAACTTTCCTCTTTTAATAAAAATCTTTAGCTTGAAATTGTTCTCCAATAACAAATTAATTTTCAACTCGAGGTTCGAATAAGATCTTTATACTTTTCATTTGTAACAATCATCAAACAAAAAATGAAAAATATTATTGTAATCTTATTTGTATCAATCTACTCTATCAGCATTTATTCCCAACAGCCGACCAATTGGAAAAACTATACTAACATGAAGCAGGTCAACTCCATCCAAGCAGTTCATAATGGAGTTTGGGCAGCAACAGGAGGGGGAGGTTTTTTTTATGATACTTTTTTAGATGAATATAAAAAAATAACTAAAACTGAAGGATTATTCTCCACCTCACTTACGGCAGTTTGTGTTGATACTTACGGGAAAATTTGGTTTGGCAGCAATTCCGGTGCACTTAATGTTTATGATCAACAAAATAATTCGAGTCGAAACATTCTTGATATTTACAATTCTGGAAGAGTAAATAACCAGATCAATGAGTTACGTATTTCAGGAGATACAGTTTATATATCAACAGAATTTGGATTATCACTCATAAATTCTAAAACGCTGGAGTTTTACGACACATATTTCAAGTTTGAAAATTTATCTTCCAATATCCGGGTGATTAGTACATTCAAGGACAATCTTATTTATGCCTGCACTGAGTTTGGAGTTGCGGTTCAGAAAAGCGGCGCAACAAATTTATCTGCACCCGAATCGTGGAATGTTTACAATACAAGTAATGGTTTGCCTTCCAACATTATTCGTAAAGTTAGATTATTTCGGGATACGATAATTGCTGCAACAGACAAGGGAATATCGTTATTCAATGGAACTTCATGGCAAACGTTCTTACCAAGTTTTAATAATGTAAATGTAATTGATATTCTTGTTTCAAATGACTCGCTAATAATCTCTCACGGAAGTGTAATCAGTATTTACTATCAAGGAATAGTAAAAACTTTTTTTACAAGTCCATTCGAGATTAGAAAAATCAGTGTTTCAGACGCAGGCTTATTTACTACAAGCTCCAATGGAGTCACTAAAATTGAACCAACAAATTCATATACATTGATTGCGCCAAATGGACCTGCAGCAAATCAATTCCCAAATATGACAACTGACAGGGCTGGTAATTTGTGGTGTGCCAGTGGTAAAGATAATGCCGGTAAAGGAATATATAAATTCGACCGTGATAAATGGAGCATTTATAATGCTGTAAATTATCCCGTGCTTTTTCAAAATGATTACTATTCTATTTTTTCTACTTCAGATAATACAATTTATGCCGGTAATTGGGGGCAGGGATTTGCAAAAATAAATAAAGACAGTATTCAGAGATTTCACTCGGGGAATACAAATATGGTTGGGATTCCTACCAATACTAATTTCATAGTGATTACAGGATTTGCACAAGATTCCAAAAATAATATTTGGATACTTAACTTAAATGCCGCAGACAGAAAATCTATATACATGTTAACTCCGGATAGTGCTTGGTATTCATTTGAAAATCCCTTGGAACAACATGCCACATTTAGCGAAGTAAGAAACCTTGCACTTGATCAATACGGTACTAAATGGTACTCAATGTCCGGACAAGGAAGTATTGGTCTATTCTATTTTAATGATAGAGGTACTTACTCAACATCAACAGATGATTTTTATGGATACATAACAAAATCAAAAGGACTTAATGATGATGTTATAAACTGTATTGTTACAGATAAGCGCGGTGAATTGTGGATTGGAACAAGCTTAGGCGTGAATGTCATTACAAATTCTTCTTCGGTTTTATCAATCAATCCACAAGTAAAAATAAGTTCAGTATTTGCATTGCGTCAGCAAACGATTAATTGTATTGCAGTTGATCCGCTCAATCAAAAGTGGATAGGAACTAATCAAGGTTTGCTTCTTGTGAATGCAGATGGCTCAAAATTAATAGCAGCATATGATTCAAAAAACAGCCCTCTTTTGGAAGATGTAATTAGAAGTATTGCTATTGATGAAAATAATGGAACAGTTTACGTTGGTACAGACGCAGGATTAACTTCTTTTGACACCCCATCAATTAAACCGCTCGAAAGTTTCGCCGATTTATTTATTTATCCTAACCCCCTTTTATTAGAAGATAATAATGAACTTTTGACGATTGACGGCTTGATTAAAGACTCGGAGTTAAAAGTCCTAAACATTAGTGGAAAATTGATATGTCAATTTTCTTCTCCTGGAGGCAGGGTTGCCTACTGGGATGGAAAAGACCTTGAGGGAAAACTGGTTAACAGCGGTATTTACTTAATCATAGCTTATGATAAAGATGGGACCAATGTCGCAAAATCAAAAGTTGCCGTACTTCGAAAAAAATGATTTGACTTTTTTTGCCAAAATTCTTTTCGACTTTTAATGATAGATCTTTTAAACATCTCAGTTCAGTTCGGAGGGAAATATCTATTCAAAGATTTTGATTGTCAAATCCATTCCAATGATCGCATTTGTTTAGTCGGGGCAAATGGCTCGGGCAAATCAACGCTGCTAAAAATTATCAGCGGCGAAATCATTCCTGAATCAGGTGAAATTCACAAACAAAAACGCATCTCGATAGGTTATCTGCCTCAGGATAATGTTGTTCATAAAGGTAAAACTCTGATTGAAGAGGCGCATTCCGCACTGACTGACATTACTGAATTAAAGGAAAAAGAATCATCAATTCTTGAGCAGATAAATTCACAAGATTTGTCTGATGAAGACCGCGAGGAATTAGTCTATCAGCTTGGTGATGTACATAACCGGCTTGAAGAATTAGATTATTATAGCTCAACTTCAAGAGTTGAAAAAATATTGATAGGATTAGGATTTTCAGAGGAAGACTTCAACAAAAAAACAGATACCTTTTCCCTCGGCTGGCAGATGAGAATTGCATTATCTAAAATTCTCATTTCACAGAATGATATTCTCTTATTGGATGAACCAACCAATCACCTCGATCTTGATTCACTTCAGTGGCTTATCAGCTTTTTGAACTCCTCTAAATGTGCTTTGGTCATTGTATCACACGATAAATATTTTGTCAATTCAGTTACAAACAGAACCTTGGAAATTTTTCTGAATAAGATTACAAACTTCAAAGGGAACTACGATGCATATCTTAGATTTAAGGAAGAGAGAAATCAACTTTTAGAAAATCAATTTGAACAGCAGCAAAAAAAAATAAAAGAGACCGAAAAGTTTATCGAGAGATTTAGATATAAAGCAACAAAGGCAAAACAGGTTCAAAGTAGAATAAAGCAATTAGAAAAGATTGAATTATTCGATTTACCTTCCTTAAAAAAGGAAATTAAAATTAGATTTCCTGATGCTCCGTCAAGCGGCAAGGTTAACATTGAACTTAAAGAAATATCAAAATCTTTTGATGATAAAATTATTTTCGATAACCTTAATTTTACAATCAACCGTAAGGATAAAATTGCATTTGTCGGACCAAACGGCGCCGGCAAAACAACTCTCTCAAAAATCATTGCGGGTCTGCTGCTCCCAAACAGCGGGCAGCGAATTGTTGGACATAACACGATGATTGCTTATTACGCGCAAGATGTTGCCGATCAGCTAAATCCCGAATTGGATATTCTCGAAACACTGTTGGGCATTTCGGCGGAGATGATGCTCGGAGGTTTGCGTAGTCTTTTAGGTTCTTTTCTTTTTACAGGCGATGATGTTTTTAAGAAAGTGGGTATTCTATCCGGCGGAGAAAAAAGCCGTGTTGCGCTTGCAAAAATTTTACTTACTAAGTCAAATTTTATTATTCTTGATGAACCCACAAATCACCTTGATGTTTCATCAAAAGAAATTTTGCAAAAAGCTTTGGTGGATTTTTCGGGTTCAATAATTCTAATCTCACATGATATTGATTTTCTCAAACCCATAGTGAACAAAACTGTCGAAATCAGAGATAAACATCTTACAATCTTCGAAGGTGGAATAGAGTATTATCTTTACAAAAAAAGTTTAACTGACAACCTTGAATCAGATAATGAAAAGCTAAATAGTAAATTATCATTTGATAATAAGAAATTACATAAGAAGCGGCAAGCAGAAATAAGACAACAAATTTACTTTGCTACCAAAGACTTAAAGGAAAGGATAAAAACGCTTGAAAAAAGGATTGAGTATTTGGAGAAAAGTCAAAAAACTCTGGAAGAAATTATATTATCAAGCGATACCTATACTGATATTAAATTTGCCAATGAAAAAAATTTAGATTTCGTTAAAAACAAGAATGAACTTGAAGCATGTTATAAGGAGTGGGAAAAACTTTCAGAAGAAATTTATAAGATAGAAACAAAATTCTATTAAACTTTCACACCTAAAAATTCTTGTACTAATGCAATCCCGCCATATAGTGCCGCATCATCGGCAAGTTTACTTTTAACGAGCTTAGTTCCTTTTGCAGCATCTGCAAGTACATGTTTGTAATAAGAAGTTTTAATAATCGGAAGCAAATCATCACCAAGAGCTTCCATTAAACCGCCGCCGTAAACAATCATATCAATATTTAAAAGATTGCTGATACTGGCAGAAACAATTCCAATGATATTACATGCATTTCGTAAATGTTCAAATACTACTTTGTCTTTCTTTCGAACAGCTTCTGCAAGTGCTCTGCTTTTTATTTTCTCTCCTGGAGGAACCAATTTACCGATTATACTTTTCTTTTTTGTTCTTTTATCAGCAAGAATATCTCGAACAATTGCCGTTCTGCTTGCGACTGCTTCAAAACAGCCCTTCTTTCCACAGCCGCACAAAGGTCCATCCTCTTGAATAATCATATGACCAATTTCTCCCGCCATAAAATTTGTCCCGCGATATATTTTTCCATCAAAGATTAAGGCACCGCCAATACCAGTTCCAATAAACATAACTAACATATTCTTACTCTTCTTACCAACGCCAAATTTACTAATTCCGAGTGTACCAAGATTCACATCATTCTCAATCAGAACAGGATATGGAATTTTTTTCTGAAGTTTTTCCTTGATAAAGAAATTTTTCAATCCAAGATTAGGAGCTAAACCGATTTTCCCTGTATAAGGATTTACAGAACCTGGAATCCCTAGACATACAGCTTTGATATTATTAGGTTTCAATTGTGATTGCTTGACAATTTGATGAATAATATCAGTTAAACTTTCGATATAATCTTTTTCGCTAGAGTTAGATTTTGTTGCTGTTTTTGCCCTTGAAATAATTCCATTTTTAGAATTTATTACAGCAGCCAATATTTTCGTACCGCCCATGTCAATGCTGACTATCGAGTTTGAATTCAGTTTAACCTCCATTGATTAATTAAAGTTTACATCGTCTGTTTGAAAACTTATCAAGAAATCTTATGTTTTGCAACGTGATATTGATACAGCAAGTTAGATTTAATTCAGATTATCTTTACTTTTAATATATGAACCCTAAATTTCCTCTCAAACGTTTCGGACAGAATTATCTTCGAGATGAAAACATTATTGGAAAAATTATTTCTGAGATTTCACCAAAAAGTAATGATTTAATTATTGAGATAGGTCCAGGTGAAGGTGCACTAACCTCCAAACTGATCGAAAAAACAGATAGACTAATAGCTGTTGAGATTGATAAAAGAAATGTTGAAGTGCTTACCTCGAAAATTCCTAAACTCAAATTAATCTTAGGAGATTTTTTAGAACTCGATCTAAATAAAATTTTTACTAAGTACGGTAAAAAACTTCGTATCGTTGGAAACATTCCTTATAATATCACCTCTCCAATTATTTTTAAGATGATAGAAAACAAAAATATAATTCACGATTCAGTTCTGATGGTTCAGAATGAAGTTGCGCATAGAATAACGGCAAAATCCGGAAGAAAGGAATATGGAATTCTTTCCGTAATTACACAAAATTTTACCGACGTTAAGCTTTGCTTTAAAGTATCTCCAAATGTTTTTTACCCGCGCCCTAATGTTTATTCGGCAGTTATTCATTTATTCTTTAAAGAAAATTTAAACGACAGAATAGAAGACGAGACCTTTATTAAAATTGTAAAAGCGGCGTTCGGAAACAGGAGAAAAATGCTTTATAATTCTATTAAGAATAGTATATTTGCTCACTTAAATTTTAACAACACAGGAATAGATTTATCTTTGCGCGCCGAAAAACTTTCAATTGAAGATTTTAGAATCCTCGCTAAATCTGCTTCCGAGCAAATTGATAAGGGACATTTAGAACTATCCAATTAACACAACAATTCTACACCTAATGCTTAGAATCTTTCAAGTAATAAAAAAATTAAAGGCGTACGACTTTATCGTAATATCCTTTTACATTTTTTTAATTATTCTTAATCTTTTATTCCGCAATCAAATTGAAAATTGGCAAACATTTATCGTTCTGAATGTGCTCATAATAATTATCGTTTTTATTCTTGCATATACTGCTGAGTCATATCGTTATAAAATATTGCGAATTATCCATTACCTTTACCTTATCCCAATAGTTCTTTTAACTTTCAAAGAAATTTATTTCTTAGTAAGAGCACTTAGACCTAATGACTACGATCAACTTCTCATTAATATTGATAGATGGATTTTGGGATGCGATCCAACTGTTTTTCTTTTCCAGTTTTCTCATCCTATTCTGACAGAAGTGTTGCAAATTATTTATGGCATGTTTTATTTTCTCCCGATAATTCTTGCAATTGCACTTCTAAGGAAAAGAAAACTTGTGGAAGCTGACTTTGCAATTTTCACAATTATCTTCGGATTTTTCCTTTCATACATCGGTTATTTTGCTCTGCCCGCCATTGGTCCGAGGTTCACTCTTCATGAATTTCAGAATGAAAATATTGAATTGCCTGGAATTTTAGTTACTAATTATTTACGCGATTTTACCAATACAGTTGAATCAATTCCGCCGGGTACACCGAATCCAGAAAGCATTGTTCAACGAGATGTTTTTCCAAGCGGGCACACAATGATAACTCTTGTTGTTATTTTTCTCTCAATAAAACTAAAAAGCCGATCACGATTTTTTCTTATTCCAGTTGGTATTCTCCTCATTTTTGCAACTGTATATCTTCGTTATCATTATGTAATTGATTTAATTGGGGGGTTAGCGTTCATGCTCATTTGCGTTTTTACAGCACCAAAAATTTTTAATTGGTGGAGTAAATTAACCCGCAAACATGAAATCAATCTCTGATTTAATGAGACCATTCCATTTATGACCAATAAGAAAAATAATGTCAAGAAAATATTTGACAACATTGCATTTCGATATGACTTGCTCAATCATTTGCTCAGCTTTGGAATTGATTACCGCTGGAGAAAAAAAGCACTGAAGCTCTCACAGCTTAATGATCAATCAATACTTCTTGATGTAGCATGCGGTACAGGTGATTTTGCAATGTATGCCTACAAAATGGGTGTAAGAAACATTTTTGGTGCTGATTTTTCTCACAATATGCTTAGAATATTCTCAAAGAAAAGTGATTGGATAAGGGGAAGAACTGTTCAAACTGTTGCCGAACAAATTCCTTTTAAAAGCTGCTCATTCACAAATATTACAGTGGCGTTCGGAGTGAGAAATTTCTACGATGTAAAAAAGGGATTTCAATCTTTCCATGAAATCTTAAAAGTTGATGGTAAAGTGACCATTTTAGAATTTCGACTTCCTGCAAATCCAATTGTCAGATTCACTTATAAATTCTATTTCAAAAAAATATTGCCTCTTGTCGGAGGAATAATTTCCGGTAATAAAAGTGCCTACCAATATTTACCCGATTCAGTTGAAGAGTTTGACGAAAAAGTGAATATGCCTCAACAGCTTAAATCTATTGGATTTAAGAAAGTCGAGATTTACAGTCTAACTTTAGGAATTGTGCAAGTTGTGATTGCTACAAAGTAAATCCACTTACTTTATTTCATAATCAATTAAACTCTGATTGACCACAGTAGTAGTATCACCAAAATCAATTCCCAAACCTGTAAATGCATTAATAATAGTTCCGCTTCCACTCCACTTGGCAGGACCAACATCAACAATTAACCATGCATCAGCAGTAAATGTTTGAGTGGCTTGAGATAACGGATTTTTCCTGAGTGTTAAAGTGTATTTTATTTTCATCGCATCCTTGTTTACTTGACCGCTAAGAAGATTTAATGAAATAGTATCTTTTCCAATTACCGTTGCAGAAACATCAACTAAAGTTGTAATGGGTAAACCGGGATAGACTAAATTCATTTTAAATACGGTCCAAAATTTTCCTGTCTGTAATGGAAAACTGTAAGCAAGCATTTCATTATCAATCGTTATGAATGGAAGAAATTGAAGAAGCGTTGAATCCTCGATGGATGCTGCAAATCCGCTGGTATCAATAAAATAATAAGATCCTGAGGTAGTATCTCTAAAATGGGCAGTATCAACTTCAAGAGCTGATGCGACTAAAAAAGAATCTATCTGATTTTTGTATATTGTGCTTAAGATTACTTTTGATCCCGTATATCTTGTAGATCTAGTCCCTTCAAGTAAACTGTTTAGGGAATCTGTTCGGCTGTAGTAAAATTTATAGTTTGTACCTTCATTACTTGGAAAATAATTTTCTGTTGGTGTTGGTCCTGTTAAACTATCTGATTCTTTCTTGCAGCCAATATGACCGATGAATAGAAAAGCCGTAATGGCACTTACTAGAATTGCTCTTTTCATTTTATTCTCCTTTCTCAATCA
Organism: uncultured Ignavibacteriaceae bacterium; assembly: GCA_964613805.1. Taxonomy (GTDB): domain Bacteria; phylum Bacteroidota; class Ignavibacteria; order Ignavibacteriales; family Ignavibacteriaceae; genus XYD12-FULL-36-8. The sequence continues at coordinate 57,523 of CAZTJF010000008.1, read as the reverse complement.
TTTTTAATAATGATTTAAAAGCTTTAGCTCGATGGCTAATTTTATTTTTTTCATTCAGATCAAGTTCCGCAGTTGTCTGATTGTAACCATCCGGTAGAAACAATGGATCATAACCAAAACCATTGCTGCCTCTTGGTTCAAGAAGAATTCTGCCAATTATTTCACCAGTTGCAGTCAATGTTTTATACTCATCATAGTAAACCGCAACGCAAACGAATTTTGCTATGTGCGGCTGAGGCAATTCCTTTAAATTTGTGATCAACTTCAAATTATTTTCTTCATCGGTAGCATTTTCACTAGCATATCTTGCTGAATAGATGCCCGGCTCACCATTCAATTGCTCAACCACTAAACCTGAGTCATCTGCTATTACAGGCAATCCATATTCTTCAAAAACATATTTTGCTTTTTTTATCGCATTCTCCTCAAAGGAATTACCATCTTCAACAATCTCACCAACATTATTAAAATCATTTAGTGAAAGCAATTCAAAATATTTGTCACCTAAGATTTGGCTAACTTCCTTCAACTTGCCAGTATTTTGGGTTGCGCAAATTATTTTACGTTTCATGAGTTTTCTAACTCATACTCTTCTTAGTAACTTTTTCAATTCGACTTTTGCTTTGGATATAATTTCAGATTGGTCATAAGTCCTAGATTCTCCGTTTTTCACAACCCATTTACCATTAATCATTACGTGCTTTACATCATTTTCCAATGAGGAATAAACTAATCTCGAATAAACATTTTCATCCTCATCATAGACTGATTGGGCTGTTCCATCAAGATTAATAAAAACAAGATCAGCTTTTTTACCGACTTCAATACTTCCAATTTCATTGTCTAAATGTAATGCTTTAGCTCCTTCAATTGTGGCTAACCTAAAAACTGTTTCTGCATTCATTGCAGTTGCACCAAACTTAGGTTTTTGAATGAGCGAAGCAAGCCGCATTTCCTTGAAGATACTTAGGTTATTATTGCAAGGTGCACCATCTACTCCAAGGGAAACCGAGATTCCTTTCTTTAAGAAAAGTGGAATAGGTGCAATGCCTGAACCCAATTTCAAATTAGATGATGGACAATGTGCAACTCTTACATTTTTTTTCTTAAGTAGATTTATTTCTTCACCATCAACATGAACACAATGTGCTAACACAGAATTTTTGTCAAGCAAGTTTAATGAATTGAAATACTCGATATTATTTTTCTTAAATTTTTTTCTGACCTCTTTTATCTCATCAGTGTTTTCAGATGAATGGGTATGAAAAATACTTCCAGAAAATTCTTTCATCATTTCTTTGACTTCCTGCATAAGCTTTGCTGATGAAGAAAGTACAAACCGTGGAGCAAATCCGTATTTTATTCGTCCATTTGCTTCATTGTGAAATGCCTTTGATAATAAATAAGTTTCTTTTAATTCATCATTTGTGCTTGATTTGAACCTCGGAAATAAATCATTCATATCAATCATACATTTACCGGCAATTGCACGCATTCCCGAAGCAATTAATTCATCAAAAATTACCTCTTGATTATGCAGTGTTCCCATATCGAGGATCGTTGTTGTTCCACCCAATGTGAGTTCGTTTATTCCTAACTTTACTGAAGCCGCCAGAGATTTTTTATCGTGTGCATTCTCATAAGGAAAAATTTTAAGCTGAAGCCAGTCGAGCAGTTCCAAATCATCAGCCATTCCTCTAAAAAGTGTTTGACATAGATGAACATGAGTTTGAATAAAACCGGGAATGAGCGTAAGATCTTCCGCATGAATAATTTCTCCCTTAAACGATTTTATTTTCTCAGCGGATATTTTATTTATAGACTTAATCTTATCATCTAATATCTCAATATAATGTTTATTTAAAATTCTGCGCTCACTATCAACCGTAACTATTCTTTTGGGAATTAGTAAAATATTCGACATCACTTTTCAGTTTCCTTTTCCGAAATAATTTCTTCCATTACTTCGAAAGCATATCGAAGGTGCGGTATCACAATGGAACCTCCAACTATTAAAGCAATGTAAAAACTTTCCATTAACTCTGCTTTGGTAGCTCCTTCGGCAATTGAACGATCAATATGATAAAAAATGCAATCATTACACCTTAATACCATTGAGCCTACCAACCCCATTAACTCTTTCATCTTCGCAGGTAAAGCACCGGCGATATATGCCTTGTTATCCAGGGTGAAGAATTTATTGAAATCTCGAAATCCTGAATTCAAAATCCTATCATTCATATCTAAACGATATTTGTGTGTTTCAGTTGTATTCTTTTTCATTTGAAGCCCAGAGTGATAAATCTAAATTTTCAGTTGAAAGATAATAAAATTTTTAGGCAGAGACTTTATGTTATTCCAATCTCTTTTGGAATCTGTTTGAGTTAAAAACAAAAATTTTACAGCTTTATATTTTTCTATTTGGAATAATGGTATTTAAATGTTTACAGCTTATTTTACCAGTTTTTTTTGCTTATAGTTTTCATCGCCCGCTTTTCAATTTTCTAGTACTTATTTTTTTTGTTTATACGTAAATGATTAATTTGTTTTCTTATATCTCCAAATCGCTAATCCATTAAACACAATTGCAAATCCTGTGACAATTAAAAAATGATGGCGTAAATCCCAAAAACTGTTGCCTTTTAATACAAGCATTCTCATTGCTTCAATCAAATAACGAACTGGATTAATATAAGTTAAGTATTGTGCCCAATCCGGCATGTTTTCAATCGGTGCAAATAATCCCCCGAGCAAAATAAATATCAGCATAAAAAAGTATGATATAAACATTGCTTGCTGTTGTGTATCGGCATATATGGATGTAAGTAAACCAAATCCGAGCAGTGCAATCAAATATATTCCAGCAAAAAGAAATCCGACCAAGAAACTTCCTTCTGGATATATTCCGTAAATAATAAAACTGATAATAAAACCTATAGTCAAAACAATTAAGCCAAGAATCCAAAATGGAATTAGCTTACTTAAAATGAATTGATATTTTTTTATTGGTGAAACATTAAGCTGCTCAATTGTACCAACCTCTTTTTCTTTTACAATGTTTAGTGATGACATTAGAAATCCTACCAAAGTAACAAGTAAAGCTAATATGCCCGGCACTATAAAATATTTATAATCCATTTGAGTATTAAACCAAGTAGAACTTGTAATTTCAATAACAGGAATGGCATTTAATCGCGGTTGCTGAATCCACTTAGTGCGAACATCATTGTTAAAGTCTCTTAATATTGTATTAGCATAAGCAACTGCAAGTCCGGCTGTTTGTCCGCTGATAGCGTTAGCAGCAAACAAAACCATAGTTTCATTTTCTCTAATCAAATCGCGCTCGAAACCTGTTGGAATTTCAACTATCAAATTTGCATTATCTTTTTCAACCTGATCTAATGCATCATTATATGTTTTGGAATAATCTACAAGTTGAAAATATCCGGAGGCAGTCAGCTTATCAATCAAAGTTCTTGAATATTCTGAATGATCATGATCAACAACGCTAAGTGTAATATTCTTCATTTCATAAGTTGCAGCATAAGGAAGAAGTATAAGTTGAATTACCGGTAACGCAAAAATCATTCGTAATATAAGTTTGTCACGAAAAATTTGCAGAAACTCTTTTCTTAATAGAAATATTAGCGTCCTCATTATAACCTGATCTTAAATCTTTTTATACTGATTATTAAAAATGTTCCAGTCATTGCTAATATAATTAATAACTCATTCCATATTTGTTCAAAACCAATTCCTTTTATCATTACACCTTTTACAATAATTATATACCACTTTGCAGGAACAAAGTTGGATAGTATTTGCAAAATAGTTGGCATGTTTGCGATAGGAAATGCATAACCGCTTAACATCACTACAGGAAGCATTAAACCAAGAAGCGATATTAACATTGCTGCTTGCTGCGTTTCTGTAATTGTTGAAATGAGTATGCCAAGTGAAAGTGCACAAAAGATATAAATAATTGTTGAACCAATCAGCAAAAACAAACTTCCCTCTATTGGAAGCCCAAGGATCAACACACTTAATATTAAAATCGTTGCAACATTAATTAATGATATGATGAAGTATGGAACCACTTTACTTATAACAACAAGCCATGGCCTCATCGGTGAAACAAGAAGTATCTCCATAGTACCAAGCTCTTTTTCTCGTACGATTGCAATTGAAGTCATCATTGCGGAGATAAGCAGCAAAATCATTCCCATTACACCTGGAACAGAAGTATAAGCACCTTTTAACTGTGGATTGTACAACATGCGCATTTCTGTTATAATAGTGTAAGGTAATTTATTCTGTTGATTCATTTCATTTTGATAATCCATTACAATTGAACTAAGGTAATTCGTAAGAGTTGTTGCCTGGTTCGGATCGGTTGCATCTGCAATGATTTGAATTTGTGCTTTGTTTGAATGTGATAATTCATTTTGAAAGTTTTGTTGAAATACAATTGCCAGTTTTATTTTGCCGGATTTAAATGTTTTTTCAATTTGATCCCCGGTTGAAATTGTTCTGTCAATATTAAAATACTGTGAGCTTTCAATTTTTGTTATGATGTCTTGTGTAACCTCGTCTTTAGATTCATCGAGTATAGCAATATTTGCATTGCGGACTTCAGTTGTAATTGCAAACCCGAATATAAGCAGCTGAACAATTGGCAACCCAATTAATACCAGCATGGAGCGAGTATCACGAAGTATATGATGAAACTCTTTTTTAATAAATGTAATTAATTGTTTCATCAATAATTATTCCCCTCGTTTTGCATTACGTGCAAGCATAATAAACACTTCGTCCATCGAGTGTGCATTGAATTGTTTTTTTAGTCCTTCGGGTGAATTAAGTGCTCTTATAACTCCATCAACCATAATAGAAACGCGATCACAATATTCAGCTTCATCCATATAATGTGTGGTTACAAAAACTGTTATACCGTTATGCGAGGCCTCGTAAATCATATCCCAAAACTGTCTTCTAGTAATAGGATCAACTCCACCTGTAGGTTCATCTAAGAAAACAATTTTGGGAGTGTGAAAGATCGCAATGCTAAATGCAAGTTTCTGTTTCCAGCCCAGCGGAAGAGAACCAACTAATTTATCAGCTTCATTTTGTAAGTTTAATTTTTCAATCAGTATTCTTCGTTTTAATTCAATCTCTTGATCTGATAATCCATATATGCCTGCAAACAATTGAATATTTTCATTAACGGTTAAATCTTCATACAAAGAAAACTTCTGACTCATATAACCAATACTTTTTTTAATCTTTTCGGTTTCTTTGTAAACATCAAATCCTGCAATCGTTGCATAGCCGCTGCTTGGTTTTGAAATTCCAATTAACATTTTCATCGCAGTTGTTTTGCCGGCGCCATTGGCACCGAGAAAACCAAATATCTCACCTTTATAAACTTCAAAAGTAATTTCATTTGCAGCAATAAAATCACCAAACTTTTTTGTGAGTTTTTCAGTGTTTATTACAATTTCATTATTCATCAAACTTCTCATTTCCTAAAGCCCTTCCCTTCGGGAAGGGTTGGGATGGGCCTTTCATCAATTGTATAAAACGATCTTCAATTCCCGGTTTAATTTGTTTTATCTCAAGTTCAGTATGATTTCTTAAATAAGATGTTAATTCATTTAAATCAGGACGCTCTTCATTTAATATAAGATGGTGAAATTGACCAAACGCAAAACAAGAGTCAGTTTTATAATAATCTCTCAAATCATTTAAAAGATTAAACATCCTATTTGATTTGACAGCGTAAAGATTTTTATCAAACCTATTAACGATATTTTGCGGAGTATCTATTTCCAAAATTTTGCCTGTTTGAATAAGTGCAATTCTGTCACACAAATTAGCTTCATCCATATAAGGCGTTGAAACAAGAATGCTAATACCTTGCGCCTTCAAGCGCTTCAACATTTCCCAAAACTCTTTTCTGGAAACTGGATCAACGCCGGTTGTTGGTTCATCTAAGAACAAGACTTTCGGTTTGTGAATTAATGCACAGCTCAGCGCAAGTTTCTGTTTCATTCCACCGCTGAGTTTACCGGCACGTCTTGTTTTAAATGATTCAAGCTGTTTATAAATATCAGCAACTAAATCATAATTATCATTGATGCTTGTATTAAAAATGGTTGCAAAAAAATTTAGATTTTCCTCAACAGTTAAATCCTGATAAAGAGAAAAACGTCCCGGCATATACCCAGCAATATTTCTGATTGCTGTATAATCTTTCATGACGTCAAGCCCCATAACTGCAGCGTTGCCTTTATCAGCACGCAGCACGGTTGTCAGGATTCTAAAGATAGATGTTTTGCCCGCACCATCAGGTCCTATCAATCCGAAAAGTTCTCCTTCATTAACGGAAAAAGAAACATCATTAATTGCCGTAATTATATTCTTCTTTGCAGAATAAGATTTTGTGATGTTATTTACTTCAATTGCATACATAAAAATTTAGAATTTTATTTCCCCATACATGCCAATTTTAAGATAGCCATCGTTTATAACTTTTACTTTTATTGCATAAACAAGATTTGCGCGTTCATCTTTTGTTTGAATCGTCTTCGGTGTAAACTCCGCTTTTGAAGAGACCCAATAAATTTCTCCCTGCATCTCTTTTTGATCGCCCTCACCTTTATCAACATATACTTTTACTTTTTGTCTGAGTTTAATTTGCTCAAGCTGATCACCGTTAACATAAGCACGTAATGTCATTGTTGAGAGATCGGCAATCTTGTAAAGAGCTTTTCCGGTTGTCGTAACTTCATTTTGCTTTGTAAAACGGGTAAGTACTGTGCCTTCAACAGGGTTTATAATTTTGCTTTTATTTAGTTGATCGTTAATCTGCTCAATCTGGATTTGCAGAGGATAAGTTTCGCTTTGCAATCCTTGCTTCGTAACCATAAGAGACGATTTTGTTGCGTTGAACTGCTTGTTTAGTAAATCAATTTGTGCGTTTACATCATCAAGTTGTTTTGTTGCTGCGGCATTTGATTTAACAAGATTTTCGATTCGTCTTCTTTCTGTTTCGGCAGTTTTAATTTGCTCTTGAATTGCTGCGAGCTGTGCTGCAACATCTGGCTGCTTGCTTAGAATAGCTTTAACAGAAGCCTCAAGCTGTTTCTTTTTCAAATAAAGCTGAAGTGTATCTATCACGCCAACAACTTGATTCTGTGTAAGCCGCGCACCTTCTTCAACATTGAATTGAACAATCTTTCCCATCGCTTCAGCTGAGATAATTATTTCTTCTGATTCAAACGTTCCAGACGCATCAAACTTTCCATTACCGTTCCCACACTCGAAAAGGATTAACGAAAGTGCGGGTAATAAAAACATTTTTGCTTTTTGTAGTCGTTTCATTTTCATATCTATAATTTATTTATAATTAGTTGCCTAATGTTAATTGCAAGTTCTGTTTGGCTAGCATCAATTGAATTGAGTGAATTACTAAATTTTGTTTTGCATTATCTTCTGCATTTAATTCACGGATAAAGTCGTTTGAGGTAATCACTCCGTTTTCAAGTTGAGCTTTAGATGCTTCTTTAACCGAAGTTCTTATCTCTATGATTTGTTTATCAACCTTGATTAAGCTATGCAGTTTTTCAATTTCGCTGTTCTGCTGTTTTAAGGCAAGATTTGTATTAAGAAGAAAAGTTTCTTTCTGTGCTTCAACAGATTTTTTATTCAACTGATTTATTTCGTTTTCGTTGCCGTTTGAATATAAGTTAGAAGGTGACCATGTTAACCGAGCACCGGCAATGTAATACCAATCGAATTTGTTCTCAAGCATATTTAAGGTTGGTTTTCCGTAACCGCCTTGAAAAAATAAACTTGCCTTCGGAAGAATTTTAGCTAAGGTTAATCCGCTGTGGTTTTCAGTCAAGTTTGTTTGTGAAGAGTATAGTTTTAATTCCGGACGGTTAATTTCAACACTTTCGACGAGGTTCTGAAATTGAGGAAGTTCGAGTTTTGTTTCTTCGTTCAACTGTTGATTGATGAGTAAACCAAGCATCTCCTTAAAAGCATTGCGGTTAGATTTCAATTCAATTTCTCGCTGATCAGTTTTAAGCAACTCGGCTTTAAGTATATCAACATTTGGTTTTGTCACCGTTCCATTTGCAAAAGCTGCATTCAATTTATCAAGTGATGCGTTCAAATCCTTCTTAATTAACTCAGTCTGAACGAGTTGTTCATCAAGTAAAAGAATTCCAAAATAGATTTGGTTGATTCTATCTTTCACCTTCAGCAGTTCAATTTCAATTTTATGATCATCAACTTCGGCGTTCGATCTTTGAATATCCGCATTTGCGCTCATCATTCCGCCATCGTAAACTACTTGCGAAACATCAGCAATGGCTTTGTACTGCTCTTGTGTAAGCGTTTCAATCGTCAATCCAGGAATAGAAATCGGCAACGAAGTAACATCAGATTGGTAAGTTGCCTGTCCGCTGATCGTTATTTGTGGCAAATATCCTTTCCAAACATTGCTGACACTGTAATCTTTAGTTTTATTAATATAATCCTTTTGTTTGATAAGCGGATAATTTATTCTTGCCTTTTCATAGCAATCCTCAAGAGTGAGTTGCGTTTGCGGAGGAATGAACTCCGAGCCAATCAACAACAGCGATATGAATAATAATCTTTTCATAATCATATCTTATTAATTGTTTGATTAAAAATTTTCTTTCCTTTATCGGTAACAATTCCGCCAATAATTATTTTAAACGCAAAGCGTGCTGCTTCGATGATCGAAAAATTGTTGTTAAGAATAAAATCTGGATTGACGATATTTCTTATAGATGCAACAAGAACATTCATTACTATGTTTGTTGGATAGTCGAGGAATAGTCCCTCCTTTTTACCCTGATCAATAACTTTAGTTATGTTACCAAACATCATTTCAGTTCTAAATTTGTCAATCTCATTCCATAAAGCTGGATAATGTTTTTTCATTTCCTCCATTCTTGCGGATGAAATTTTATCTGAGGCCTTAGCAAGTATATTTATCAGATCCTCAAGTTTCTCAATAGCATTTTTATTAGAACTTAAAGCTGGAAGAATCTTGCTTTTCATCCCTCTCATAAAATGCCTGGCAATGGCTATTACAAGATCATCCTTGGATGGAAATAATTTATAAATAGTTTTTTTACTCATGCTTAGGTCCGTAGCAATTTCATCCATCGTTGTTTTATAGAATCCGTCACGAAAGAATTTATCCTCTGTCCGTTCAATTATTTTATTTTTCTCTTCCATATTTCCTGTTAGAAACTAAATTAGTATTTATGGTTTCCAATATAGGTAATGGAAACTCAAATGTCAAATTTTAGTTTCTTGAGTTTCCGACTAAAATATTTAATTCGAATCGGCAAACTTATTTTTTTAAGTAATCATGACCGCACCTATCAATTAACTTCTATAGACCGATATAAAGGTACTTTTTAGAAATTTTAAGAGGATTGTTTAAGAATTTTTTATTTAATTTGCATGAGGAATTACAAATATTTCTTTCCTACTTCATATTTGGAGGTTAGTATGGATCGCCGAGAATTCATCAAAAAGAGTTTTACCAGAGGAGTAGTCACCTCTTCAGCCATTGTCTTTGGAAATTATTCTCATCTTTTTGCTTACCCTTATAAATCATTATTCGATAAACCATTTGATTTAGTTGCAATAAAAGGCGGTGAACCCGATGTCATGTTTGACAAAGGAATTCAATCGCTCGGTGGCTTGAAAACGTTTATTAAAAAAGGACAAACAGTCGTTGTTAAACCTAATATTGGATGGGATACAACTCCTGAAAGAGCAGCTAACACAAATCCTCTGTTGGTTAAGCGTATTATTCAACATTGTTTTGAAGCCGGGGCAAAAGATGTTTACGTATTCGATCATACTTGTGATAATTGGAAACGCAGCTATTCAAACAGCGGAATTGAAAATGCAGTAAAAGATGCTGGCGGAAAAATTGTTTCGGGCGAAAGTGAGAGTTATTATCAGCAAGTAATTGTGAAAAAAGGTAAGAAGCTTACTGATGCTAAAGTCCATGAATTGATTTTAGAATCCGACGTGTTTATCAATGTGCCTATACTGAAACATCACGGCGGCGCAGATTTGACGATCTCAATGAAAAATTTAATGGGAATTGTGTGGGATCGTGGTTACTGGCACAGGAATAATCTTCACCAGTGTATTGCTGATTTTGCAGCGTATCGTAAACCGGATTTAAATATTGTTGATGCTTATTTGGTTATGAAAAGAAACGGTCCGCGTGGTGTAAGTAAAGAGGATGTTGTTACTCTGAAATCGCAAATTATCTCTTCTGATATAGTTGCTGCAGACGCCGCAGCTGCAAAATTATTCGGCACAGAGCCGGAAGATATTGATCACATCAGAATTGCTCATGAAATTAAAATTGGAAATATGAACCTTGACCAGCTTAATATAAATAGAATAAAAATCTGAGTTCTATGAATTTCCTCTATCTGAAAAGAGCTAGAGTTTTAATATCAATTTTATTTTTTATTCTCACCTCAATTATTTTTTTAAATGTTAACGAATGGTTTACATCCAAATACTCTGAAATAATAACCTATCTTCAGTTCGTACCATCAATAATAAAATTCCTTTCGATAGCAGGTTTTTCTGCTTTAGGATTTATTTTCATCATCATAATTACATTTATTTATGGGAGAGTTTACTGCTCATCAATTTGTCCTTTGGGAACTCTACAGGACATAGTGTACTACCTTTCAAGAAAATGGTCAAAAAAGAAAAATCATTTTTATTTAAAGTCATATTCTTTCATCAGATATGGTCTGCTTTCATTAACACTAATATTCGTTATATCAGGCAGCGTGTTTCTTCTTAACTTACTCGACCCTTTCAGCATTTTTGGCAAGATTGTTTCAAACCTTTTTCGACCACTGCTATTAAATCTTTACAACTTCATAACAAGAATTTTAGAAAGCATAAATCTATACTGGATTTACCGTGTTGATATTCTAACAACAAATTGGATTAGTGCTTCAGTTGCAATTTTATTTTTAGCTGTCGTCGTTTTATTCTCAGTTAAGAAAGGACGATTATTCTGTAACACTGTTTGTCCTGTTGGAACTCTGCTTGGATTGTTTTCCAAGTTCTCGGTTTTCCAAATAAAAATTGATGAATCTAACTGTGTAAGCTGTCATTTATGCGAACGTGAGTGTAAAGCTGGTTGCATTGATAAGCAAAATAAATTGATTGATTTCAGCAGGTGTGTAAGCTGTTATAATTGTTTTAATGCTTGTCACTCTGAGGGAATTGTTTATGTGAATACTCTGAAACAAAGTATTTTAATCAATCGAAAAGCAACTGATGACAGAAGAAGAATATTTCTAAAATCATTGCTGGTTTTTTTTGCCAGCTTATCAGGATTATCACTTGCACAAATAAAAATAATTCCCAAGAAAGATAGCACAGTTCCGGTTTACAAAAAATTTCCAGTATCGCCACCAGGATCGCAAAGCATTGCTCAATTCACAAGCTCATGCACAGCCTGCCACTTGTGCGTCAGCGCTTGTCCAACACAAGTACTACAACCATCTTTTTTAGAGTATGGCTTTTTAGGAATCCTGCAGCCGCGAATGGATTATCAAACCAACTTTTGCAACTATGAGTGCATAATCTGCAGTGAAGTTTGCCCGACAGGTGCTATAAAAAATATTTTACCCGAAGCCAAAAAATTAAATCAACTTGGTAAAGCAATTTTTGTAAAAGATAATTGTGTAGTTTATACGGAAGAAACAGCATGCGGTGCGTGTTCGGAACATTGCCCTACAAAGGCAGTTGATATGGTAGTCCCGCATAAAAATCTGAAAGCTCCTGAAGTAAATGATAAGATTTGTATTGGCTGCGGCGCTTGTGAATATGCTTGTCCAACTAAACCACATAAAGCAATTTATGTCGAGGGAAATCCAATTCATTTAATTGCAGAGAAACCCAAAAGTGAAAAATTAGAACAAAAGATAGAATTGAAGGATGATTTTCCGTTTTAATGAGATCCTATCCCAACCCTTCCTAAACGGAAGGATTAAAAACAATTACAAATAACTTTTACAAATGCAATAGTTTCTTAATAAACCTACCAGTAAGACTTTTTCTGTTTTTTATGATTTCTTCCGGAGTTCCTTCCGTAACAATCCAACCACCTTTATCTCCCCCTCCTGGGCCTAAATCAATTATCCAATCAGCCATTTTTATTACATCAAGATTATGTTCAACCACAACTACGGTATTTCCTTTTTGAACAAGTTTATCAAGAACATCTAACAATATTCTCACGTCCTCAAAATGCAATCCGGTTGTTGGTTCATCTAAAACATACAGTGTTTTACCAGTACTAATTTTACTCAATTCGGTTGCAAGCTTAACTCTTTGCGCCTCTCCTCCAGAAAGTGTGGTTGCCTGCTGACCTAATTTAATATAGCCCAATCCAACATCATTAATTGCTTTTATTTTTCTTTTTATTCGCGGAAGATCTTCAAAGAAGTCGAGTGCTTCAGCTATCCGCATATCCAACACTTCAGAAATTGATTTGGCTTTGTACAGCACTTCGAGAGTTTCGCGGTTGTAACGTTTTCCACGACAAACTTCACAGGTGACATAAACATTCGGTAAAAAATTCATTTCGATTTTACGTAATCCATCTCCGCTGCATTCCTCGCATCTGCCGCCAGCAACATTAAAGCTGAATCTTCCGGTTGAGTATCCTCTCATCTTAGATTCGGGAAGTTGTGAATACAAATCCCGAATGTGAGTAAAAAGTCCGGTGTAGGTTGCTGGATTTGATCGTGGAGTTCGCCCAATAGGCGACTGATCTATTTCGATTACTTTATCAATATTTTCGAGTCCCTTAATTGATTTGAACGGCAGCGGAACCATCTTTGATTTATAAAGCTTGTTCATCAAAATTTTTACCAATGTTTCATTCACAAGAGATGATTTACCCGAACCGCTTACTCCCGTAATTAATGTTAAAGTTCCGAGAGGAATTTTCAAATTGACATTTCTGAGATTATTTCCAGATGCTCCGATTAATTCTAAGAAGCCGCCATTCCCCTTTCTTCTTTCTTTTGGAAGAGGAATCTCTTTATTATTCTTCAGATAAGAAAGAGTTAAAGAATTTAAACCATTCGTTGAAGAAATTAATTTTTGTGTCTCACCTGAAATACAAACCACTCCACCATGTTCGCCGGCACCGGGACCTAAATCAATCATGTAATCTGAACTTTCAATTGTTTCCCTATCATGCTCTACAACAATTATCGTATTTCCTAAATCCCTTAAATCTTTAAGAGAATTAATAAGTTTAATATTATCACTTTGATGAAGCCCGATACTCGGTTCATCCAGCACATAAAGAACTCCAGCAAGCTGTGAACCAATTTGAGTAGCTAATCTGATTCTTTGAGATTCTCCGCCAGATAATGTTCGTGCAGATCTGTTTAATGTGAGATAATCTAATCCTACATTAAGCAAAAAATGGATTCGAGAATTAATTTCCTTTAGAATGGGTTTTGCAACGATTGAATCGCGTCCGTTTAATTTAACTTTCCTAAAAAATTCTTCACATCGAACAATTGATAATGAAGTTACTTCGCTGATATTCTTTCCTTGAAAATTTACTGAGAGTGATTCTTTTTTTAATCTGCCGCCGCCGCAAGTTGGGCAAGTAACTGTATTCATGAAAGATTCAACCCATTCACGGATATTATTCGAACTTGTGGTTTGATAATAATTTTTAAGGTAGCCGAATAAACCGGAGAAACGATGCATATATGTAACGGGCTTTCCTCCACTATAAGAATATGTGAAAGCCATTTTTTCTTTACTGCCATGAAGTAAAAATTCGAGCTGATGAGTACTTAAATCTTTTAGTTTTGTATCGTAATTAAAGCCCAAAGTTTTTGAGACTGCATCCAGCTGATTGAAAAACCAAATGTTTCTCGGTTTTCCAAGCGGTGCTAATCCCTCTTCGTTAATCGTCTTATCCATATCTGAAATTATCAGATTAATATCTAACTCTTTCTTTTCGCCTAAACCCTCACAATCCTTGCATGAACCATAAGGTGAGTTAAATGAAAATGAGTTTGGTGCTAACTGTTGATAACTTATTCCGCACTTAATACATGCTAGATTTCGGCTGTACACATAATCTTGAGTACCATCATTAACAATCACAATTCCGTTGCCATAATTCAGTGCAACTTCTATTGATTCGGACAGACGATATCTCGAGGTATTTGATATAATAAGTCTATCAATAACAATTTCGATATTGTGAATTTTGTAACGGTCAACGGAAAAACCTCTTATAATTTCCTGGATTTCACCATCAATTCTAACTCGAACAAATCCATCAGATAAAATCTCTTCAAAAAGTTCACGGTAGTGTCCTTTTCTGCCGTGAATAACAGGCGCTAAAATTGTAATCTTCTTACCGCTAAAATTTGATATAGCTGTTCCAACCATTTGCTCTGAAGTCTGCCGTGTTACCGGATTGCCGCATTTGTAGCAGTAAGGCACTCCGACTCTTGCATAAAGCAGGCGAAGGTAATCGTAGATTTCTGTAATGGTGCCAACAGTTGAACGCGGATTTCCTGATGTGGTTTTTTGTTCGATTGAAATTGCCGGACTTAATCCTTCAATTAAATCAACATCCGGCTTTTCAAGCATATCGAGAAATTGCCTGGCATAAGCAGATAAAGATTCAATGTATCTTCTCTGCCCTTCAGCATAAATGGTATCAAAAGCCAAAGAGGATTTACCTGAACCTGATAATCCTGTTATTACTGAAAATGAATCACGTGGAATCTCAAGATCAATATTTTTGAGATTATGCTCACGTGCACCTCTGATTAGTATCTTTTCTTTTTCCAATTCATAATTATTTTTATTCGAATTGTTATTTTACCTATAGGTATTCTCATAATCAATTTATATTAACGTACATTATTAAACTTTTTTGTGCAGAACTTTAATTTTACATGAAAATTCAATCTTATAAGACTTTAAAAAGTCATTACGAAAGTGAAGTAAAAGAGAAAAAATCAATTTTTCTTGCCGAAGCATATCCGGTTAGTATCGAAAACGAAGTAGAAAAAATATTAAACGATCTGAAAAAAAAATATTATGATGCTTCGCATCGTTGTTATGCTTACCGATTAATTATAGGAAAATCAAAATTCGCCGATGCTGGAGAACCTTCGGGTACAGCCGGTATTAGAATATTAAACGCCATTGATCATTTTGAAATCCATGATTGCCTATTAGTTGTAATTAGATATTTCGGAGGAACGAAGCTTGGTGTTGGTCCGCTTGGAAAAGCTTATTACAATGCTGCGAGTGATGTTTTATCGAAAGCTGAAATCATTACAATGAAGCCACATTACATGGCTGAGCTAATGGCAAGTATTTCATCATCAGAAAGACTTTTAGGTTTTTTATATTCTAATAATATTAAAATTGTAGAGACTAACTATGATTTAAAAGTTAAGATAAAATGCTTAATTCCTGTTGATGATTATGAAAGTATAAGTAAAAAAATCACAGAACTATTGGCTGGAAACCTATCAATTGCAGTTAAGGATAAAATATTGTTTAAATAATAGTTCAACATAGATTGTTTAGATAGTTAAAACTACCGATATTTACTTAAGCATTTCTAAAACTTTGGGAGAAATATACTATGAAATCAGAGAAGCTCGATAAAAACGCAGCTCAACTGGCTCACCTAACCTTCAATTTACTTACTACATGTCAACACAAAGAAACATTGTTTGCACAGCAATACGGACTGACTCAATCGGAATTCAGATGTCTTAAGTTGTTCGACAAGAATGAAATAATTAATAATAAATCTATTGCTGAGAGAATGAGCTTAAGCGCAAGCAGATTAACAAGAATAATTGATGGATTGGTTGCAAAAGGTTATATGGAACGAGAAATAAATCCCTCTGACCGCAGAAATATGAACGTCTGCCTTTCAAAGAAAGGTCAGCAGCTTGTTCAAAAATTGGACAATGCATACGTTAACATTCATAAGGCGCTGTTAAACCATATTGAAGAACCCGATCACAAACCTTTAATTGGTGCCATGACAAATTTATTAAGTGCAATGGAAAAGTGGCTGGCAAAGTAATTTTATTGTTAATATTTCTAATAAATTTATTTTGACCTATTGTGTTTGAGATAATTCAAATACAACTTCGTACATTCAAGATCAGCGAATAATTCGTTTAAGTTTGTTAAACCCGAATGTGATTTCTCAAAAAAATCCTCTTCAAAATATTTTTTGAGTGGTTCATCGGAGTCATGAATGATTTGTCGTATTTGATTTGTCGCTTTTATAATATTTTCAGAGAAGTCTTTTTTTACATGGTCAAGACTGCTTACTTGCGGATTATTTCCACCTTCTTTTATTACACGCATTGTACCGAGTAAATATTTAGCTGTAAAACATAAATCCCGAAATACATTCACTTGATTTGAATCAATGGCTGCAGAATAAATAGAAATCATTTCTGCTTTTCGATTTAATGAACGTTTTGAAAATTTTTCAACTTCATTAATAAAATCATTACCATTAATATTAAGTTTTTTAATCATTTTAAACTCTATATTTTTATTCCTAAGCCAATTCCATCTCCGATTGGAAGAATGGAAGTTTTGAGATTTGCCTGCGACGTAAATAATTTATTGAACTCTCTAATCAGTTTTGTTGAGGTTTTATATTCTTTTGGAACTTCCTTTGAAGCAGCATATCCATGCCAGAGAAGATTATCTATAAAAATTATTCCTCCTTTTTTAAGGAGAATCATACTGTACTCAAAAAGTTTGTCATAATCTTCTTTATCGGCATCTAAAAAGATAAAATCATATTTTTTGTTTAGAGCCGGAAGAATATTAAGAGCGTCACCGGAAATAATTTTAATTTTATCTTCATAACCGGATCGTTTGATGAAATCGCTTGCCAATTTAATATTGGGTTCACTTTTCTCAATGGTATGAACCATTCCTTTTTTCTTTAAGCATCTTGCCATTCTTATTGATGAATATGCAATAGCAGTTCCTATTTCAAGAATTCGTCTCGGTCGAGTAATAAGAATCATCTGCTCAAGAAATGAAGCTGAATCCGGATACAGAATTGGAATCTTTTTTTCATGTGCAAATTTTTCCATTTCAAGAATGAGAGAATCCTCTTCTCTGGTAAATTTTTGCAGGTACACTTTCTGTGAGGGAAATAAAATTTTACTCATACTAAATCTTGATGTATAATTTTTACAATTAAAAATATCAAATCAATTTTCATTTCAGCAATATCATCTTCTTACCGTACTCTTTTCCGCCAATTTTTAAGATGTACAAATAAACACCGCTTGAAGCAGCGATACCTGAATCAGTAAATCCATCCCATTGCACAGAATTTTCACCGGCATTTGTCAATCCTTTAAATAACTTCTTCACTTTTTGACCAATTGCATCAATTATAATTATCTCTGCTGGTTCGCTTGCTGTTGCTTTAAACTTTATTGTTGTCTTATTATTAAAAGGATTGGGATAATTCTGACTCAATGTTCCGTAATCATAAGGCACAGGAATGCTCAAATTATGATAAACATTTAATTCACCATATTTAAACTTATAAGTAGTATTGTCGCTTGGTTCTTTCTGTTCATTACCTAGACTGTCTTTAAAAGTAAAATATAGATCAACAGTCTGTCCGTTAGTAAGCAATGGAAAATCACTTATAAATTTTTTAGAGCCGTCGAAGGTCATCGTTTGAGACAAAAAATCTTTTCCATTTGTGGAATAATTAAGTTTAACACTGCTTAGATCAATTCCACCTTCATTGAAAAATAGTTTGTGCAATTTGTAGCGACTGTTGACCTCCTCAAGATTTGGAAAGGAAATTGCTCTCTTTGCAGAAATTAAACCGTATCCCCTTTCATTATTCGGCGATGATGAATTATCCGCCGTCTCAATCAAAATATTCCTCACCTGAGTATTTATTAAATACGGATGAGCTGAAAGTAAAAGTGATGCGACACCTGCAGCAATAGGTGTTGCTAAAGAGGTTCCATTTGCATACCCATAAATATTAAAACCAGACGTTGATGCACTATAAACCGCAACACCTTGTGCAGTATTTTCAGGTTTTATTCTTCCATCAAAAGTTGGTCCTCGTGAGCTAAAACTTGCTATCACATTGTTTGACCCAACTGCACCTACAGCAATTGTATTAAAACCATCTGCGGGCGCAATAATATACTTCCACGAATTGTTACCTTCATTGCCTGCTGCTGTTATCGTCACCACTCCGCGTTGAAACGCTAGTTCTGCCGCTTTGGTAACAATAGTAGTTTTGCCATCCATGTCAGAATATTTATAGGAGAAAACTGAGTCGTCAAATTCATTATATCCGAGTGAACTTGTAGTTATATCAACTCCTAACGACTCCATCCAGATTAAAGCAGCGGCATAATTATCTTCTTCAACATGAGTTTCACTTCTTATGTCCTCAGTTTTAGCTAATAAAAATGATGAATTGAAAGCGACGCCAACAAGTGTACTATCCTTATAACCACCAATCACTGAAAATACTGCAGTACCGTGGTTATGCTGTCCTGGTAAATCTCCGGACTGATCCGCAGTAATTGAATCTTTGAAAATAAAATCGTACTCACTTATAACTTTAGTGCTGATAAGTGATTCGTGTCCTCTCCATTTAAATCCTGTATCTAAAATGCCTATGATGATTCCACTTCCAGTAATTCCCCTCTGATGAACTATTGGAATATCCGAAAGATTTAATTGGGTAAATGACATGCCGTAATTTATTTGATCCTGACTGGATGCGGGTTTTATCAAATTTTCAGTTGAAATGATTTCTTCTCGTTTGAATTTGAAAACTCGAATAGGTTCAATTCTATCCACAAAGGACAATTGTTTAAGAGTGTTTAATTGATCGTTATTTAAATAAGCAGTAACTGAATTGAACCATGTTAACTCATTTTCAATTATAATTCCTTGCGAAAATATAAAATCAACATAGTCCTTTTTAACTGGTAAATCATCATAAGTGATTATATTATCCTCACCCATTGTCTTCTTACGTC
Organism: uncultured Ignavibacteriaceae bacterium; assembly: GCA_964613805.1. Taxonomy (GTDB): domain Bacteria; phylum Bacteroidota; class Ignavibacteria; order Ignavibacteriales; family Ignavibacteriaceae; genus XYD12-FULL-36-8. The sequence goes on along the minus strand of CAZTJF010000008.1, from coordinate 38,348 downwards.
GTTCAATGCTTCTGTCACTTAAGCTCTCTAATGCTTTCTGATACTCTATACTAAATTTATTTAGTGTTTGATTCTGCGTAATTCCTTTATCTTTGAAGTAAATGTAATATTTATTTTGGGCGATTGATGATGAAATAAAGAAGCAAAAGATAAAAACCAATCCCAACCCTTCCCACCTGTGGCAAAAGTCAAGGATGGTGGCAGGCCAAAGGGAAGGGCTATTAGAGCAATATTTTTCAATTAATATTTTTTTATAAAAATATTTAATCATTTTATTTATTCAACTTTTCTGAGAATGCGATCAAATCTAATCGAACTAAATATTTCAGTTACTTTCCAAAAATCAAATGTGGATTTTACTGACCAATATATATATTCTGCCCGCCCAATAATCATATCTTCCGATACATAACCCCAATATCTACTATCCGAACTCCTATCTCTGTTATCGCCTAAAACAAAATAATGATTTTTTGTAAAAGTATATTCACGTGATGGTTTACTGTTGATCATTACAACGCTGCCTTCTACACTTACAGCTTTTTTCCCAAACTCACGATTAATTGTCGTTTCCCATTCCCAAATATTTTGAGGAGTAATTTCAATCTTCATTCCCTTTTTAGGAACGACAATGGGTCCATAATAATCCTTGTTCCAATTTTTCCCTTTGGGGAAAATGTTCGCATCTACCATTCCATATTCACGAGCGTTTTTCTTTTCAATTATGGCTTTTACCGGATATTTTAGGCGAGAATTATTCACAATAATTTCTTTATCAATTATCCAAACGTTATCACCAGGCAGCCCTATCAGCCGTTTAACAATCGTTATATCATTTGATGGACTCACTTCATATTGCTCACCTGGAAATTGAAAAACAATTACATCATTGCGTTGCGGTTCCTTAAAAGAAACAAGTTTCAATCTTGGTAATTGAATATTTGTTAGGGGCATAGCAGCAGGGGTTTGGATACCATAAGTAAATTTATTAACAAGAACGAAATCCCCTGAAAGGATCGTATCTGCCATAGAGTTTGTGGGAATTTTGAATGCTTCCAGAAAAAAAGCTTTTATTAAAATTGCTAAACAAAAAGTTAGAAGTAAAAGAAAAATAAGCCGGGTTAACTTATATTTTAATTGACTGGGTTTTCTGGTATGGTTTGTGGATTCGGTAATATTTTCAGAACTTAGATCAATCAATCTTGACCTTACTCATCAATTTGAAGAACTGCAAGAAATGCTTCTTGTGGGATTTCAACATTCCCGACTTGCTTCATTCTCTTCTTGCCCTCTTTTTGCTTTTCGAGGAGCTTTCTTTTACGAGTAATGTCACCGCCATAACATTTGGCGAGCACATTTTTTCTAAGCGCCTTTACTACTGATTTAGAAATAACTTTTGAACCAATAGCTGCCTGTATATTTATTTCAAACATTTGACGTGGTATTAAGTCTTTCAGTTTTGAACAAACTTTTCTTCCCCAATCATAAGCTTTATCTCTATGGACTATCATTGAGAGAGCATCAACGGGTTCGCCATTCAGAAGTATATCAAGCTTTGCCAATTCGGATTCTTTATAATCTGTGTATTCATAATCCAAGGATGCATAACCGCGAGACATTGACTTAAGCTTATCGTAAAAGTCAAAAATTATTTCTGCAAGCGGAAACTCATACTGAAGATCAGCTCTTGTTGGGTCAATGTAAGTAGTGTTTTTGTAAATTCCTCGTTTATCCATTGCAAGCTTCATGATATTACCTACATACTCACTTGGACAAATAATCTGCGATTTTACATACGGCTCGTCAACATGATCTATATCCCCAACTGCAGGCATTTCAGCCGGGTTATCTACAACTATCTTCTCTCCATTTTTTTTATAAACATAATACTCAACATTGGGAAGCGTGGTAATGATTGACTGACCATATTCTCTTAACAATCTTTCCTGCACAATTTCCATGTGGAGCATTCCGAGAAACCCGCATCTAAAACCAAATCCTAATGCTGCTGAAGTTTCCGGTTGATAAACTAATGCAGAATCATTCAACCGAAATTTTTCAAGTGCATCACGAAGATTTTCAAACTCATCGGAATCTGTTGGGTAAAGCCCACTGTAAACCATTGGTTTAACAATTTTATAACCGGGCAGCGGTTCACTTGCACCATTTTTTACGTGTGTAACAGTATCACCGACTTTTGTATCATGAACATCTTTGCTGCCGGCAATTAGATAACCCACATTACCAGCTTCCAATTCAGTTGTTTTGATCTTCGTTAAACCAAGTACACCGACTTCTTCAGCTTCAAATTCTCCATGAATTACGAAGAACTTTATTTTATCTTTTACTTTGAGCGTTCCGTTAAAAACGCGGATGTAAGCGATAGCTCCGCGATAAGAATCAAAAATTGAATCGAATATCAATGCCTGCAATGGAGCATTAGGATCGCCTTTGGGCGGTGGAATTTTCTGCACCACTGCTTCAAGAATTTCTTCAATACCAATCTTAGCTTTAGCACTTGCGAGTAAAATGTCTTTGTCCTGACATCCTATTAGATCAATTATTTGTCCTTTAACTTTTTCAACTTCGGCGCTTGGAAGATCTATTTTATTAATAACTGGAATTATTTCTAATCCGGCATCAATAGCAAGAAACAAATTACTTATAGTTTGTGCTTCAACACCTTGAGCTGCGTCAACAATAAGCAAAGCACCTTCGCAAGCGGCTAATGAACGGGAAACCTCATAGGTAAAATCAACGTGTCCCGGCGTGTCAATCAAGTTTAAGGTGTAGGTGTTCTTATCCTTTGTTTGATAATGCATTTGAATGGCGTGGGATTTTATCGTAATACCGCGTTCACGTTCAAGTTCAAGATCATCTAATACTTGAGATTTAGCTTCACGAGCACTAACAGCACCGGTTCTTTCAAGCAAACAATCGGCAATGGTTGATTTACCATGATCAATGTGAGCAATTATGCAAAAATTACGGATGTTGTTCATTCGTTCTCATAAATTATGTAGCAAATATAATTAGAAAGTTGGTTTGTTGAGAGTGTTCCAAAGACAGAGGCAATGAGATAATTAAAGTTTTGGTACGGCTTATTTTATTTTTTTAAGACACTTTTACACAAACCGTAAACATCTTCAAGCGTAACGTCATCAATCAAATCAGATTTGCGGATGTAATATTTATTCACACCAATCGGTGCCCAGTTTAAGGGATTTGTCGGTCCGAAAATAGAAATTTGCGGAGTGTTCGTTGTTCCGGCAACGTGCATAATTCCCGTGTCATTTGAGATGAAGAGAGAAGATTTGGAAATTAGAGCCGCAACTTCCGGAATTGGCTTGTTGAGAAATAAACCCAGCGCATATGGTACATGTTTCAGAATGTAACTTATTTCCTCTTCATCCGCGTCGCTTCCAGTCAAATACATTTTAGCATTAAAATCGTTTTTGAGCAATTGCATTAATTCAACATATTTTAATAACGACCAGCGGTTCTGCTTCTTTCCTGCTCCGCAATGAAAACCAATTAGAATATCTTTGGAGGCGACATTCATTTCCTTTAAAAATTTATTTGCTGATTCAACATCTCTTTCGTCATAACTGATTTCTGAATGAAAATTATTGGTATCTATTCCAAATGGACGAACAATATCTAAAATCCTTTCGGATACATTTGAGTCCGGGAAGTTTCGCCAATCAATATTTACGAGGTTATTAAACAGATAGGCACTTTCATTTTGCTTTCCATCCAGACTTCGTGGTCCTATTTTGATTTTAGAATTAGAGAAACGACAAAGTATATTGCTGGTAAAGGAAATTGAGACGGTAACAGGAACAATTGCTGCATCATATTCTTTTCTTAGAATTTTATAGAGTTTAAAGAGATAAGTCGGCAGTAATAATTTTTTCTTATCGAAAATGAAAGGAACATCAATAAACTTATTCTTTATTAATCCGCTATAATTAACGGGACTTACAATCAAAGTGGCTTTACTTTGGGGATATTTTTCTTTAATCGCGCGGAAAAGCGAAACACTTGCAAGTAAATCGCCGAGCTGATTATGCTGCCTGATAATTAAAATATTCTTTGGATTTGTTAGCGGAGTAATTTTAGTTTCGCTTAGGGAAAGAAACTTTTTTAGAATGGTATGTATAAAATTTGTATAAAAATATTTATCTGACATTCATCAAACGCTCTATATCTTAATCTTTATCTTTTCCCTTATCTTCATCATTAATCTCCGTGTACTTAGCATCCTCAATGTTTTTATATTTTGCCTGTCCTTCCCTGCCACTATTGATATCAGGATTTTCCTTACGAGATGTGCTTAAATACTTTATAAATACTCTAATGAATTTCCAAATAATGTAAAATAAAATCGCATAGATCAAAAGTCTCATCATGGCAATCTCTTCGTTTCTGGCTGAAAATATTCCACAAGAGTTCTATCTTCACGCAGAATTTGCCGGAACAATTCTTCAAAATCCTGCTCACTATTCACAAAATCAATATCAGTTGAGTTAACTATCAGCAATGGAGTGGTATTATATCTGAAAAAGAAATGATTATAAGCGTCGCTCAATTCTTCGATATAGCTGCGTGTTATGTTTCTCTCAATTTTTCTTCCACGCTTTTTGATATTGTACATCAGTCTATCAACAGCAGACTGCAGATATACGACCAGATCCGGTTTTCGCAAACTTCGAGCAAGCAAAGGAAACAACGATTCATACAGTTTTAGCTCTTCCCCGCTTAAATTTAGATAAGCAAAAATTCTATCTTTTTCGAATAGGTAATCACACACGAGATGTTCGGTAAATAAATTCTCTTGATTAAGTTCCTGCTGCTGCTTAAACCTGTTCACAAGAAAAAACATTTGTGTTTGAAATGCGTATCGCTTTCGATCCAGGTAAAAATTTTCGAGGAATGGATTCACCTCAAATTGTTCTACAATTAGCTGCGCACCAAGTTTGTCCTTCACCTTCTTTGCCAGTGAAGTTTTACCTGCCCCTATAACGCCTTCGATTGCTATATATTTTACTTGAGAAATCCCGTCCAATATTTTCTCCTGACCTTCAATTTATTTTTAATCTGGTTTTTCGAATGATGTTCTTGGAAATATCTTCAGTGCAAATATCACTAATTTTTTGCTTTAAAACAGGATGAAATAAATCCGGAGCAATTTCATTTAAAGGAACTAAAACAAAATCTCTATCCTGAATTCCGTAATGGGGTACAGTTAGATTTTGATCCTTAATAATAGTATCGTTAAAAAAAAGAATATCCAGATCTATTTCTCTTGGACCCCATTTAGTTGTTTCTTCTCTGCCAAGTTTAAATTCTAACTGTTTAAGATACTCAAACAATTTGGCAAGTGAAAAAGATGTTTTGATTTGAATGACTGCATTTAAAAAATTAGCTTGTTTCAAATTTCCATAAGGTTTTGTTTCATAAACGCATGAAATTGTCGTCAAATCAATTTTAGAATTATTTCTCAGGTTAGAAACCGCCTGCCTTAAATAGCTTATGCGTTCACCTTTATTTGATCCAAGTGCAATAAATGCAAGATTACTGTTTCGTCTTCTTTTGTTTGAAATTGATTTAGAGTAACTCAGACCGGCTTTTCTCAACTTCAACCTCAACACAATCTACAACACCGCCTAGAGGGGGATTATTTTTCCTAACTCTGACGTTCACTTTTTCAATTTTTAGAAAATTCCTCAATAGTTCATCAGCAATTCTTGAAGCCAGCGATTCTATTAAATAATACTTTTGATCAAGAGCCATTTTGTAAAGAAATTTGTAAACAGCATTATAATCAATTGTTTGTTTCAAACTATCCTTTTTAGCTGCTTCAGAAAAATCAGTATGAATATCAACATCTGCTTCGAATTTTCCGCCCACACTTTGTTCTTCAGAAAGCACACCATGATAACCGTAAAATGTGGCTTTCTTAATTCTAATAATATTATTCATAATTCAATCCCAATTTTCTTTCTAATTTGATGACGATTCACTCTTTATTAATTTATATCCCCACATCTTTTTGAAGCTGATAAAGTTTGCAAATAATAATCCGATTAAAACTAATATGCTTCCAAATAAAACACGATTAGATAATTTTTCTTGAAAAAATATCCAACCTATTATAAGTGCTATGACGGGAGTTATGAATGCTATAAGTGACAGTAAAATAACACTCACCCGCTTTAGCAGCCAGTAATATGAAGTAAAAGTTAATACGGTTCCAAATGCGGCAAGATAAACGATGGAGAAAAAAGCTTTAGAATCAAAAACTAATTTTGAAGAATCTTCAACTATTACTCCAATTATCACCAAAGAAATTCCAGCAACAATCATTGGAATGAAATTCATTGACAGAGGATGGAGATGATGTCCGTGCTTCTTCAAAGTCACTGCAATACCCGCTTGCATAATAGCACTTAAAATTATTGCAGACATACCCCAGATGTACGAAGCAACATCTAAATTCAAACCATCGTAAAAAATTGTTACAATTCCCATGAACGCAAAAACGATTCCAAAGATTTTATAAAAACCAATTGTTTCTGAAGGAATTGCGAAATACGAAAACAATACTACAAAAAATGGATACACCGCAAATAATACAGATGCAAGCCCTGATGGAACAAATTGCTCTGCCCAATAAACTAATCCAAAGGGAATTACAAATGATCCAAAAGCCATAATTAAATAAAGCCAAAACGAAATTTTATCAGTTTGAATTTGAACATTTCTAAATTTCATTATGATTAGAATTAAAATAGATGCCAGAGTAAATCTTAAACCAACCGAGATAAATGGAGTAAGCGATTCAAGTCCTAATCTTATCACACTCCAGGTTGATCCCCAAGCCAAACAAATAAGACTAAAGATGACAAATATTTTTAAGTTTTCATTCTTCATAACTTAGATTTCATCGCAATAACACCGAAAGCCCTTCCTGAAAGCTCACCATCTCTTCTGTAAGAGTGAAGAAGATCGTTCATTTCGAAAGAACACAAAGGCGAAACTTGAATATTGTCTTTAAGAAGCCCATAGCTAAGCATTAAATCCCTATTTAAGTATTGAAGATTCAGAAGATATTTAGAATTTCGCTTTACAAAATATTTTTCATCAAACAACAAAGCAACTTCTTCCCCCACTTCATAATTTCTTTGACTAATTGATGGAGAAATGTATGCTATAATATTATTGGGTTTGGACTTAAAATCAGTTTCCAGTTTAGTAAGAACTTTCAGTAGAATTTTCTTATCAGTTCCTCGCCAGCCGGAGTGAACCGCAGCAATTAATTTGTTCTCAGTATCATATAAAAAAATTGCCGGACAGTCAGCACTACTAATTGCCAAACCTATATCGGATTTATCGGTAATCATCGCATCACTTTCGCCGTAGTTTATGCCCGATTCAACATAAGTAACAGTATCGCCATGAACTTGATTTTGTGTTGCAACACTATTTTCGCCTAAACCCAATCTTTTAAAAAAACTTTTTCTGTTTTCTAAAACGTTTTCTTTGGAATCCTGCACGGAAAAAGACATGTTAAAATAGTAAGGATGATCTCTGTTCAAACCAATCTTTGTTGAAAAACCAAAAATAATTTGTGGAAATCGGTTGAGTAAACTTGATCTAAGAATCAGCATCTGTAGTTTCATTTTCCATAAAATTGACGGACAAATTTAAGTAAATTTTATTCTGTTCAATAATCAGTTGTGAAAATCACAATCATTTTAGAAGTTAAATGATTGCAAATGAAGCGAGATTTCGGTGATTTTACCAATCCAAAATTAAATTGAAAGTGTGTAAATTAGTGATGTGTTTTACATCCTTAGTCGTCCTTGTTTAACCCAAAAAATTTAGGAGCCGCTTGAAAATCTTAGTATCAAACGATGATGGAATAGATTCATTAGGAATTTCTGTTCTTGTCAAATCATTAAAAGAAATTGCCGATGTCACGGTTGTAGCACCGCAATATGAACAAAGTGCTGTCGGGCATGCAATCACAATGAAAATACCGTTAAGAGTAACTCCCTATTTCAAGAATGGAGACTTCTTTGGTTATGCGGTTGATGGAACGCCAGCAGATTGTGTTAAGATGGGAATTAGAAATATTATGAAAGAACCGCCGGATTTAGTGATCTCTGGCATAAATAATGGATCGAATACAGCGATAAATATTATCTATTCGGGAACTGTTTCAGCCGCTCGTGAAGCAGCTATAATGGATGTTCCCTCTTTTGCCATTTCGGTTACCAACCATATTCCCAAAAATTTTAGCTATGCTGCAAAGTTGGCTAAACAGCTAGCATTAAAAATGAAAGATAATAAACTCCCTCTTGGTACTATGTTAAATGTTAATGTACCTGACGTTCCCGAACAAGAAATTGCGGGAATCATTTTGACTAAGCAGGGAAAATCAAAATGGGATGATATCTATGAGGAAAGGAAAGATCCTTATAACATAGGGTATTACTGGCTGACCGGTAAACTTTTAGAGGTTGACACTAATGCTGATATTGATCAAGTTGCTATTCGTAAAAATTATGTCTCAATAACTCCTATTCATTTTGACTTAACTGACTATGACACTTTTAATAAAATGAAAAACTGGAAAATAGAGAACTTGATGAATGAAAAAGCTTGAGATTTTTCAGATAGATGCGTTTACCGATTCACCATTCAAAGGTAATCCAGCTGCGGTATGTTTTGCTGACGACTTAAACGTAAAGGAAAAACAACTAATTGCAAGAGAGATGAATCTCTCCGAAACAGCGTTCATTTCCAAATCTAATATTGCTGACTATAAATTGCAGTGGTTCACTCCAACTACTGAAGTTAGATTATGCGGGCATGCAACCCTTGCTTCTCTTCACTTTCTAACACAGAAAAAATTGCTAAAAGAAAGACAGCAAATTAAATTTGAAACGCTATCAGGAATTCTGAATTGCTTTCGTGAGAAAAATAGTTATTACATGCAGCTTCCAATTCCCAAAATTTCTATTTATAAAAACTCAAGTGGAGAATTATTTAAAGTTCTTGGATTGAAGACGAATGCGATCAACAAAGATTTATCTATTATAATTGTGAATCACGAGACTTGTTATATTCATGTAAATAGTTTAAAGGTATTAAGAAACAGTGAACCGGATTTTAACACTCTTTTAAAACTTGGCAAAACAAAAAAGGAGTTTAGGATTATCGTCGCTTACACTCTTGAAACGCTTGAACAAAATAATTACGCTCACAGCCGCTGCTTTGCACCTTATTACGGAATAAACGAAGATCCGGTTACAGGCTCAACTAATGGTCCACTTCTTTTAGTACTTAAAAAACTCAGCTTATTAGATAAATCGAAAAACGATTTTAAAGCAACATTTGAACAAGGTGATTTTATCGGAAGAAAAGGAAGAGTTGGCGTAATCTTCAACTCTTTGAAAAAAGAGTTGTATATATCTGGCAAAGCAGTAATTGTACTGAAAGGAAATCTTTCAATCTGATGTTTGGCATTGATAATCTAAAAATCTCTCTGACCTTTAATCCGGTTCTATTTATTCTTGCAGTTATCCTATTCATTGGATTCACGGTCTTTATTTATCGCTATACAGTCCCGCAAATTTCAAAGTTAAAAAAAACTCTTCTAACTGTAGTTAGAATATTGTCCTTAAGTCTGCTGCTCCTTGCAATTTTTGAACCCACATTAACAATTATAAAAAGGAATATTCTAAGACCCGTGACTCTTTTTTTTGTAGATAACTCAAAATCTATTTTAGCTGAAGATGGTTCAGAAAAGAACAAGAAGATTTTAGGTGTTGTTGGTGAATTGAAGCAGACAGACCTAATTAGCAGCACGCATCTGAAATCATTCGGTTCTAAAATTGTTGATATAAATCCTGACAGCTTTGATAAAATTTCATTTAACGAGGGTTCTACTAATTTTTCAAATATTTTTGAAAATATCGCAAGCGATAAAAACAATATTTCAGGCGCTGTAATTTTAACCGATGGAGTGATAACTGATGGTTCTAATCCTATTTACACCGCCGAGAAAATCGGAATTCCCGTTTTTACTATTGGAGTTGGAGATACAACCAAACGAAAAGATGTTGAAATAAAAAATGTACTGTTTAATGAATTTATTTATGCTGAGAACCCAACCTTCCTTTCTGCAACAATTCTGAATGAAGGATTTGCAAATAGGAATATCAATCTTTCTTTCTATGAAAATGATATTCTGCTGCAGCAGCAAAATATTACACTAAGTAGTGACGGGATTCAGAACATTCAATTAAGTTATACTCCCAAAACCAGCGGAGAAAAAAAATTAGCAATATCATTGTCGGCACTTGAAGGTGAGTATTCAAAAGCAAATAATAAAAAAGTATTTTACATAAATGTGCTAAGTAATAAAGTCAAGGTATTGCTCTTGGCAGGAAGTCCATCTTCGGATTTATCGTTTATTAAAAACACTCTCCTAACGGATAACAATCTTTCTGTCAATTCGATAACACAAATTGGTGTTAATAAATATCTTGAACAAAATAATCGCGAGAAACTTTTAGACAGCGCCGATATTCTTATGCTGATTGGGTTTCCTTCAAAAGAAACTTCTCCAGAGCTACTAAATAAAGCTGCTTTCCTGATTTCAGAAAAAAACATTCCGTACTTTTTTGTTCTATCGGGCAGCACCGACTTTGCAAAACTAAATCAGCTTAAAAAAGATTTACCATTCGTATCGAATAATGTTGGAAATAGTTATTTAGAAGTACAACCGAATGTTTCATCTGATCAATCAAAGAATCCATTATTGCAGAATAAGAGTTCTGATCCGATTGCTGCTTGGAACAATCTGCCGCCGGTTTATCAACCCTTTTCGGAAATTAACCCTAAAACTGAAAGTGATGTTGTTGCAAAAGCAAAAGTGAATAATGTACCCACTAACAAACCACTAATTCTTACACGAAAGTTGGGCAGCCAAAGGTCCATTGCTGTTCTTGCAAAAGATATTTGGAAATGGAAGTTGCAGACTGCACTTAAAGATCAAGATCTATTTGATAGATTTATTCTCAACAGTATAAGATGGCTTAACAGCCCCGATGATAAAAAGCGGGTTCAAATTAAGACTTTGAAGAAGTTATTTTCATTGGGAGAGGAAGTGGAATTCACAGCACAAATTTATGACGATGCTTTCAATCCTGTTTCAGATGCTGAGGTGAAGGTCAAAGTTAAAAATGATAAAGATAAATTTGAGTTAAATCTTAATTCTTTGGGAAACGGCTTGTATGAAGGAGTGCTTCAGGCAAATAAACCGGGCAATTATTCTTTTGCTGGCGAAGTAAAACTGAATAATAAATTACTCGGAAATGATAACGGTTTATTTAACATCGGTGAAATTGATATTGAAATGATGAATCCCGGAATGGATTATGAATTCTTAAACACTCTTGCCAATGTTTCAGGTGGTAAATATTTTGAGCCGGATCAATATAAATCTTTATTCAATCTTTTGAGTGATCTGAATAACAAATCCTCAAAGGAGAAAATTGACACAAAAGAATACTCGCTTTGGTCAAATGAATTTCTTTTGATCGCAATTATCCTTTTATTTGGGATAGAGTGGTTTGTTCGTAAACGCGAAGGAATGCTTTAATGGATCATATACTGTCATTCCGAACTTGTTTCGGAATCTCCATTATTTTGCTTGGGAAAGATGCTGTCCGAAGGACTCCTTTGGAGAAATAAATTCAGCATGACTTTAAGCCCATAATTCAATTATGAATAAAAACTACTTTACTGAATTACTCGACTTTATTCTTCCGAGATTCTGCCCATCATGCCAGAACAAATTAGCAACTGTCGAAAAAACCGTTTGCAACTCATGTCTTTCAAAAATAAAACGTGCCGATCCCGAGTTCATCAAATCCGAGTATCAAAGAAAATACGAGAGTAAGCGAATAGTTTCCGGTTTTGTTTCTCAATACATTTTTGAAAAAGATAAGGAGCTACAGCATATAGTTCACGCACTAAAGTACGATAAGAAATTCCACATTGGAATTTTTCTCGGCAAAAGTTTGGGAAAACATTTCAAATCTCAGTTTCAAAGCTGGAACATAAACATTATCATTCCAATTCCACTTCATCATTTAAAAAAAGCCGAGCGAGGTTTTAATCAGTCATATTACATTGCAAAAGGTATTTCAGCTCAGACTTCAATGGCAGTAAAATCCAATGTCATTAAAAGAATGCGTTTTACTCAATCTCAGACAACAAAGACACTGAAAGAACGTGAAGAAAATGTTGAGGGAGCTTTTAAAGTTCGGAAGACACAAAAAGTAAAAGGGAAAAACGTTTTACTCGTTGATGATGTGATGACTACAGGTGCCACGATTAACGAATGCGGAAAAGTATTGCTGGAAGAGGGTGCAAACCAGATTTATGCTGCTACGGTTGCGCTGGCGGATTTTTGATTATTTTCTTCACATCTTCTCTGGTGCCGACACACCCAAAATCGTCAGCCCATTTTTAATAACCGCACGAGTTGCAACAGCTAATGCTAATCTCGCTTCGGCCAATTTTTTTTCCGAACCGAGTATTCTGCAAAAAGTATAAAACTTATGGAACGCAGCGGCTAATTCTTCAAGATAAACGCAAATCCTATGTGTTTCGTAAAACTTTGCACTCAGAAGTATTTCATTTTCAAATTGATGAAGCTTTTTCAAAAGTGCTTGTTCTTCATTTGTAGTTAGTAATCTCAAATTTTCCGTTGAAGGTTTTAATCTTTCACCTTCCACCATTCTGATTATCGAGCAGATTCTCGCATAAGCATACTGCAAATAGAAAACCGGGTTTTCTTCCGACTGCTTCTTTGCAAGCGTGAGATCAAAGTTCATGTGAGAAGATATGTTCCGCATATTGAAAAAATATCGCACAACATCAGCACCAACATCATCCACCAACTGATCGAGGGTAACATAATTAGCTTTGCGTGTAGACATCTTAACAATCTCACCATTCTCTGTAATCGTAACAAATTGGTGAATCAACACTTTTACTTTGCTGTCGTCGTAGCCCAATGCTTTCAGTCCGGCAAGAACATCGGGATAAGTTGCATTGTGATCAGAACCAAAAATATCAACCATCAGATCGTAATTACGCTTGAACTTTGTTATGTGATAGGCGATATCAGGCAATCTGTATGTCGGCTCACCGGTTGCTTTAATTATCACCTTATCCTGCTCATTTCCAAGCTGAGAAAGTTTAAGCCAAACTGCGTTATCTTTTTCATAAGACAAATCCTTTTTCTTAAACTCCTCTATAACTTCATTTATCTTTCCATCTTCATACAAAGTATTTTCATTAAAAAATATTTTGTGAATTATTCCAAGTCGTCTTAGAGTGTTTTTTATCTCAGTGAAAATTTCTTGTTCAGCTTTAACTTTAAAAATTCCTTCCGGTTTTTCATCAATCAACTTATCAGAGTATTCGGTTACTAACTTTTTTGCAATTTCATTAATGTACTCACCTTGATAGTAATCTTCCGGAAAATCAATTTTATTACCCAGTAATTCTAAATAACGCTGCTTTACAGAATCACCCAAAACACGCATTTGCCTTCCGGCATTATTAAAATAATACTCACGATCAACATCGTATCCAACCCATTCTAATAAATTTGCAAGTGTATCCCCCACCACAGCATTTCGTCCGTGACCAACTGTAAGCGGACCAGTCGGATTAGCAGAAACAAATTCAACATTTGCTTTCTTACCCTTGTATTTTTCTGATTTGCCATAAAAATCCAGATTGGCGAGAATGGATTTTATTAATTGCGCAATGAAGATTGGTGTAAAATAAAAATTAATGAACCCAGGTCCGGCAATTTCGGTTTTTTCAATGATGTTCTTATCAATCACAAGTGATGAAAGGATTTCTTCAGCAATCTTTCGCGGTGGTTTCTTAAGCTGTTTTGAAAGAAGCAGAGCGGCATTTGATGATAGATCACCTTGAGATTCATTCTTGGGGACATCGAAAGTTAACTTAATGCTTTGCAGGTATTCAAGTTTTTGGGATGCTTCAATAAATATTTCGGCAAGATATTTTTTCAAGGATTCAAACCAATCTTAAGTAAGGAATTAAAAGAAAGAAAAATATTATGTGAGCAATACCTGATACTAAGCTTTTTTACGAGTTCTTTTAACTTTTGGAATTACAGTATTCTCCATTTTCAATAATGGATCAACAACTTCTACAGTTGGAGCATCACCCCACAATTTTTCCAGATTATAAAACTCTCTTATCTCCTTTTTAAATACATGTACTACAACATCAACAAAATCAATAAGAACCCAATTTAATGCTTGATAACCTTCAGTATGCCATGGTTTAATTCCCTCATCACGCATTTCCTTATCCACTTCATCAGCAATAGCTTTCACTTGAGTATCGGAATCACCGGTGCAAATAACAAAATAATCGGTAATCGTAGTTAGCTTACGCAAATTAAGAATTTTAACATCATATCCTTTTTTATTAAAAATTAACTCGGCTATTTTGTTTGCAAGTTGGGAAGATTCCAAATTTTTTCCTTAATTAAGTGGTTTAAGTTTACTGTAGTCACGACCAATAACAAGCGTAGCATCGAGAAGATATTCCTTATTTAACTGCTGGATAATATTCTTTTTTTCGATGCCCAGCACATCGGCAAGCTTTTCTGCATTAGCTGTATTTCCCGATCGATCAATTACTATTGTTTCTTCGATAGTATCGGATCTAAAATTGCCTACCTGCACAACATCAAAGTTTTTTTGCCGAAGATAATTTGTAAACTTCGCTGCTGCCCCTTCCACTCCACATCCATTTAACACCTCAACTTGTATAATGGCCGAAGGTTTATTCTGCTCAAATTTATTTTTGCTTTCAGAAATGTTTTGGATTTTCATATACAAAGAATAAGCAAGAAAAATTATAATAGCAGAAAGGAATACAATTAATGTAATCAGGATGATATTCGAAAACGATGAATTTTTACTGTTTGGTTTGGTATTTGAACTTGTAGAAATATTTCCCTTCACAAATTTATTCTCGATATAACACTTGTTGAAACTTTTTAATAAAAATTATCTCTCAAAAAAACTTTCTTGAAAGAAAGGGTTATAAAACCTATTTGAATAAAATCCATAATCAGAATAATGATAAGACATAGGCAAATTTCTGTACTGAATTGAAATGAAAACATCATCCCACGGCTTATAATTAAATGCCGCACGAGTTAAATAAAATCCGTTCAATTGATTTTGAAAATCTTTACCGAAGGTGGAATAAGGTGAATGAACAATACTTGCATCAACTTGAACATTCATGTTTTCAGCTAATTTTAAAATCATACTGTTTGTGTACATTCCTAAAGCCAATCCTTGATTACCAAAACTTGAATAAGATAAATTATAGGAATGTTTCATCATAAAATTATCTGAATTTAAAAAACCAAATAAAGAATTGGAACTCTGATCAATAATTCCATCTTTTACACTCTGAGTTGGAAAACCTGGTTCTTTAAACTGAGCAGAAACATTTATCGAAATAAATACAGCAAGCAAAAACATCATCTTTTTCATTTTATTCCTCTTTTATTACTCAAATTTTAAGTAAAACGTTAAACAAAATCAATGCAATGTAAAGCATAATTTCAAGAATAATAGATCAATTATGAAATAACTAATATTTTTTGATGATAAAATTATAAACTAATCATTACAAATATAACAATATTAAAACTTTGAATTGAATTATTTAACCTGGACAATCATTTCAATTTCGACGGGTGCATTTAAGGGAAGTTCCGCAACTCCAACCGTGCTGCGGACATGCTTTCCATTCTCACCAAAAATTTCCTTTATCAGATCAGAAGCACCGTTTGCAACCTGAGGATGATTTATAAACCCCTCCGCACTGCTTACAAAGAAAGTAAGTTTAACGATTCTATTTATGTTGTCGAGAGTTCCTATTTCAGATTTTATCACACTTAAACAATTCAATGCACAAAGTTGAGCGGCTTTTTTTCCTTCATCTTCATTTAAATCCTTACCGAGTTTACCTTTAAATGATAAGCTGCCATCTAAAATTGGAAGCTGTCCTGCAGTAAAAACCATATCACCGACTTTAACAGTCGGAACATAAGAAGCTAACGGTTTAGGTGCAGTCGGAAGTGTAAATCCGAGCTGAGATATTTTTTCCTCAATCATTTTATATCCTTTTCTTTTGTGAAAAAGTTTTTGTTAAGTTTGAATTGAAAATCATTTTGCCAAACGTATAATTATTTTTGGAAGAAATTTGAATGAACTCGACTAAATTTAACGAATTTGCTGATATTGTTAAAAGGTTAAGAAAAGAATGCCCTTGGGATCGAGAGCAAACTAACGACTCAATAAAGCATGCAACTCTTGAAGAAGTCCACGAAGTCATTGAAGCAATTGATAATAACAATGCAGATGAGCTTAAAAAGGAATTAGGTGACCTTTTACTTCACGTTGTGTTTCATAGCGTTATAGCCGAAGGTGATGATAAATTTACTCTTGATGAAGTGATTGACAGCATCACCGAAAAATTAATAAGAAGACACCCTCATGTTTTTGGAGATACCAAAGTAATTGGCGCCGATCATGTTAAGAAAAATTGGGAGGTGATAAAATTACAAGAAGGAAGAGATTCGGTTTTGGAAGGTGTGCCGGAAAATTTACCAGCACTGCAGAGAGCACACAGACTGCAGGAGAAGGCAGCTAAAGTTGGTTTCGATTGGGAGAATAAAAGTGATGTTTGGAAAAAGGTAATCGAAGAAATTGAAGAAATGCATGAGATTGAGGAGTTAAAAATTCAAAATGAAAAACTAAAAAATAATGAGGAACTAAATACAAAATTAGAAAGTGAAGTTGGAGATGTATTTTTTGCGCTAGTTAATTATGCCAGATTTTTAGGTGTAAATCCCGAGAATGCGTTGCGGAAAACAAACCGTAAGTTTATCGAGCGATTTAAATTCGTTGAGGAAAAACTTAGGGCTAAAGGAAGTTCACCCAACGAATCTTCTTTAGCTGAAATGGATAAATTTTGGAATGAGAGTAAAACAACAATAAAATAACTTACAAGCTCTCTGTGTTACGAAATTTTTCGTAAGCATCAATAATATCCTTAACCAGCTTATGCCGTACTACATCCGATTTGTCTAAGTAAACAAATCCAACACCATCAATACCTCTTAAAATTTCTTTGGCCTGAACTAATCCGCTAATCGTTTTGAGTGGAAGATCAATCTGAGTAATGTCACCTGTTATAATCGCTTTGGAATTTGCACCAAGGCGTGTTAAAAACATTTTCATTTGTAAATCAGTTGCGTTTTGGGCTTCATCAAGAATGACATAAGCATTGTTCAACGTTCGCCCGCGCATATATGCCAATGGAACGATTTCAATCATTCGCTTTTCAATATTCAATTTTAGTTTATCGGAAGGAATCATATCATCAAGCGCATCATACAGAGGTCGTAAGTATGGATCAATTTTTTCACGGAAATCACCAGGTAAAAATCCTAAACTTTCACCAGCTTCAACTGCAGGCCGTGCAAGAACAATTCGATTAACTATCCCTTTCTTTAATGCAGCAACAGCTATAGCAACTGCAAGATAGGTTTTCCCAGTTCCAGCGGGACCGATAGCAAAGCAAATATCATTCTTTAATGCGGAATCTACATAAACTTTTTGTCCTGGGGTTTTTGCCTTAATTACATCATTCTTTGTGTATAGAACAATCGAATCGAATTCCTTAGGCGTTATAATTTCTCTGCCTTCGATTGTAAGATCTAAAATGGTTTTAATGTCAGATTCCATGAGAGAACCTTTAGTATTCAACACATAAACCATTTCCTTAATAGTTTTTTCAATAACATCAACTTCTTCTTTCACCCCTTTTATAATCACATTCTCGCCTCGAAATGTTATTACGGCATTAAAGCGATCTTCAAGCTGCTTTAAGTTTGCATCATTGGAACCGAGCAAACTAAGCATATCTACATTATCAAGTGTTATTTTTTTTTCTAATGCTGTCATTTTAATTTAAATGCAAAAAGCCCTTATCATCTAAATGACAAGGGCTTTTCTGAATATTAGAAATCATTAAAGAATTTTTACTGAACCGGAGCCGGTTTATAATTCTTTCTAACTTTATCGTATTTAGCTTTTTCTTCTTCAGTAAGTTTTGGAATTGAGAAGACTTGCTTTGGATAAATCAAATCCGGATTTTTAATTTTATCACGATTTGCTTTATAAATCATTGGCCAAGCAAATCCATTTCCGTAGTGTTCAGCTTTTCTTGCAATGCCCCAAAGATGATCACCTCTAACAACCGTGTACATCTTTGTGGTTTCTTCTTCAACCCATGAATCTAATGCTCTTTGCATTTGATTATGAACTTTATCAAAAAATTCTGCTAACGCACTAATCTTATTCATTTTAAGTGCATTAAGATCTTTTTGCCTGTCAGCTTTCGGACCTTCATTTCTTCTTATCTTTCCATCAAGTTCATTAACAGCTTTCCTGAAATTATCAACATCTGCTTTAGTTGCACCAACCATTGCATACATTTCATTCACGCAATCTTCATAGCTTTGAACCTTTGCGGTTTTAAGATTATTAACTTCATTCTGAAGAGCACTGATTTCGTTCATTAAGGATGCTTTTTTATCCTTAAGACGAGTCATTTCAGCTTCCCATTCCTCTTTAGTCATCTTATCATCTTGTGCAAATGCAGTCAATGAAAGAAGAAACATAACAGAAATGAGGGCTAATAAATATTTATGTATTTTCATAAGATTTCCTCCAATTTCAATTTCTTATTTGGGTAATTTGGTTAAATTAACTGTTGTTTCTGCTTTGTCTTTTGCACATTGCTGCAGTTTGGCATTTTTATCAGCCATTTCTCGTTCTAATTTAGCACGTTCGTCTTTCAACGATTTTGCTTCGGCCTCAAGTGAACTAACTTCACTTCTCAGATTTCTCAATTCTTCCAATTGAGCTTCGCTAAGTCCACCGCAGCCAGTTAAATAGGATGCGGATATTGCAATTGTGGCGATCAGTACGGCACTTCTTGCTGCTTTGATTAGCTTCATAGTATAACCTCCGGTTTTTATTGTTAATAAGTTATTGATTAAAATAAATTAACAGAACCTCATTTTTTAATTATTTTGAGATTCTTTTATAGTTTCTTTGGAATTACAACTTATATTTAACGAAAATTTTGAATAAATCCAAGAAAAACCACATTTGTTAAGCGATTTTATCCTCACATTAGTCTTCTCTCTACCATACTGGTAAAGGAGTTTCCGCCTATAATTATATGATCCAACACACTAATATTCAAAATTGTTCCCGCTTCAACTATTTTTTTTGTGATGGAAATATCTTCCTGACTTGGTTCAAGATTTCCGCTGGGATGATTATGAATGAGTATTATACTGGCAGATGAATTTTCAATTGCAAACTTAAATATTTCTCTTGGATGAACAACACTTGAGTTTAAGCTGCCCACGGAAATAGTTTCGTACCTAGTAACTTTATTTGCACTATTAAGACAGACTACAATAAATTTTTCTTTTAATTCATCACGCAAAGTGGGAACAAAGAATTCTGCAATATCTTTCGGTGAGGTTATTTTTTTATCCATTGACCATTTACTCTGCGATTGCATTCTCCTCCCAATTTCAAATGCTGCTAATAAGCTAATCGCCTTATCTTCGCCGATACCGGAAATTTTTTTTAAGTCAGACAGAGGAAGCGATACTAAGCCAGCAATTTTTTCATATTTTTGAATCAGTTCGTGAGCTATTGATAAAACCGACTTGCCTTTTCTTCCGGTTCTGAAAATTATGGCAATTAATTCTGAATCGGTAAGACCTGCAGCGCCAAGTTTTTTCAATTTTTCACGCGGTCTATCCTCTGAAGGAAGATCTTTTATTGTTAAGATAATAACCTCTAAATCAATTGTTAAGTTTGAACTTATCTATCAGCTCAAATTTTCCATTTGAGTATCGAACGATGTTTAAATATTTATTTATTCGGCTTGAATCAAAACAAACATTGTTATGGATTCCGGTTACCATTATACCCGACATCATTTTTTGTTTAATACCGCTTACAGCTGCGAATGCTGTTCGCATAATTGTCAGGATGTACTTCAAAGCATCATAACCGTAAAGCACATTTCTATTTGCATTCATATTTGACTTGGAAAAGAAATTTTTACTAAAATTTTGATATTCAGGATCATCAAACCTTATAAAATAATCAGAACAAAATATTAGATTATTATCTAGAACTGAAGCTGATTCCATTCCTGATGAACTCATCCAATCCTGATCACCAAAAATAGGAACATTTAGTTTTGTCTGGGATAAAAAGGATACAATTACAGGAATATCAACTTTATCAGCAAGTGGAATGTATAATCCCTCAATTTGATTAAGAGACTCAGAATTTTTTTTCATTTGCTCATTTAGATCAACACTTCTGCTTTTATACGATTCGCGCAAAACAATTCTGCCACCTAATCTTTCAAACTCTTGGGCAAAGCTGCTGCTTAATATTGGAGAATATCCATCAACGGCATTTAGAATTGCTATTTTCCTTTTATTACCAACAAAGTAAACATATTGAGCCATCAATCTTCCGCGTGAAATGAAGGAAGGATTTGCCTGAAAAAAATTTTGATGCGAATCTGTGAGATAATCATCCGTAGCAGTTGGGGAAATTATTGGTGCATCAATATCTTCAAATATTTCAAGAGCATCTTTTACTTCCGAGCTGAATATTGGACCAATGATACACTTTAAATTTTCAATTTCTTTAAACTCATCGTGAATTGCTGCTAATTTACTACGATTAAGCTCACTGTCACGAATCAGAATTCCAACTTTCTTTTCACGCCCCTCATTGAATTCCGATAATGAATACTTAATTCCCTCCAAAATCTCAGAAGCGGCTAAGGATGACGAACTTGGAGAAAGCGGTAAGATTACTCCAATAATGTCTGGTTTATCAATACCTTCCTCTAGTGCCGAAGTTTTTACAGATAAATTTCGAGCTTCTTCCGTTTCAGGTGAATCAGGATAAATGCGTAATAATTTTGCAAATGTTTCCGATGCAACTTGAAAATTATTCTTTGCCAGATAAATTTTCCCGCTTGTTAAAAGTAAAAACGGTTTGATTGTTATAATTTTGGTTGAATCATAAATCGAATTTATTTCTGCAGAAGACAAATAGTTCAAAGCAATACTTTCAGCCGAAATCCTTGCTAAACTCTTATTCTCTTTGTTTTCAGAATTAACAATAATATCACACAATTTCCAAAATGATTTTGGATAATCTTTTTTATCAAAATATACTTTTGATAAGGTTATTTTAGCTTCATCAGTAAACTTGCTTTGGGGAAATTCGTTTAATAGCCGGAGGAGATAATGCTCAGACCCTATATAGTTTTTTAATTCTACGTTGACCTTGCCAATGAATAGTAATGAAATGGAGGTCTTCGAATTTAATTCGTATTCATTTACGATTTTATTAAAGTTACTCAGGGAAGAAGTCCATCTTGCCTCATCAAAATCTTTTACTGCCTGTTCAAACTTTTTATTTATTTCAATGCTGGTTTGAGCGAGAATGATATAAGAAACAGCTAAAATTAAAAACGATAATTTTCTAAGCATCTTTATGCATTTTTGTTTTAGTTTTTTCCAGTAGATTCTTTTTACCAATAATGGCATTTGTGTTTAGAGGATCAATTCTAAGCGCAAGTTCAAAATAGTTTAGTGCTAAGTTCGTATTGTTAGTATTGTAACATGCCTCTCCTAACTGAGTGTAGGTATCAGCAGAAACTTCATCTGAAGATTCCACAAACTTTATAAAATACTTTTCTGCTTTAAGATAATCTTTCGAACGAAGGAATATTCTTCCCGCCCATTCATATGATCCAATTGCTTTGGGATTAAGCTTTATAGCTTTTTCTATTGATAGAACGGCATGAGCATCCATACCAAGATTGTAAAAACATATAGCAAGAATTAAATTTAATTCCCAATGGGAATTGTAAAATGTTTCTGACTGCTTTGCATAACTTAATGCCTGTTCAAAATCTTTAATCTCAATTTCAATTTTCGCAAGATAAATATATGATTCGTAAACCAATTCACTATCTGATTCCAATGATAAAAAACTTAAAAAATTTATTCTTGCTAATTCAAAATCCTTCAGCATGAAATAACAATGTCCCAAAAAGAATAATGTGATAGGTTTTTCCTCAGGAGCAAACGGAGAAAATATTTCAATGGCTTTATTCCACAATTGGTGTTTAAGCAGAAATTGCCCGTAATAAATTCGTAAATCTTTATCTTTAGGATTATTATCCAGATAATTCTCTAACAAATGAAATGCAGAATTTAGATTTCCCGAAAGTTCATATAATTCAGCCAATTCGTAATGAATTTCTGCATTAGCTGGATATTCCCCGATCAGTTTTTCGCAGATTTGTATGGCATGCAAATATTTTCGCTGTGTTTTATAATCTAAAATCGAAATGAGTTTTTGTTTGAGTTTCAAATCCTTATCCACGGTTCATTCCCATTCTATTGTTGAAGGCGGTTTTGAACTGATATCATAAACAACACGGTTGATTCCTCGAACCTTATTTATAATTGTATTAGATATTTTTGCAAGCAAATCATAGTCGAACTTATACCAATCAGCGGTCATTCCATCAACAGAAGTGACAGCACGTAGAGATAATACATTTTCATATGTACGGGCATCACCCATCACTCCAACAGTTTGAATTGGAAGAAGAACTGCAAACGCCTGCCAAATTTTATTGTAAACTCCTGCATTTTTAATTTCATTGATGAAAATATCATCTGCATCACGAAGCAAAATTAATTTATCTTCTGTTATCTCGCCAATTATTCTAACAGCTAAACCGGGACCTGGAAAGGGATGCCTTTCAATAAAATTATTTGGAATATTCAAACTTCTGCCGACTTCTCTAACTTCATCTTTAAATAATTCTCTGAAGGGTTCGATTAACCTCAAATTCATTTTTGGGGGAAGCCCGCCAACATTATGATGAGTTTTAATTGTTGCCGAAGAACCTTTAACGGATATTGATTCAATAACATCCGGATATAAAGTTCCCTGTACAAGAAATTCAGCACCCTCAATTTTTTTTGCTTCGGCTTCAAAAACTTCTATAAAAGTATTTCCTATTATTCTTCTTTTAAGCTCAGGATCAAAAATTCCTTTTAGTTTTGATAAAAATATTTTGGATGCATCAATTCTTATAAACTGAATATGAAACTCATCTTTGAATAATTTTTCCACTTCATCGCTTTCATTCTTTCGCATTAAACCATTATCTATGTGAATACAAACAAGTTTTTCACCAATTGCCCTTTCAACTAATATTGCAGCCACTGTTGAATCGACACCACCGCTTAATGCACATATAACTTTAGAATTACCAACGGCAGATTTAATTCTATAAATAGCTTCTTCAATAAAATTTTGCGATGTCCAATCCCCTTTTGCCTGACAAATCTTGAATAGAAAGTTTTTAATGATTTTTAACCCTTCTTCGGTGTGAATTACTTCGGGATGAAACTGAACACCATAAATATTCTGCTTGTTGTTTTCGATTGCACAGATTGGCGAGTGCTGGGATGTTCCGATAACTTGAAATCCTTGAGGCAAATGTGTGAGAAAATCTCCATGACTCATCCATGCAATCGAATCGTTTTTTACATCAGCAAAAAGTGAGGATTCCCCTTCAATACTTAATTCGGCTTTACCGTACTCACGATCCTTTGCAGGTTCCACTTTTCCACCTAAATTCTTACAAAGAATTTGGAGTCCGTAACAAATACCCAATATTGGTTTGTGAAGCATGAGAATTTCTTTGTCAAGAGTTGGAGAGTCGCTGTCGTAAACACTCATCGGTCCACCGGAAAGAATTATACCGATGGGATTTATTTTCTTGATTTGCTCAATGCTAATCTTATGCGAGTGAATCTCACAATATACTTTTGATTCTCTGACACGTCTTGCGATAAGTTGTGTATATTGAGAACCAAAATCTATAATGAGAATTGTTTCGCGATTAAACATTTATAAATGAATTGGTGTGAACGATAATTGAGAAACTCGTTTGAGTTAACCACAATTTAAGTTGTGGGTTGCTTCTAAAATCTGAACTTGAACAAGCCAGAACAGAACAATTTGAAATCACGGCATGAATGATTGAATGACAGAATGATCGAACGAAAAACAATCATCCATACAGTTTCATTCAGCCATTCAAAATATTTTCTTTCTATACTAATATTCTCCCGAATATTGTATTTTAAGGCATTAAGAAATTCTTACTTGCCAAGCATTTGGCTGTAAGCTTTGCTGTCAAGTAATTCTTTAAGTTCATCTAAATTTTGAATTTCTATTTTAACCATCCACCCGGCATTGTATGGATCGCTATTGATAATTTCAGGCGTATTTGCAATAGCTGAATTTATTTCTAATATTTTTCCATTGCATGGTGCATAAAGATCACTTACAGTTTTAACGGCTTCAATCGTACCAAATGCTTGACCTTTTTTAATTTCTTTCAGATTCGGATCAATATCAACAAATACAACGTCGCCCAATTCACCTTGAGCGTAGTCAGTAATTCCTATGGTACCGATTTTACCATCAATTAAAATCCACTCATGATCTTTTGTGTAGCGTAAATTTTCTGGAACTTTCATTATTCTCCCTCAATATTTTTAAAGTTAAAGTTTTCTAAAAAATGTGTATCAAAATTACCATTTAAAAATCTTTCATCCTTCAACACTTGCAGATGAAAAGGAATAGTTGTTTTTATTCCTTCAATAGTAAACTCTTCAAGGGCACGTTTTCCTCTTCTTATTGCATCATCTCTATCCTTACCCCATACAATAAGTTTGGCAATAAGAGAATCATAGTACGGTGGAATTGTGTATGATTGGTAAACATGTGAATCAACACGAACTCCATAACCTCCAGGAAAATGAAGCGACAGAATTTTCCCAGGCGATGGTCTAAAATTATTTTCAGGGTCTTCAGCATTTATACGAAACTCGATGCTGTGTCCAACTGGTTTTTGCGGAAGAGTATCAATTTTTTCACCTGCCGCCGCTAAAATTTGCTGCTTAACCAAATCAACTTTGTAAACTGATTCTGTAACAGGATGTTCAACCTGAATTCTTGTATTCATTTCCATGAAATAAAAATTCTTATGCTTGTCAAGTAAGAATTCTATTGTACCGGCTCCTTCATAATTAACAGCTTTAGCACCAAGAATTGCCGCTTCACCCATTTTATTTCGGATTAATTCATCTATTGCCGGAGATGGTGATTCCTCAATAAGTTTTTGATGACGCCTTTGGACTGAACAATCACGTTCACCGTAATGATATGCATTTCCAAACGAATCACCCATCACCTGAATTTCAACATGCCTTGGATTTTCGATATATTTTTCAAGATAAACATCGGGATTTCCAAAAGCAGCTTCAGCTTCTGTGCGTGCCATTTGAAATGCATTTTCAAATTCACTTTCTTCCCTAACAATCCGCATTCCTTTTCCGCCTCCGCCAGCCGATGCTTTAATGATGACTGGAAAGCCCATCTCTTTCCCTAATTCTTTTCCATTTGATGGATCTTTTAGAATTCCATCACTGCCAGGAATAACAGGAACACCATGTTTTCGCATCGTTTCTTTGGCAAAAGATTTATCGCCCATTGCATTTATCATTTCTGGAGATGGACCGATAAATTTTATTTCAGATTCAGCACAGATTTCCGAAAAGTTAGCATTCTCGGCAAGAAAGCCATAACCAGGATGTATTGCATCTGCTCCGGTAATTTGAGCAGCAGATATGATTAGCGGAATTTTTAAGTAACTATCTTTACTTGGGGCTGGACCAATGCAAACGGCTTCATCTGCAAAGGTAACATGGAGTGAATCGCGATCTGCTTCGGAATAAACTGCAACTGTTTTAACACCTAATTCTTTGCAAGTCCTGATAATTCGTAAAGCAATCTCACCACGATTGGCAATTAAAATTTTATTGAACAATTATTCCTCTTAATATATCGGAAATCAGTTGGGCTGAATCAAAAATAACGGTTGATTAAATTCTACAGGTTTACCGTTATCAACAAGAATTTTAATAACACGTCCATCAATATCAGATTCAATTTCATTCATCAGCTTCATTGCTTCTATAATGCAAAGCACCGAACCTTTTGTTATAACATCACCAACCTGAACATAAGGATCGGCATCTGGAGCGGGTGCGCGATAAAATGTACCTACAATTGGCGAGCGAATTTCATGCAGTGTATTGGCTTTGGTTTCTGATTCTTTAGGTTGGGCAGATTCATTCAATTCACCAATATCATGTGCAGGCGGCAAAACCACATGAGGTCTGGAACCACCTTGCGAGCTGCGAATTTTTTTTGCAATTTTTACTTTGAAACCTTCATGTTCAATTTCCAAATCAGTAATGTCACTTGAATCAAAAATCTTGATCAGTTTTTTGATGAGATTTAAATCCATTTTATGCTTCCTTCATTTAGGATTTTATTCTTTCGACGTAACCGCCGGTTCTTGTATCTACTCTAAGCACATCGCCTTCGTTAATGAAAAGTGGAACATTAATACTCACACCAGTTTCAAGTTTAGCGGGTTTATTTGCGCCGGTTGCTGTATCGCCGCGAAAGCCAGGCTCAGTCTCTAATACTTTAAGATGAACAAAAATTGGAATATCAACGCTTATTATATCATCTTTGCTGAAGAGGATTTCAATTTCTTCGCTCTCTTTCAGATAATCAACACCATCACCAAATAATTTTTTAGGAATATTTATTTGTTCATATGTTTCATTATCCATACACACTAAAAAATCTGCTTCTCGGAAGAGATATTGGTATTTTTTTCGCTCAACCCTAACAATTTCAACACCTTCACCTGAGCGAAAAGTATTATCTAAAACCTTACCTGTTCTTAAGTTTTTTAGCATCGTGCGCACGAAAGCACCGCCTTTACCGGGTTTTACGTGTTGAAATTCTATGATAGTATAAAGATCATTTTTGAATTTTATAATTAAACCATTTCTGAAATCTGAAGTATCTGCCATTTGCCCTTTAGTTTTAATTAGTGGTGTGAAAAAATATCCATTGAGGGCTTGAAAGTCAAGAAATGAGGTTTTTAAATTTTAAGGTGAAAATTGACAAAAACCAATAAGTTTTGGGAAGTTTTTGTTAAAAACAGTGCAGATTTTGAATATTGTAATTAGGAAAGATATGCCAGATTTTGAGTCTCTGAAACTGTAACCAAAATCTGGCATATTTATAACTTTAAAATCTAACCCCTAACGAAATATACTGTACATTTTTTAGCCGTCCGAAATCCTGGTAAGCGTAATCAAATTTTATTTTGAAGGTGTCGAATACTCGATAGTTTATACCTGCTCCAAAAGTCAATCCTTGCTCACCATCTTGTTCAAATAAAGATTTGTAACCACCTCGAAGGAAGAATATTTCATTCCATGTGTATTCAAATCCAGCATTAACATACTCGGAATTATCGTTAGGATGTATTGCATCAGCAGCTAAAGTTAATCTATTATCGGTTGACTTAATAGCATCCACGGCAATGCCTATTCTAAAAAGCAAGGGTAATTCAAATTCATCAAGCTGCAAATCGGTATTTATTCTGTTTCCGTCCCCAGCGCCAACTGTTGTAACTTGAATAATATCCCTCCCAGCCATTTTCATTTTTGGACCAAAGTTTGAAATGCTTGCACCTAATCGAAATTCATTCAAAAATGGAATTATGTATTGAGTGCCAAGATCAATGGCAAATGTTTTCGCCGATTCATTCCAAATGTGTTCACCAATGTATTTTGCGCTAAACCCAATTGAAAATTCATCGGTCAAATTTCTTGCATAAGAAACGCCGATAACAATTGAACCTGCTGAAAACAATTCACCAGTTCCTTCGGGCTGCTGTAAAGTTCGCACGGGCATATCATCCATTGTTAATACCGATATAAAAGCTCCAAGGGTTCCTAAATCTGAAACATCCATTGCGAAGCCGGCATAATCCATTTTCACATCCAAAATCCAATCAACATGATTGAAGTACGCCTCTTTTGCATTCATTCTTGAGAGACCAGCGGGATTCCAGTACATTGCATTTATATCATTTGCTGATGCAGTAAAAGCGCCGCCCATTCCAATTGCTCTAGGTCCAACTCCAATCTTAAGAAACTGTGCAGCGGTCGTTCCTGTTTTATTTAGCGAACTTCCCACTTGTGCATTCGATTCAAAAATGAATAAAACTAAAAAACAACCAACTATTTTTATTACTGATGACATTTTAATTTTCTCCTTCATCATTTAATGATTGCCAATTTAATTAGCTTATCACCAACACCTGGCGCATCAATGTGTGCAAAGTACACACCGTAGGCAATGCTGAAACCATCTTTGTTCAGCAAATTCCAAAATTCTCTCCCATTCTGAATTGTGGATTCATGTTCAATTGTTTGAACATGTTCACCGCTTAATGTGTAAATTCTAATTGTACATGTGGGAGGCAGATTTTCGAAATATATTCGCCTCTCTCCTCTTGCCTGACCGGGAAGTTTATTCGTCGGTTCCAACTCATTAACACCAACATAAGGATTAGGAACAGCATAAATATTATCCAAACCGGCTTTTGCGTTTTCTGGCTTGTAATATGCAGCTTTGGTATTAAATGTAAACTGATCAACATTAAGAAATGGTCTTTTGGTTCTTATAACCAAAACATCGCCATCGGTTGGACGAATCGGAACCTTTGGTGTATCTGGATTAAATACTGTAACACCCCAGGTGAAGTTAGCCGGTAATGGACTTGAATTCGGTTTGAAAATAATTATTTCCTCTCCCGGACTCCACGCACTATCTCTTGTACTTGGATTTTCAACTAAAAAAGAAAATAGAGGTTTAGCTACACCTTTTGTAATTTCTTTAACAGAATATTTTACGGGAATTACCTTGGTACCGCCTGTAACTTGGATAAGTGCTGTATCAATATTTTGTGAGGAAAATCTAACTTCATAATCTGCAGGAAATAATTGACTGCCGGTTCTTGAACCTCTTTTAACTTGAACATTAAAATTAGTTTTGCTGTCACTTGTCCATTTTGTTTTTAGAGTATCAAGTTCAAGAATTGGATCATCGGTTATTCTTAATTGCATACCATCAAAGACTGGATTATCATCCTCGAATTTCAATTTAGTGCTTTGATAAATCGGATAGTAACGATAAGTGATCTCATAAGTTTTTCCGCTTTGCATTGCACTTGCATCTTTTCTTCTAACCGAACCTTTTTTGTAATCAATTACGTAATCTAAATCTTTGTTGAAGATTGTTCCCGTTACTTTATCTTTAACGATAACAGAATCATTCAAGATGTTTGTATTATCAAGCTTTGTGAATTTTGTATCATAAACAATAAAGGATTGAGTAACAGGAATGAGATCAAGAACCGAATAGTTTTTTTGTAGAATCTTTCCTGCAGGAACAACTAAGGTGTCCTCAAAAAATATTTTATATTCACCGCCCTCAACAATTGCAAGATCATCATGGAATTTTATATTCACCTCACCTGTTCCAATTCCCGGCTCATGATTTAAGTAGACATCGGACATTTGCGGAGCCACATAACCGCTTGATCTTGGTCCTGGAATAACTTGAACAGTATTGATGTCAAACCTTAGCTTAGATGTAATTGGGTCAACGGTAATCTTTTTTGTCGTTTCAGTAGGTGGAATTCCTGTTGAATCTCCATGATCGTAAGCAACAACTGCATAATAATAAGTTTGACCGTTGATCACGTTATTTGAATCAACAAATGAGTGAATAAGCCCGCGGTTGTTACCAAGATAATACTGAATACCTCTGCCTTGATAAGCCACAGGGTGATATCCTTTCCAAATATCATCTATGTTTACTGACCATACTCCATCACCATTCCAGTCAACAAATGGTTCACCAGCATCGTATCGTGTATTATTATTCAAATCAGTAAAAGGTTCGTCTCTTATTCCAATATCCCATTTTGCTTCAAAACCATTTACATCAATCAATGGTTTACTTAAAAAGCTGGAACCTCTTCCATCTGTGATTACCTGAATATCTTGAAAGGAAGGATCGGTACTTCTATAAATTACATAACCCTCAAAATCTTTTCCGGTAATTGGATCAACACTTTGCTCTGCTTTGCTATCCCAATATAAAGTAACTTTTTTATCATCGGGAACAGCAGCAACAGTTGGTAAAATCGGAGGTTTAAAGAACTGATAATTCTGATTATAAATTGTCTGAACTGTTTCTGCAGAGATTAGTAAATCCTGAAGATTTTCTCCGCAAAGTAATGCCATCGAGATTCTTTTTGTTTCACCTTTTTTCAAAGAAATATAACCCGAACCAAAAATGAAAACGATGTCTGCACTTTGCTGAATATCTCCAAAGTTTCTTGGTTTAGACCGATTCCACATGGACACATCATCAGAAATTCTATCTTGAGCCCAAGACCAACTATTAAAACTTGTTAATCCAATTTGGTCTGCTTCATCAAGGTCAGTTAACTCAAAATTTGGTTCACCGGGAAATAAAGGGTCAAGAGAACCGTTCGGCAGTCTTTTGCCTGCAGTTGGTACACCATCGCCTTCGCCCTCATCACCGGTGTTGGGAATACCATCAATTCCAACATCATGAATTAATGGATTCCAATCACCATCATTATCAATTCCATCCTCCTGACTTTCATCATACATTTCGTCTCCATCATCGTCAATTCCATTTATAGAATTACCAGGACTTTCAAGAAACTTACAGCCAAGATAACCAAGCGGCTTTCCTCCCGCTCCAACCATATCCGGATCCCAAAAATAAACCATGCTTCTTGCATAAACAGGTATATTGTCCACATTCACTTGTGGCGTTGAATAAGGAGGAATAAAAAAGCCGTTATCATCTGTATTTTCAGGAGAACCGCCGCCAAGGTCAGGGTCACCATAAATTCCAAAGAAAACTGTATCCAAATCTTTATCGCTAACATTTGTAATTGTGTAAACAAAAAAGATGGTGTTGCCGGCTAATGCATTGCTCCACTGAAATGCTCTGCCATCAACTTGAACTCCTATTCCTTTTTTAGTGGTATCATTAATGTAAGGATAGTATGGGAACTCGAAATTCTCTCGGTCATCCATTGCCCAAAATACTTCGAGGTCCGCATTTGTTGCATCCTGTGATAAATATCCTGGCCAAACATATTTTCCCAAAGTTGGGTTATACCATTCTCTTGGCCAGCTATCGGGTTTTCCATCGCCATCAAGATCATCGGCTGGATTCGATGCCATATAATCCGAGCTTGGATCAGAGTATCCAACTAACGGCTGCCACTGCCAAAGAGTTTTGCCATCCGGGCTTACTTCCCTTAATTGCTGTTGAGGATAATCCCACAATCCATCTGAAATAATTTTGATAAGCTGAGTAGAATCATTTGCATTTGGAACTTGTGCACCTACAATTGGGCAAAATTGAAAAACATAATCAAGTTTATTCCATACAAAATTGTTAACTCCTCTAAGCAACCCGTAACCGGGACCAATTCCGCCATAGTTATAAATGTCTGTCGAAATATTATTGCCATTCATAAAAAAAGATTTTCTTCTATCTACCGCTTGAGTTTTTCCAAGAGAATATTTTTCATTTGAAAGAATACGATTCTTTGATTTTTCTATTTGCGAATTTGTAGAAGTTGAATTATTAATATTATTTGTGTTTTGTATGAGATTTTTTACTGATTCATATTCCCTTTGACGTCTTTCATTTACGGATTGACCCAGCGAAAAATTACAAATCAGAATTGAAGCAATTAAAATCATTAAACTGTTTTTTAAGATAAATACTTTCATTTCATAAGTCTCCATTTTATTCTTCATTTAATACTCAAGTGAAAAACCAATTTTAACTTCACGCGGCGGCAGATAAAACTGCGGCTGTACAAAGTATTCCTTTGCTGAATGAACACCAGGAATATTATCTGCTATTTTATCAGTTGCTTGAGCAGAACCCTGACTTGTTAACAAAGTATAAGTTGCTCTGCCTGTATCTGTATAAATCAACCGTTCATTAAGTACATCAAAAAGATTAAAGACTTTTAGGAATACGGTTAGGTTCAGTCCGCCTATTTCAAAAGATTTTTCAGCAAGAAGATCCGCATTTGTTTGTGTTGGTCGTCGTTCACTATTGGTTCTAAGATAAATTTGCTTACCGATGATCAGCGGAGTATAAGGCAAACCTGTTCCAAAACGCCCGATTAAGCTAACGTTCCAACTACGGCTTTCACCAATTGATATTGTTCCATTTAATGTATGAGATTGATCCCATCCTAAGAAAACAGGAATTTTTTCACTTTGTCTTCCTGAAGATAAATCAAGAAAGAAAGCATCTGAATTAACCTCATTTCCTTCTGCAACCTGAAATGTGTAATCTAGTGTAACTCCAAAAATACTTTGAGGTGTTTTTCGCTTCGTAAGTGAAAAAGTAATTCCCTTAACATTGCTGTAATCTTTATTTACATACTTGAAGTAGGTTTCGTCCGCACTAATTCTGATTTGCTGAAGAGCCAGAAGATCCCGCACATCCTTGTAAAATCCTGTAACATTGAATGCCACATCTTCAAACAATTGCTGCTGCAAACCAAGTTCATAAGTCACGGTTTTTTCCGGGTTCAGGTTTGCATTTCCAAACACAGGAGAACCGGAAGCAAAACTGTATTCAAGGTTAGGATTGGTATATAAATAAGCAAATGGAGGCATCTGGAAAAAATGTCCATACGAGAAGTGAATTATTCCTTTATCTGTAATAGGAAAGGAGACTCCAATTCTCGGACTTATTTGATATTTATACGGTGCATCAGCAAGCAGTTTTGATTTATCAACCAATGGATTGATATTCGGATTATTTGGAGAAGGATTAAAAATATCAGTCGAATATCTCGAGTCAACATCAAAACCATCATATCGAACACCAACATTTAATATGAGTTTTTCAAATTCCATTTTATCTTGAATGTAACCAGAAAAAACGAATGGCTTTTTTGTGTATTCATCATAATTAGGGCTATCGGGCGATAAGTCAATCGTGGGTTGAACATAAAAGTTATTATCGCGAAGTACAGCAAAGGATACATAATCTAAGATGTGAGATGCGGCTTCAACACCAGCTTTAATTTCGTGACTGTTGGAAATTTGACTCGTGATGTCAAACTTTCCGCTGAAACTTTTCGTCCGTTGGTAGAAGTGACCATTCTGTGTGCCGCCGGAAACAAAGGTATAGTTTGCAACCGTGTAACTTCTATCCGACCTATTATAACGAGGATCAGCATGCAAAACGGAAATATCCATACCAGGATAAAAATCCACTGGATTATTATTACGATCTAATAATTTGTACAAAAATCGTTTGTAATCATTTATGTTTGCCGATCCACGTAATGTATAAAATGTTGAATTGCTCAACGCATGACGAAACTCAAGCGAATTCAGTAATCCCCATTCGTAATTATTATAATTAGCATCAGGGTTATACTTATAATCATGATTGTAATTTTGATAATTCGACGTCGAGTAAATCAAATCATAATTTATTTTCATCGTGGAGATTGGTTTGTAAGTAAGTTTTATTGTGGCGTTATATTCTTTACTTGTACTCATTGGAATTATTCTGCCATCGCCTGATGAATAAACGCTTATGTCATTTGGGTTATTTGGATTTTTATACACTGTATCCGATGGTAAATGCTGCCTAACACCGTAAAGATAGCCATCGTCTTGATCGTATCTTTGTGATATGAAAAAGGAAATATCTTTTTCCAATAAAGGAAATGGACCGCTGAGAGTTAGCTCGGAAGTAAATGTGTTGAGTGGCTTTATTTTTTTTATATTGAAAAATATATCATCCCTGGTACTTAATTGATCACCGCTGTAAAAAGAAATCTTTCCTTTATAGGAATTTCCGCCTTCTTTTGTAACTGTGTTCACAATTCCGCTCAATGCATTTCCATATTCTGCATTAAAGGTTCCGCTTACAACAGATAATTCTTGGATAGCATTTGTTGCAATATTAACAGACCTGCTGTTATCGTAAGGATTTGAAATTGAAACGCCATTTACAGTATAAGCAATTTCACTCGACCTTCCCCCGCGAATGTGAATTTCTCCACCAGTTCCTTGAATAATTCCTGCTTGTAATACTAATAACTGCGAAATACTTTCAACCGGCAAACTGGCTATTTGTCCTGCATCTACAGTGGTTTGTGAGGAAGTCAAATCTTTTCTAATTAGCGGGGATTGTGCCTCTACAACAATTGTTTCAAGTTCAATTGATTCGGGAGAAAGTTCAACATCAATTTTTGTAGTAAAATCAACCGAGATTTTAACATTAACAAATTGCTTTTTTTGATAACCAATTGCCGAGAAAGTCACGCTGTACGAACCCGGAGGAAGATTATTGATAGTGTAGAATCCTTTTACATCTGTTGCAGCGCCAAAACCGGTTCCGTCAACAATAACATTTACACCCGGAATGGCATCTCCGTTTTTCCCATCTTTAACAGTGCCGGAAAGCTTCCCGGTTGTACCGGCTGATATGCTTATAGTGAAGATTAAGATTAAGCCTGCCCACCATACAGTGAGCGTACTAGGGATCAAAATTAAGATGATTTTAGATTGCAATAGATTTTTAATCATGAATACCTCCGAAAAAAGAAAATAATTTTGTTGTGAAGGATGGTTTGATTTGGAAAGATATCATCATTTAGCAAACTGAATAAAAAAATGAATGAATTGCCCTCAAAAAAATAAAGATAACAAGATGAATTAGCAAGCATCATCGTTGGGAGATATACAAGTTTCAGAGTTTCGATTTCCAGAACTGAAATCTGGTATATCTAAAAAATAATTTAAAACTACAAACCCAGTTTCTCACATTTCGATAGAACCGTAAAGAAACTGGGTTTGTTTAATCTGCTTTGTAAAATGGCTAAAGCTGAATTTCCTTTTTAATGCATTAACCCCAGCTTTAAAGCTGGGGTTAGAAGGATAAACTCGATATAAGATCTTTAGTCCAAAATTAATGAAATGTTTTCACTAGGATTTATTTCAACAAAGTCATCTTTAGAGATTTGCTGAAGTTTCCGTATTTCATTGTGTAAATGTACTGGCCGCTTGCAGCAGCAGTTCCGAAATTATTTGTTCCATCCCAGGTTACTTCGTAATTGCCTTTTTCAAATTCTTGATCGTTTATCAAAGTCTTAACTTCGTTGCCAAGAATATCGTAAACAACAATCGAAATTGTCTTCTGCAATGGAAGCGAAAATTTAATAGTCGTTG
The DNA here is from genome assembly GCA_964613805.1 of uncultured Ignavibacteriaceae bacterium. Taxonomy (GTDB): domain Bacteria; phylum Bacteroidota; class Ignavibacteria; order Ignavibacteriales; family Ignavibacteriaceae; genus XYD12-FULL-36-8. The sequence goes on along the minus strand of CAZTJF010000008.1, from coordinate 2,770 downwards.
TAGGATTAAACGGATTCGGATAATTCTGTTCAAGCATGTAGTCATCGGGAGTAATAATTCCAATAACTGTTTCTTCAATTCCGGTAACTGTTGATTCGAGCATTCTTACTGTCACTTGATCTGTATTACGTACCATTTTAACAGAATCTGTTACAAAAGTTGAAGTGCCTGTATCCCAGTGTTTGTATGTGTATTTAACTGAATCAAAGACACTCTGATAAGAAAGTAAAACTTCTTGTTTATTATTTTTGTTAATGTCACATCCCGCAAACATTTTAGATACAAAGGGTGATTCATTACCAGTTGCAGAAACCGTATCAATCACACCAAGAGAATCTCTGATGTCCAAGCTTGAGTTCTTAGTTGTATGACCACCCGCATAAATTACTGAAGCGGTATAATTAGCTGGATCTAACAAGCTGCCTGTACCATTATATTCTAAAGCAACAACATCATAACCAGTAACACCACCGAGAAGCAACTCTTGTTTGCCATTACTGTTTAGATCAGCAGCCCCAATTCCCCAGAAGGAACCTGTTGATTTTCCTGCCACTGTCCAAAGATTTTCACCAATAAATCCAAATTTGTCTTGAGTCCATCCGTATTGAACATTATCTCCACTATTAAAATTAATTAAAAATGGGTCATAATCTCGATCACTTGCTGCACTGTATTGGATACCTGCAATCTCATCATTTCCATCACCATCAACATCTATGGCTTGAATTCCCATATAACAAACGCCATCAACATTATCTAGTCTTAAAAACTCTCGATAAAAATTTGCAACACCAGTATCTGGATAAACATATGTGTCTGTACCAGTTGATTTGATAGTCATAAAGCCACCAAAATTCCAAAAATGACTTACAATTTCTTTTGTTCCATCACCATTTAAATCAGCGGGAACAGAGTGCCAATGAGAAATTGAATAAGCATTACTATTAACAGGAACTACTGCAGGATCGCCGCCTTCCACCACCCAACCACCAAAGCCGGGAACGTCACCGGAAATACCAAGCACATAAACTCTATGATCACGATTAGACATGATCAATTCGTCTGAACCATCATTATCAAAGTCATATACCATTGCGACTTCACGATTGGTTCTAAAATTTCCAACACCTTGCGCTGCAAAAGCATTAAATGGAAGTGTAATAGCAAGAACATAATTATTATTAGTTGTACCATCCCATTCCCAAACTTGAACTTCAAAATCAACTGAACCTTTGCTGATTGGGAAAATAATTTCACCTTTTCCATCTCCATCAAGATCACCAGTTCGCACCCAGCGTGGAGTGCTGCCGCTTCCCGTGCTTTCATAAATTTTTGGTGAAGACCAAACAACTTCAAGATTGTTTCCGTTCAATTCCAAAACGTGTACTCTACCGTTGTTTTGGTAATCCGTAGCAATTACTTCCGGTTTGCCATCTTGGTCAAGATCTTTTGTAGCTACCCAAATAGTACGAATACCGAAGTTACCGGCTATACCCGGATTATACCACGGCATTAAAGTATCCTGTGCTAAGGATGCTCGATTAAAGGTGGCAATGTTGTTCAACTGTTGTGCAGAAACAGAACCAGCCAAAATGCAGAGAACTGAGAGAACCATAACAAAGTTTTTCATACTTACTCCTTTTTTGTTTGTTAATTAACCAATGTAAGATACTTATCTACTTCTCTAAACGCTGTAGAGGTCTGATAATCTTTTCTAATTATTTCAAGAAGATCTTTTGCATCTTCCTTTTTACCGGCTTCAATATAATTAATTGCCGCTTTCAGCATATAATCTGGATTCAAAACATTTGCTTTCGAGATACGAGATGCTGAAAGATAAAGATCTGCCGCTTTTTCAAAATTTCCTTTATATGCATAATAACCGGCTTCACCGGCAAGAGCAGTGGCTTTGAACGTCTCATTGCTTCCGCTGTAATCTTCATGATATTTGAATGCTCCTTCAACATTACCAAGCATTTGGTAAGAATTTGCTAAAAATATTTTTGCTGTTTCACCATTTTCGGTGCTGCCGTATTCAGCTACTATTTTTTTCAATCCTACGATATTTGTCCCTTGCCGCCCTTCAATTCCTTCAAGATAAGAGCCGGCATCATACAATCCAATCACTCGTGAAAGCTGAATTCCCGCTTGTTTATTATTTTCTGCTTTATTGTTCATGTAAAAGTAAATTGCGGCAATAACAACGAGAAGACCGCCAACATAATAACCTACGCGATTTTTATTTTCCTGGAAATAATTAAGCGCCTGGTAGTAAGTTGTTACAAGTTTATCTTCTTTGATTTCTCTTTTAGATAGTTTTTTCTTTTTTGCAAGCATTGAATGTCCTTCTTAAATAATCGGTTGTAAAAAAAATGTTTTATAAATCCTGGATGTAAATTTAACATTTCTAAAGATTAAGTGCTATAAATTCAAGCTAAAAATGACACGGTAAAATGGTTGCAGATTTTTAGATTGAATCAGAACTTGCTCAAAATAAAATGTGATGCAATGAACAAATTCAACACATATCGTCACATTTCCTTTTGTTCGAAGGATTCGAGGTTGTGTGAAACTAGGAAAGCGTCATTTTGATGGATCCGCCAAAGGCGGAGACTGAGAAATCTTCTCAAAACAAAAGACTTCTCCCTCAGGTCGAAGTGACAATAACAGTTTTCACACAGTCTCACTCCTTTGGGAGGCATTTAACTTTTTATTTGTACGCCCAGAAGGACTTGAACCTTCAACCTTTGGAACCGGAATCCAACGTTCT
>CAZTJF010000007.1:50257-147699 GCA_964613805.1 uncultured Ignavibacteriaceae bacterium | reverse complement strand
GCGGCATTTGAACTTTGGAAACAATGTTTCCCATACGGTGATTAAAGCTAAAAGGCGAGCCGCCGATACTGACTTGTGCAAATAAGGTTGTTTGAAAAATCAAAACAGAAAAAAACAAAATAACAGTTCTGAAAACATTTTTTGTGAACTGTAAAGAGAGAGGGTTGGTACAAGAAATGGATGGTAAGTTTTTCATCATAGTTCCCTGTTGTTAAAAGATGATAAATTATGGTATAAAATTAAGTAAATGAATAATCTGTATGAAGTGCTGATAGAAATAAATATTTAGCTTATACGGCAAAATTTAAAACTAAATTGCCCGCGTTTCACCCCTTATCATTTGCCATACTGTGAGAATGATAATTTGGATATCAAGCCAGATTGACCAATTCTCAATGTACCAGATATCATATTCGATTCTTTTTTTAGTTCTGATTTCATTTTCAATCGGGTCAGGTGAATCGCCTCTCAACCCATGAACCTGAGCCCAGCCCGTTAGTCCAGGTCTGGCTCTGCCTCTAAGTTTTATTTCATCAACTATTTCAGAATAAACTTCATTGTACGGGACAAAATGAGGCCTGGGTCCAACAACCGACATATCGCCCTTAAGAATATTAAAAAACTGCGGAAGTTCATCGAGGTTAGTTCTTCTTAAAAATTTTCCAATTTTGGTTATGCGCGCATCTCCTTGCACAACTGGTGAATATTGATTCTCGTTCTCATCATTTTGCGGTACAAGTGTTCTGAATTTATAAAAGTCGAATTTTTTATTATTCATTCCAACTCTACTTTGTGAGTAGAACACATTCCCGCGAGAAAATAACTTAATTAGGACAGCAATTATTGGTGTTAGCCAGCTGAGAAAAAATATAATTACCGAAAGCGAAAAGAGAATATCGAATGTTCGTTTTATAAATCTCCAATGTGCTTCAGCAAGCGGCTCATCTCGGATAGTAATTATTGGAAAGTTTTCAAACATCGTGATGCGGAATTTTTTTGAAATATACTTAAAATAGTCTGGTATTATGTGAACACGAACCGCATGACGATTGCACACTTTAATTATTCGATCCAACTTTGCAAACTCCTGAATAGGAAGAGCAACTACCACCTCGTTTATATTTTTATTGGTAATTACTTTTTCCAAATCGTCAATTTTGCCAATCAATTTTTCCTGAGAAGATCCGGAATTAGAATCGTCCAAATATCCGCTGAAATTATAACCAGAACTCTGCCGTTTTATTGTTGAATCATAAAAACTTTTTGCGACTTCACCTGAACCAACAATTGCGATATTTTGTGCTTTACTCCTATTTAAAATTAATTTGCTTCCGAGCCATTTGACCAGCTGAATTCTAAAACTGATTGTAGTAATGAGCAAAAAAGCATATATGAGAATAAAGTTTCTTGTGAAAAGCTCTTCTTTAGCTAAAAAGATAAACAAGATTGCTGCAATTATCTGCACAAAAGTATTTTTAAGAATGTTGTTGAACTGATAAGAGAATGAGCGAAGATTGTTGTCCTCGTAAAATCCATTAATATTTGATGCGAAGTACCAAAGAAAATTCAATGAGGCAAGCAGAATAAACATATGGTTTCTTGCCATCAAAGTTTGGAATGATTGAGCGATGACAGCAGATATTACAAAAATTATATTTAACAGCAGAAGGTCTAAGAAAAGTCTAAGGTAATAGTTTGATTTTTGATTTACAATCATCTCTTAAAAAACTCACCACATTTATTTTTTACAAATGATTCAAGCTTTTTTTCAAATATCTTTCTATCAAATTGCTTAGCATAATCACTTAATGTTTGTGGATCAAACGACTTGTTTTTTTCAAATCTTTCCACAGCCGCCACAATGTCATCAGCTGTTTGTTCCGAAAAGTGAATTCCATATTTGCCATCAATTATAGTTTCAGCGGTGCCGCCTTTATTTAAAGCAATTACGGGTGTTCCGCAGCTTAATGCCTCGATTACAGATATTCCAAAATCTTCTTCGGCAGCAAAAACAAAAGCACGCGCTTTTCCCATATATTTTGCAAGATCATCGACTTCTTTGTAACCGAGCATTTCCACATTCTTAGTGCATTTTGCTTTGATTTTTTGCTCGTCTGAACCTTCGCCAATAATTATTAACTTTTTATCAGACATTTTAGAAAATGCTTCAGCAATCAGATCAATTTTTTTGTATGGGACGAATCGTGATGCAGTCAAATAATAATTTTCTTTTTTCGTTTCAAGGGAGAATTTGGCTGTATCAACCGGTGGATAAATTACTTCTGCTTCTCTTCTATAGATTTTATTTATTCGTCCTGCAATAAAATTAGAATTTGCCACAAAGTGGTCAACGCGGTTTGCAGAAACAACGTCCCATATTCTGATATTATGCAGAACCGGTCGTAAAACAAATTTTTGCACTCTGCTTATTAACTTTTTATCAAAATATTGGTTGGTAAGATCCCAAGCATATCTAATTGGTGTGTGGCAATAACAAATGTGAAGCTGACTTGTATTGGTTAGCGCACCTTTAGCGAATGCGTGTGAGCTTGATATGATTAAATCATATCCCGAAAGATCAAGCTGTTCAATTGCAAGAGAAAAAACTGGGAAATAATGCCGATGATATTTACTCGCCAGTGGAAGATTCTGTATAAAGGTGGTTTTTGCCTTTTTCCCTTTTAAGATTACCTGTCTGTCTTTATCGTTTAAGAAATCAACTATGGAAAAAATATCAGCATCCTTCCAAAGGTTGGTGAAAGACTCCACGCATCTTTCAGAACCGGCGTAAGTTGTAAACCAATCGTGTACTATAGCAATTTTCATGTTAGTCTTTAATAAACACGGTAAAAATATGTTTTTTATGATTAAGGTACACTCCCAAACTACAAGTCGCTAAAATCTTTATATTTAGGTGGGGATTATTTTATTGTGATGAATCACCTTAATCAATAATTATTTTGAAGAAACCGCGCTTAAATAACTTAATCGATCGCTCACTAAATTATGGGCGTCACCAAATTGAAAGATTCTTTTCGGAAATTGCAAAAGATAATTACAAAGTTGTATTGGATATCGGGGCAGGTCACGGGGATGATCTTTTAATTGCAAAAAAGTATTATCAAAAAGCGGAACTGCACGGGATAGAATTGTATGATCCATATGCAGAAGAGCTTAGGCAATTGCGTATAAATGTGCATTCAATTAATATTGAGAGCGAAAAACTGCCATTTGCAGATGAAAGCATTGATGTCATTATCGCCAATCAGATTATGGAGCATGTGAAGGAAGTTTTCTGGCTGCTCCATGAAATTTCGAGAACCCTGAAAATAGGTGGAAGCTTAATAATTGGTGTTCCAAATCTGGCTTCCATGCACAACAGATTGCTGCTTTTATTTGGAGAACAACCATCAACAATTCAAAATAACAGCGCACATGTTCGTGGTTATACAAAGAAAGATTTGCTTAAACTTCTTAACTCATGCTTTCCCAGTGGCTACGAACTGCAATTATTTGGTGGGAGCAATTTTTATCCGCTGCCAGCTTTTTTAGCAAAACCATGTGCCAAATTATTTCCAGATGCAGCGTGGAGTATTTTTCTTCTCATTAAAAAAGTAAAGACTTACGAAAAGCAATTTTTAGAATATCCGATCGCCTATCAGCTTGAAACGAATTTTTTCCTTGGTAAGAATGAAACACCAATTAAAAATTAATTATGAAAATCTCCATAGTTACAATAACATACAATAATTTTTCTGAGTTGAAGCTCACGCTTGATTCAATTCCAAATTATGATTTTGTAGAATCTGTTGTTATAAACGGTGGTGATTGCAATGAGACAAGAGAGTTATTAAAGTCGTATAAAGGCAAATCAATAAGTGAAAAAGATAATGGAATTGCTGATGCATTTAATAAGGGTATCAAGATTGCTTCAGGGGATTTAATAATGTTTCTCAACAGCGGAGATGTTCTTATTAACCCAAATTATATTAAAGAAGGAATTAAAATTCTTAAAGAGTCACCAGGATATTCTTTTGTTCATTCGAATATTTTATACAAAGATGCTTTCGGCGATATTCTGTTAATGAAACCAAAAGTAAAAAATATTGCTAGAGGAATAAAATATCTCCATCCGTCTATGATTGTGAGAAGTAAAATATTTAATACAATCGGGAGCTTTAATCCTGTATATAAAATAGCTATGGATTATGACTTCATTTTGAGAATGGAAAAAGGAGGGTTCGTGGGGCTTTATTTAGATTCGAGTCCAGTCGTTCAAATGGGTGGAATGGGCATATCTCATACTTCAGAATATTCTGGGATTAAAGAATGTGCAAGATCCCTTCAAGAGAATAATTATTTAACAGTAAAAAATATTTGGGGTTTAAGTGTGAGGGTAATATTATTTTTTTGTCGGCAGGTTTTTTTAATAATTGGTGGTAAAAGTTTTCTGAGAAAATTAAAGTGGATGAAATATAACACCATGCAACTTTAATAGGTTAGACATTGAAAGCCACAAAATATTTTTCTTTTGTAGTTGTTTTCATTTTATTTGTTTATCTATGTGTTAAAATTGCTCTGAGCACAATAATAGTGGTGCAATATCAGCATCTCCTGCCACTTTGGGATCCGGCTACACACTCGTTATATGGATGGAGGTTGTATTATTACTTAAGCCAATTTAATCTCCCCATGTTTTTATGGTCCATATGGTCTGAAGGGCTTTGGCCATTTATGTATTATTTATATCAACTGCCCCTTCATTTAATAATTGGTTCTAGGTGGGAGGGGGCAGCGGTTAGCAGTTTAATTGGATTTATGTTAGCTGGCTTGCTATCAATCTTTTATATCTTTAAACTGATAAAGAACCATGCCGCTATACCGAGCAGCGTATTCATAATGTTTTTTATTTCATCGCCTATGTATCTTGCATATTCTTCACTTCCTATGACAGAAATATTCGGAAGTTTAATACAATTGATTGTATTAACAAGCTATCTGTTGATGAATGATTCTAAATCCCATAAACATGCAGTTTTATTTTCGGTTTCACTAACCATGCTTTTTTTTACCAAGTACAATTATTTTTTACTTGTGGCGATTCCAATTATAATAAATGAATATTTGCTTTATACGTTAAACTGGACGCCAAAAGAACATTTTGTGGGTTTATTAAAGTTTACAAAAATAATTTTCTCAAGATTGACTGGGAAATTGCTTTTTCTATACTTTATTTTCATTTCGTTTATAATTTTGACGGGTGGTTTTGAAATAAATATATTTGACAAAAAAATATCTATTCATTCAATAGGCAATACCGGCTATCTGGTTTTATATTTATTGCTTATCAAACTATGGGTTGAGTATAAAAAGAAGAGAAAAGAGTATGCGAAGATTTTTAGTAAAGATTATAGGATAAAACCACTTATCACATATTTTGTAATTCCATTGATAATATGGTTTGCAATTCCATATCCCAACCATATAAAGGAATTTTTTGGTTTGGTTATTAATAGATCAACCGAAGAAATTAATTTTTTCAGCAGTATTCCATATTACTTTAATGTTTTAAGAAAAGAATACTTTTCAAATGATATAATCTTTTTTGTTGGATTATTTGTGTTTTTTATTGCCATAATAAATTACCGAAAGCAAATTCCAATCATAAAATTTTTAATAATTACATCGGTAATTCAAACACTTTTTGTTGTCTCTCATCCCTACAAGAGTACTAGATTTATCTTCCTCGCACTCATTCCACTGTGGTTGGTAATATCTTTAGAGCTGAATCGTTGGTTCAAAAGGATTGATTTTCGACTCTCAGCAACATACTTATTTTCGATAACCTTTATTATTGCTGGAATAATGTTATTTAATAGTACTCTTAATGGAACTATTTTTTATCAGCATGCCTTCAATATCTATACTAAAAGTAATGATTTGTCTAACGGATTTGAATTTGTGAGAAATCAAATTACAAGCAGTGATAAAATTGCGGTCATTGGAGGTATTGGAAATTTCATTTCTCCAGCGTTAATTGAGTTAGAATTAGGTCCTCGAAAAAGTTTTGGGGAATTTATCGGAGTTGTTTCACCTGATAAGTATAAAAAATTAAACGATGGAACACATTTGTTGACTATTTCTCCAGGAGAAAACAATACCGATATCGAAATAACTGAATCCTTTGCACTTCATTCCGATAAAATAAGTAAGCTATTGGCTGATAGAAATCTCACCCTTATTGGTGAGAGGAGAATAAACGATCTCAACTTATTATTTAAGGTATTCAAAATAGTTAATGTAAATCATTTATAATTTGAATCTGTTTTCTGACCAATCAAAAATTTAATCACCCCAAAGATTCTCCCATACAAAGAAATAAAATTGGTTACAATTAATTGAGGTTTAAGTGTTAAAATGCCTCTTGCTGACTGGAGAAGAGGGACAACCAGCATCTCTATGAACTCATAAATCACTTTAGGTTCCCTTTTAATAAAAATCCACTTTGCTACCAGCGCTCCTTTTCCGACTCCATAATAAAATGCTTTAATAAATCCGCCGTTTACAGATTCATTAAATGGAGGGACGTGATAAACCTTTAGTTCAGGAAAATATTCCATCTTAACGTTGTTGAAATATGCATTCCAGCAAAAATCTGTTTCTTCACTGCTTCCCCAATAAGAACCCACACCAAAGTTTTCATCAAACTTTCCCAAGTTTAAAAAAGTATCAACCTTAATTACAAAATTTGATCCCATAAGATTTTTTGTATTTCTAAAATACTTTAAGCTGCCGCCTTTTTTGTGGCGTAAACTGTAAAACTCATTATTATCATCACGAACAATGCTGCCGGCTAAAATTTCTAAGTTTGCATTTTCAGATATAATTCTCAGTAATCTTTCCGAATAATCTTCACACGGATAACCATCGTCATCGCAAAAGAATATCCATTCGGTTTCAGAAGGAAAATTCAAATTGTTCCTTGCGGCTGAAACGGATAGATAATCAACTTTTTGTACTTGAAACAGAGAATTTTCTGCAATGTCTTTAGGAAGTTTGATTGGAGTTCTATTCTGATCAATCAGAATAACTTTTATTGGGGGAATTTTTTGATTTAATGATGCCCTGAGACTTCTTTCAACCAACGTAACAGGACGATTTATTGTGTTTGTAACGATGATATATTTCATGTAAACGGCAAATTACTCTAAAAGATGAATATTTCTTTAATTAAATTAGTTAAGTTAAAATAAAGAGAAAAAGTTAATAGATAAGTTTTTATAGCCGACACATTCATATTTCAATTGATATCTCTTAAAAAAATATTACTTAGTCTTTCTTCACTGAGCACAAACCGTTATACGGAAAATACAGCGTGGCTTTTAAGCGAAAGGATAATCCGGATAAGTGTTAATTTCTTAATTACCATTTATCTGGTCAGATATTTAGGTCCGGACAAGTTTGGACTTTTAAGTTATGCGATAAGCTATTTTAGTATTTTCTCAAGTTTAGCTTCATTAGGATTAGAAAACATTCTTGTTAGAGAATTGGTTGCAGACAGTGACAAAGAGAACTTGCTGCTGGGAACCGGATTCTACATGAGAATAATATCATCTGCCGTTACATTCTCACTAATTATTGCTGCCGTATTCTCTACTGGAGAAGATTTGTTTACTTCAATACTAATTTTAGTGATTTCTTCTTCTGTTTTTTTTCAAAGTTTTAATGTAATTGATTATTATTTTCAGGCGAGGGTTCAGTCCAAGTATGTGGTTTATTCTCAATTTGTCAGTTTCATTCTTACTTCCATAATAAAAGTTCTACTGATTTATTTTAAAGCAGAGCTAATTTATTTTGCAATTATTATCGCTCTTGAATCTTTTCTACTTGCAATAGGACTTTATTTTACATATAAAAAAATAAAATACGGTAGAATAAAATGGCAGTTTAATTTCGATCTTGCAAAAAAATTAATTAAAGATTCTTACCCATTAATTTTAAGCAGCTTGGTAATTGCGGTTTACATGAAGATTGATCAAATTATGATCAAAAAAATGTTAAGCGATAGCGAGCTTGGCTTTTATGCTTCTGCAGTAAAAATTTGCGAATCTTTTTATTTCATACCGATGGCGCTTGCTACCTCAGTATTTCCAGCTATTATAAATGCAAAGAAAAAAGGCGAGGAGATTTATAAACATAGATTGCAGCAGCTCTACAATTTAACAGCATGGATATCAATTGGAATTGCTCTGCCTATCACGATTTTTGCTCCACAAATTATCGCCCTACTATATGGTTCTAAATTTATATCTGCCGTCCCAGTTCTTCAGATATACATTTGGTCTACCATCGCAACTTATTTGGGTGTTGCAAGCAGTCAATTTTTAGTGGCAGAAAACCTCACAAAAATATCTTTCTACCGAACTCTAATTGGAATGATAACAAATGTGATTTTGAATTTAATTCTCATTCCTCGGATTGGAATAATTGGTTCTGCATTTGCAACATTGATTTCATATTCAATTGCAACATTTTCATTGGTTCTTTGGAAAAATACACGTGAACAAATAGTAATGATGTTTAAGTCTATTTTTTTAATTTCAATTTTTGATTATTTAAAAAGCAATAATGACACTACTGGATAAAATAAAAACCCTCTTTCAACTAATATTTGAGCCGAGTTTGGTAAGAGCATTGCTCTTCTCAAGGCACAATGGTTATTTGGTGGAAACAGGCTGGATCAAATCTTTTCTTTCTAAAGAGCCATTAGATAAAAATGGAGAGCCAATTCCCTGGCTTTCTTATCCGGCTATTTCATTTTTATCCGAAAGACTGAACAAAAATATGCTGTTATTCGAGTATGGCAGCGGCAACTCAACTATTTATTACTCACAAAGAGTCAAAAAAGCGATTGCTGTTGAACATAATAAAACGTGGTTTGATAAGATAAAAAATCGTCTGGGTAATAATGCTGAAATCATCTTTAAAAAAATAAATGAAGATGGAGATTATTGCCGAACCATAAAATCTACAAGCGAAAAATATCATGTTATTATTGTTGATGCAGAGGATAGAGTAAATTGTATCAAGAATTGTCATGATAATATTACCGAAGACGGCGTTATAATTTTAGATGACTCTGACCGGGAAGAATATGCTGAGGGAATTAAGTTCTTGTTTGAAAAAGGATTTAAGCAAATTATTTTTTGGGGAATAGCTCCTGGATCTTTTCACTATAAATCCACAAGCGTTTTTTATCGAAAAGATAATTGTCTAAGCATTTAATCACTGCACAATTACTACATGAAAATTGCAATATTAACTGAATTGTATGAAGCGACAGTTAAATACTTGTATGAGTCATTTCCAGGATTAGATGAAAAAAATTTTTTGGAACAAAAAGAAATAGTGGATAATTACGCTTCTATATGGGCATCTGGCTGGGAAGATGCATTAACAAAGCATGAAATTGAAGTACTGAGCATTCCGATTAACCTGCCATTGTTTTTGATAAGTTGGCAAAAAGAAAATAATTCTTCCGCAGTTGAAAGCAATTATATAATAGTAGATATGCTTAACAAGTTTAAACCCGATGTTTTATTATACGATAATTATAACCTCGAACTCTTACTTTTTATAAAAGAGAAAATCAGTTCTATCAAAAAAGTGATACTGTGGTCAGGAAGTGCAATTGCCAACTCTGAGATATTTAATAATGTTGATCTTGTATTGTCCTGCGCTCCTGAAACAGTACAGATTCTTAAAGAGCAAGGTAAAGTAGCCGAACACTTGAATCACTCCTTTAATAAAAAACTACTTGGCAGCGAAAATCTGCTATCCGACAAATATGATTTTATTTTTATTGGACAGATTTATCGAGCCATCGGTTTTCATATGGAGCGGAATATGCTGCTCAAAGAAATTGTAAAAACAACAAATGTAAAAATCTTTTCTTCAGCTTATGAATTAGAGTTTTCTGATATTCTTCATCACTTAGTTAAAAAATCAGCGTTGACATTGTTATTTCCAGTTTACTATGTACTGAAACAATTTTCCAATGAGTATTCGCCCAAATTAGAAAAAGCAAAAAGATACCCGCTCTTTCCTTATTCATTGAAATTAAAAAAAGTACTGCTTCCAACAGTTTATGGCAAAAAAATGTATAATGTTATCCGAAACTCTAAAATTGTTTTAAATATCCATGCGGATTCATCACCTCTCTATGCATCCAACATGAGGTTATTCGAAACCACTGGAGCAGGGAGCTGCCTTCTCACTGATTGGAGAAAAAATATCAAGGATTTCTTCAAAGAAGATGAAGAGGTTGTCACATATCGCAATGCTAACGAATGTTCTGATAAAGCCAAATGGCTTTTAAATAATGATAAGGAAAGAGAGGCAATTGCTAACAAAGGACAGCAAAAAACTTTTTCTTCTCATTTATACGAACATCGTGCACCAGAATTAATTGGCATTATTAAAAAACATTTACAATAAATAAGAAACCCCATGTATAATTTTTGCACACTGTTCAACACAAATTATTTATCAAAAGGATTGGCATTATACTATTCGTTAGAAAAAGTTTGTCGCGATTTCCATCTTTATATTTTTGCTTTTGATGAACAGACTTATGACGTCCTCAACAAATTAAAACTTTCTCGTGCTACCATTATTTCTCTCGAACAATTTGAGGACGAAGAACTTCTCGGCGTAAAACCCGGAAGAACGGTTGCCGAGTATTGTTGGACTGCAACGCCATCTACAATTTATTATGTGATAAAAAATTATAAAGTCGAAAGCTGTACTTATCTTGATGCCGATGTTTTCTTCTACGATTCTCCTAAGTTTATTTTTGATGAGTTCGGAAATGATTCTGTACTTATAATCGAACACAGATTTTCACCCGAATATAAAAACGAAGATAAAAAAAGCGGCAAGTATTGTGTGCAGTTCATCACATTTCGTAATGATAAATATGGAATGGAAGCATTAACGTGGTGGAAAAACCAATGTATTATTTGGTGTTATAATCGCGTTGAAGATGGAAAATTTGGTGACCAAATGTATCTTGATGATTGGACAACCCGCTTCAAAAAAGTTCACGAACTGCAGCATCTCGGCGGTGGTTTGGCGGGATGGAATATTTCTCAATATAATTTCTTTAAATACAAAGAAAAATTTTATGGTATTGAAAAAACAACTGGAAAGAAGTTCGACGTAATTTTCTATCACTTTCATTATTTGAAGTATTACACGAATGGGAAATTGCAATTGGGTCCAAGAATTATTTCGGAAAGCGCCAAGGAATTTTTCTACAAGCCCTATCTTAAAGAACTTGATGAGATTAAAATGAAGATATTGCAGATTAACCCGAATATTGATCCGCATGGAACCGAGAAGCAAAGATATTACTGGAAAACACCATTATCTTACTTTAGAAGAAAACTTTTGGGAATACACAATGTTTACAAATTAGATGAGTTGTTGAAATCGTGAAAATTTCCTCTATCACAATTGCAATAGATGAAGAGCAAAATATTGCTCGATGTATCGAAAGTTTGCACGCATGCATTGATGAAATAATTGTTCTCATTGATAGTCAGTCTTCCGATAAAACCTTGGAAATTGTAAAATCATATCCTAAAGTTAAAAATGAAGTAGTCAAATGGATGGGTTATGCGAAAACAAAACAGTATGCAGTTTCATTATGCTCAAACGATTGGGTTTTATGGATTGATGCGGATGAAGTTGTTACAAAGGAATTATCAAAAGAGCTTAATGAATTTAAAGTCTCATCGCCAGTTTTTACTGCTTATTCAATTCCCCGCAAAGCATTTTTTCTCGGAAGATGGATAAAGCACAGCGGTTGGTATCCGGGAAGAGTTACAAGACTATTCAATAGGAACAATGTTAAATTCAGCGAAAATGATGTGCATGAACATTTGCTTGTTAATGGTGAAATCGGAAAGCTAAATTCTGATCTTGAGCATTACACTGATCCAAACATTCATCATTACTTTCAGAAGTTTAACCGCTATACGACTCTTGCAGCAGAAGAGTTAATTAAAAATGGAAAGTCATTTTCTGTTTTAGATATTCTGCTTCGTCCATCAGCAATTTTCATTAAAATGTATTTCTTAAAGCTTGGTTTCCTCGATGGAATTCAAGGATTCATTCTTGCGGGATTTTCATCGGCGTATGTTTTTACAAAATATTGTAAATTTTGGGAGTTGAAAAATAAAGGAAAGTAAAATGGAAAAAGATTCTTCACATGGTTTTTTATTTATGCAATTGGTTTTACAAAATCAGCAGTTAGCAATGATGTCAATGGGAAAACTCAAAAATCCAGTAACTGATAAAATTGATCGCAACCTTGAGTTTGCTAAGATGTCTGTTGACACGCTCGATATGCTTGCTGCAAAAACAAAAGGCAACCTTTCGGAGTATGAAGAAAAATTTTTAACGGAAGTTATCAAAGAACTCAAGCTTAATTATGTTGATGAGGTGAATAAGGAGCAGAAAGAAGATAAAAATAAAACTGAGGACACTCTAAATAAATAAAAAATGTTGTTAACAAAACCTGACTAAATTTTGAAATGAAACCCAAGCCTCTCTATAAAACCATTGGCATAATTGCCAACACAACTAAGGAAAATGTAAACCTTGTTGTTGCGGAGCTGATTAAAAAACTCTACAAAAACAGTTTTGACTTTTTATTGAGCAATTCACTGTTGAATCAAAAGAAGTTTATTGGCAGGGAATTCAAAAAAAGCAATTTTATTTCAGATGATAAGCTTTGTAAAAACAGTGATCTGATAATTTCAATCGGCGGCGATGGAACCATGCTTACTACTGCATACAAAGCACAGTTTTATGATAAACCTGTTCTCGGAATAAATTACGGCAAGCTTGGTTTTCTCTCCGAAGTAAATATTAATCAGATAGATGTTCTGATTGATGAGATAAAACGCAACTCGATAAAAATCGAAGAACGAATATTAATTTCAGGTGAAGTCATTGGGCATAAGGTAGAGCGGCTGATTGCGATAAATGATATTGTTATTGATAAAGGCGGCTGGCCTAAAATGATTGAAATAGAATTGATGGTTAATAAAGAATATGTTACAACCTTTGCGGCAGATGGAATTGTAACTGCAACGCCAACCGGTTCAACTGGCTATTCGCTGTCAATTGGTGGACCAATTGTAAGTCCGCTTACAGATGCAATAACTTTAAGTCCAATATCTCCACACAGCTTAACTGTTCGACCAATTGTTTTGCCGAGCAATCAAGAAATTTTGATTAAAGCAACATCTCTGCACAAAGAAATTTTAGTCAATTGTGATGGACAGAGGGTTTTTGCTGTGCCGCCGCCGTTGAAAATAAAAATTTTTAAAAGTCAACGATCCCTTAAACTTGTTAAGACCTCTCTTACCAGTTACTTTGAAACTTTGCGAAATAAACTTTTATGGGGAGTAGATTTGAGAAAAAGAACAGGGAACAATACTTAAACTAAATTTTGGCTACTGTCGTTTGGTTCAATTGCTCAATTTGAAATTAAAACGCCCCAATTAAGGGGCGTTTCTTTTAGTTTTCAACTTCTTCTAAAATGGGGAGTTTGACGTTTACTCTCGGCGCTATCTTCACTTTAGATTTTCCATTCTTCCCATTTGATGGAATTTTTTCATCCTTACCGTTTTTCTTTGCGGGGTTATTTTTATCCTTATAATTTTTATAAGCATAAACTTTGTTCTGATAATTTCTCAAAACAATTTTATCTTCATCATGATGAAGAACATAATTCGGGAGGATTGGAATCTTACCACCGCCTCCGGGTGCATCAATAACAAAATGAGGAATTGCCAAACCACTTGTGTGTCCGCGAAGGTTTTCAACAATGTTCAAACCTGTTTCAATTGAAGTTCGGAAATGATTTGCACCTTTTGTCTCATCTGCCATGTACATGTAGTATGGACGAACTCTGATTCGTAAGAGTTTCTGCATAAGTTCCTTAACTGTCTCCGGATTATCATTAACACCTTTCATCAGCACCATTTGGTTGCCAACCGGAATACCAGCATTAGCCAGCATTTCACACGCCTTTGAACTTTCTGGAGTAATTTCCCATGGATGATTGAAATGAGTGTTAATATAAATCGGGTGATATTTTTTTAGCATTGAACACAATCTATCTGTGATTCGATGTGGAAGAACGCATGGCATTTTTGTTCCAATTCGAATGATTTCGATGTGGGGCATGCTTCTAATCCGCTGAAGAATCTTTTCGAGCATAGCGTCTGTCAGCATCAATGGGTCGCCGCCAGAAAGAATGACATCTCTAATTTCTTTATGCTGTTCTAAATAAGAGAAAGCACTTTCAAGTCCTTTCATTGAAATTTTCTCATAGTCACCCACTTTACGTTTTCGTGTGCAGAAGCGGCAGTAAAGACCGCATTGACTTGTTACCAAAAATAAAGCTCGATCGGGATATCTATGAGTAATATTAGGAACAGGACTCATAGCGTCTTCCATCAAGGGATCTTCGGCTGCATCAAAGTCTTCGAGTTCTGCTTTATCGGGAACACATTGAAGCCAGATCGGATCTCCTGGATATTTAATTAAGCTAAGGTAATATGGATTAATTCGGGCTTGAAAAAATTCATCAAGAGCTTCAGCGGCACTTCTGTCAATATTAAATTTATCTACAAGCTGATCAACAGTGTGAACGCTGTCTCTTATCATTCGCTGCCACAGTTCCATGACTTTCCTTTATGATTGTTTTACTTGCTGAAATATTTACCAAACACCATTAGATTGTCGCCGACGGAATAAAAATCATTTATTTCGGCGATGATCGAATAGCGATTTCTCAGATAAAAATTTCTTGCTGCAGCATATTCTTCTTGTGAAGAAGTTTCTGCTAGCAGCCACCTTGCATTTTTTGAAAGAACAAATTCTTCTGCGTGTGTAAGAAGACTTTTTCCAACTCCTTTTTTAGGATACTCGGGATTTGTTACGATCCAGTAAAGATCAAATACGCCGTCGGTCAATGGTCGTTTACCGGCGCAATAATATCCAAGTATTTTTTTTTCGTCTGCGTAAACAAAAATATTGTAATCAGTTTGCTTTGGCTTATTAGCAGCAATATTCACTAATTCCATTGCAATCTCAACTTCACTTTTGGAAAAAGCTTTTACTTTTCCCAGCAGCTTTTCAATTTTAAGAACATCAGCTTGCTTTAATTTGCGTATCATGTATCCGGCGGCTTAAAGCAAATTTTGTAATTGTAAAAAGCAGTTCTGAGTGATTCAAACCATCGGCATTTGCCGCTCTTGCGAATCCAGAATCACTCGAAATATCAGGATTCGGATTAACTTCGATAACAAATGGTATGCCATTTTTATCTAATCTTAAGTCTACTCGCGCATAATCTCTGCAGCCCAACGCCTCGAATGCTTGAAGTGCAATGCTCTCAATTCTTTTTTTTGTTCGAGCATCGAGATCGGTTGGACATTTGGGTTTTGTGTTTTCATAATACACGCTGTCTGCAATCCATTTTCCATCGTATGTCACAATCTTAGGCAAACCTTCGGGCAGTCCTTTAAATTCAATTTCGGAAATGGGCAGAGTTCTGTTTCCCAGTATTGCAACATTTAATTCTCTGCCGTCTATGTATTCTTCAGCAATTATGCTTTGCTTATACATGCTTAATAAAAAGATCACGTGCTCTTTTAGCTCCTTTAAATTTTTTACTACGGAATACTCAGAGATACCAATACTTGCATCTTCGGTTAACAGTTTTATGATAACCGGAAATTTGAGAGTGAAATATTTCGCGCCAATATTCTCAGACTTATCTATCACCAAAGCATTGGGAGTGTTGATATCATGCGCTCGCAATAGGTCTTTTGTTCTCTGTTTATTTAAACAGTTGCCAAGGCACAGCGGCTGATTGCCTGTAAATTCTACATTTAAAAGCTCAAAAAGACCTGCCATACAATATTCATAAGTAGAAATTCCATCAACGGATTCAACAAAATTTAAAATTACATCTGGTGAACAACGATTTATTTTTGTTATAGTTTTCTCAATGTTTCCATCGACGGCAAGTGTTTGTACATCAGTAAAATATTCTTGCAATGATTTTTTTATCGAATTGATTTCTTTACTAAATGCACTTTCAGAAAGATCATTCAAGTCGGATTGCTTTTCTTCCGGCTTTCCATTATAAACAGGAAACACGCTGACGGGTGAGTTGTAGCAAATCAATATTTTGGAATCTTCTTTCATATCAAATTATATCTTTTTGCTGCAACGTAAAGTACTTTGTTAATCATTTCACTATACTTCAATCCAGCTGTTCGGGCTGCTTTGGGAAAACATGAGTTATCTTCCGGATTAGGAAGAATTCCAGGAAGAGGATTAACTTCAATTATGTTCGGAACATTATTTTTGTCTAGACGTAAATCAATTCTTGACCAATCCCTGCAACGAAGAACTTTATATGTCTTTAAAGCAGTTTCTTTAATTTGGTACTCGAGAAACTTATCAAGCATAGCCGGGCAGTTAAAAACATCTAATGGTTTTTCACGAGTGTCTAAAATCCATTTTGCCTCGTAAGAATAAATAGGAATAAAATCTTTTGGAAAATCTTGATAGCTTATTTCAACTATTGGAAGAGCTTCCGCATTACCATTATTTCCGATTATTGCGACAGTAAATTCTCTGCCGGGTAAAAATTCCTCAATCAATGCCGGTTGATTGTATTCATTTATAATTCTTTTTACTTCCAGTACCAAATCATTTTTATTATTTACGAATGAAGATGAATAAATTCCTTTACTCGATCCTTCACCAATTGGTTTAACAATAAGAGGAAAGTCCAATCTCATATTTAATAATTGTTCTATGTTATCTACAACTAAAAATTTGGCATTGGGAATTTTGTAATAGGATAAAATTTCTTTCGTACGTGCTTTATCTAAGCATATTGATAGTGTTAGGGTATCGGAACCGGTGTAAGGGATGTTAAGCATATCAAGTATAGCAGGGATTTGGGCTTCGCGGCTGATTCCGTTAAAACCTTCGGCAATATTAAAAACCATATTGCATTTGGATTCTTTTAATTTTTCGAAAGCATTGTTGTCTGCTTCAATGAGTTCTACTATGTGAAATGTTTCTATTGCTTCTTTAACAGCGTTTATAGTTTCCCACGTATCCCACTCTGCAAATGTATCAACTGATTTTTGGGTTTGTGTACCAGGAATGTTTTGAATTGGAGATAGTTCTTCTATGAAAGTACCACCTTCTGGTTTGACATTGAATGTAAGAGCAACGTTCAATCGAGCATCACCGAAAAAAGATAAAATAAAAAATCTCCTTTAAAATTATTTGCCAATTTGGTTGCTAAAAAAAAATAACAATGAAATTTTTATAACAAAAACCTAATCATGTTATCAATAATTTTTCTCGATAAAGAAAAATTTTTTTCTCATTTCAAATTTGAACTAAAAAAAAATCATATGCAACAAAAATTTTGGTTGTGTGATAATTTTTTTTGAGAGAGGTCCAATAAAATTTT
Organism: uncultured Ignavibacteriaceae bacterium; assembly: GCA_964613805.1. GTDB lineage: Bacteria > Bacteroidota > Ignavibacteria > Ignavibacteriales > Ignavibacteriaceae > XYD12-FULL-36-8. Next base: position 130,115 of record CAZTJF010000007.1, on the reverse strand, counting down.
TAGAATCGGTTAAGCGATGCTCGCGTACTTTAAGTTATTTTTATAATGTTGAAGCAAATTATTTTTTATGATTTGGTTTACCTCGTGATTGAGATGCGGATCTTTTTCAATTATGTTAAACGCAGATTTCTTTGCATTGATAATAATCTCAGCGTCATGAATTATATCAATATGTTTCAATTCCGGGAAGCCGCTTTGCTTGATTCCAAAAATATCTCCAGGTCCTCTCAGCTTTAAATCTATTTCTGCAACTTTAAAACCATCTAGATGTTTAACCATTGTTTGCAGCCGAATGGCAGACTTATATTTATCAATCTGAGCAGGAGAAAGATAATCGGTTTCTAAATTTAATCTGTTATTAAATGAAGCGTATTCGTCTTTTGTTACTAAAACACAGTATGCTTGTTTTTTACCTCTTCCAATTCTTCCCCTTAATTGATGGAGCTGCGATAACCCAAAACGATGTGCATCATTAATTAAGATAATGTTGGCGTCAGGAATATCAATGCCAACTTCAATTACGGTTGTAGAAACAAGGACGTCAAATTTCTTTTCAAGGAACATATACATGGATGCTTCTTTTTCTCTCCAACTCATTCTGCCGTGAATTAAACCAATACTTAAATCGGGAAGGAACTCATTTTTAAGTTTATTGAAATATGTTTCTGCGGCTTTAAGCTCAAGCTTTTCTGATTCTTCAACCAATGGATAAACAATGAAGGATTGGCAACCAACACTTTTCTTATCACGAATAAATTTATAAATATCGTTAAGCTTTCCATCGCCGCGAAGGAAAGTTTTAATTGGAATTCTATTCTTTGGCATCTCATCAATTATAGAATTATCAAGATCACCATAAACAGTCATTGATAAAGTTCGGGGGATCGGTGTTGCGCTCATGACAAGAACGTGTGGTGTTTTTCCTTTTGACAGCAATCTTGCTCTTTGTGCAACACCAAAACGATGCTGTTCGTCAATCACAGCCAAACCCAAGTTCTTAAAGCCAACGTTTTCTTCGAACAGGGCATGTGTTCCAACAATAATATCTGCTTCCTGGAGTTCAATTGCCTCAAGCCGTTGTTCGCGTACAGATTTTTTTTGCCCTCCCATCAGAAGAGCAACTTTAATTTCACGTTCCTTATGGATCTCAAAAAGTTTTTTCATCATCACAGCTATATTTTTTGCATGCTGATCTGCAAGAATTTCTGTTGGAACCATGAAAGCGGATTGATAACCATTATCAACTGCTATTAACATTGTGATTAATGCAACAATAGTTTTCCCGCTTCCAACATCTCCTTGAAGCAACCGATTCATTGGTGATGGCTGCATTAGATCCCTTTTAATTTCACTAAGAACTTTAATCTGTGCTTTTGTTAGAATGAACGGCAGAGTTTTCAAAAAGTCAGATACCAAACTGGTTTTAGTTTGAAGCGAATACCCCCCAAGTTTTCGTTTATAGTTTTGTTTGCGCAAAGCAACGAGTATTTCAAGATAGAATGCTTCTTCAAACTTAAATCGTTTTGATGCAAGAAATAATTTTTCTTTACTTTCAGGAAAATGATAATTCCTAACAGCAGCAACTATTCCAAGAAGTTTATTGGTTTCAAGCAAAGATTGTGGAAGATTATCGGGCAGCAATTCGACATAATTTTCAACAGCATTGTTAAGAATTCTTCTTATGCTCAAATCCCCAAGGTTTGTTAATTTTAATTCTTTGGGTATTCGATAGAACGGAATTATCTTTCCAGTGTTTAAGAAGCTTATTGATTCATCTTCTGTAATTCTATCGAAATCGGGATGAGTGAATTGAAGATTTCCAAACTTGGATATGGAGGCCTTGCCTGATACAGCAAAGATGTCTCCAACATTAAAGACCCCCGAAAAATACTTTGTGCCTTGAAACCAGACACATTCAAAAAAACCAGATGAATCCCGGAAGTGAATTTTTAAAATTTCTTTTCGATGGAAAACTCGTTTCTCTTTATCTTCAACTTTACCAATGATTGTTAATTCACCCTCATATCCATTCATTAAATAACCATAAGCTTTAGCTGCAGATAATGTGGTTGTTCTATCTAAGTGTCGTGATGGAAAGTAAAAAAGCAGATCGCGTATTGTCTCTATTCCAATCTTTCTAAACGATTCCGCTCTCTTCGGTCCAATTGATTTGAGATATTGAATTGATTGATTGAGCGGATTACTTTTTTCTTGCATAGCCATAGTTTAAAATAAAGCAAGAAGAAAGTAATTACAATGAGTATAAAAAATGGAGCGGACGGATTTAATTCCTAACGATGAAATAAGGAATTCTAAGTTTTTAAATTGATTTGGTAATTGTTATTTGAATTTAATTCTTTTTTTGTTTTTTGTGGTTTGGGATTTTGGTTGAAAGAATAATTGGGCAGCGTAGTGGGATTTTTCATTCCATCTTCATATCGCGTGTCATTAAATCGTTGGTTGCTTTTACCGGATCTTTATCTTCAAATAATATTTTATAAACTTCGTTAGTGATTGGCGTTTCCACATTAAGTTTTTTTGATAACTGTGAAGCAGACCTTGAGGTTTCAACACCTTCAGCAACCATATCCATAGATTTCAGAACTTCCTTTAATCTTTTGCCTGAGCCGATTTGTTCGCCAACGTATCTGTTGCGGCTGTGTCTGCTCATACATGTTACAATTAAGTCGCCCATTCCTGAAAGACCGGCAAAAGTTTCAGGTTCTGAACCCATAGCAATACCAAGCCGGGAAATTTCTGCAATGCCGCGAGTCATGATTGCAGCTTTTGTATTATCTCCAAATTTAGCCCCATCAATAATTCCTGCGCCGATAGCAATTACATTTTTAAAAGCTCCACCTAATTCAACGCCAAGGATATCTTTGGAAGAGTAAACCCTGAAGTAGGAAGTCATGAAAGAAGATTGGATAGTTCTTGAAGTATCTAAGTCTTTAGATGCAGCAACAACAGCAGTTGGGATTCTTCGGCTAACTTCTTCGGCATGGCTAGGTCCTGACAATGCACCTATTTGAGAGTAATCAAGTTCCGGAAATTCATCTTTGAGCATTTGAGACATTGTCATTAGAGATTTAATCTCAATTCCTTTTGCAACACTTACAAGAATGGAATTTTTTATATCCGAATACTTTGCTTTTTTGATTATACTTCTTAGATACTGAGAAGGAACGGCAAGAATTATCAGATTCATCTTCGCAGTAGATTCTTCAAAATCATGTGTGATAATTATCTCATCAGGAATAGTTATGCCCGGAAGATATAACTCATTTTCTCTTTTCTTATTTAAAAGTTTGGCGTAGTCTTTTTTGTATTCCCAGAGAGTTACATTGTGACCATTATAATGCAGAATGATTGCGAGTGTTGTTCCCCAGCCACCGGCACCAAGCACAGAGATGTTCATCTGTTAAAAACTTATTTCTTTTTGGAAAAACTGATTTTGCTTTCGTTTCCGTTTATTAAACGGACAACATTTTTTCTATGAGTAAAAATAACAAGCAAGGCAACGAAAATTAGGAAGGGGAGGAGCGTATGGTAATTTGGAATGTCAACATGAAAAATATTTTCGCGGACAATTAAAGTTAATGGAACAGCTACTGCACCAGCAAGTGATCCTAAAGAAACATATCGTGAAAAAGTTACCACAAGAATAAAAATTCCTATTGCGATAAGCATATCAACGGTAACAATCATTATAAGCATTCCTAGAGCGGTGGCAATTCCTTTTCCGCCTTTGAAACCGGCAAACACCGTCCAGATATGCCCAATAACCGCAGAAACCCCGGCAAAAATTTGAACAAGAGTAAAATCATCAAAAGGAGTTAGGTTTTGAAAAGGCATAGCACCATAGTGTAGTCTTGCCACAACAATAACTGCCAAAACACCTTTGAGAGTATCAAGTAAAATAACAAAAACGCCATGCTTCCAACCCAGAACACGCATAACATTTGTTCCACCTGCATTACCGCTTCCGTACTCACGAATATCTATTCCTTTTGCGGCTTTGCTTACAATTATGCTTGTTGGAATCGAACCAATTAAATATGAGAGAATTATTATTGTTGATAAAAGAAACATTTATTTTGCATTTCAAAAAATTTGTTGGGAAAAAGTAATCATATTACCTTAAAAACACAATGAAAAGTCAGTTTATAGTGATTTTTTAATATAAATAGGTCTATATAGTTAGTTAGATGCTCTTTTTAATCAAAGGTTCCACTCACCTTACCCTCAAATATCTTTTTAAAAAATCCATATCTTCTCTATCCGTCACTTTAAAATTACTAATCGTGCCGTCCACAATATTTATTTTCATTCCCAAGTTTTTAATCAGCATTGAGTCATCTGTTGCATAAAAATCTGAGGCATAAGCTGTTTCCATTGCTCTCATTAAAGCGTTGTGCCTAAAAATCTGTGGTGTCTGAACATAAAAAACTTCTTCACGATCAATGTAAGATTCAACAATATTTGTGCCTTTTATTAAAGTATCTTTTGCTTTAATACAAACGAGGGCATTCCCTTTTTTACTTGCAGTTAAAACGGCATTAGTGAGTACTTTTTGCGGAAGAAGCGGTCGTGCAGCATCATGAACAGCAATCAAATCATTTTTATCGGCACGAATTGCTTTCAAAGCATTATAAACCGAATCTTGGCGTTCCTTACCGCCCTGTACAATCTTAGTGATTTTAGTCAGTTTGTATTTTTTTTTGATCTTTTCTAAAAGTGGAAAATAATCCGGATGAGCAGAGACAATTATTTCATCAATCAGTTTATTTTTCTGAAATACTTCTAAAGCGTAAATAATGAGTTCTTTTCCGGCAAACTTAATGTATTGCTTAGGTGTTGATTGCCCGCTGCGTTTGCCTTTTCCCGCCGCCGGAATAATTGCAAAAGTTTTCATAAAATAAGCATTGCATCGCCATAGCTTAAGAGTTTGTAATTTTCCTTTATGGCGCGTTTATAAGCTTTCATAGTCAGATCCAATCCTGCAAATGCGGCAACAAGCATTAGCAAAGTGGATTCGGGATAATGAAAGTTTGTTATGAGCTTATCAATCACCTTAAAATCGTAAGGAGGATAAATAAATTTATCGGTCCAACCGCGATTCGGTTTGACTAACCCATCGGCAGTAACACTTGTCTCCAATGCTCTTGCCGCGCTTGTTCCAACCACGAAAACATTATGCTTGTTCAAGATTGATTTGTTTATTTGTTCGGCAGATTTTAATGTAATCTCAAAGAATTCAGAATCCATTTTATGCTTTGTCAAATCTTCAACCTCAACCGGTCTGAATGAACCTAAGCCAATATGCAGAACAACAGGGACTACATGAATCCCTTTTTTCTCAATCTTACTGAGCAGCTTGGGGGTAAAGTGAAGTCCGGCTGTAGGAGCAGCAACCGCCCCATCAACTTTTGCATAGACTGTTTGATAATTTTCTTTATCAGATTTTTCCGGATCTCTTTTAATATAGGGTGGAAGTGGAGTAACTCCAATTTTTTCAACAGCTCTGTAAATATTTCCGGGTTGATTGAATCTCACAGTTCTACCACGTGAAGTTGTGTTATCAATTACTTCGCACCAAAGCTTATCGTTGAAGTAAATCTTATTGCCAATGCGTACTTTTCTTGCTGGATCAACAATCACATCCCATATAAAGTCATCAGCATTTAATTCGCGCAGAAGAAAAACTTCAATCTTCGCATTAGTTTTTTCTTTTTTACCAAAGAGCCGCGCCTGAAACACACGCGTTTCATTTACAACCATTACATCGCCCTTTTGCATATAGTCAATAACATCAGAAAATCTTTTTGATTCGATTTCCTGATTTTCATGGTTCACCACCATCATTTTTGCCTTATCGCGCGGGGAAGCAGGATATTTTGCGATTAAATTCTTCGGCAAGTTATATTTGAAATCCGATAACTTCATGGTCAATCACCTCTGTTTAATTTATAAAAATTATCAATGAGGAGTATCAGTTTTCGTTTTGTGTCCTTGTTTTGTACTTCGTTGGTGATTTAATTTTTTACTACTAAAACACAAAGTCTCAAAGATTCACGAGGAAATCTGATACTACTCCAATTATTTGCTATTTTTTCTTTTTTACCGACTTAGACTTTTTTACACCTTTCTTACTTTCCATTTCTTTAACAGTTGCTCTTGCAGCAGCCAATCTGGCGATCGGAACTCTGAAAGGAGAACAACTAACGTAGTTCAATCCAATTTGATGACAGAATTCTACAGAAGCTGGTTCACCGCCATGCTCACCGCAAATTCCGATTTTCAAATCAGAACGAGTTGCTCTTCCTCTTTGAACAGCAGTAATCATCAACTGTCCGATACCTTCAACATCAATTGATTGGAAAGGATCAACCGGAAGAATTTTCTTTTCAAGATAATCTACCAAGAAACCGCCCATATCATCTCTTGAAAAACCAAATCCCATTTGGGTGAGATCGTTTGTACCAAAAGAGAAAAACTGAGCATACTCGGCAATTTTATCTGCAGTTAAACATGCACGCGGAATTTCAATCATTGTTCCGTAAAGATGAGGAATTTTTTTCATGCCAAACTTTTCGCAAACTTCTGTATGAACTTTTTGCACAATTTCGTACTGATGTTCAAGCTCATTTACATGACCTAAAACCGGGATCATTATTTCTGCAAATGGTTTCTTGCCTTCTTTCATCAATTCTGCTTCTGCTTCGAAGATTGCTCGCACCTGCATTTCAGTTACTTCGGGATAAGTAATACCAAGTCGAACACCGCGATGTCCCATCATTGGGTTGTTCTCATGTAATGCGTCGGCTCTTTCATTTAATTCCTTAAGAGAAATTCCTAAACTTGAAGCAAGTTTTTCTCTTTCCTCTTCCCTGTTGGGTACAAATTCATGAAGAGGCGGATCAAGAGTTCTGATTGTAACCGGAAATCCATCCATCGCTTTGAGCGTACCTTTGATATCAGATTTTACATGAATAAATAATTCGTTCAATGCGCTTCTTCTTTCAGCTTCATTCTTCGACACAATCATTTTACGAAGCTTGAATAATGGTTCTTCGCTTCCAACACCATAGAACATGTGTTCGGTTCTGAACAATCCGATACCTTCTGCGCCAAAAGCTCTTGCTCTTGCAGCATCTTCGGGTGTATCAGCATTTGTTCTAACTTTTAATTTTCTCACTTGATCACATAACTTCATGAAAGCAACAAAATCCGGATTTTCTTCAGCGGCTTTTATCATTGGAAGTTCACCAACATAAATTGCACCTTTCGTTCCATTAAGAGTTATCCAATCACCTTCACGAACTGTTACACCGCCAACAGTGAAGTATTTTTCACCATAGTTTATTTTTAATGATCCTGCTCCAACTATACAGCATTTGCCCCAGCCGCGTGCTACAAGTGCTGCGTGAGATGTCATTCCTCCTCGTCCTGTAAGAATTGCTTGAGCGGCTCTCATTCCTTCTATATCTTCCGGATTTGTTTCTTCGCGAACAAGAATGACTTTCTTTCCTTCCTTTGCCCAAGCCACAGCATCAGCAGCGGAAAAAACAACCTGTCCGGTTGCACCACCAGGACCTGCCGGTAATCCTTTGGCAATTGCTTTGGTAGTCATTTCTGCTTTTGGATCAACTATCGGATGAAGAAGCTCATCAAGCTGTTCGGGTTTAACACGCATCACCGCTTCTTCTTTTGTAATTAATTTTTCTTTGTACATATCTACAGCCATCTTCAGTGCCGCCGGCCCGTTTCTTTTCCCAACACGGCATTGAAGCATATAAAGTTTTCCTTCTTGAATTGTAAATTCAATATCAAGCATATCATGATAATGCTTCTCAAGATTCCTTTCGATCTTGTGAAGCTGCTTATATGTCTCAGGCATTGCTTCCTCGAGAGACTGAAGATGTGCGGTATGCTCGCTTTTCCCAACAATGTTTATAGGATTTGGAGTCCTTGTTCCTGCAACAACATCTTCGCCCTGTGCATTTGTCAGCCACTCTCCGTAAAAATGATTTTCACCCGTTGCTGGATTACGTGTGAAAGCAACACCTGTTGCAGAGGTATCACCCATATTTCCAAACACCATTGATTGAACGTTCACAGCAGTTCCCCAATCATCGGGAATTCCTTCTATTCTTCTGTAAGAAATTGCTCGTTTGCCCATCCAACTTTGAAATACGGCTGAAACTGCTCCCCAAAGCTGCTGCATTGGATCTTCTGGAAATGGTTTGCCAAGAACTTCTTGAACTTTAGTTTTATAAATTTCAACGAGATTTTTTAAATCATCTGCAGTTAAATCAGTATCGTTATGATAACCCTTTGATTCCTTCATTTTATGAAGCTCTTTTTCAAGCTGTTGACGAACACCTTTTCCTTCTTCGGTTTCAATTCCAGCAGCTTTCTCCATCACAACATCAGAATACATTTGGATCAATCTTCGATGAGAATCATAAACGAATCTGGGATTGCCTGATTTAGCAATTAGAGCTTCGCGAGTTTCATTATTCAAACCAACGTTCAAAATTGTTTCCATCATTCCAGGCATTGATGCTCTTGCACCTGAACGAACAGATAGTAATAGTGGGTTAGTTTTATCACCGAATTTGGCGCCCATCTCTTTTTCAACTTTCACAAGAGCGTCTTTCATTTGTTTATCAAGTTCTTTAGGATATTTTTTATTGTTCTTATAATAAGCCGTGCAGACTTCTGTTGAAATTGTGAATCCAGCAGGAACCGGCAATCCTAAATTTACCATTTCTGCAAGATTGGCTCCTTTGCCGCCAAGAAGCGCTTTCATTTCTGCTTTCCCTTCAGCTTTTTTGCCACCGAAAAAGTATACATATTTTTTATTTTTAGCCATTAAGTAGATCCTCCGTATAGTTTATTCTGAAATTAACTTGTTATGTCTTTAATTAGTTTATTTTATTTAATAAAAATTCTTTGAATGAAGCTGGATCATCCATCATTAGTTCAATTTTAAGGTAAAAAATATCTATGTCATCTAACTCATTGTGATACTCGGAAAGTTTCACAGCATCCTTTTGCGTTGTAACTACTGAATGTGAATTTGAAGCATAGAACAATTTTCTAATCTTCTGGATTTCTTTGTTAGTGTAATACTTGTGATCGCGGAAAATTAAATAGTTTTCCGTATCTACATTTGTTTGCTTTAATGCCGTAAAAAATGAATATGGGTTTGCTATTCCACAAACGACCAAACTTTTTTGACCTTCGAACTCGCTTAAATTATACTCTGTTTTTCTTTTAATATCAATAAACCCTTTTGCAGCATAGTAAGCAGCAAACATTTTTTTATTTGTGAAGTATCTTTTAACATTATTAGGAATTTCCCGCGGCTGAGAAAATTTTCTGTTTATTATTACTGCACTTGCCCGCTCAATAGAGCTAAATGGTTCCCTCATAAGTCCGGCAGGTAAAAGATAGTGATCAAAAAAATCCGGACTGATTAAAAATCTTTGCTCACAAATAAGCAAATCAACATTTCGCTTAATCCATCGGTGTTGAAACGCATCATCAAGCACGATTGTATCTACATGCTGATCTGAAATTAACGCCTTTGCCCCATCAATTCTTTTTTCAGACACAGCACTTGGAACTTTGCACTCATCTGCTGTAAGTAAAATCTCATCGCCGCATGATTCAACATCAGTCAGCATCTTATTCCCATCAGAGACGAGAATATATCCTCTTGATTTACGTCCGTAACCGCGGCTTAAAACACCAACTTTTCTATTTTCATTTTTTAATAAGTTAGCCAAAAATATTACCAGCGGGGTTTTACCTGACCCGCCTATGTTAATATTACCAACGGAAATAACCTTGGCACTAACAGATTCTGCTTTGAATATTCCTTTATCAAATAGTTTATTCCTGAGTTTTACTATTACAGCAAAAATCGGAACAAAAGGAATTAACAGAAATCGAATGATTTTCATTTATAATTTAAGCGTTATCGCTAATTAAATTTTTCACTTTCTTCCTGCAGTTTTCTTAATTGCAATTCACAGTTCTCAATCACTTTAGATGTATCATCATAACTTAGTTTGGAATCAACATAAATTGCATCCGAGAAAGTTACTTTAGCTTTAGAGAAAAAAAACGGCACCTGAAACGAATCCCAGCTTTTCAATCTTTTTTTTCTTTTATAACCAACGCCTAAAAGTACAAGCGGCAGCCCACTTTTTTTTGCAGTTATGACAGCTCCTGCTTTTAATTTGAAGGCGGGACCACGGGGTCCATCAGGAGTAATTGCAATTGAGCTGTTATTTTTTGCAAAGTCTACCATTATGCCCAGCGCAACATCACCACCGACGCTGCTCGATCCTCTGATAACATTATAATTCCAGTGTTTTAATATTTTACTAAGAAGATCCCCATCCTTGCTTTTGCTTATAAGTGCGGCAAAATTTTTATTGCGATGCAAATACCACGGCAGAAGCATCGTGCCATGCCAAAACGCAAGGACAAAGTTTTTCTTGTTGCGCACAAGTTCATCCAGCGTCTGTTTGTTCACAAAGCAAATTCGTAATGATTTACAAAGAACATTTACTGCATGATAAAGAAAAATATTACCTGTAAATCTTAATGTGTTCTGTTTAACCTTTTTAAGTTTCATTCATCATTTCAAAAATTATCTTTGCGGCTTTTTTTGAAGCTCCGTTTTCACCAAACTTTTCTCTCACGCCGCCAAGTTTTTTCTTAATTGATTCGTAAAGCGTAGGATTCGACAAAATCTCCTTACTCTTCTCAAATATCAATTTTGGCGTGGCATCACTTTGAATAAGTTCAGGAACAACCGTTTCATTTAAAATTATATTTGGCATCCCAACGTTTTTAACTTTTATCAGCCGCTTCCCGATAAAATAATTTAGACCGCTTGTTTTGTAAACTATCACCATAGGTAATTGAAAGAGCGCCGCTTCTAAAGTCGAAGTGCCAGATTTAATTATTCCGAACTTTGCATATTTCATTAAATCGTATGTGTGACCTTTAATCACGGTGTAATTTCTATTTTTGGTTAGGTGACGCAAAAATCTTTCGCTAATATTTTCTGACGCATTTATAACAATCTGCATATTGAATTCCTCAGCTATTTTACCTGCCGCATTTATGCTTGCGGGAAAAATCTTTTCCACTTCTTGTTTTCGGCTGCCTGGCATTACCAGAAGAATATCTTTTGACGAATCAAGTGCGTAGTTGTTGAATAATTCAGATTTATCCATAAATGTATGATCGTTAATAATGTCCATCAGCGGATGACCAACATACTCTACGTTTACACCTGCTTTTTGATAAATTTCTTTCTCGAATGGGAAAACAACTATCATCTTATCTACTAGACACTTAATCTTGTTGATTCTATTTTTACCCCAAGCCCACACTTGAGGGGAAATGTAATAGATTATTTTAACATCTAAGCGCCTAAGTTTCTCTGCAATGTTAAGATTAAATCCTGGATAATCAATTAAAATAATAGTTTTGATATTTCTACCGTGAACCATATCAATCAACTCGGATTGAACATGCTTGACGAAAGGAATGTGCTGCACAACTTCAACAAATCCCAGAAACGCCATTCGATTAATATGATAAAGTAAATAGGTTTCTTCATTCTTCATTAAATTGCCGCCGATACCAAAAAACTCAATATTGCGGTCAATCTTTTTAAGTTCATGGATCAATGCTGCTCCGTGCATATCTCCGGAAACTTCGCCGGCAATGATTAAAATATTTGTTTTTGATTTAATCAACTTAAATTATTGCTCTATTAAATTTACATTCTTCTAAGAAACCATATGAGAACTATTGTTAATGCAACAAATCCGAACGCCTGTAAACTTCTTTTTTCAGACCTTAGCCCCTCTTTCAAGCTAAATTCTGGCTGCTCAAGTCCTTCAACCCTATAAGCTTTAAACCGTGGAAAAAAACTTGGAACATTCTTGCGGTAATTTTCGTAATCTTGACCGTAGGTTTTTTCAAGATAACGCTCTTCTTCTTTTACAATAAGTTTATATTGAAAGAAGAAAAACAATAATCCGCATATTTGTAAATAAGGAAACAACGCAAAGGACATAATTCCCAAACCTGTGTACATCAAAATATTACCCACGTAAAGGGGATTGCGAACGTAAGCAAATGGTCCGCTGATAACTAAAAATGTTCCTCCAACCGATCCCGTTGTGCGGGTTTCACTGCCCGCCCAACTTACTCCCCAAAGTCTAATTAACTCTCCAAGCAGTGCAACTATAAAACCCAGGATAATGCTCCAAACGTTAGGATTAGCATAGAAAAACATTATGAGTAAAAATGGAATTGGGGTATAACTTCTATACTTAAATATTTTTGATGCAATTGCAGACATATTATTCTTGTAAATAAACTTCTCTTCTTTTTAATTCGGCTTGATACCGCTTCTTTAAACGCTTTTTTGATTTTAGAAATTCGAGACGTGTAATGACGTCATCAAAGTTATTAAATGGGAAATAAGTTATTCTCTCTTTCTCACAATATCTAAGCAAATCATCCTTGGCGAAAATAAAATCACAGAACTCTGTTGAATATTTATCAGAATTACCGTCGCCTATGCAAATTGTATAATCGTCATCGCTGCTGTTGTTCAATATATGATTTCTTTTGCAATTTGCAGAGGTTTGGCAATCAATATCAAAATAAGGAAAAGAAGGAACCAATTCATTGTTTTCATTTATGGTTAAACTGTTCGCAAATACTTTTATGTGATTCAACTTTTCTCTTTTAAATATTCGATTTATATAATAATCGAATCCGTCGCTTAACACAAACATCACGATATCGTTATCTAAACAATATTTATGGAACTTGGGAAATGTCGAATCAATTTCCATTATATCAATGAACTCGTTTAGCAATTTTGGATCAACCTTGATAATGGTAGAAAACAATAATTCCCAGCACTTGCGGGCAGTTATCTTTCCACTTACTAAATCAGCAACGATAATGTCTGTTTCAGAAGCACTGCCGAACCTTCTGAATATAGCTTCACCGACATCCTGTTTTGTAATTGTGCCGTCAAAATCTACAAACAGCTTGAACTTATTGGCATTCATTTAATCAACAACCATTTTTTTAACATCCACAAAGTCTTTTGTAAAGAGTTTATAAAAATAAATTCCGGGTTGAAGTTCTCTCGCATAAAACGTTATGCTATTTTCTCCTGCTGGGAATTCCCTTTCTGTCACCTCTCCGATTTTTTCTGCGTGTTCATCGAAATATTCAAGTGCAACCAATGCGGAAGCGGGCAAGTAAAAACTTATAACTGTAGAATCGCTAAATGGATTTGGATTATTTTGTGCAACAATAATTTTTGATGACGCCTCTAAATAATCTATTCGCGACATATTGGATAATAATTCTTTTGAATCACTTTTTAGAATTGTCCTGTAATATAAAGTGCCGAACTCTGTTGGATCATCAATAAATTCATAATCAGTTCTGTTAGCAGAAGCATCAACAGTTCCCAAATATTCCCAAACATTTGCAGAGGTATCTGAATGAGCAAGTCGCTCAACAATAAAAAGCAAATTTTTATCCTTAACATTTGTGCTAATTTTAAGCTTAACAGATTTTCCACTTAACTCCGATGCTAAAAACAAAAAATCGCCCACTGGTTTTTGAAATCGGGGAACCTTCTCAACTTTGATCAGACCATCAGAAGTCTTATAAGATATTAAGGCGCAATCTGTTCCATCCGGAAAAACAGCGAAATAATTTTTCTCACAACCGGTCGAAAGGGTTGAGAAAGTACTAACTGAATCCCGCAATAGTTTTCCCTTGCTGTCTATTTGCTGGATACCAAGTTGGCAATTATCATTGGACGGAGTTTCATACGACCATACAACAAAATGTCCGCTCACACCATCACTTGCAAGCGAAAAGTTTTTAATAGTTTCATTATGATTTGTTGCCAAGACGCCCCTGTCTTTCCAGATTTCCTTCCCACTTGTTTTAAACTTTTGCAGATACAAACTGCTTTTGTTATTCAAATCATTTAACCAGCATAATGTAATAAGAGAATCGCTTTGCACTGTTTGCGGAAGCATATTCTTTCCTTTTGTAAAAACTGCTTTAGTTCCGCCAACCGTCCAAATGGCTTTTCCTTTACTATTTATCAGCTGATGATAAATGTTTTTGTCATCAGTTTCCCAGGCAATGTAAAGCAATGATTTGTTGATTATGTCAGCACAAAATCTCACGGTATTATGAAGCGTTCCAGAAATTTTTATTGGTCGTTTACCGAATACTAAATTGCCGGAAGGATCACATTTTTTAATGAGCAAAGATTCTTTGTCATTTATTTTTTCAGTCCAAAGTATAAACGCTCCACCACTATTATCATGAAAAATCTGAAGATTATTTTTTATTCGCGGCGAACTTTCAACAATTACCGATTGATTCTTGTAAGCCAAGTTTCCATCGTATAATACACGCTGATAATTCAAGTTATAATCGTTTGAGGGATACTCGTTTCGAGTAATGTAAACAACAAAAATGTTCCCGGCCTTATCAGAACAAAGTGAATAATCAAAAATTTGTTCGAGGGAATTATTGATCCGCACGCCGGTCTTTGACCAAAGCGGTTCTGTCCTCGATATTCTCTGTAAATAAAGATCACCAGCAAACTGGTTCGAATAATCCTTCCATGCCACTACGGCATCATTTGAAATATAAGAGATTGCTTTGGGATTGTTTTGTATAAAACTTAATTCAGAAATATTATACCCGGAAATATCGGTGGGATAATTATTGTTAAAATTTAAGTAAGCGTAAAATACTTTGCTTTCAATTGAAGAACGACTCTCTTTCCAAAAAAGATAAACCCCACCACGACCATTGTAGACAGATGAAATATCCACTGGATTCGAAGAATTTATTTTGTGGACTTTGTCATCAATTTTACTTTTAATTTGACTGAAGGTTTTTGCGAATGGGATTGCAGAAAAAAAAAGACTAATTAAAATTAAAGAATATGTGCAGTTAACTCCATTTGGTCTTATCCAATCTAAAAGTAATAATAAACCCATCATACTAAGAAGCAAAATTTAATTCCTCATTAAATCTAACGCTTACCAGCTTAGATATTCCTTCCTCCTGCATAGTAACACCATAAAGAGTGCTTGCTGCTTCCATTGTTCTTTTGTTGTGTGTTACAACAATAAATTGTGTGTTCTTGCTGAAGTCATCTAATATTCTGGTAAAACGATCAATGTTAGCATCATCAAGTGGAGCATCAATTTCATCAAGGATACAAAATGGGCTTGGCTTAACAAGATAAATTGCGAACAGAAGGGCTATTGCAGTTAAAGTTTTTTCGCCGCCTGATAAAAGTTCGATTGAAGTGGGGCGTTTACCTTTTGGCTTTGCGATAATCTCTATTTTAGCTTCGAGCGGATCAGAATTCTCAGCCAATCGTAAATCCGCCTCATCACCAGGGTTGAATAAGTTCCTAAAAATCTTTATGAAATTTTCTCTTATCTTTTCAAAAGTCTCCATGAATAAAGATTGGGCAGTTACATTTATTTCGTCTATCGTTTTTACAATATCTCTTTCAGATTCAAGCAAATCATTTCGCTGTTTTCTTAAAAATTCAAACCGTTCTTTTTCTTCTTCATATTCAGAATAAGCGAGAACATTTATTGGTCCCAAATTTTTTATTTGCTGCTTTAGAGAATGAACCTCAGTTGTTCTTTCTGTAAAATTAAATTCATTAAGATTTTCAAACTCCTTTTTCTCTAAATGAATCGAATAATTTTCAAGAATATTATTCTTCAAGTTTGAAATATTTATATCCAGTTCATTAACCTTAATATCTACAGCGTGTATTTCATCCGTCAGATGTTCCCTTTGTTTACGAAGATTTGATAAGATTAAGTCCGCCTTATTTATTTCCTCTCTGACTGAATGATATTTGGCTTCTATTACTTCTTCTTCTTTTAACATAACAGTTTTGAAATGATCAAGCTCTGTTAACACCGGGATTTTCTCTGCAAATAAATTTTCCAAAGCAAGCAACTCGTTGTTAAGATTAGCTATGTCGGCTTGACGTTTGTGTTGTGATTTTTTAATGAGTTCGATTGATTCCTTGTCTCTATCAATAGAGTTCTCAATATTCTTTTTCTCACCGCTAAATCTTTCGAGTTCAAGATTCAGCTTATTAAGGTTTGAAAAAGTACTGTTATAAGTATCCTCGCTGAACTTATAATTTACCTCAAGCTTAACGAATTCTTCATCAGCTTTGTTTTTCTCATCATTATACATTTTGAGAATCATTGATAAGTTTGTGTATTCGTTGTCAAGCTGATTCAATTCGACAGCAATATTCTTTATTTCCTCTCTTGATTTTTCTATCTCATCGTCTGCTTTCTTTCTTTCGAATTCAAACTGAGCAATTTGCTTTTCTATATTGGCGATATCATTTTGCAGCATTCTTCCCTGTTCCGATAGAACTTTGAGATTGATTGAGGACAAAGAGCTTTCAGTTTCTTCAATTTTACTTTTTAATTCATTAAGGACATCTTCACCCTTGGAAAAATCTGCTCTTAAATTCTTTAATAACTGTTTCCTTCCAAAAACCGAATCATCGAGTTTTGGAATTGAGCCGCCCTCAACTATACCATATTGATCAACATAATCGCCTTCAACGGTAACAAAGTTAAACGCATTATATTTTTTTGAAAGATTGAGAGCCGTTTCAATTGAATTTACAATTGCGGTTTTATCTAAATAGCGCTCAAAGAAAACTTTCCACTTGTCTTCTGTTTGAATAAGATTTTTGGTCCACGCAACAAAACCAATTTCGTTTTCTAAAGATTTGAATTTTCTTTTCGTGAACAAGTTTTTTATCCACAGAAAAAAGTTTCTCTCTCTTTTTCCGTTTTGTTGGGTTACATAAAACGCGGCTTTACCAATATCGCTGCTTTTTAGAAGGTCAATTCCTTTTCGTAAATCCTCGATGGATTCAATCAATATTGTGTTTAGATTATTTTTTAGGGACGCCTCAACAGCTATGCGGTAATCTTCTGATGTGCTGCCAATATGGGCAAGTAAAGATTTATCTCCAATATTCCAATTATTATTTTCAAGCAGAGCTTTAGCTCCTTTTGAAACTCCCTCCAGGTTATCAATTAAAGTTTGAAGGAAGCCAATTCTATCTTTAATTCCGTTAAGCAGACTTCTTTCCTCAAGCTCTTTACCCTTAAGAGAATTAAGCTGCTGTTCTAACTCTTCTTTTTCTTTTTGTTTTTGATTGAAAACAGCCTCAGCTTCTTGGAACCTTACAACCATCTCGGCTTTCTCTTGCTCAAGATCTGCAATGAAACCAACTGTCTTTGCAATATTACCAGTTAGCGTTTGAATTTTATGATTGAGTTTTTCGGTTAAATCTTTTTTGCCTTCGACTAACTTATCTAAGCTCGAAAGCTCGTTTTCTTTGTTTGCAATTTCTTTCACCTTTTCAAGCAGCAGCTCTCTTTGCTCTTTTAATTCTCTTTTTTTCTCTTCAAGATTAGTTTTTGAATTGTCTAAATCTGAAGTAATAAGAATCTTATCATTATCTTTTCGAGAAATATTAAATATAAGTTCTTCGAGTTCTGTTTGATTTTCACCGATAATTTGCTCGGTGTTCTTTAGCTGATCATTAAGTTCATTTAGTTCGAGCAAATAATTATCAATATTATTTTTTATCGATTTTTTTCTTTCTTCCGAAACAGAAATTTGATTTTGCAAATTGTAAATTTTTTCTGTTTGAAGCTGCACATCAGAACGTTTTTCTTTTAGGAGAGACTCTATTTCGCTAAGATTTTGTTTAGTTTGTTTAAGCCCGTCCTCTTGTTTGCTGGAATCTGAATCTATATTTAATCTCTGATCAAAGAATTCATTTTTTTTAAGCCGATGTTCTTCGCGCTGCAAATTAAATAATGCAAATTCGCGTTCAGCAAGGTCTAACTCAAGTTCACGAAGCCGGGTTGATATCTTATTAAACTTCTCTGCTCGTTTTGCTTGGCGTTCAAGGGAGTTTACTTTTTTCTCGACTTCGGTGACAATATCATTTACTCTTGTTAAATCTGCTTTAACATCGTCAAGTTTTCTTAGCGCAAGGCGTCGTCTTAGTTTGTATTTGTTAACGCCTGCAGCTTCTTCGAACATAGTGCGTCTTTCATCAGCTTTATCGCTAAGAATAGTTTCAACCATTTTCAATTCGATTACAGAGTAAGCATTTGCCCCAATACCGGTATCCATAAAAAGATTTGTTATGTCTTTTAATCGGCACAAATTTTTATTTAACAGATATTCGCTTTCGCCTGAACGGAAAATTCTTCTGGTAATTGTTACGTCGGTATATTCGGTTGGTAAAATTCCTTTAGTATTATGAATAACGAGAGAAACCTCAGCCATTCCCATTGGTTTTTTGGAGTTGGTTCCATTAAAAATTACGTTTTCCATTTTATCGCTGCGTAAAGTTCCGCTTCTTTGCTCTCCAAGGCACCATCTAATCGCATCAACAATATTGGTTTTACCGCATCCGTTCGGACCAACAATAGAAGTTATCCCCTCATTAAAATTGATTGAGGTTTTTTGTGCAAAGGATTTAAATCCAAAAATTTCCAGTCTAGATAAATACAATCTTTACCCTAAAAATTTATAATCTTTTAATGAATGCAAGATATACGTAAATGTGGAGTTGCTTATTTCAAAGTAAATTACGAATGAAATTGCAATAATAAAAAACAGAATGAAGCTGTAGAGATAAACGTTGGCAGGGTTTGTGTCGAATATCACATATATTGATTTCATCAAACGATAAAATATCCAAATGCTGAAACCGAACATTGCAGCAAAAATGTAAATATTAATAGTATTCGTATTAAGCACACGATATAAAATAATTCCAGCAGGGACGAGTATTACTAATGGCAGAAAAGACCAGACGACAGCGTGAAATATGCTGCTGAATGCAACTCTTGTTTTGACGAAAAAGGAAGAGGCCTTAACGAGAATAATTAAAATGAGGAGAGCAATCACCGTTAATAATGACAGCCACCAAATCGAAGCTAAAGGATTCCAAGCAATATAGCTGACGTTTTGCATTAGATTTGAACTGCCAAAACTCAAAAGCAATTTTTCAAAACGAACATTTTCTTTTAAGTAATAAACAATGTTGCTTAGAAGCAGTCCCGATGTTGAAATAATAATGAGCATTATAACAAGAGTGTGAATACCGGATATTAATCTTTGATCTCTCACATCGGCAAAAAAATTATAAGGTCTGAGCAATGCTCGTGACGAATCCTCTCTAAATTTTTTGCCTGAATTAATCATTATGCCCATGATAATTGCGATTAAAATTCCAGTGATTATAAAAAGCATGGGCGAGTCGTCTTTTTTACTTCCTATTGGAATAGTAACCTTCTCAATGTTGTTAAGTTTTGCATATATAACTTTGTAGCTGATTCTATCAGTGCTGCGGTTTTCATCAGCAAGCCCGGTGCGTAAAATATTCTCTTCATTATAACCGGATATTATAGAAGCGTATTCGCTTCTGTAATCGAACATGCTGTTTAAAAAATATCCAAGCAGAGAATTACTTTGTGAATAGTCATGTACATCTTCAAAAAATTTTGCCTGAGCTTCGAAGGAATTATCATTCAAGTAACCATCTGATTTTCCTCTGCTAACCAAATGGGAAGTTTCGCTGATAAATACCTTACTCGATTTTAATTCTTCACTCTGCAGTAGCCGATTTAAATTGCTTGATGCTAACGGACGGTTAATTATTTCTATACCGTAAAAATCAAGGTTTTTAATTTCTTTTATTTCTCCATCTACAAAAGATGCATAAGTTATCGCATTTGAGTTTTTCTTAATTAAACCTGCTATATTTTCTATGAATCGAATATCTGTTTCCGAATCTCCGAAAAAAGAACTTCCAATGCCTATACCGCCAATAGTTAGATTATTAAAACCCCGCAATAAAAAGTTAACGTAGTTGGTTGTCCGGTCTGTAAATTCTTTCTCTTCAAGAATTGATTTTGGTATAGAATTGATCGGTAGTTCAATAAAAGGCAACAAGCCATATTTCTGGCAAAGAACCAAGTAATAAGGATGCGGTATTTTTTTTGCAAATCTTATGGCATTAAATCCTGTTGCACGAATAAGTTTAATATCATTTTCCATTTGCGCATATGTAATCAACCCGCCGTAGTCTTCAAATACTGGGTAATAAGTAACACCATGTAGAAAATATTTTTGATTGTTCAGGATTAAGGAATCGCCAATAACTTGTAACTCGCATATTGCAGTCAAACGAGCTGTTTTATCAATTAAATTTTCATTATGATAAACTTCTGCATTAAGCAAATATGTTTTGGGATTTGTCGGGCTCCAATACATCGGTGCCGATATTTCAAATGATTGAGTTAAAGATACTTCCTTCTTCTTATCAAGTTGAAATTTAATCTCACCCGATTTAACAATACCCTCAGCAGTTGGGGAAGTGAGATTCAGATAAAGTGAAAATGTCTCTGCCCCAACAGCGGTATCCTTTACCGAGACCAATCCTCTGTTTTCAATTTTTGTTTTAACTGAAAGAAAATACTTTTTTAGTTTTGCATCGAAGTTGATATTTGTACTTAAATCAGAAACAAAAATATTTGGAGTAAAATGAATATAAACATCTCGAAAGATTCCCCCTAAAGCTTTAGGAAAATGGAATTTCTGTTTTACAGGGATTGTGTTTTTTGAATCTGACCTATTTGATAATCTTACAGATAAAATATTTGCTTTATCTGAGTGTAAGATATCTTTTGGTAAATCTAATGAAAATGGAAACTCGCCTCCGGTATGCCGGTAAATGCTAATGTTATTTAACGAAATGTCCGCTGAATAATTCAGCCCTAAAAAATTTAGCTTTAATTTGTAGTTTGAAATATCTGAAGTGCTAAGGATAAAACTCTTTTCAAAAACCAAATCTGTTTCTCCTTCGAATGCAGATGGAATTTCAACGGATATTTTTTCCATTTTATCAGAATTTGCGGGATAAACCTTCCATTTGCCATGCAGCGACAATATTTTTCTCGTTTTTCCTATATCCAGAAAAAGTGAATCATGAGACGAGAGTTCGTTTTGTGGTAAATTTTTAAAAATTATTTGCCCTGATATCGGCTGAAACATCAGGGAGATTAATGGTAATATTAATAGATAGATACTCTTCAGGAAGACAATCCTAAATGTTGGAAAAAGCTTAAAAAAATCGTGCAAATATACTAAGGATTGGAGGCGAAATCAATGAATTTGTTAAGAAAACTCCTTTTTTCAAAGGAGTTATGGCAATTATCTATAATTTATCTTAAATCAAGCCGACTTTATAATTTTTAGGAATGAATCTGCATCCAAACATGCACCACCAACAAGCGCACCGTCAATATTTTTTTGAGATAAAAGATCTTTAGAATTATCGGGCTTTACACTGCCACCGTATAAAATTCTAAGTTTTTCAGCAAAATCCGCAGAAAATTTATCTTTAATAAGTTTTCGAATAAAAACATGAACTTCCTCAGCTTGCTGCGGAGTTGCAGTTTTTCCGGTTCCGATTGCCCAAACCGGTTCGTAAGCAATAATTAGATCGTTAAGAACTTCCTGCGAGAATCCTTTGAGTCCTTCAAGAATCTGAGTTTCAATCACTTGTTCGGTTATGTTTTTCTCTCTTTGTTTAAGCAGCTCTCCCACACAGAAAATCGGTTTCAAATTATTTTTAATTGCCTGATTGATTTTTTTGTTAATCAGCTCATCTGTTTCGCCGAATATTACTCTTCTTTCCGAATGTCCTATAATTACAAATTCACAACCGGAACCAATTAGCATTTGAGCAGATATTTCCCCTGTAAAGGCACCATTTTTTTCTTGATGCAAATTTTGGGCACCAAGTTTTATTTTGCTTCCTTTGATCATTGCAGAAGTTTCAGAGAGAGAGGTGAATGGAGGACAAATAACAACATCACAAGTTGTGTTTAAGTTTTTTAATCCGGTGAGTAATTTGGCGATTAAATCTTTTGATTCATTAAGATCGTTATTCATCTTCCAATTTCCGGCAATTACTTTGATTCGCATTTTTTCCTCTTAAGTTTGATTAAATAATTATTAAATTGAGATGAACAAAAATAGTCAACATGAGCAACCTCAGCAATTTATACTTGGTCATTTCTCATTAAAAATTTCTTAGTCAGTCAGCGATTATTTATTTTTACATAAAAACAAAGAATAAATTCACACTTGAATCAGAAAGGAAAAGCAATTATTGCAGTAAGCGGCGGAATGGATAGCTGCGTAACTGCAGCCATAGCCGCTAAGGAATTTGATTTGGCGTTTCTTCATGTGAATTATGGACAAAGAACAGAAAAACGAGAGCTAAAGGCGTTTAATGATATTGCAGATTTTTTTATCGTTACATATAAAGTTGTTGTTGATCTCAGACACTTATCCTTTATTGGCGGGTCATCTTTAACCGATAAAAATATTGAAGTTAGTAAAGCAGATTTATCGAGCAAGAAAATCCCAACTTCCTATGTGCCATTTAGAAATGCTCACATTCTTTCGGCTTGTGTAAGCTGGGCTGAAGTTATAAAAGCCAATGCTATTTTTATCGGTGCAGTTTGGGAAGATTCTTCGGGTTACCCTGACTGCCGACCAGAATTTTTTAGATCATTTGAAAAAGTAGTTGGGCTTGGTACGAAACCCTCAACACAAATTAAAATTGTTACACCTATTATTAACTTCACAAAAAAAGATATTGTGTTAAAAGGATTGGAACTAAATGCCCCATTAAATTTAACCTGGTCATGCTATCAAGAAGAAGATGAAGCATGCGGAGTTTGCGATAGCTGCGCTTTGAGATTAAGAGGATTTCAGAAAGCTGGGGTTGATGATCCAATTAAGTACAAAGCAAGACCAAATTATACCGATTGAAAAATTTTCACAACAAATTAAAAAATTCTTATGGATAAAAAATTAAAACTGCTTGAGGTTTTCAAAAATGAATATGCAAATAGAGATTATATAATAACCCATTTTGCGCCGGAGTTTACATCTCTCTGCCCCAAAACAGGGCAGCCCGATTTTGGCAAAATTACTTTGGAATACATTCCAGATAAGCTATGCTTGGAGCTTAAATCACTAAAGATTTATTTAAATTCTTATCGCAATAACGGCATATTTTATGAAAGCGTAACCAATAATATATTGGATGATCTCGTTCGTGTTTGCAAACCGCGTTATATGAAAATCACAGCAGAGTTCAATGTTCGGGGCGGGATATCATCCGTGATTTTAACTGAGCACAAAAAACCATCAGCAAAAAAATCGTAACAACAAATAATCTTTTGTCAAATTACAATGCCTGCTGAGATTTCAAATAAGGATAAGTTTATAGCTCTTAAAGAAGATTATTTTCAAAATAATTTTATAAAAAAGAATGCTTTGAATGCAAGCATGGAATTTAGTTTGCTTATTGAGGAACAAATTCACAAACTTGCTAACAGTAATAAATATAATTTTGCTCTTGTATCAGCAGGAAGTTTTAGTCGGAGAGAACTTTCTCCTTATTCTGATATTGATTTGATGTTTATTGCGCATTCCGTTCAAGATGTTAAAGATGAGATCCGTGAACTGGTTCAAAAATTTTGGGATAATGGAATAGACGTTTCGCATACAGTGCGAGAATTTTCCGATGCTCAGAAGTTTCTCGAAACAGATCTTCATACTTTCACACAGTTTTTTGAAACGAGATTGCTTTTTGGTTCAGATAAAATTTATAATGATTGGAACGAAAATTTATTCACTTCATTAACCGAAGAAAATCAGAAGAGAATCATTGGTGAACTCATAAAAGATATTGAGGACAGGTATCAAAAGTATGGTGATTCAGCAAAAACCCTTGAACCAAATGTTAAATTATCTCCGGGCGGGCTAAGGGATTTCCAAGCGGTTGAATGGATGTATATCATTTTTAGTAAAACACTTCTCAACAAACAAGCCGAAATAACACAAGCAGAAACATTCATTAGCTTAATTAAAAACCTAAATATCATCTCTCAAACAGAAGCAAGACACTTGCTTGAAAGTTACAACCAAATTCTTTTTGCAAGGAACTCCATTCATCTTTTTTCTCTTCAAAAAAATGATCGTTTCGAATTTAACTGGCAGAAAAGGATTGCTAATCTTATTAGTGCCGAAAAAGATTCTTTAACAATTTATATGAAGGAATATTACGCCGCAGCCAACTCAATTCATAGATTTTCAAAAGCCATGATTAAACATTTTGAGGATGTGATTTCAATCTCGCTCCCGGAAAATTTAACAATAGAACTTGACGATGATTTTAATCTTTTGGGTAAAAAACTATCCCTAAAGCAAAGCGGCAAGCTGAATCTTTCAGATATACTTCGTGCATTTTATTATGCGGGGCTAAACGATGCATACTTTGATGAACTGCTAAGAAGAACTATTCTCGAATATGTTGATAGCCATAGTATTCAGGATGAATTTGAAGCCGAGTCATCTGTTTTCTTCAGAGAAATATTAAGACTTGAGAGCAATGTTGGTCAAACACTTTCACTAATGAACCAATATGGTGTGCTTGGTTTGTTTCTGCCTGCTTTTAGTGATTTAAACGGTTACGTGCAGCACGGTGTTTATCACTGCTTTACTACAGATGAACACACAATTCTAACAATAAAAAATATTGAAAAGTTAGAAAAAGATTCTTCATTCCTTGGTAGAATTTTTCGCAACATACAAGAAAGGGAAATTTTATACCTTGGTTTGCTTTTTCATGATATTGCAAAACCAATAAATATTGCAGGACATGAAATTATCGGAGTGGAGATTGCTTCATCCATTTTGTTTAAGCTTGGTTATAGTGATGAAGAAATAGACAAGATCACCATGATAGTTCGTAATCATTTACTTATGGAACAAATTGCTTTTAGGCGAAATTTGAACGATCCCGAAACGCTGAATAACTTTACTTCCAAATTCAAATCCGTGGAAGAATTGGATTTACTTTACTTAGTAACATATGCAGATTTATCGGCGGTGAATCCCGCTGTATGGACATCATGGAAAAGCGAATTGCTTTCGGAACTTTACAGGAAATCCCGCTCTATGCTTGAAGATCAAATTTCAGGTGAAGTGTTGTTGATGTCAGGAACTTACTTTGTGCCAGGGGAAATCAGTAAACACTCGGATTTGATATCAGATGAGCATGTGCTTGAACACATGGACTCCATTACTGACTCTTCTTACATTTATCAATTTACCGATAAGGAAATCGCCGCTCACATTGAAGAGATACAAAAGGGAATAGCTGTTTCAACAACCTTTAAAGAACTTATTAATTTTACTAATGTCACTGTAATAACAATGGATTTCCCATCCTTGTTATCCAAAATATGCGGAGTGCTCTTAATTAACGATGCAAATATTCACGATGCTAAAATCTTTACAAGAAGAGATGGCGTTGTAATAGATACATTCAATGTAACTGATTTTAGAACACATAATAAAATTGATCATTCGCGATATGATAAGATTAGCAAAGATATGGAAGCGGTAATTTCAGGAATGCTTAAATTGAATGTTGAATTTGCAAAAATGAAATCGCGATGGCGAAGAATAGAAAGCAAATTTTTTAAGCGTTCTGGAAAGGTTAAAATATTATTTGAAGAGCACGAAAAGTTTACGATTATTGACGTTTTCTCTCCGGACAAACTTGGGTTTCTTTATCAAGTAACTTCAAAAATGAATGAACTTGGTTTGGTGATTTATTTTGCAAAAATCTCAACAAGGGAAGATGATATCGTAGATTCATTTTATGTCCTGGATAGAAACGGTAAGAAAATTCCTTCTTATGATCAGGACTTTGTTAAAATCCAGTTAACCCAAACAATAAATCAAATGCTATAGGAAATTTATTTGAAAATCAAGCTTAAAGAGAAACCCATTGGAGTTTTTGATTCGGGAATCGGCGGCTTAACTGTTGTAAAACGGTTGTCCAGCGTTTTGCCCAACGAACACATTGTTTATTTTGGAGACACAGCGCGTGTTCCTTACGGTTCAAAATCAAATGCAACTGTAATTGAGTATTCAATTCAGGATACAAATTTTCTCTTAAACAAGAATGTTAAGCTGGTGGTAGTAGCATGCAATACGGCTTCTTCAATAGCGCTTCCAGAACTTAAAAATAAGTTTCAAGTGCCAATAATTGGAGTAATACATCCAGGTGCTCAAATGGCGGTAAATGAAACAAGTAGCGGAAAAATTGGCGTGATTGGTACACGAGCAACTATAAATAATCAGGCATACTTAGAAGCGATAAAAAATTTAAACAAGAAAATTGAAGTAATTGAAAAGGCATGCCCGCTGTTTGTACCTTTAGCCGAGGAGGGTTGGACTCATCATCAGGCGACACGCGAAATTGCGGAAGAATATTTAAAAGAATTGAGACAAAAGAAAATAGATACACTCGTTCTTGGCTGCACGCATTATCCAATTCTATCTGATGTGATCCAAGAGGTGATAGGAAAAAACGTGAAACTGATTGATTCAGGCATTGCTACAGCAGAAGTGGTAAGGAACGAAATCCACCGATTGGGTTTGGAAACTACCCACAAAGAGCACCATAATCTCGATCTTTATGTTAGTGATATACCGAATAAATTTCGCGAAGTGGCAGAATTGTTTTTAGGCAGGAAAGTAAACGGTGTGGTGAAAGTTGATTTAGAAGAGTTAGTTCATTAATAGTTTCATGATGCTGATTACTAAATTATATATGCTGGTTTCTAATTCACGAGCAATTGATGTTAAGCAATTTTTATTGTTCGATTTTTCGACAATGTTTCATAACCATAACCAAGAAATGATGTGATAATGGTAATTATTAAAAACCATACTGCCAGTGCGATTTCATTTTGAGTTTGGTAAATTGCTGTTGCTATATTACCTATTAAAAGCCACTGAAAGACATAAACCGATGTTACATTCTTTCCCAGCCACTTTACATAAATCATAAAAGATGATTTTCCATAAAAACTTTCAAGCTTATCCAATCCGTATGTCAATAAAATTAGGAATTGAAAAATCCATAATGAATAAATCCAATTGTGGTGATAGTAATTTTTTAAATTTGATGCGATCTCAATTCCATATCCAATAGTTGTAAAAGTTATCACGGCAGACACTAATGCAAAAAAATCTTTATATGATTCTTCTTGTTCCAAATAATTGTTTATAGCACCATACAAAAATCCGATTAGCGGGTAAACCGCCCAAGGTAAAAAAGGGAAATATGACCATTCGAGATTACCCCATAAAAATGCTTGAACGTACGCAGTGGTTTGATCGACGAATCTAATTTCAGCGGACATTTTGTGTAAGATTAAGATGAACATAATGAATAAGAGAGCAATAATTGAAGTGGTGTAAAAATTAGTTTTGGTAATTTTTTTTATGACAGAGATAAATATTATGCTTAATCCTGCCAAAGGTAAAATATCTGTTCCCAAGATAAATCTAAGCGGTTCAATTTCAACCTTGCCAAGTAAGTATAAAATTAATAAATGCAGATTCAGCCCGATGTTTAGTAAAATTCCGCCAAGCACCAAATAAAAACCGCGTTTAAGATTCTGCGAAAATTTTCTTTTTGAATAAAACAGGTAAAATCCCATCACAGCCATAAATAAAGGTGCCGCAGGTGGACCGCCAAGAAATAAAGAAATTTGTCCAATTAAGCTTTGGCGTATCTCTTCTGTTGCAAATAATTCCATCACGTGTACTTGAATCATCATCAAAACAGCAAATCCTTTAAGCAAGTCTGCAGTTTGATTTCTATCTTGGGAATATAGTGGTTTGAAAACTTTGAACATCATTTAGCCATTTGAAAATTTCCTTTTATACCTGCATATAGATAATTAACATTAAAGTCCGAAAAATTATTATGCTGATAGCCTGCGGTTAACTTAATGAGATATATTGGGGAGTATTCAATTTTTCCAAACGCTTGATATTTCTGAATGGAATTCTGATTGAATATTGTGAGAAGATCAGAATCAAAATAGAATGCGCGTTCACCGGCAAATCCACCCATTTTAAAGACGAGATCAACAATAGGAGCATAGTGAAGTTTTAGTGAAATCGAAAAAAGATTTTTTTTGTCATCAAGTCTGGTGAAACTTGGCTTAAGAGAAACAAAAAATTCGGTAGAAAGAATTTTTTCTAATCGTAAGGTAACTTGATGTGAAGTTGAGTTTGCAAACCCAATTTGGTTAAGGTGAGAGTATGCTGCTCCTAAATAGTACCAATCCACATAGTATAAGCACTCAAAATTGTAAAGATTTGTAAAGTCATTGTAGGAAAACTCGGATGGTTTGTAATTATAGTCTCCCTTATAGTGTGCATAATTAAGCTTTAAGTAGTACGGGAATAGATCAACAATTCCTCCAGCCAAAAATGTTTGCTGAGTGTAATCATAGTCCTTACTATCAATTTTCAAATTTTCATAATGATTGATCAAAAAAAACTTATTGAACAATTGCAGCGTATTATAAAATGCAAGGGAGTTTGATTTAACGCCCGTTGAATAATTTCCATTCGTATAAAAAAAAGATGGACTTAAATAAAATGTTGCTTCGTCATCTTGTGAAAAAGCCAAAGAAGATATTAGGAGTAAGAAAAACAATAATTTCATCTTATCAGATTCAATCCTTCCGTTGCAAGCTTGTCACCTTCATTAAGCATGAGTGCTTGTGTTAAAAGCAACTTAGCTTTATCCTTATTGCTCAAATAATAGTAAGTCCATCCCAACGAAAGGTTTGGCTCATAATAACTTGGGAAAGAATGGTAAGCTATCTCGAGATACTTCTTCGCATTATTGTAATCGGCATTTTGAAGATAAATCTGTCCAAGACGAAGATTAGCGGTGTAATCCATTGCATCTATTTTAAGAATATCAAAATAGAGTTCTTTGATTTTGTCCCATTCATTTTTAGCGGATAAGGGAAGCGTCAATCCAAGCTTTGCTTCTATGCTTTTGGGATTTATTTCAATTGCTTCAGAATAATATTCTTTTGACTTTGAATAATCCTTCTTCTGATAATAAAGCCAGCCAAGACGAAGATTGATTAAGTAGTTATCCTTGTTTGAAGAGTAAATAGATTTAATAGATTCTATGGCTTTATCTAAATTGCCGCTTGTCTCATGTTTAACAGATTCATTAAATGATTTTACTTTCTCATCTGGTGTTTTAGAATTAATCTTTATCACGAAAAAAAGTAATATAATAGTGCTTAATATTATGCTGATAGACACGTACTTTTTCATATCATTCTCCTTTTGTTGATTTAATTGCTTTAAATGAAAAATTATTATCATCCTGAATTTCAAATTCTTTGATGCCATTATTCGCATCAATTATTACAACGCCCTTAAATTGTTTTTTATAAAAAGAAAATAAGCCGCTTCCGTTAACAGAAATATCCGATTTTATTAAATAGTCTTGTTTTTCCTCATTCTCTTCAAAGGTAAATTCTCCTTTAGTGCTTAGCATGTTCTTATAGAAAAGGAAAAATTCAGTAAGATACCTTACAACTCCAATTGGCAAGAGAGAAATGGGATAAGTATCATCCCAATACAAATCTTGCTGAAAGCAAAGCGGAACTTGCGTTGCTGCTAAATGGAAATAGTAAAGCGCAGTATTTTTTTCGCCGATATAAGAAGTAAAATAAAAAACCTTATCGGTCAAATATATTTCTGCTTTTGCACTTTCAGAAGATTCGATGTAAAGTTGATTATAAATATCAACTTTAACTTCCCAACTTTCGGTTTGAACTTCGCCATCTCTCTGATATTCAAATGTGAGTTTATCCCCAAGCTTAAAATTAAAAGCATCTTTAATTGAGTTGTGAATATCTATATTTTGAACGAAGGTATTTTCTTTTGGATAAGTAAAGGTTTGTAGAAGGGTTTTGACATTTTCTTTTTCTACATAATGAGATATAGGGAACAGATGAGTTTTATCGCCAATTTTATCATTTAGCTGAAATTGAAAATGAATGTGAGGATATGGTGAACGCCCACTGTTACCACAGCTGCCGATCATATCTCCCCTTTTTACCCGATCACCTTCTTTTATTTTTATTGAATCACATTTGAGGTGAGAAATCGAACTAAACAAACCATACTGATGAGAAATCACCACAGTATTTCCAAAATTTTGTTGAAGATTAACCTCGCCCGGTTCATTATCTTGTACACTTGATACAACCCTGACAACTTCACCGTCAAGTGTTGAAATTACGGGCAAACCGTAGCAATAATAATCCTCAAGCTTAAGCCCCTCATCTGAATATTGTGAACTGTTTTTATCAACAACCACAAAATCCCAAGCATATTTCCAATCATCTTTATGAGTGTGTTGCCCATTAAATCCTTGTGAAACTTTCCACTCACCAAAAAACGGTAATTCTGGAAAAAGATATTTAAAATTCTCGAATCGAGTTTTTCGCTTTTGATGATAATAAAAATTCTCTTCAGGGGAACCTGGTTTAAAGTATAACAGCACCAGGTCAGTTTGATCTTTTCGGAATTTTAAGCTGTATATCGTTGTCAGTACAATAAAATTGAATGGTAACACTAAAAGGGGAAAAGAACTTCCGCTAAGAAGTTGTGAAAAGAATCCCGTGAAAATTACAACCATGAGTGAGGATAGAACAACCAACACAAAACTTTTTCGTGATGGAATAATTAAGCTGCCTCCAAGCGCAAAAGCGGTTAATATTGAATTGAAGCCGGATAATATTAAGAGATTATCAACATGATTTGGAAGAATAAAATTCAGAAGTAAAACATTTAATATAAAGGCAACAATACTTAGAATGAACAACACTCTTGAAAAGATTAAGATAGCAGTTATAATGATTATTCCCGCAATAATATTCGGCTGAAAAATTATTAATGAAAGTGACTTGAGGTAAATTTCTGCATAATAAGTAAGCGGTGATAGTGTGCTGTCAACTCCATATTGATGAATGTTGGGGATAATGTAATTATAGTTTGTTAAAAATATTACAAATATGTAAACACTAATTACAAAAGGAACACTCAAACCTGGTAAATTAAAAGCAGTTTCTAAATGATGCTCAAGGACTGCAGAAATCAGAAATGTTATAAAAATAAATATCGGAATGAGCAAAAGCAGTAAGTTGTTAAGCTCAAAATAAAAAGTGGTGGAAGCCCCAAACAGTATTCCGTTAAAACCATAAAAGCCGCTTCGAATTTTAACCGTATCAAATTTCAGAATGTTAGCTGCAAGGTTTGAAATTAAAACTCCAAGCAAAGCCATCAAACCAATGAAAGGCGAAGCAAAAGAAGCTATTAGAATTGCTGCTCCAAACCATTTTCTGTTGGAAAAGAAAATTTGAGCGTAAGAGTATAAAGTTGAATCTAAAAAAAACTGCATTAAAAATCTTATTTCAATTTCAGTTTATTCGGCAGCACTTCGCGATCAAGGATGTAATTCAAATCTTCAGATTTTCGTATTAACTCAACTTCCCCGTCTTGCATTATCATTACAACATTTGGACGCATGGTTATAAATTGCATCCACTGAGTAACAGCATAAGCCCCTACATCCTCGATTACCAGACGTTCTCCTTTCTTAACTGCAGGAAGTAAAATACTTTCGCGTATGAGGTCAATGTTCATACATAGAGGGCCGTAAAGGGAAGAGTCTTCAACATGAACTCCACTTTCTTGCGCAGGAGAAATTTTATGCTTGTACCAAAAGCTTGTAAAAAGAATATTAACCCCCGCATCAATTATAATTGCTCTTCTGCCGGTTGATAATCTTTTATTAGCAAGAACGGTAGTAATCAAATAGCCTGCATTATCAACTAAAGCCCTTCCGGTTTCCAGAATGAGAGTTGGTAAATCATTTCCTGTTGCATTCATCTCAAATAATCCCGATGAAATTGCATCTGCATATTGTTCAATTGATGGGATTACTTGTTCTGCGGGAAGATACTGTCCAATTAAAGTATTGTTTGAAGCAAAGCCGCCGCCCATATCTATGTAATCTAATTTGATATCGAATTCTCTTTTTATACTGTTTGTCAAAGAAGCAAGCTTTGAAGCGGCAACTCGATATGCCTCTGCTGTCATCATGTAAGTACCTATGTGAGTGTGAAGCCCGGTGAGCTTTAGACTTTTCTCCGACATAATTCTTTTAATTGCCTGCCATGCCTCTCCATTTTCATAATTAAAACCAAATCTATCCCATAGAGGATAAACACCAACATCCATGTTAACCCTTATAGCAACATTTGCTTTTAGATTTTCTGTGCTGCACAAATCAATGATTTCATATAGTTCATCAAAGTGGTCAATGTGGATTTTTGCATTGTCCTTTATCGCTTTTTGAAGCGCACTTCTACTTTTGTCTGGTCCATTAAAGATTATATTTGAACCCTTTATTCCGAGCAGTCTTGCTTTATCATATTCAAATTCGGATACTACCTCCGCTAAGGATCCTTCTTGATGAAAGACAGAACAAACCGCATTTAAATAATTTGTTTTGTATGACCAGGCAAATTGAACTTTCGGATATCTGGTTCTAAAAATTCTAATTGCATTCTGTTGATTATTTCTTAACTGCCGTTCGCTCATTACAAATAAAGGTGAGCCAAACTCTTCAACAAGTTTTGAAACAGGCACTTCATCAATTGAGGTTTTTGGTTTTGCTGATGGACCGCTACCGAACTTATTCATCAAACCAGATTGGTATTTTGTTATTATTGGTCTTTCATATCTTTTTTTTGTGCTCATAATGACATTTCTCCGAGTGCTGCTATTTGTTCAAATGTTTTAATATCACTTATTAAATCCCAAGAGCTTCGCACAAACATAGTTCCCACCGTAAATGACGAAAAGATTTCCACAGATTCTCCATAAGCGAGTTTAACTAAAGCATAGGGCAAGTTTTGTCCGGCTGATGGTGCAAGATAGACCCATGCGGGAAACCGTGGGTTTATTTCAAGCAGAAAGTATTGTCCTGTTTCTGTTGATTTAATGTATTCAAGTTCAAGTCCGCTTTTCCATTTGGTTTTTTCAATAATTTTTTTTGATAAATTTATTAACGTTTTATCATCAATGGTTATGCCTGCCCAGCCCTTGCCTTTATCAGTGATATAAAGTTTTCTCATCGGTACTGCGCCAACAGTTCTGCCCGTTCCATCACCCAAACCAACGACATTAAATTCATCGCCCTTTAAGTATTCTTGGATAATTATTGGATAACCCCATTTAGCGGATAATTTATTGAAAGAATGCTGCGCCTCTTCAAAGTTATTTACGATGTAAGCGTCATAAAAAATTCCTTTAATAACAGCAGGGTATTTTATTTTTGGTGAAAGCGTATAAAGATCGTGAAGCGATGAAACTAAAAAGTTTTTAGGAACCTTGATTTGGTTTTCCTCACAAAACTTGAACAGGTTATCTTTCGCACGAATATTTAATTGTTCAAGAGTTGGCAGAAATAATTTAATACCAAGCTGATTTAACTTCGGCTGCAGTTTAATAAATCCGTAAAGTTCGGAATCAAGAGTAGGAATAATAAGATCTAACTTTTCTTTTTCATGAATGTGCTTAATTCTTTCAAGCAGCGACTCTAACCCTCCGGAAGGATAGGGTATCATGTATGATTTTTCAACCAAGCCGCCCATATAAATACCGGGATCGAGAGAATCGTATGCTAAACCAATTATGCTGCCATTAAATTCTTTTGAATCTTTTATACTTCTGATGACGGGAACACCTGGTCCAGGATTATCGGTAGCGTTTAAACCGGTTACTGCTATTTTCATGCTTCTTTAAGAATAGAATAATGTTTTAACTGCGTTACGAAATCTGCAAAATCTTTATGTGCAGTTGCTTTGTCTATGTCGTAATCATCTAGAATTGAATTGATTATTTCTTCTTCAGAAGATTTTGATCTGATTAAGTTAAATATTTCTTTGCCTATTTGATTAAGGGTGAATGTTTCACCAGTTCCCGCAAGAAATAAAAAACCGGATTCGCTGATTGCAATATTTTCTGGAATTATAAAGTTGCCCATAGTTTATCTCTTAGATATTATCTCAATAAAATCATTTTTCTCGCCTCAGTGTTCGAGGTTGTAATTAGCTGATAAACATAAACACCACTTGGTTGTTTAATTCCTTTATCATTTGTTCCATCCCAACTAATTTCACTTTCACCTGTTGTTTTTACTTCGGCAGTAATTGTTTTAATGAGTTCTCCCTTGATATCAAATATCTTTAAATTAATAGGACTCTCCGACGGGAGGTTAAATTTTATTGTTGTAGAAGGATTAAAAGGATTTGGGAAATTTTGATATAACTGAAATTGATTTGGAGTTGTTAACTCTTCAATACCGCTTGCTGGAGTTGAGTAAATTTCAATGTTATAACCATTAAACATGGGGTAATCAAACTTTGAAATAATACATTCCAATAATCCATCATTATTTACATCAGTAAGTGTAGGATAGGAGAAATAAAAATTATTATCATTTCTCTCAAGCACCACCTGGTTTGTTGAAATATCAAAAATCTTTACTGATTGTCGGTACGGAGAAACACCGTAATATGCAAGCACGTAAAAATCTATTATTCCATTTCCATTCAAATCTCCCCCAACAGAATATAATTGCATTCCGGCGAGTTTTTCGTTTACATTAAAATTATAAATGTATTGCGGAGTTAAGGAAAATCCCTCAGTCATTATTTTGAAGGATGTGGAATCGAGCTGGTAAATTCTCTTTTTCCAATTGTCGCCCGATTTTTCAAAATCAACCCAGCCGGATAATATGTTGTAGTTTATCTGAGAGGAGTTCCAGATTAAATTCACTTGTGAGAATGAAAGGGTTGCCGTAAAAAACAGAAGAATAAGGATGTACCGTGTCATAATAACCTATTTAATGTTGGTAATGAGACAGTTAAAGATTCGTATGGGTTTAAAGAATCTATAAATATATCTGCATACAAATTCATAAATATTGATATGAAATCAAACTTTACTATTGTATTTCATAAGATGCCAATGACTCATTGAAGATTCTTTTCAATTAAAATTTAGTTTGCGTATGTGGTTAAAATTCACAAAATATGGCGGGTTGTAAGCTTGCTGAATGGATGTTTTGCATTTCATTTTATATTTTTACAGAAGTTACCGACGTGAATTTATGAATGGCTTAATAAAACTCTTTTTTGTTTTGATAACAATAACATTCAATTCTTTCCCACAGGAAATTTCTGATAGTCTTAACCAAATGTCCAAACCAATTCATGTCAGTAAAAATTTTACGGCAGCACTTGATGACTTAGATTTTTTCCTCGAACTCAAAAGTTTGGATAAAACATTTTTATTAAATACTGATCCTCAGACACAATGGCTTTGGACTTCTTATGCTATTTCAAATTCGGGCCAGGCGACATTTCAATCAAATGAAAATTTTGATGACATGACTCACCCGCTATATCAAAAATATCTTGAAGATTCAAAGTTTAGTCCATACCGATACGCACTGGGAATGATACAAGTGGGTGCCGTAGGTTATCTTGCTTATAAGCACATAAAGAAATATGGGTTCTTAAAAAAATAAATATCCATGAACAGTATTTATTTAATTCACATCTAGTTCAAACTTTTAAAAATGAATGAAGAAAATCTTAAATACTGTGCCCTTCACAAACCCTATGGATATCTCTCACAGTTTACAGATAAGCTAAACAGAAAAACTCTTTCTCATCTTGAAAACATTCCAAATGATGTTTATCCTCTGGGAAGACTCGATATGGACAGCGAGGGATTGCTTCTTCTGTCAAATGATAAATTGTTAGTTGATTATCTTCTTAATCCTCAAAATTCACACGAGAAAGAATACCTTGCGCAAGTCGAGGGAATTCCAACCGAAGAAGAATTGAATAGAGTTCGAGGGGGCTTGATGATTGAAAACAATATGACTTTACCAGGACAGATTGAAATAAGTAGCCCACCCAATATTTCCGAACGTGTTCCCCCAATAAGAAAAAGACTAAATATCCCAACATGCTGGGTGAAAGTTATAATTACGGAAGGAAGAAATAGACAAGTAAGAAAAATGACTGCAGCAATCGGTCATCCTACTTTAAGATTAATTAGAGTAAGAATTAAAAATATTTTGTTGGGAAGTTTGAAACCAGGCGAACTGCGGAAACTTGCCGAGAAAGAAATTATAGAACTAAAACATTAAAAGCATTGGTGACACTTGTCACGAATTAGCCACGAATTACTTTTCCGGGCATTGCTCCAGTATGTTCTCCATTATTTATTACAATTTCACCATTCACAATTACATACGGAATTCCTTCAGGATACTGATGGGGTTCGGTAAAGGTTGCTTTATCTTGAATCTTATCATAATCAAATATTACAATATCAGCTGCTTTACCTGTTTCTATTCTACCCCTATCTTTAAAGCTCATTTTATCCGCCGGCATAGAGGTCATTTTTTTAATCATCTCTTCGAGTGAGCATATTTTTCTTTTACGTACATATCTTGCAATAGCTCTTGGGAATGTTCCATAAGCACGAGGATGTGCAATACTTTTATTCATTGGAGGATACGGTGCGTGAGAACCCGCATCGGATGAAATCATAACTCTTGGATGTGCTAAAATTTTCTCGGTGGAATTTTCTTCCATTCCAAAACCCATCATCATTGTTCGGTTATCCGATTCGAGAATTATTTTTGCCGCAGTTTCAAAACAATCCAGACCGGATTGTTCGGCAAGCTGCTTAATTGTAAACCCTTGGTACTTATTCAGTTCTGCTTTTCCAACACTGGAAATTAAAACCCCATTCCATTCGCCGTCAAGATTCGAGACTTTCTTTTCAACATATTTCCTCATCTGTTTTATTAGATCTTTATCTCCAAGCCGTTCTGCAAATTTTTCCGTGCCGCCTTCTCTTGCCCAAAGGGGAAACAAAGCATCTAATCCAGTATGATATGCTACGTAAGTGTATCTATCTGCATGTACTTCTAATCCTTCATTTATGGCCGTATCAATTTTTTCAAGTGCTGCGTCTGCTTTGTGCCAGTTTGATTTCCCCGATACTTTAAGATGAGAAATTAACAAACGCGAATTGGATTCTCTTGCAATGCGAATTGCCTCATCTATTGCCTCGAGAACAGTGTTATCTTCATTTCTCATGTGAGTTGAATAAATTCGTGATGAGGTTTGAGCAGCTTTGCATAATTCTATTAATTCTTCCGTTGAAGCAAAACTTCCTGGAGTATATTCCAATCCAGTAGATACACCTACCGCACCCTGGTCAATTGCAGCATTAACTTCTTTTCTCATTGCATCCATTTCGTTAGAGGTTGCTTGTCTATCATCGAAGCCGATAATAATTTCTCTTATTGTTCCCAAACCCACCATTGATGCAAGATTAACAGAAAATTTTCTGCGGGAAAAATCATCAAGGAATTCACCTATTGTTCGCCAAGTTATTTCTTCACTATACTCTTCCTTGAAATTTTGAAGTGTACGTTCTAATTCAGATCCGCCGAGCGGTCCCCAGGAAAATCCGTCTTGTCCTGTTACTTCTGTTGTTACACCCTGACGTATTTTGCTTTCAGCTTTTGGATTGAGTATCAAATCAGAATCGGTGTGAGAGTGAATATCAATAAAACCAGGAACTACTTTTAATCCTTTAGCATCAATTACCATTTCAGCATCAACAGAATTTAAGTTTCCTATTTCAACTATTTTTCCATCTTTAATTCCAACATCAGCAAGAAATTCTTTCAGACCAGAACCGTCAATTACACGTCCATTCTTAATTAAAATGTCGAGTTTGCGGGAGTGCAGAAAAATTTCAGATGCGGCTGCATCTTTAAATAAAACTAATGATGCCCCCATAAGAGCTGAGCCGTGAATAAATTTTCGTCTGTTCATTTTCTTAACCATAAGATTTTTGAAAAACGTGAGTTTGTAACCGTCAATATAATCAATTAAGGAAATTCTTCTTTCTCGGTAACAAAATGAACGCCAATCATTTCATATTATTTTGCTGCATTCTTAAAACAAGAAGAAGCCATTATCTACGTAAATCTTATTTTTACTTATACTTAATTTATTAGTAAAATTACATATGATTTCTCTAAAAAAACTATACTGGGAAATTAAAGAAAGACATTTGCGTAAATGGCTGGCAATTTATTTTAGTTCCGCACTGACCGTGGTTTATCTGGTCAATCTAATTACAAACCGATATGGTATTCCATCTTTTATTTTTGATTATACTTTGCTTATTGCAATTGTCGGACTTCTAAACATAAGTGTGTTTGGATGGTTTCATGGTAAAGAGGGAAAAAATAATTTTACCTGGAAAGAAATCGTAGCACACTCTGTAATTATTGTTGCCGCAATTATATTCGTGTTATTTTTAAGACGCACTTCTGCTGAACAAAATTTACCAATTGCATCGAACTCAATCGCTGTGCTTCCTTTTAGTAATCTGAGCGATTCAAAGGAAGACGAATACTTCAGCGACGGAATAACAGATGATATCCTTACCAACCTATCTAAAATTAACGAGTTAAAAGTTATCTCGCGAACTTCCTCTATGAAATACAAGGATGTTAAAAAAAGTATTCGAGAAATTGCAAAAGAACTGGGGGTTTCAACCGTATTAGAAGGCAGCGTTCGACGTTCGGGAAACAGAGTTAGAATTGTCAGCCAATTGATTGATGCAAGTAATGATAATCACATCTGGTCTGAGACTTATGATAGAGAGCTGAAAGATATTTTTGCAATACAAAGTGATGTTGCCTCAAGAATTGCTGCCGCATTGAAAACTGAATTATCATTAAAAGAGAAAGGGAGAATTGAAAGAAAACCAACAGAAAATATAGATGCCTATGCGTATTATTTAAAGGGAAGACAACAGTATAATCAATACCAATTAAAAGAAAATGAAGATGCAATTGAAATGTTTAAAAAAGCGTTGGAACTCGACTCCAATTATGCTCTTGCCTATGCCGGGCTTGCGGATGCTTATGCTCAACGAGGCGGAATCTTCGGATTTGAAAAATCATGGCTGGATTCTTCAATTCAAATGAGCGAAAAAGCTTTATCCCTTAATTCAGATCTCGCTGAGGGTTATAAATCCATGGGAGTGGCGTATGTATATCTTGGCAATTTTAAAAAAGCACTGGAGAATTATAAAAAGGCAGTTGAAATAAATCCTAATTATGCACCTGCAGTTTCAAATCTTAGTTCAATGCATTGGTGGCTGGGTGAATACGAAGATGCGTATAAATGGGCAGTTAAAGGAGTTCAACTGGATCCGGCACGTGCATCCAGTTACGGTGTTCTGGGTTTGATTTACTCTGGTTTAACATTAGATAGCGCTGCAGAAAAATGGAATATGGCTTCCATTGATCTCCAGCCCGCTTCGTCAATAAGACATGCAGAATTAACAAAACTTTATCTTGCACAAGGTAACTATGATAAAGCAAGAAATTATATTCAACAAATTTTAATATCTAAACCAAATAACTACTCACTTCTAACGGCTGCCGGGGACATTGAACTGTTTGATGGCAATCTCTCAAAAGCAAAAGCATATTACGATTCTTCTTTTGCCCACTCACAAGTTAATACAAAAGAAAATTCCACCACATATGCTTATATATTATGGAAGCAAGGTGCTAAAGAAAAGGCAGGAAAATATTTTAATAATATTAAAAAGAACAGTGAAGACGCAATTAAGCAAAATACTTCTGATTTTAATATTCCTTATGACCTCGCAAGAATAAGTGCGATTTTAGGCAATGATACCGAAGCATTCCATTGGTTAAAACAATCCATTAGTTATGGATGGCGATTTTATAGAATTTGTTTGAATGATCCGCTGCTTGAAAATCTTCATGGAAATGAAAACTTTAAATTAATGATGAATGATTTAGAGAAACTTGTGAATAAAATGAAAGAGAGGGTTTTGCAGATTGAAAAGGGAACCTGAGGATTAAAATATAACCGGAGCTAAAGTTCGATCTCAGCTTCAACACCCTCCTCCTTTTCCCAATCATACATTGGTGCAGGATCAGCTTTACGAAAAATAAAAGCGAATATAATCCCAACAATAGAACCAAATAAATGTGCTTCCCAAGAAATTTCCGCTTTTATTGGTAAAACTCCCCAAGTTAATCCTCCGTATAAAAAAGTCACAATTAAAGCAAGAGCAATAGAGCGGTTATCGCGTCGAATTATTCCACTGAAAAAAAGGAAAGAAACAAAACCATAAACCAAGCCGCTTGCGCCAATATGGTAAGCTTGTCTGGCGAAAATCCAAACTAACAATTCATGAAAAACATAAACTCCAAGAAACAATTTTTTTGATGAAGTTGGATAAGAATATGAAATTCCCATTCCTAAGAATAGCAGCGGCAGAGAGTTGGAAATTAAATGATTGAAATCAGCATGTATTAATGGAGCGGTGATTATTCCAATTAAACCGGAAAGTTTTCTCGGAAAGACTCCGTATTGTATAAAATTTATTCCCGACGAAGATTCTATGACTTTTATTACCCACAATAATATTACAAAAGCAATTGGATAAGCCATGCTTCTAAAAGTTCTTTTCTTTTCTTCTGTCATCTCAATAATTATATCTGAAGTTCAATTTTATTTTGTCGTTCCCGTCTTCGTTGTAAATATTTCGCAGTTAACCAGCAGAGAGAAGCCCACGCGAGTCCACCTGACCAGCCGGCTAAAACATCAGTTGGGTAATGAACTCCCAAATAGATTCTGCTTATGCCGATTAAGAATACGAGTATAATTGCAGCAAGTAAAATATACACACGTAAATTTTTATTTGATTGTACCTTTGCAAGCAGTGCTCCTTGAGTCAAGTAAACCACCGAAGACATCATTGCATGTCCACTAGGAAAGCTAAGGGTTTTAACCGTTAATAAATGAAATGTTAAAGGAGGTCTTTCGCGCGCAAATATTTCTTTTAAGCCAAGTGAAATCAATGCCGCACCAATTGTTGCAATTAAAATCAGCCACATAAACTCATGCTGCTTTTGAATCATCAAGTAAAAAACAACTGCAGTTGTAATTAAAAAAATTATTGTTGCCCCACCCATAGCAGTTATGTCTGTCATCATTACAATCAGCCAAGTTTGATCTTGCGATAATAGTTTTCCATCATGACGCAAATAATTCAAAGTCATTTCATCAAATCCTTTGCTTTCGCCGCTCACCACTTCCTTTGCTACATACGCGAACAATAAAAGCGCAGTAATCAAAACAAAAAGATTTATCAGAATTTTTATTTCTCTAGATGAGTAATCAACAACTAAATTTTTTAAGTTATGTATTTTTTTATTAAAGCTCATGTAAATAATATTTCAGAATTTATGATGTAATTTATGAATTCTTAGAGTAGGAACTTCATTGATGAAGTTCCTAATTATTTGTTCCATGGGTGAAATTAGCTTAAACGTACAGACATTTGTTTCTAAATGCACATTCGCTCAGCATTTTTTTGATTGTTTAATCGAATTTGGGTAACACCATCGGGGCACATAAATTGAGAGTGAATTTCCAAATGAATATTGAAGAAAGAAAATCGGACAAAGAAAGAAAAAGTTTTATAACAGCACTTGGCGGAAAAATGCCGAACAAAGAAATTTTTAGAAGTTTGCCTGTTATTTCACTTCTTGGTTCAAATCTTCTCATAGCGGTATTTGCAATTGTTGAAAATCAGAGCGTGCTTAATATTCTATGGGCATATTGGCTTCAGAGCGTGGTTATTGGATTTTTTAATTTCTTCAAAATATTATCGCTAAAAAAATTCACCGTTGATGGAATGAAAATGAACAGTCAGCCGCTTACCGAATCAAAAGCGGCAAAGATAGGTGTTGGAATATTTTTTCTTGTTCACTATGGAATATTTCATGGTGTGTATGCCGGCTTTTTGTATTCGTTTGGTTCGATGGGAGTTATTTCAAAAGAAGGTATTGATTTCACTTTTATTATGATAACCGGACTTGTCTTTTTTGTTAATTACACAGGTGAATTTATTTTTTCGTATAGACGAGATCAAGCGACAATTCTGAGCTTACCAAAAATAATGTTTGCACCATATAAAAGAATTATACCCATGCATCTTACCTTAATTCTCTCGGGCTTTGTTATAGTTGGTGGAGCAATGAGTTTGGTAAATTCTAATTTTATTATTCTCATTATTTTTATCGGGCTGAAAACTTTTGTTGATCTGATTACGCATTCATGATTCACTTTCCATATCTTGCGGCAACCTGATTTGGTGGAATCCAGTCAGGGACTTTATTTCTAATTGGTTTAATACTCATTAGATATGCGAAAACCGATTTTAAATCTT
Source organism: uncultured Ignavibacteriaceae bacterium (assembly GCA_964613805.1). Taxonomy (GTDB): domain Bacteria; phylum Bacteroidota; class Ignavibacteria; order Ignavibacteriales; family Ignavibacteriaceae; genus XYD12-FULL-36-8. Next base: position 87,542 of record CAZTJF010000007.1, on the reverse strand, counting down.
CATCCTTTAATCCTGCAAGACCCATAAACGGCATCGGGGGAAGAATTGGTCTTCCTGAGCCAAGGTGTAAACCATTTCTCATTGCCCGCACATAAATTTCTTCAGTCCATGCACCAATTCCTGTTTGAGCATCCGGAGTAAGATTAGCGGCAAAAGAAATTCCCCAAGGACCAACCCATGCAGTTAAATCACCGTTACTTAAATACCATTTCCCGTGACCAACAACTGAAGTATCTATTTGTGGAAGAGCGAATCCTTGCTGGTGTCCTGAAAGCAATCTTGTTGTATCGGGCATAGGACCCATATCTGTAAAAACTTTCGGAGAATGACAATCGTTGCATCCACCGAAATTAACGAGGTATTCTCCTCTTTTAATCATTTCTTCATTAGACATTGATTTTTCCTGAGGAGAACCACAGTGAACTTGTATTAAAATAATTAATAAAAACATAATTGGGAGTAAACCATTCAGAAAGTATTTGCTTGACATAATTTCACCTTTCCGTAATTCTTTAGTTTAAACGTAAAAAGTACTTAGTGAAAAAGCAATCCGAATATGTGATGCAGATGACTTCAGAAACTTGATTGTGATACAAACGACTTACCGCATTTGTTGTGTTTTGAGCATTAACCAGCGGGTTAAGAAGTCACATAAAAACAAAATATTGTTTCAAAAATTAATAAGTTTACCAACCAGTAAATGATTTATTAAATTAACAATCCCAAATTGATTTAATGAAAACCAAAAAACGCCCATTGTGGGATGAATATTTTCTTAAGCTCGCAATGCTTGCATCCGAAAGATCTACTTGTCCAAGAATGCACTGCGGCTGTGTAATTGTAAAAGATAAATTTGTTCTTGCGACAGGATACAACGGCTCACTGCCAGGCTTACCGCATTGTGAAGATGAAGGATGCTTGATTGTTGATAATCATTGTGTGCGGACAAATCATGCTGAGATAAATGCACTAACACAAGCGGTTACGCATGGTGTTAATATTAAAGGATCAACGGCGTATATCACAAACATGTCTTGTACAACCTGTGCAAAGGCACTAATAGCAGCCGGTATAAAAAGAGTTGTTGTTTTCTCGGATTATCACGACACTCTTGCAACTAAATTTTATACTGATTCACATGTAGAAATAGTTAAGCTGAAGGTACCCGATAGATCAATTCAATACAATTTGAAGGATTATACTTCAGCAAGAAAAACTAAAAAGTCTAAATGAAGGAAAGAATCCTTCACTTATGGAAACCGATTACCGCTGTAACTGTTTGGGGAGTATCGTTTATTGCCACGAAGATTGCACTTGATGAGCTTGCCCCGCTTACAATAATCTTTTTGAGATTAATTCTCGCATCAATACTTCTGGCTTTTCTTGCAATTTCTTCAAACAAAAAATTTGATTTAAGCTGGAAGAATCACGGCAATATTTTTATTCTCGCTTTAATTGCTGTCTTTCATCTTTGGATTCAAGTTACAGGGATGCAATACACAACCGCTGCAAATACGGGCTGGATAATTGGTACAGCTCCAATATTCATGGCGATTGTTGGGTTTGTGGCTTTCAAAGAATCATTAACTCCGATTAGAATTTTCGGAATTCTTCTTGCCTTCTTCGGTTTGCTGCTGCTGATAAGCAAGGGTGATTTATCATCAATTGATTTTCTGTCCAACAAGGGTGACTTTCTAATTCTTGCAAGCGCATTTACATGGAGCGTTTATTCTGTAGTTAATAAAAAAATATCATTGAGCTATTCACCGTTGCTCACAATATTGTTTCTGTTTTTAATGATGGCGGTAATAATATCGCCGTTTACTATAAATGAACATTCAATTCAATCTGTGAATAATCTATCAGTAAAAGGATGGTTCGTAATTTTATTCTTAGGAATATTTTGTTCGGGAGTTGGTTATGTTCTCTGGGCGCAGGCACTTAAAGAAATGGATTCGGTTACTGTTGGTGCATTTCTTTACTTTGAACCGTTTGTAACTGTGTTTGCTGCTTGGCTTTTATTAAGTGAGGAAATAACATTTGTCATGATTTTCAGCGGACTCATAATTTCAATTGGCGTGATGCTTGTAAATTTCAATTTTAGGAATCTCATCCGTGATTTATCTCACACCAATAAATCATAATATTTATTAGCTTATATATCAAATGTCGGGACTAAATTAATTTTAACAAATTGGAGGTTCACATGAATACAAAAAAATTCTGGACTGCTGTGATTGCCGTATTTGTAATCCTTGAGATAACAAACTACTTGGTGCATGGTGTTATACTAAGTTCTGTGTATGCTTCTGATGAAGTGAAGAACGTATTTCGTCCGATGGATGAAATGATAAGCAAAATGTGGATTATGTGGGTCGCTGATTTCGTATGGTCGTTCTTCTTTGTGTTTATTTTTGTGAAAGGTTATCAAAACAAAGGTATTTTAGAGGGATTGCGATATGGAATTTACATTGGACTGTTCTTCTACTTTATTTATGCTTATGGCTCCTATGCAATGTATCCGCTGCCCTATTATTTGATTTTCGAGTGGTTTGTTATTGGCCTAATGCAGTGTGTGTTGCTTGGTGTTGTTGCTGCCTTGCTTTACAAACCCAAAGAAGCTACCGCTTAAATCTATAAAACAAAAGTGAGGCTCATCTGTTAGATGAACCTCACTTGCAAAACTACTTTCTCTTCTTCACTGCTTTTTCGTAAAGTACGATATATTCCTTAGCCGAATTTTGCCACGAGTAATCTCGGTTCATTCCATTCTGCACAATTTTTTTCCATGATTCTTTATGATGAAAAGCATTTACAGCTCGCTGTACTGTTAAGAAAAGAGCGTAGCTTGTGTAATCGTTAAATGAAAAGCCGTTGCCAATATCAAGACTATAGTAACTCATCTCATCCCAATCTTGGACTGTATCTGCAAGTCCACCGGTTTTTCTGACTATTGGGACAGTTCCATATTTCATGCTGTAAATTTGATTAAGTCCGCAAGGTTCATACCTGGAAGGCATCAGAAACATATCTGCGGCAGCTTCAATTAAATGAGAAAGTTCGTTATTAAATCCTATGTATGTTCCTACTTTGTGGGGCAGCACACGAGCAATGTGTCTAAACATTTCTTCATATCTATCTTCACCGCTTCCGAGTATCACCCATTGAGCATCAAGCTGCATTAGGTCTTGCAGTGCTCCTGCAAAAATGTCGAAGCCCTTTTGATTTACCATTCGCGATACAATTCCAATTAAAGGTATGTTTTCATTAAATGGAATTCCGAAATGCTCCAACAGAAATTTTTTATTCTTGAATTTACCTAAGAGGTTATCTTTCGAATACTTTAAAGAAAGATGTTTGTCTGTTTCAGGATTCCATGTATCGTAATCAACACCATTAAGTATTCCGTATAAATCGTTTTTCCTTGTTGAAAGGACATTGTGAAGTCCTGCTCCATACTCAGGAGTTAAGATTTCATGAGCATATGTTTTACTTACAGTGTTAATCATATCTGAGAAAACAATTCCTGTTTTCATAAAAGAAACTGCATCTTCAAATTCAACAGGTCCGCCGGGATAAAACAAACTGCCGCGAATCTCTGCATTTAAAAGAGTTGCTTTGGAAAATCTTCCTTGATAACCGATGTTATGAATTGTAAAAAGAGTTGCTGTCTTGTCAAACATTCTATCCCAATTATAATTATCCTTAATAAAAAGTGGGACTAAACCTGTTTGCCAATCGTTGCAGTGAATTACATCAGGCGTCCATTTCAATCGCTGCAGCGATTCAATCACACCCTTACTGAAAAGAATAAATCTTTCGTCTTCATCGTGATCATTGGTGTAGATAAGTCCGCGATGAAAATAATGCGGGCAGTCAATAAAATTTACTTCAACATTTGAGTTGTTCAACATTGCTTGATGGAGATGAACAGAACGCAAGTGACCGCTAATCCGGATGAGCATTTCACCAACGCTCCAATTATACTTTAAACCGAACTTGCTTTCATCAATGTATGAATATTTTGGAAGAAAAAGTTTTACCTCGCAGCCAAGCTCTGTAAGCGCTTTTGGTAGCGAACCCGCAACATCTGCAAGTCCTCCGGTTTTGGCATAAGGTACAGCTTCGGAAGCGAGAAAAGCAATTTTCATAGAGTTTCTTTAGTTTGATTAACAGTTGCTCAAACATAAAAATATTTTGCGTGAATGAGAATGGATGTTAAGCGTAATTTATTTCTGAGGACATTTTAGTAACGTGTAAAAGTATGGCTTTTATCAGCAAAGCAGTTTTCAATAAACTGATAAGGTTAGAACACCGTTAGTTATTAGTGTTACTAAGGTTATCTTTTAATACTTTGGGCAAAATTCTATCTAATAACTACACGAATCGTTAGTTGTTTGTTTTTCTAACTTAGTAATAGACATACCGCTTATAATTAAACCCTACTACCCCATGATTGCTGCAATTGTTGTGAAGTTATTTTGATTCATCATCATATCATTAAACGTGGAAAGCATATTCAGTTATTTTTCTAATGGTTATTGAATATCTTTGCTGCGAAATTAAAAGCAGATAAGGGAATTATGAATACAGCAGAATCGGATCTCGCAATTTTTACAGAAGGCAACGCAAACAATAAGCCCATTGTCTTCATTCATGGCTTTCCCTATGATCATACGATGTGGGATAAACAAGTTGATGAATTGAAATTGAATCACTTTTGTGTGACTTATGATATCAGAGGTTTAGGACAATCTCCGATAGGCGATGGACAATATACAATAGAATCTTTTGTTGATGATCTCGAAACAATTGTGAGGGAACAAAAACTTGCAAAACCAATTTTGTGCGGTCTTTCAATGGGTGGATACATTGCTTTACGTGCTGTGGAAAGAAATGAAGATAAATACAGCGGACTTATCTTGTGCGATACTCGCTCAGGATCCGATACAGATGAGGGAAAGATTAAACGTGCAGAGAATATTAAAAAAATAAACACGCTTGGTGTTAAGCAATTTGTGAATGATTTTGTCCCACTATGCTTTTCTGTAAAATCCATTACCGATGCAAATGATGAATATACTCGTGTACTGAATAAATCTTTAAGTTCGAATGCAATTGGGGTAAAGGGCTGTCTGCTCGCAATGGCTGGAAGAACTGACACAACTTCATACCTTTCAAAGATTAAAATGCCTACATTACTTTTATGCGGCGAAGATGATCGCCTAACTCCACCTGATGTTATGGAGTTGATGGCAGAACAAATTTCGGGTTCGCAATTTGCAATTGTACCAAACGCAGGGCACATGTCGCCGATTGAAGATGCTCCTTTTGTCAATTCTAAAATCAAAAAGTTTTTGGCAAGGATTTAATGTGTGCAGTTATATGCATCACATTTATCGGAGCATTATGGTAGTTATTTCATTTAAATGTATTAGCTTATAGTATACAATAATATTTAAATCAAAGGAATGGACATTTGATGCATAAGTTTCATATCCCTGTAATGGGGCTCGGGTTTACAATAGATACACCCGTTAAAGTAGCACCTTACGGAATTTCTTCCGTTATTTCAATTGTTGATGATGGCTTGATCGAGAAGATGAGAGAGTATTACAGTCAGAAAATCGGCATTCCGTATTCGGTTATTTCTGACAAGATTAAAGATTTTAGGGCAGAGCGGATTACTAACTATCTCAACTTAATTGACCAAATTGTCAGCGAAAAATTTGAAGAGGTAAAAAACTCTATCCATGAAAAAGGAGAAGAACTTCATAAATATATTGAAATGCTTCCCGATGTTTCAGATGTAAAGAAAAAATTTTATGAGTTAATTGAAAACGGAAACATTCTTAAAAAAGACATTCAAAATTGGATTCATGAGAATATCCATCCTGGCAGTATTGATGTAAATATTATGACAAAGGTGGATTCGGAAAATTACTGCGGCGATGAAAAACTTCCGGTAGAGTTTAATGATGCACATGCAGCTCTAAGAGGATTTGCAAACAGTAAATTGAATTCATCGCTTGTGTTGTCTGCAGGAATGAATCCGCGGCTGTACAGCTACCTCGAGAAGTTTGAAGATTTTTATCCAAACGATAAAGGATTCCTCCCAAAGAAAATAACTTTGAAAGTAAGTGACTACAGATCAGCGATTATTCAAGGAAAATATTTGGCAAAAAAAGGCCTGTGGGTTTCTGAATACAGAATCGAGTCGGGACTTAATTGCGGCGGACATGCTTTTGCAACTGATGGTTTTTTGTTGGGACCAATTCTCGAAGAGTTTAAAAACAAACGGGATGAATTGATTAATGCTACACATGAGATTTATTTAGAGGCATTAAGAAACAAAAATCGTTTTTGTCCCGCATCACCATTTAATATTAAAATCACTGCTCAGGGCGGCGTTGGAACTTCACACGAGCATGAATTCCTTTTGGATTATTTTCAGCTTGATTCGGTTGGATGGGGAACGCCATTTTTGCTCGTTCCCGAAGTTGTAAATATTGATCCTCAAACAATGGAACTTCTGCGTAACGCTAAGGAAGACGATCTTTACTTGAGCGGTATTTCACCGCTTGGTGTGCCGTTTAACAGTGTGAAAAATAATTCGCAGGATTTAGAGAAACAGGAATTAACAGATAAAGGTAGATCTGGAAGTTCCTGCCCTAAAAAGTATTTGACATTTAATACCGAGTTTACAGAAAAACCCATTTGTTCCGCTTCGCGTCAATATCAGCATCTAAAAATAAATGAACTGAATGGCAAGGATTTGAATAAAGAAGATTACGATCAAGAGTTTGATAAAGTTGTTGAGAAAGCCTGCATCTGTGTTGGATTAGGAAATTCTGCAATGCTGAATAATAACCTGGAGATAAAAGGAAACAGCATCGGAGTTTCTGTTTGTCCTGGACCCAACATGGCATATTTTGATAAGGTATTATCGCTTCACGAAATGGTTGATCATATTTACGGCAGAAAAAATTTTATTAATGTATCCGAGCGACCTAATTTTTTCCTGAAAGAATTGAAACTGTACATTGATTATCTAAAAAAGTTAGTTGCGGAAAGCGGAGCAGAAATTTCCGAAAAGCAGGTTAAGTACTATCAAACATTTCAATCCAATTTAACAAACGGGATAGAATATTATAAAAAACTTTATTTGACTTATAAAGAAAAATACGAACATTTTAAAAGTGATTTCCTCCACGAACTTGAACTGCTGCGTAATGAGTTAGGTAAAGTAATTTTTGAAAAAAAGTTAGAAACAGAGAACGGTTTTACAGAGCATTACCAAAAAGATGGTACGAACGGATAGGGCTTTTAGCAGCAAAAAATTCATGACCTTATCATTATGCTGAATGTTCCCTCTAGAACTCATCAGTAATTTTAGCTTCTACATTTAAGCTGACACTCACATTATCATTTCTCATACACGATCATCATCCGTGGCAGGAATGACAAATCCGAAATGTAATCCCGTATTGAATTTAGTATGAAAATAAAAAGAGAGAGCTAATTTTATTAACTTTCTCTTATAGTCTAATTTTTATAAGATACTAATTGAGCAAATATAACTCCATGCACTTTGATAAGGTTTCTTCCACGGGAGAGCGAATTCAGCATGTCTTATTTATCAATGTACCCACTATATCGACGGTGAGATAATAATGGAAATTATTTCAAGGATGTTCTCGCCGTTACGGGGTAGACGCGAAGGCTCTGACACAATACGCACCTTCTGAAAAAGTTTCCGAAGTTTACATTCAGCATGATTTATTTTGGAAAAGATAAAATATTATAAAGCATTCTTAAACAGTTTGGTGTAAGATCATTTAGTTGTTTGGATGACATTGGATGCCAACCTTCGGTTGATAATTGAATATTGCCCGCCACTATGTGGGATACTGGTTTGATTCGTTTACTTGATTTAGCGATGAAAAATTTAGCGGACTCTGCCAATTTTACAGAGTGCAGAGATTAGGTGGGTTTTAGAAACTTGTTACAAGCCTTTTAGGAGCTTGGTGGAACAAAATGAAGAAATGCTTAAAATAAGCTAAAAACGAACACTCCAATTTATCGTTTTGACAAAATGGCAGCATGGATAATTAATAAAACACATACAATTTTTTGTATGTATTCCTCGGCAGAGAGTGCTTTATAATTACAGAGGCAAGATTTATTTAGGAGTCATTCCCCGACATGCCGGGGCAATCTGTGAGGTACATGAAATTGTGTAAACCTAAATTCATGCACTTTTAATAAGATATCTTCCATTCGAGGGCGAGTTGGGCATGTCTTATTTGTCAATGTACTCAATATATTTGCGGTGTGCTAATATAGGGAAATATGTCAAGGATGTCCACCGACATTTCGGGGCAGGTGTGACAGCCGTAAAAGTTCATAATTACCTTACGGCAGGCAAATTGGAATAAGCATTGAAGCGGGGAAGAGTTCGTGAAAAAATAAGCTTTTAATAACACACTGTAATTATCACACTACCTCGCGTCCCCCCAATTGTCACACCATTTAAATAAAGTATTACTAATCTAATCTTGACTTACTTAAAATTATTTTGTACGTTTGCAATAGAAAGGAGTAAGATTATGGAAACATCTGTGGTAACCTCAAAAGGACAAATAGTAATTCCTGTTAAAATCCGAAGAAGATTGGGGATTGCAAACGGAACAAAGGTTGCTTTTGTTGAGCAGGAAGGCAAAATTATAATCCAGCCGCTTGATAAAAATTACTTTAACAATCTCTCAGGCATACTTGGTGAGAAAGGCAAAATGTTAAAATCCCTTATGGAAGACAAAAAGAAAGAGCGCGAGTTATGAAACCTATTGTTTTAGACAGCTACGCACTTATTGCTTATTTAAATAAAGAAGAAGGATACGGTACTGTTTCGGAGATTTTTGAAAAGTGTGTTGACTCCGATGAGCATGCTTTTATGTGCGTAGTGAATATTGGAGAAGTTTACTATCATGCTCTGCGTGTTGGCGGCGAGCAAAAGGCCAAGCTTGCGCTAGAGATTATTAAAGCTTTACCAATTGAAATTGTAGAAGCAAACATCAACCTTACCCTTCAAGCTGCTGAGTATAAAGCATTTCACAAAATGTCTTATGCAGATGCTTATGCAGCTGCGCTTGCTAAAATAAAAAAGGCAAGTTTGATTACTGGAGATAAAGAATTTAAGTCGCTTGAAAATGAAATTAAAATAGTTTGGATTTAGATAATTCTTTCATGAGTACAATATGAAAGATACTGATAGAGAAATGATAGCGCACGTTGAAAATTCTCCTTTTTTTATCGGAGAAAGAGGGATTAAATTAGATGAAAATTCATTCTTAACTAATATTCCTATTGATAAAATTAAATTTAATGTGAGATTTTATCATGTGATTAGCGAAAGACATTTTAAATATTTGACAGACGTATTAAATACCAACTATAATAAAATATTGATTTTTAGGAATTGTGGCATAAAAAGTATATCGGATGCCCAAAAAGAAATAAGAAATTTCATTGTATCAGAAGGCTATGATATAACAAAAAGCCTTAATAAGAATTCAGAGGACAAAAATGAATGTATGGAATTAACTGATTCCGTACTGGGTTTATTATCACCAGAAGAGAAAAATAAGTTTGACGAAATTTCTGATTTGTTGCTTAAAAAATTGCCAATCAGTACAAGATTAAAAAGATTTCTAGCTGATAATCCGCACATAAAAACCATAAAAAATATTTCTGAAATCAATCCAAACATCTTTAAGAAAACAAAAAATCTGGGGAGAAAGACATATCTGGATACAAAAGAAATGATATTGAATTTGCTGAAAAAGGACGCAAAAGAACTTGTGCATATGTATTCTGATAAAAAAATGCCTATCCTAGATTTAATCGATCTCTCTTTAAAAGAACTATCTCAAAGAGATTTGGGTATAGTTATAAAAAGATGGGGAGATAAAGAAATTAATTCGCTTCAATTTGTTGCCGATGAATATGAGATTACAAGAGAAAGAATTCGTCAAATTATCGACAGAGTTATAAAACAGATAAAATTTAAAATACAAACACATGTTGAATTCTATAGAAAACAATTCCTAAGTATAATTTTAATCCATCCGGAAGCTATAGCTTTTGAAAGATTGGAAGACTATCCATTAATAAAAAGAGAGTATGACAAAAAAATTTATCTTGGGATTTTGGCAGAGATTTTTGAAGAAGTCCCATTTAGAGGTTTTTTGTCAAAAGCATTTGATCAGTATTTGCATAGAAATCTAAGAGAAAACATTCGGATTATTTCTCTTTATAAAATTTTATCTAACACCGAATTTCCTTACTCAAAAATCTCTGCTGAAGATATATTCATAGCAAATAACATTACCAATAGTCTCGACAAATTATTGCTATTTAAAATTTTGATTTCATCTCAAAACTTTAAATTCATTTATGTTGAAGGGAAGTATTGTATAATAAAGCTTGGTTCATTGCAAGAAATCACTAAAAATATTTTGGCGGGCAGCACTAATCCTTTAGATATTACTTCAATATTAGATATAATAAAGAAAAATTATGCTTTGAATAACAAGTATGAAGATTTTACCTCTGTTATTTCAAATATTAAGCAAAACAGAGAGATAATCCAATTTGATAGATATGTCTTTGGATTAGAAAAACACTTCAGTTATCCCAGAGAACAATGGAAAAATATTTGTGATAGTATTAAGGAAGCTATAAATAAATCTCAAAGACAAACTAATGTTGTTGAGTTATTAGAATATGTTTCACCAAAGTTTCCCAAGTTGAGATCTAAATACGAATTAGTACACATCATAAGATCAGATCAAGAAATAATTGATCTTGGCTTTTTCAATTTCGGTTTAATTAATTTTGGAATCACAGAAAGGCTAAAAATATCAGATGAAATAAAGAACATTTTTTCAATAAATCCATGCCCCAAGCATTTTACAGAGATACAAAAGGAAATATCAAAAAAAAGATTTTCGCGAATTGAGGGAATAAACTGCATACTCAACTCACTGGCATTTTTGTTTAATTATTCAGGTGGTTTCTTTGGTTTAAGAACGACTCACAGGGAGAATCTACATTTTTTAGCAAGAAACGAGTCCTATTTAACCAATTTAATTGACTATGAGTTGTTTCCAAGTTCGGGAATAAGCCAAATAATAAAGTATTTTGAGAATACAATCCCAATAGATCAGCTTGTGGATTATATAAATGAATGTAAAATTCTGGTTTTATTTGATGATAATAATTTTATCGAAGCGTTTGTTGTTTCCAAAAGGTGGTCTACTGTAAAAATAGTAAGGTGCATTTTATTTAACTCAAAAGAACAAATTTATTGGGACGAGCTTCTATGGTTGTTGAAAGACATTGGGCTAACACTTGATAGTACAGATAAATCAAAAATAAAAAAGGATAGGTATATTAAAATTATAGGCAATAAACTGTCTTATATTAATTTTCAAATTCAGTCGGAAGATTCAAAGGTAATTCTTAATGAATGTTATAACCTATTATTAAATACTTCCACAATGTGGTCATTAGATAAACTAAATTCATTTATTAATCAGGAATTTATAGATATAAATTATGATGAACTTGAATTTCTCCTAAATGATGATGATAGATTCATTATAATCGATAATAAATTTATAACAGTAAAATAATGGTTAAAATTACCAAGAAACAGAAGATACTATACGTAATTTTTAATATGACTCTTGCCATGAAAAACAATATTAGATATGAAGATATTTTGGTTGAATCGTTCAAAGTTTTTCCCAAAGAATTTCAAATAAGATATTATCCTAAATATCCCGACACAGATACTATTAGAAGAACTATGTACCAATTAATACCTGAAGGGTTCTTAAAAATTTCTCAAAGAAAATGTGTTTTGACTGATACCGGTCTGTCAAAAGGACGGGAATTAAAAGAGATTATTGAGGGTAATAAGGTACAAAGTGAAGACAGAACAGATTTTATAATGCAAAGAGAAATAAACAGGCTAGTATATCTGCAAGGTTATAAAATGTTTATTTCTAGTGGAGAAACAAAAATAATTGATAGGGATTTTTATGAATTCTTTAAAGCAACTGTTCGAACAAGAAACCTTGAATTACTGGGTAACATTAAAACAATAGACAATTTTATTAGTCAGTATAAAAAAATTGAAAAGAAAATAGGAATAAGGCTAGAAAAATATTCCTCCTTTCTTAAAAATAAATTTAATGAATTAACCAAAGTGGGGTCATAAATGGATATAAAGGTTGAGAAACATCAAATTGATGCTACTGCAGTACTAGATTTATTAGGAAAAGAATTCAAATTTGATCATTCAAAAGGTATTGCTGAATTGATTAAGAATTCGGTTGATGCCTACAGTATAGAAAACACACCAGATGAAAAACAATTTATTTTTATAATTTTAAAAATTTCTAATAATAATACAATAAAGTCCATAGAAGTGTTAGACTTGGTTGGGCTTAGTAGAGCTAAAATTGATAAAGCATTCAAAATATGGTTTGATAGAACTGCAGCTAGAAGATTAAATGATGAAACGATAAAAGACGCAAAAGTTTTAGGCGGACATGGTAATGGTGGTAAGTTTTATATGCGTGAAATGTTTAAAACATCAAGCATAATTACATATCGTGATGGTAGATTAAACGCTTTTGGCTTTAACGAAAGTAAAGAATACGGTTTTGATCGTAATATGGACAATATTAAAACAACATTAGATGAAGCCATCTTACTCTCCGGATTTGAAAAAAATAAGGGGGTATATGATTTTATACATGAAATGTTATTGGAAAATAAAAGATTTACTATTGTTAGAGGAGATGGTCCCAAAAAAATTCATAAGACAAATAACTTATCCTCTTTAATTGAAAACCTTGTTATTCACCCCCAAGTTCGAAGAATTATTCAAAGAAAAAAAGTCTATATTGTTATTGGGGAGAACTACAAACCCAAGCAATTAATAAAACCACCTCTTTTGGCCAAAAAGGGGTTTGAGGGTCCTTATAAGTATACTTGCCCAAGAGAAATATTAATCGACGACGAAAAAATATTAATGTATAAAAATTCCCCTATAACTCTAACGTTATTTACTTCTGAAGAACCATTGAGAAGGAATAAATATAGGGGCATTAATAGTATTGATTTTTTGGGAGAGGTTGGGGTTATTGCAAATTACGAGGTTGATGAGTTGGGCAGTTTCAAGTCGTTTATGTATAGTGAATTTATTTATGGAGAGTGTTACGCAGAAATTATGGAAGATGAGGATTATGTTACTAATGATAGAAGTAAATTTGTACCAAGTACAAAAACCAAAGCGTTATTATATTGGGTAAAAGACTGTATCGAAGAGTTAAGTAATAAAATGGAAGAAATTGCAAGAAAAGAAAGTAAAAAAAGAAATTTACTGCAAACATCAGAATTTAATAAGTTGCTTAATAAATGGAAAAATAGATTTTTACAAAAACTTATAAAAGAGAGACTTGCCGGACTTGGCAATTATGGGATTGATGGTAATGATAATTCAGAATGGAAAACTTTAGTAAATAAGCATAGTTCTCCCAGTAAGAGTGAAACTCAAAAGAGATCAGGATCCTCGGGAGGTGATCAGAAAAAAAGAGCCAGTGGTTTTCCAGAAGTTAAAATTTCAGGTAGCGATCCCGATCCATTTTCAAACACAAATGAGCCTTTTCAAATAGATGCTAGAGAATCAGCGATATATCAAAGGAACATCGACTTTAAAAATGGCATATATTGGATTAATACCTCAAAGAAATTGGCAAGTATGATTTTAGAAAAGGAAGGTGATAAATCAGCAAGATGGAGAGAATATCTTTTTCAGCGATATATTGATATTATAGTGAAAGAATCGATATATGCAATAGGCAAGACAGATGTTAATTTATCCTCAGATTTCATAAGTAATGAAATTGATAGGGTCACATCCGATGTACTAGACTTAGCGGCAGAAGATCTTGAGGCTTTTTTATTTGAATCGGATTTTGAACTTTAATATATAATTGATGAAATCCTTCTTCCCCAAACTCACCTTTAAAGTTGATGATATAATTTCTTACACGGTGTTAGTTGCTGCGGAGGGAATTAACTTATAAAAGAGAATGAATATTTCACCCCACATTCCTCATTCTATACCCAACCCCGGCTTCTGTAACAATGTATTCGGGTTTGGAGTAATCGTCTTCTATTTTTTTTCTTAACTGTCCGATAAACACCCGGAGATATTGTGTGTCCTCTGTATGAGTTGGTCCCCAGACTTCCTTTAGTAAAAAATTATGAGTCAGAACCCTGTCAATATTTTTAAAGAACATATATAAAAGCAAGTACTCGATATTGGTCAGCTTTAATTCTTTGTTGTTTTTATAAACGAGCCGCTTAACAAAATCTATTTTCAAATTTCCATTTGTAACAGTTTCTTCATTGCCGGCTTGCTGAACTCTGCGGATATTCGCACGAATTCTTGCAATAAGTTCTTTTGAGTTAAATGGTTTTGTTATGTAATCATCGGCGCCAAGATCTAATGCCTTAACTATGCTGTCTTCAGATTCCCTAACTGAAAGAATAATTACCGGGACAGCAGTCCAAGTTCGAATTTCCGAAAGGACGGCAAAACCATCTTTGTCAGGCAAACCAAGATCAAGAATAACTAATTGCGGATGATAGTTTGCCACAGCTACAATTCCGTCTTTTCCTTTTGCCGCTTCTACCACTTTAAAGTCTTGAGCTTCTAAAGTAATAGTGAGGATTTTTCTAATTTGTGACTCATCGTCAATTATAACAATTGTGTTTTGTGCTGTCATATAAATTTCAGTTTATTGGAAGTAAAACTATAAATTCTGCGCCGCCCGACTTATTGTTTTTTGCAGTAATCGTTCCCTCGTGAGCTTCTATAAATCCTTTTGCAATGGAAAGACCTAAGCCTGTACCACCAGCTTTGGTTCCGGGGATACGATAAAATTTCTTGAAAATATTGTTTAATTCTTCTTTTGGAAATCCCTTGCCGTTATCGGATATCGTAATAATTATTTTATCTTCTTTTCTTTCTGCACTGATATCAATTTTACCCTCGGCAGGCGTGTACATAATACAGTTATGTATAATATTGATTAATGCCTGCTCAAGAAGGGGATAGTCAAAATTGCATAGCCCAATATTTTCTTCAATGTGGAAATTAAAAACATGCCCAGTGGCTTCTGTTTTTATTTTGTAAAAAGCAGAGTTTATCAGATCTTCAATTGAATGCCACTCCTTTTTTAATTTTAGAATGCCGCTTTCTAACCTTGTAATATCAAGCAGGTTTTCTACTAATCTTTTTAATCTTTCAGCAGCAATATTTGCTTCGTCAATCAGACGATAGAATACAGATTGTTTCTTCACTATTTTTTCATCTTTAAGTGAAGTGGTTACTCCAAGAATTGTAGTGATAGGTGTTTTCAGTTCGTGCGAAATAGAATCAAAGAGGGTTTTATATAATTTCTCCGATTCCACGATTACAAGATTTTGCTTTGCTAAGTCTTTCAGGTATTCTCGCTCAATGGCTATGCTTATCTGTGAAAGAAATGTATGAAGTAAAGATTGCATTTCTTCATCTAAAGTCGAATTATCCGGGAAAAGGAGTCCTGCAACACCGAGCTTTCTATCTTTAGTAAAAAGCGGCATGTAAGTAATTTGCGATATCGAGGGAATTGCATCTGTAAATCTGCCCACGCTTTCCGAGCTTAAAAAAACTAATTGTGCAATATTCCACTCTGCATCATCTATTTTAAATAAGCTGGAGGGATGAGGAAGCTTATTCAAGGACTTGTCATCAGCAGCATAAATAAAAGCTACTTCGGCTCGGAATGTCTCGTTAAGCTGGCGAATAGAAAACTCTGTAACATCATCGAGGCTTTGAGCTGCCGAAAGATGTCGTGTTAGATTATATAATGCGGCGGTTTTCTTTTCCCTTTGGTGAAGCATCAGTTGCTGCATTCGTATCCGCGAAATTAGTAATCCCGAGACGGACGCAATAACAAAATACATTGCGAACATCAGTACGTCTTCAATTTTCCCAATTCTAAACGTAAACGAGGGCGGAATGAAAAAGAAATTCCAAATGAATGCGCTCATCACTGCGGCAAGAAATATTTGTCCGGGCCTGAAGTTTAATAGAGGTAAAAGTGACACAATAAATAAAAAAACTAATGAAACTGCTTGATAACCAATGTGTGCTTTCACAAAATATAAGATGATTCCAGTAACTGATATTATTAAAAGAGATAAGAAATATTTGGTGATTTGAGAACGCCAGATTCGTAAAAAGATATTTGAAAATTTATTATGACCTGATGTATGGCTGGATGGAAAAATTTTAGTGCTATTGCTTCCTTGTGTGCTTATTTCATATTTCATTTTATTTGCCTTCAATAAAACCATCTAAAAAAATCATTATCGCATTATGCATGTAAACATAGTTCAAAACTAATAAACAGATTGCAAATACTTTTAAGGTAAAATATTCTCCAGGACAAAAATATTCAAAAACCGGAGCACCGTGTATAAGAATTCCATAAAAAAATACTCACCCGTATAAAGAATTTATAAAGAAATGAGAAAAATCTTGGAATTGATTCTGCGGTTTACGATTTATCAGCGTGAATTTTTAATGATTAAGTAATAGTAAAATGAAAAATAGAGTAACTCCGGTACAAACACTATCATTAGGTTACGTTGCAGTAATTCTGTTGGGAGCAATTTTATTATCCTTACCATTCTCATCTGCTAATTATCAATATTCATCATTTTTAGACTCATTGTTTACCGCTGCCTCTGCCGTTAGCACAACCGGTCTTGCTGTGGTTGATACGGGATCTTATTATTCCACATTTGGTCAAGTGGTGATTATAACTCTTGTACAGGTTGGCGGATTGGGATACATGATTTTTTTTGCATTCATTTCAATTACATTAGGTTACCGGTTTACAATAAATGGTAAACAACTATTGAATGAGTCAGTAGCCCGCCCGGCAACTATTGATCTTAAAAGATTTATTAAAGCTGTAATTCTATTCACAGTATTATTCGAATTTATAGGTGCTCTAGTTCTTATGTTTATTTTTTTAGAACAGTATCCTTTGGCAGAATCTCTCTACTCGGCAGTTTTTCATTCCATATCGGCTTTTTGTACGGCTGGATTTTCATTGTATTCGGATAGTTTTACTTTTTATGCAAACGACTTTTCAGCCAATTTAATCATAGCAATAATTACAATAGCCGGCGGAATTGGCTTTTTTGTTTTGTATGATGTCTCACAATATATTGTTCAAAAATTCAAACGAAAATATCCAACTCGATTAACCGATCACTCTAAGTTGGTTTTATTAATAACTTTTGTTTTGATGGTTGGAGGATCGCTTTTTTTATTCTTGACCGCAGACAACAAATCTAATGTGAATTCTTTAGACTCGAAAATATATGCAGCTACTTTCCAAGCTATTTCTGCCTCAACAACAACAGGATTTAATTCTGTCGATATCGGCTCAATGAATGCCCTAAGTCTTCTTTGTTTGGTTTTTCTAATGTTCATAGGTGCTTCACCGGGAGGAACAGGCGGTGGAATTAAAACCTCAACTTTTGGAATCATTCTTTTGTTTGTTAAGAAAGTCATTGGCAACCGAGATGAGATATGTGTATTTAGCCGAAGAATATCACTTTCTGTTGTTGAAAAAGCAATTGCAATTACAATTCTAGCTGCAGTATATCTTCTGTTAGTTGTTTTTGTGTTGACCATCAGCGAAAAGTTTTCAATAATTCAATTATTATTTGAGGTAACCTCGGCACTTGGTACTGTTGGGCTTTCAATGGGAATTACATCAAGTCTTTCTCCTTTGGGAAAGATATTAATAATTATAACCATGCTTGTAGGAAGAATAGGACCTTTAGCAATTGGTTACTCCCTCATAGGTAAACCCCAAATAAAAAGATATTATTACCCCAAAGGTAATGTGGTGGTAGGTTAAAAGGAGATAAAATGAAACAATTTGTTGTAATTGGATTAGGGACGTTTGGTTTTAATGTTGCTGTTGAGTTAGCTAAACACGGACACCAGGTTTTGGCTATTGATAATGATAAAACCATTGTTGAGGAAATTAAAAATCACGTAACCGAAGCAGTCACGGCAAGTGCAATGGATAAGGAAACGCTCACAGAATTAGTTGGAGATAATTTTGATACGGCAATTCTTGGTTTGGGTGAACCATACATGGAAGCTACTGTGCTGGCAATTCTTCATCTTAAAAATCTTGGAGTGAAAAATATAATTGTCAAATCGATGAATGAATTACGTGGTAAAGTCTATTCCTCGGTTGGTGCTACAGAGATAATATATCCAGAAAAAGAATCCGCACTGCGCTTAGCAAATAAACTCTCTATTCCAACTTTAATTGATCAAATTCCTTTGGCGCCCGAATACAGCATTTTTGAAATTGCTATGCCGGATATATTTACCGGTAAATCCATTCGTGAGGTGAATCTCAGACAAAAATATGGCGCGACAATTATCGCAATAAAAAACATATTAAAAGATGAAATGATTATTGCTCCCTCGCCGGATTTCAAGTTAATCCCCGATAGTGCGTTGATAGTCCTAGGAAAACATGTCGATCTCGATAAACTGAAAAAACTATCATAGAGATTTCCAACTGATCGCATTATAAAACATTTGCAATATTTGTTTCTAAGGCAATAATGTCTAGTCTTTTAAATTGTCCAATTGGATACTTCATTTGTTCAATGTTCATGCATGATCTCCTTCAAATAAAATTTTTAACAGCTAAATACTAAAAAGTTCGAATATCTGTCCATGTATTCTTTTCAATTTCATACACAAAAGAAATTGAGTTTTCCCTATTTAGTTCACCAATCTTTTTCGCTCCTAATTTTACAATTGCCTTTTGTGAGCGGATATTATTTTCTCCAATATGAAAGATAACCGTATCGACAAACTTAAAAGAATGATCAAGCAGTAATGTTTTCATTGCTTTGTTGTAAGCTGTTCCCCAATATTTTCTTGTGAGGAATGTATAGCCAATTGCAATTGATCTATTGGTCTCATCAAAATCATAGTATCTTGAGTTGCCGATTACCTCTCCAGTTTTCTTATCAACAACAAGAAATGCTCCTCTTGATTCGATTGCGCCCTTAAAGAACTTTTCAAATACTTTTCGCTGAAAGCGATCCTTTTCAGGATGCTGTTTCCAAATTAAAGGATCTGATGTGACTTGATACAAGATTTCAAAATCCTCTTCTTTAAGAGGAATTAATTTAACGAGCTCATTTTCAAGCGTTGGTTGTAACTCAAATTGCATTAATGTTGTTGGAGGATTTTATTTTGCAAACACGAATGAAATTAATCTTGGAATTTCGTTTTCTGCCTGATTATCAAACCATTCATTAAGTTCAAGGAGTTTAAAAGAGTTGCTCTTTGCTGAGTTAAGGTATTCCGACAGATGATGAACATAAACTTCCAATTCTTCAATTCCGTTTTCTGTTTCATATTTCGCTTTACTTCCGATGTATTGCCGAGCAGGATGAAGTTCTGAAATAAAAAACTTTCCGCCGGCTTTTAACTTTTGAAATGCTTGGCTGAATATGAAATCTAAATCTTTGATATGTTCTAAAGTTAAGCTGCAAGTGATAAGATCGGCAAAATTATCTTCGATTTCCCATTTCCTTGTCAAATCAGCTTGTTTAAATCTTACTTTATCAGAATTGATTTTCGACTTTGCTTTGCTAAGCATTTCTTCAGAAAAGTCAACTCCAATTATTGATCTAGCTTTTGTAATTAGCCACTCGGTATTCTTCCCTGTTCCGCAGCCAAGCTCTAAAACGTTATTAAAGTTGTACTTTGATAAAGTTTCAATTGTTGCTTTTCTATCTAAGTCGCGAGTTTTGTTTTCGTTTGTATCGTACTGTTCAGCCCAAGAGTTGTATGACTTTTCAATGCTCATGTTTTGTTCACACACCAAATTGATTTAAATGATGATCGAGATGAAGATAAGCTAATCTTCCATACTGCCAGCGATTCATTTTGCCAAATGCAGGATGAATGATAATTTTATTTGTTTTAAATGATTCATCAAAATTTTGTATTAGATCAACCAATGCTTTTCTATCTTCCTCAAACGAAGTTGGTTTTGTACCGCCGACTCCTTGTTTTAATTCTTTAACTGTCTCAACTTTTCCTTTTGGTGCTTTTAGAAAAGTTAATGTTAACCACTTAAAGACAGTTGTTAACATAAAATTACCCACAAACTTGGATTGTTTTGTTCCGTTTGCAAGCCGAAGCTGATCAGCACAATGGCAAATCATTTCATTTACGTTCATCTTCCCCCAATTTCTTGGAGAATTGGGTGTAAGTTTTTCGATTCTTGAAATTACTTCAGTTTTAATTGAGGTATTGATTATATTTTTCATACTATCTTTTTATCTGTTTTTTTCAGCAGTAAATCGCTGTATGAATTTATTACCAGTTCTTCTTGCTTAATTTTAAAAAGATTAAGATAGTATTGGCATTGTTCGGTCAGTTTTTCTTTTCCAAGCATACCATCTACATCTATTGCTTCTATCTCCACAAATGTTCCCAAATCTTTTACCGTATCTATATGAAATTTAACATTATCAATAAAATATATTTCTCTTGATTTATCAACAATAATTAAAACTCCCAAAGCTTTTGTTAGAATTTCTTTCAGAGAGGTTTTATCAGCCGACTTGTAAAAAGTTACATTTGATTGCTTCGGTCCTGTTTTATCTTCTCTTTCATAGTGAACAAGTGAGTTTTCGATGTTTCCTTCCCGCAGTTTCAATCTGCCCGAATTCACATTAAAATAGGTATCAATTTGATGATCGACTCCCTTAAATTCAGCTTTATGAGATTTGAGAACCTCTCTTATCCAATCTTGATTATTGGATTTGGCTTTTATCTCTATGTTTAATTGGGTCATAAAACTAACCTTTTGGCTGTTAGAGTGTGATTATGTTGGAATTATTAAACTCAACAACCAAATTCTTCATTTTTTGTCAATAATGCAAACTTTTTATGATTTTCTAATTGCTGGGAACTTATGAATCGAAATGTGTGTTACGACATCAGATGGTATAACATCTAATAATTTTTGCAAATAACTAATTCAAAATCAAATAAACAAAAAAGGAGTACAAAATGTATAAATTAAAATTTCTCGTTATCGCCCTTGCTCTGCTCTCTCCGTCACTATTAGCTCAAACTACTTGGACAGTGGACAAAACTCACTCAAAAGTTGGTTTTAGTGTTACTCACTTGGTAATTACCGATGTAGAAGGTTACTTTAAGAACTATGATGCTACAATCACCACTAATGGAGATGATCTTACTACCGCGAATATTGACTTTACAATAAACACAAACAGTATTTTCACGGATAACAATGATAGGGATAATCATCTTCGTTCGGATGATTTTTTTAATGCAGAAAAATATCCCCAGATGGCTTTCAAGGGAAAGTCAATGAAGAAAGTCGGCGATAAAAAATTTAAGCTTGTTGGTGATCTTACAATTCGCGACGTGACCAAACAAGTCGAGCTTGATGTGAAATTTAACGGAACAGTAAAAGATCCTTGGGGAAATACAAAAGCCGGATTCAAGGTCACAGGCGAAATCAACAGGTTTGATTATAATTTAAAGTGGAATAAAGCAATCGAATCTGGTTCTCTTGTTGTCGGTAAGGATGTTGAACTAATTATTGATTTACAGCTAATTAAAAAATCATAAATGAAATTAGAAGAAGAAATAAAGCAGAAAAAATTTAGGAATGAATATCATAAGCTTGCTGTGAATATAATTTATACTCACGGCTGGCTTCTTAATAATCAATCGGCGTTCTTAAAAAAACATGGAATAACAGGAGCCCAATTCAACATCTTAAGAATTTTGCGCGGGCAATATCCTAATCCGGCTTCTATCAATTTGCTTAAGGAAAGAATGCTGGATAAAATGTCGGATGCATCTCGTCTTGTTGATAGATTATTGCAAAAAGATTTAGTGGATAGAAAAATTTGTCCAGAAGACAGACGCAGAGTTGAAGTGGTAATTACCGAAAAAGGTCTAACACTTCTGGAAGAAACTGATATACATAATGATGATTTCGATCAAATCTTTAATAAACTTAGTCATGAAGAAGCTTGGAATCTAAATAACTTACTAGATAAAATGAGAGGATAGAAAAATGGAAAAAGCAATAAATGGAATACATCACATAACAGTAATGGCAAGCGATCCGCAAGCTAATTACGATTTTTACACCCAAACACTCGGCATGCGTTTCATAAAGAAGACTGTGAACTTTGACGCACCAGATGTCTATCATCTTTATTACGCTGATGAAGTTGGAACGCCAGGTACAGTTTTGACTTTCTTCCCATTTCCAAATTCAAGAAGAGGAAAAAGGGGAACAGGTGAGATAAACACAATTTCATTTAGCGTTCCATCCGGTTCATTAAGTTATTGGATAAATCGTTTTGCTGAACTTGCAATTCCTTTTGACGGACCCAAAAGCAAATTTGGTTATGAGTACATAAGCTTGTTAGATCCCGATGGAATGAAAATAGAAATCGTTGCCGACTCAAATTCTGATTCTACAATGGGCTGGTATAACGGTGAAATTCCTTCTGAATATTCAATCAGAAAGTTTTTCGGTTCAACATTTTATTTGAATGACTCTAAATCAACAGAAGAATTGTTGACAGGAATTATGGGCGCTGAATTCATTTTTGCTGAAGGCAAGATTAAAAGGTATTCGCTTGGGAAAGCCGATAACTTATCCTTTGTAGATATTATTGAAGATGCCAAAGCACCGCGAGCAATTGGAGGTGCGGGATCAGTTCATCACATTGCATGGCGGACTGCTAATGATGAGGAACAGCTGAATTGGCGAGATAAGGTACTTAAGCATGGTTTATATCCCACTGAAGTTGTTGATAGAAATTATTTTCATTCGATCTATTTCCGAGAGCCCGGAGGAATTTTATTTGAGATTGCAACTGATCAACCGGGATTTATGGTGGATGAAAGTTTTGAAAATCTTGGAACCGAATTAAAGCTGCCAGAATGGCATGAACCAAAAAGGAAATTGATTGAGCAGATATTGATCCCGCTGAACACGAAAAATTATGTAAGACAAAATTAGATTGATATGAAAATTTTAGAAACGTTTGATTCGAATAATATTTACAAAAAAGTTGAAGGATCTCATCAAGATCAGCATGTTATTCATTACGGAGCAATGCTTGATGATGCTAAAGCTGCAATGATCATGATTCATGGGCGGGGTGCATCTGCTCACGATATTTTATCCCTTGCTTATGAAATTGATCTCCCAGGCGTTGCACACATTGCTCCGCAAGCAAAAAATAACACATGGTATCCTTACAGCTTTCTATCTCCAATCGAAAATAATGAACCCGAACTATCGTCCGGTTTAGCTGTAATTGATTCATTAGTTGAAATGCTTTTTAAAAAAGGTTTCTCGAGCGAACAAATTTTCTTTCTCGGTTTTTCTCAAGGAGCTTGTTTGAGTTTGGAATATGCTGCACGAAATCCAAAAAAATATGGCGGAGTGTTCGGTTTAAGCGGTGGATTAATAGGCGAGAATGTAATAATTCAAAACTATTCGGGTAATCTTGAAGGAACCGAAGTGTTTCTTGGTTGCAGCGATGTTGATCCACATATTCCACTTCAGCGAGTGAATGAAACTGAAGAAGCTTTTAGAAATTTGGGAGCAAAGGTTACAAAAAGAATTTATAAAAGCATGGCACATACTGTAAATCAAGATGAAATTGATTTTGTAAGAACTTTGCTGAAAGAAAAGGTGACCAAATAACTTTAACGCAAAGAGGAATTTAAAACAGCGATATACTTTGCAATATAATCTTGAATTTTCTTTTTTCTATACTGCATAATAAACCGCGGGTGATCTAAAACTTCAATCTTATAAAATAGATTAATTTCATCATTCAGCATTTTTAGATAATCCGCATTCTTTTTCCCGAGACATATCACGACTTTTCTGTCAGCACCAAATTTTGTTTGCTCTTTAAGGGAGTTCATTAGTTGAGGCCTGAGAAATGTAAACAGCTTTTTATCATCGTAGTAGTTGTAATTCTTCCCATCGTTTATTAAAGCAAGCGGATAAACAGCCGATAGAAAAAAGTAAGAGAAGAATTTCTTTACTCCGCCAAATCTATTTATAACTTCGTAAACAAATTTACTAGAAAGTTCTTCCTTATTCCCAAGTTGATTATCAATCCCGCAATGTTTTCTTAATGCAACTGGATCAGTAAAAGATATACCTGTTAATCCGCCGCCAAATCTTCCCGGATTAATTCCTAGAATGTAAATTCGTTTTCTATCGTCATTATAATATTTCTGGTAGAATTCTTTGACAGCTTTTTTGACTTCTGCTTTTTCATACGGATTTAGAGTGTATATCCCAAATGGCAGTTTAGTGGGAGATTTGAGCTTTGTAAAATAGTTACTTGCTTTGGCGGCAAAGGATTTCACTATTTGATTGAGGTTTAAAATTTTAATATTCGTCTGTCACGAAGTGGTTCGTGACAGCCGAGAAAAGACATTATTTATTAAAGTGAATTTCTGAAACATCCAATTAGCAACTTGAATTTATTAAATTCTTCTATCCGCCGAAACTTGCTCAACTCGTAATAAGTATTAATAATATCATCGACTAAAAACTCAGCTCGGTTTAAATATTCCCCTCGCAATATATGATTGTCTATAAGGTAAATAATAATAATATAGTTGAGCAAAATATTCTCTTTAATTAGAAGCTGAATATCAGGGAGATAGTTTTTTTCTACCAGTCTTTTAGATTCCAAATTTGACTTTATAATTAAATCATCGATCCGCAAAGAATTTGCTTGTAACATTTCCATCGGATATATTTTTCCCCTCAACACTTGGGAAAAAATATTCTCATACTCAATATTTTGCGTGACACAAATATTTTGGATTTCAGTCAGAAGGGCAGATATTTGTGGTATGTTATGAAACGAATGATTTTCATTGTCAAATAGTAGTTGTTTAATTTTTGCGTCGACTAAAAGATTTAATGCATGAGCCAACTCATGATCATGCTTGGTATTTCTAAAATATGTTATTGCTTTCTCAGCATATGATATTGATTCCTTTAGAAATCCGTTTAAAACGTAATAATTTTCAATATCATTAGAACTTTTTAAACAACTACTAAAAACTTTATTTGATTTTGGACTAAAATAATTTAGGTATTTTATAAACCAATTATCTAGCGCCGATTTCTCCATTATTAAGCTTACCTTATAAAGATACAGGTTCGAAATACCCATATTGATATAGCCGAAAAGTAGTGGGAAATCATTAAATGTCGATGAATCATTTATTGAATTCAAATATATAGATGCACTATCCAAGTAAGCGCTTGCAGAATTTGGGTCTTCTATGTGTCCTGACAGAGCTCCAAAACAAGCACCAATATTATAGCGAATACTCGCCCGCATTATAATATTATTCTCACATTTGTTCTCTATTTCGTTTAAAGTTCTAAGTGCCCTCAAAAAATTCTCGCTCTTTCTCTCTGTTGAAGTCCAGAAGCTTTTTTCAATAAGTGTTAGGGCCTGATTTCTAAGAAGTATTAATCCATCATCATTACTAAAAGGGCTATTGATTTTTTGCAATGCTTTAGTTACGTATAAATCGGCTGAATCCAGAAGATTTAACTTTGAAAAGTCTGTCGTTTGGCGGGCCAATAAATTGTAGTTTAATCCAATGTCATTAAAGATATTAGATAATATTTCATTGTTGGAATTATTTCCCATGTATTGAACTGCTTTTTTATATTGTTCAATTGCTGAAAGAAAATCTTTTTTCTTTTCAAAAGACTCACCAGCGAGTCTAGAATCTCGAATAATTTCATTAACAAGTGTTTTTTCTTTTGACTCTAATGTTTTTCTCTCTTCTGTTAGATCATTCAGTAATATTTCTTTTTGTACAGTCGATGTATTAAACATTTCAGCCGCAAGCATATAATTTTCTTTAACGTACTCCGCAAGTCCTTTTTCATAAAGATTACTTGTTTGGTTATATATATCCATTAACCATTTATGAAAAGCCTCTTTGACCCCTTTTTCAGTTAATCCTACACGATTAGCCCAAGCTTTCAAGGTAGAGTCTATTTGAATTTTGTTGCTCTGCTCGCCAATATTTTTGTTAGATTCCTTTGAATATTTTAAAATGGAATATTCTACAAATCTTGTTATTTGATCATGACTTAAAAATAAAGGAGAACTGATTGGTAATATTTTAACTTTTAATAATTCTTTTTCTGTATTTGCGGGGATATATGTTTCTCCATAAATAGGATATTGAATTTCCCATCCCTTTTTATTAATGCCTAAAGAAATCCTCTCACCGGCATGAAGGCTGTCGCCCAAAAAAATTCTGAATATTCCAGAATTATCAGTTAAATCTCTATCGCCAGTTTCTTTTATATAAATCTCAACTTTTTTTTGCTTCTCTTGAACATTATTTTCTTTAACAAATACGACTTCCCCTCTTAAAGTCCTTTTTTGTTGCGCTGTTAATTGTACTGCTGGGTAAGAAAATGGTAAGACGAAAATGACCAATAAAATTTTCATTTTTTGATCATTTTAAAGTTGTATGATTTGTTATCAGTAGAACCCTCGCCTTCAAAAGTTTCATATCCAACCCTTGTCGCGATAAGATCTACAGTAGGATATTTATAATTGTTTATAAAGAATTTAAACATTCCAAGATCATCAGTTGTGTCCCGAAGATTTAATTCTGGCAACACAATAATAACATTTGGGAGTGGTTCATCATTTTCGTCCCAGACTATTCCGGCAAATTCCCTGATTACAATTTTGGAATCTCCTTCTTTCGAATTAACCAAATATAATACGACCGAAGCCAGGAACAGTATGATGCTTAAAATGATTTTTACACGCTTACTGCTAAGGAATTTCTTTATCTGTTCATCTAAATTTCCAAAGGTCAAGTACTTTTTTGCTAAAGGAATTACTACAGTTGGTATTGTAATTCCAACTATCCCTGCGAGGTAGGAATAATAAATCCATAGTACAATAGTAAGAACCATGAAGGATAGAACAAGTAATATTGAAGAGATGATATCTTTCATCTTAGGTACTTTTTCGGTTAAAGTAATATTTTAATTAATCTTACTCTCTAATTATCATAGAAGTAAACAGCACAAACCCAATTTCTCCGAAAAGAAATTGGGTTGTTAACGGAATGAAAATTACTCCTAATTCCCGCCTAAAATCAGCGGCAGCCCATCTTTTCCGGAACCGATTACGACTATTTTTGTATTGTTGGAACCAGCTAACTTTTCTGTTGCCTCAATTCCTTTCCACTTCAAGAGCTGATCACTGATTCCTCTTGCAACTATATCCTGGAAATCGGCAATACCTTTTGCTTCAATTCTTTTTCTTTCAGCTTCTTGTGTTTCTCTCTGAAGAATAAATTGCATTCGTTGACTTTCTTGCTCAGATTTTAGTTTCTCCTCAATCGAAGCGGTTAAACCAGCAGGCAGTAAAATCCTTCTAAGAGGAGCTGCTTCAATATTAATTCCACGAGGTTTAACAAGAGTAGTGAGATCTGTTTCCATCGTTTTTGCAAGGACAGTTCTTTCGGCAGTATATAGAGCACGAGCATCATAGCTTGCAGTCACGCCCCTCACAACAGACCTAAATTGAGGAACGAGAATTTTATCTACGTAGTCCTCCCCAACGCTTTTATAGATTTTATTTGCATTCTCAACATTCAAACTGTAAAGAAGACTTAGCTCGAGTTGGACGCTTAAACCTTCTTTTGAGGGAACATCCATCAATTCTTTTAACTCCTGAGTTCGTGCATCGAACTTTATTACATTAGCAAGCGGATTAATTATATTGATTCCAGGTCGTAAAGTGTTATCACTTACTACTCCAAAAAAATCAACAACACCAACGTGCCCTGCAGGAATAACCGTCCAAAGCTGGGTGAAAGCAATAAGTACCGCAACAACCAAACCCAGTAACGCTAAAGATGATTCCTGTTTGTTCATTCTCTTTTTAGCGTTAAGAAAAACAAAGCCTGCCGCAATTGCAGCGAGCAAAGCAATTATGAATAACATTTTTTACCTCTACTTTTTATA
This sequence comes from uncultured Ignavibacteriaceae bacterium, assembly GCA_964613805.1. GTDB lineage: Bacteria > Bacteroidota > Ignavibacteria > Ignavibacteriales > Ignavibacteriaceae > XYD12-FULL-36-8. Next base: position 59,232 of record CAZTJF010000007.1, on the reverse strand, counting down.
TTCTTTTAAGAAACCTCTAAATTCAATTTTGTGCGACTCTTCCTGAGCCAACAAACCGATTACAAGATCTTGTGTTACGTAATCAACACCATCACATAATTTAATGATTTTATTGTATTGAGCAATAGCTCCTTCTTCAGCTTTTAGCACACCCTCAATGACTGAAACAACGTCGGTACTTTCTTTTGGCGGCTGCATGTATTTTTGTGCGGCTTTAAATTCCATTGAACCCGGAACCACACCATCAATTTCCTTAATTCGTTTCGCTAGAGTTTGAGCATGAGCAATTTCTTCGGCAATATCAACCTGTAAAGATTTTTTAATCTCCTCGGCTCGTACACCATCAAGATTAATGGAGTTGGCAATGTAATTCATTACAGTCTCAATCTCCATCCAATAGCTGACAATAAGATTTTTTACGATTTCCTTTTTAGTTGCCATGATACTTTTCCTTTCGTTTATGTTATTATTTTTTTAATGAGTTTTGGTTTACTGATTTTATCTTTTGAAAATGTCAAAGATTCTAATATTTTATTTTTTGCCAATGCCAATTTAGCTTTATCATCGCTAAATACTTCTGCTATAACATCACCTTTGTGAATTTGGTTGCCAATCTTCTGATAAAAAATTATACCCGCTTTTGGATCAATTTTATCATCCTTTGTTCTTCTGCCCGCACCCAATTCCAAAGCTGCCATACCGATTTCGTAATTGTTTATGGAAGATAAGTATCCGTTTTTAGGTGAGAATATTTTCTCTGAATATTTTGATTTAGGATACTGTTCCGGGTTAAACAAGTATTTCACGTTGCCATTTTGAAGCTTAACAATCTCAACAAACTTGTCGAATGCCTTTCCATTTTTAATCAACTCAAGTGAAATTTCTTTTCCTTCTTCAATTGAATCGGCTTTGTTTCCGAGATAGAGCATTGCTCCGGATAAATTTATGCTTAATTCTAAAAGATCTTCGACATTTTCACCCTGCAATACTTTGATAGATTCATAAACTTCGAACCAATTACCGATATAATTTCCAAGCGGTTGATTCATATCTGTAATAAATGCAATTACTTGTTTATCGAATGATTTAGCTGTTCGGATCAGCGAGTCTGCAAGTTTAACAGCATCTTTTTCTGCTGACATAAACGCACCGCTGCCGGTTTTTACATCCAGCACAAGACCATCAATTCCTTCGGCAATTTTCTTACTCATTATACTTGCTGTTATAAGAGGAATTGATTCAACTGTTGCCGTCACATCGCGAAGAGCATAAATTAATTTATCCGCAGGAGCAATTTCCTTTGTTTGTCCAATTAAAACAGCACCGCATTTTTGCAAAACGTTTTTAAATTGAGACAGAGAAAGATCGGTTCGAAAACCTGGAATAGATTCTAACTTGTCTAAAGTTCCTCCTGAGTGACCGAGTCCTCGTCCGGAAATCATTGGAACTTTTACACCCGCAGCAGCAGCTATTGGAGCAATGATCAAAGAAGTTTTATCTCCAACTCCGCCGGTTGAGTGTTTGTCAACCTTCATCCCTTTTATTTTTTTAAGATCAACAATTTTTCCCGAGTTAATCATGGCATCGGTTAAAGCTGATTGTTCGATTTCATTCATCCCTCTGAAATAAACTGCCATTAGGAATGCAGAGAATTGATAATCAGGAATACTTTTCGTTAGATAAGCCGAGATTAAAAATTGTATTTCACCTTTTGAAAGCGGTAATCCATTTCTTTTCTTGCGAATGAGTTCAACGGTATTCATAGTGCAAATTTAATGATAATTGAGATAAGTCTTTTACCGTTAGTTTAGGGATCGAGTGCATAACTTTTAGACTGTTATTGCGAATCCCGATTTGTTCCGATTGCCATTAAGGTTTATCGGGATGTCCATAGGACTCCAATGGAGAAGCAATCCACAATAAATTTGATATTGCTTCGTTCTCTCAAAAGCATCGAAAGAACTCGCAATGACTTTTCTGAATCACACAATAGATTCCTCAACCATGGGCGAAGATGAAAGGAAATTTGTTTGACCTCGCTTAATTAAGTAATTTTAGCCCTCAAAAATCAAATACAAGCAAAGTAAAATGAACGAAATTAGGTTTAATAAACGAACTCACACCTGTGGTGAACTAAGGGAAAATAATATCGGGCAATCGGTAGTGCTTAACGGCTGGGTTGACACGAGGCGCGATCTTGGCGGTTTAATTTTTATTGATGTTCGCGATCGTTATGGAATTACACAGGTGGTTTTTGAACCTGGTTTTAGCGAAGAAGCTCATAATCTTGCCAAAGATTTAAGAAGCGAATTTGTTCTTTCGGTTGAAGGAACTGTGAGAAAGAGACCGCCGGAAACTGATAATCCTAATTTACCAACAGGTCATATAGATGTAATGGCTAAGAGACTTATTATTCTTAATGAGGCAAAGACAACGCCGTTTCCTATAAGAGATAAGATTGATACAAGCGAAGATATAAGATTGAAGTACAGGTACCTCGATTTGCGAAGAGCATCGGTGCAAAAAAATCTTTTACTTCGTCATAAAATGTATCAGATTACGAGAAAGTATTTTGATGAAAACAGTTTTGTTGAGATTGAAACTCCTGTGTTGATGAAAAGCACTCCTGAAGGTGCAAGAGATTATCTAGTCCCAAGCCGAATTCACAAAGGAAAATTTTATGCATTGCCGCAGTCACCGCAAACCTATAAACAACTGTTGATGGTTTCCGGCCTCGATCGTTATTTCCAAATCGTGAAATGTTTTAGAGATGAGGACCTTCGTGCTGACAGACAGCCGGAGTTCACACAAATAGATGTTGAACTGTCCTTTGTAGATCAGGAAGATATTTTCCAGATGGTTGAGGGGCTGATGAAAATATTTTATAAAGAAATCTGGAATATTGATTTGCAGCTTCCCATTCCAAGATTTACGTTTGATGAAGCAATGGAAAAATACGGAAGTGATAAGCCCGACTTAAGATTTAATTTAGAACTTACGACGCTCAATAAAGTTTTTTCTCAAACCACTTTCAAAGTATTTAAAGACCAAATTGATGCAGGTGGAATAATAACAGGATTACTTGCAAAAGGTTGTGGTGAGTATACAAGAAATCAGCTTGATGTGCTTACAGATTTTGTAAAGAAACTTGGTGCCGGTGGTTTGATTTGGATGAGAGTGAAAGATGGCGGGGAACTTGAAGCACCAATTGCAAAATTTTTAACTGAAGAAGAAAAGAAAAACCTTGTTTCAAAAATCAAGGCAAAATCTGGTGATTTAATTTTTATTCTAACAGGAAGAAGAATAAAAACTCTAAATATAATGGGTCTGCTAAGATTAGAAATGGCTCGCCGGCTTGATTTGATCATGTCGGATGCGGTACCGAAATTACTTTGGGTTACAGATTTCCCTTTGTTTGAGTGGGATGAAGAATCAAAACGTTTTTATGCAATGCATCATCCTTTTACCTCACCACGATTGGAAGACGTTAAGTTGATGGAAACCCATCCTGAAAAAGTCAAAGCTCGTGCATATGATCTTGTATTGAACGGAAGTGAAATTGCAGGTGGAAGCATACGAATACATGATTCGCATTTGCAAGCAAAAATGTTCAAAGCATTGGGAATTAGTCACGAAGAAGCTGAGCACAAATTCGGTTTTCTGATGAAAGCTTTTAAGTATGGAGCTCCTCCTCATGGCGGAATAGCTTTTGGCTTTGATAGATTGGCTATGGTTTTCGCTAGCGAAAGTTCGATACGAGAAGTGATTGCTTTTCCTAAAACAGCAAGTGCAGTATCTTTGATGGATGATTCACCTTCACAAGTTGATGAAACACAGCTCAAGGAATTGCATATTAAAATACGATAAAGTCATGCTGTGATTATCGGTTAATGATTAATGTTTTGTTGTAATCATCAATCAGATAATCATATTTGCCAACATTAAAATTCCAAATTTCTTTTAAGCGATTCCAATCCCACAAATCTCCCTTAATTATAATAGATAGCTTTTCATAATATTTTGCCAAATCTGGATCAATTATTTTATTTTCACCAGATTTTAGTGTTTCCAAATACCCCTCGGGAATCTTCCTTGCAAAATGTCCAATTCGCCAGAATTTTTCTCCTGCGGGTTTCTCTTTGCCAATTAGCCAATATTCAGTTGCAGGAAGTTTGGAGAGCAATGGCTCTGTCAACCCGTATTGATCAACTATATGAATATTTTTTCCCGCATAAAATCCAAACAAGCCGACTGTTGACTTCACCACAAAATTGTTTTTGGATTCTTGAATTTCCAAACCATGTTTTGCCCAAGGATGCTGCTCAACCTTCTTCTCAATGAGGTTATTAAGTAAACCAGTGTTTTCATAATACCAAAATCGTTCGTCGGTGATTCCTTTATTCATTCCTATAATGGTTGGACCAAATCTGAAACCGTTAATTATTTTAGGACCCAAGCTATAATTTGGAGTACTAAGCAAATTTGGTCGTGGTGAAAGAAACCCTAGAGACACAATCGTAATTATGAAAATGGTGAGTGCTTTTACAGAATTAATTTCTATTCTTGAAAACATGATAACTGAGCAAAGCAGCGGGACAGAAAGAAATCTTCCGCTCATAAAATCACCGCCAACGATAATTATATAAACAAGATATAAAAAACAACCAGCAGCAATTGGCATCAGCTCTTTTTTTCTTTTTATGAAGAGTATGGGAATTGCAGCAAGCAAAGTAAAAAATGTTAGTGGGTCCATGTAAAGGGAATCGAGTAAATACAACAATCCTTGTTCGATTAAATCAATTTTACCTATTCCCGTATTTAGCTTAGCATAAGCCGTGTTGGGGAATAAAAATCCGTAGTAAAAAAGTGAGAACAATTCCCATACAAATAATGGTATGAAGCCAGCAAGCAACGGGGATATGTTTTTTATTTTTTTGTCGTTTGTAAAATAAACTAATAAAAGCGAAGGCAGAAATATAATTAGCATATCTAACCGACTTAAAGCTGCAAAAGACGCAATAAGCGAAAGAAACAATATTTTATTTTTATTGAGAGCCGAGTTAAAATAAACAACAAAAAATAAAACCGTAAGCAAATGTGAAAGTGGATTTTCTAATCCCGAGGTAGAATAATCAACAAATGCTTTTGAGAAAATAAGAATCAATCCGACAAGCACTGCATTTGATGCGGATACAGCCAATTTTCTAATAAGAATATAAAATGCTAGCAGTGAAGCTATAATGGAGAGAATAATTGATGTGAAATAAACTTCCTTTGTAATAAATTGGAAAACCACCAGTATTAGCATCCAAAGTGGATGGGTATATGCTTGAACTCTCTCACCGATATTCCATGTAAAACCGTATCCGTTTATAAAATTATCTACAGTTCTAAATGTTATAAACGCATCATCGGATAACCATGCAGTCAAAATGATCAGAGTCAAAAAAGAAAAAGAGAGGAGACTAATAATCCATTTTATATTTATTTTCTCTTGCTGCAGTAAATTCATTTCAGAAATACATTTTATCACTCTTAAACAATTATTAAGCCAGCAGATTTAAAATAAAAAAGCCGTGAAATAGTTTTCACGGCTATTAATGATTTTCGACGAAATCTTAAAATACTCTAGAATTTGCTTGTTCGTTGTAAATGTATGTAACCTCAACCCAAGCAGGATTTCCTGGTGTTCCACCACCCCAACTTGTAATTTTTAGTTTTGAGTAATGTGAGTCATTGTCAAATAGGAAAACATAATTGGCTTCTCGATCTCCCATTTGAGATGCCCATGAACCCGTTGCCAAAGGAGAATCGGTTCCGTCAGTCAAATTTGTTCCCGAACCAACAAAGAAAGAGGTAACTCTAGTTAACCCTGCTGCTGCACTCGCGCTTCGCACAACGAATCCACTGCTCGAATAATAAATATCAACTTTATCTCTATTTGAACTTGAGGATCCGATTCCATAGGCATTTCCTGTTGATAAATCTAATCCACTTGGTTGGGTAGTGTCAGTACCTGTTGTTTCCCAAATTCTTACAGGTCCAAAAGTAGAAGCTGCACGTGTAAGAGTAATATTTCTTGATGTTGTTTGACCTGCAGTTATGCTAACGCTTGCTTGAATGGTATCTTTGTAGCCATCGAGTTTAAGAGTAAGAGCATGGTTGCCTGCAGATAAGTTTTTGACTGTATCCGGAGTAACCTTACCACTGTTAGTTCCATCAACCCAGATTTGTGCTCCAACCGGTGTTGATTGAACAAATAAAGTACCCGTAGTTGTTCCACCTGGTTCTGTTGTTGAGTCTTCGCATGATACGATCAATAATCCTAATAACAAGACCATAGGGATTAAAATAAGTTTCTTCATTTTATGTTCCTTTCGTTTATTTAATAATTTATTGTTTCTTTAAATTAAAGCTGAATTTACTCTTTTCAACATTTTGAGTAAAAGTACCGGAAAGTGTTTTCATATCCTCAGAAAGCTTTCCCTTATAAGATCCAGCATATCTGCTATGGAGCAAATCCTTCATACTTATTTCCATAGTTTTCTCATTAATAGTACCGCTCACTTGCTGATTAATCACTTCGCGGTAATTAATTGTAATAGCTCCTTTAAAAGCATTCCCGTCCTGTTCGGTGATTCTTAAAGTTGTCGTTCTTTGGTCAAATGTTCCCGACCATTTTCCCTTTAAATCAGGAATTACAACTTCAGGTTCTTTTATTGTTGTGGTATCCTTTTTTAGAGTATCAACAGGGGCTGGTTCTTCAACTTTTACCTGGACAGTATCCTTAGTTACAGATACCTCTTCCGGTTTCTTTTGCTCACAGCTTGTAAGAATCAATAAAGCTATAAGGGATAATGAAATTAGGAGGGAATAAATCTTATTTCTCCCCATAAATTTCATAATAAATAAATCGAGCATCTCGACTCCTTAATAAATAATTAAAAAATACGTGTGTAATTTAATTTTTTTGCCTTTAATTCCCTACAATTATTTCTTTCGTTTAAATCTTTGGAATTAAATTCTAAATTAACTACACGGAGAAAAAAGGATTTCAATCGCAGAGGTATGAAAATAGGACTATATCTTTAGGGTGAGACGATTTGTGAATCTATAGAATTAATTAACCAAAATTTTAGAATGCACATTTTACGACTATCAAGTCTGAATCAAAAAAATATCAAAGAGAAAATCTTACTTTCAGAAAGCCGGAAATCGCAAATTTTACTTTCAAAAAACAGAAGTTTAAGTAAAACTTTCCGAAAATTGACCGCAGGTAAAGATTACCTCAATCTCATAAATCCCCACTTCGGTAATTATGAAGCAGCTCGAACATATTACTTGTAAAAGTTTCAAATAGTTAAAAAACAAAAATAAAATCCTTAATCAGTAATAAAATCACAATTATCTCAGGTGGCACATTATTTTCTTAACTGATTGCGAATGTTTAAGAAAAAATGATAGAATGAAACTTGGGTCAGCAGCAACTATTGTTAATTGTTTTGGGATTGATAGTGATCGCAATTGCGGTCGCAGTTGGAATGAGCTTGTTCAGATCTCATGCTATAAATTCAAAGAGAGATATTCTTATTAACGAAACAATTGATATGTCAGCACAAGCAATTGGCTATTACAAAAGAACACGAGAATTTGGTGGAGGAGGAAAATCTTTCATTGGGTGGCAAATACCAATTGATTTGCAGAACACTGTAAATGGTTCATATGTAATTAGTGGAATTAATAAGGATGAAGTGGTGATAATTGCAACAGGAACGGAAGTGGTTACAGGCAGCGATTCAATACAGGTTAAGACCACAGTTTCACCTGATGGGTATCAAATAGAAGTAATACATTAAATAAAGAGAAATCAAATACTAGAATGGATAGATTGTTAAATCCATCTAATAACTAACAAACAATAAACAAACATAGGAGATCTAAAATGGGTCAACAGCAGCTTCTTTTAATCGTGCTCGGCGTTATCGTGGTAGGTATCGCAGTGGTAGTTGGTATTAACTTGTTTAATGCTAACGCAGTATCTTCAAACAGAGACGGAGTAGTTTCTGACTTGAACAACTTGGGTGCAATGGCACAGCAATTCTACAAGAAACCAACCTCAATGGGTGGTGGTGGAAACACATTCACCGGTTGGGCAATTGCGTTGGAATTAGACACAACGGCAAACGGAACTTATGCAGCAACTGTAAATGCACAATCAGTAACAATAGTTGGAACTGGTACTGAAAATTCCGACAATGGCAGTAAAATTGTTCACACGGCAACCGTTAGCCCAAGTTCAATTACTGTGGTTAAGACTAATTAGTATTAACGTTAACTCTAATGTTAAATTAATAAAATAGTTTAACAACATTATTTAGGGCTGATAGGCGTTTCGTTTATCAGTCCTTTTCTTTTTTAAACGATCCACTAATAAAAATAAATTCGTTTTGAAAGGATTTGCAATTTGGATTTTATCCTAACCGCTTTGGATTTTCCCTAAATAATTAGAGCCGATGGTCGATTGTCGGTATTGATGTAATAAGTAAATCCTTAACAATTCGGTTAATTCCTCCCATAAGAAAAAGACTACTTACTTACTTTCCTTTCGATAATTAAACTAAAGTGGCATAGAGGGGAAAATCCTAAATGGCATTGAAGTTGTTAATAGAGACAATGAAAAAGGTAGAAAAAGCAACACTTTGAATGGATAGTTGCTTCCTATTTGAGCGACAAAGGGGGGTACAAATTAAAGTGACAAATGGAAAAAAAATTTAGTGATAAGAGCAGCGTATTCTCAGTTTAGTTGGTAGTGAAGCTAGTACGATAGTAATGTTATTTGGTGAAAATCACATACAAATTATTTAACAATTATTAGGGACACATGATAAATGAAATATCATCCCCTTTTCTTTTAGAGGTGAAAAATGATTGAAGTCAAATTTACAGCGCAGAAACAAGACGGACAGGCAATAAGC
>CAZTJF010000007.1:0-50157 GCA_964613805.1 uncultured Ignavibacteriaceae bacterium | reverse complement strand
AAAAATGATTGAAGTCAAATTTACAGCGCAGAAACAAGACGGACAGGCAATAAGCGGTTCGTTATCAGTTGCTTCCTATGGCGAGGGAAAGAAAAAAATTCAGCGGCTTGCCGAAAAAAATCAATTAAAAATAAATGTAATTGAACGAAAAGTTACCTATCTCTATAAAGCAAGGAAAGGCACAGACAAACCAATTCGTGGTGAACAAAAAGCATATTCTAAAAAAGAAGTGGAAGATGCTTTAACTCGAATGGGTTATAAAGCTTTGTCTGTCAATCGTAAACTAATTGACTTCCAAAGAAAACCGCCGATGGCGGATATTGTGACCTTTGTGAAGATCAGTGCTGAACTTCTTGAGCAACGACTTGCATATGGTGAAATTCTTTCACTTCTGATAAATGATACGCAAAATAAAACTCTTAAGGATACCCTAAAGGAAATTAATAACGATCTTAAAAAAGGTGCAGACAGTGAAGCAACATTTTTGAAGTACCAAAATGTATTTGGAAAGTTTACCGCATACATGCTCGGCTTAGCTTCAAAAAGCGGTAACATGTCAGAAATTTATAAAGCCACTGCAAAATTTCTTGAAAGAAGACAAGAATTTAAAAAGAGCATAAAGAGTGCACTTATAACTCCCGCAGTTACCATTTTCGTTCTTTTCTTAGCAGTAGTGTTTTATGTGGGCTACATTTTCCCTGAAACGGCTAAACTTTTTGTGAAGTTTGGAATTGAATTGCCGCCAATGACAGCGTTCACTTTAAAGATGAGCGATTTTCTTGTGGGCAATATCTTTTTGATTATTGCTTTTTCAATGATACCGCCTATCGTTCTTTGGCAGATGTCAAAATCAAAAAAGGGAGGATTATTTCTTGGTCAGATGATGTTGAAAATTCCAGTGCTTGGCTCATTAGTTCATAAAACACTAATCGAGGTTTTCTGTCGAGTGTTCTACACTCTTTACAGCGGATCTGCAGAAAGTATTGAACCAATAAGAATTGCCGCCGAAGCAACAGGGAATAAATATTTTGAAGATAAGATAAAAAATATTGCAATACCGTTAATGTTAAAAAAGGGAAGCGGTTTAACTGATGCTTTTGAAGCAACCGGGGTTTTTACCGAAACAGCTCTATCAAGATTACATTCTGGCGAAGAAACAGGAACGGTTAAAAACACTTCTCTGCAGCTTGCTAATTATTATGAAAGCGAAACAGTATTCCGTCTTAAAAATTTGATTGAGGTGATTCAGGTTGCTATTGCGATGATAATTATGGTTGTCATGATTCTTTTAACATTAGTATCTGCTGAAACAGCAACTGTTAGACCACCAACGCCGGGTACGTCAAATCAAATTAATATTGAGAGAAATATTGGATGATCGAGACCAACTTAGATTTATCTGATAAAATTGGATATCTATTATTCAAAAAGGGAATAATAGACGCTCAAGTTCTTGAGAAGTCGCTTGCAGTTAAAGCCGAAGAAAGAGGAAAAATAAAGCGTAACCTCGCACAAATTTTAGTTCAGAATTTCGATTTCGATCATGATGTTATATTTAAAGAAGTAGCAATTCTTTATGCTTTCCGCGAGCTTGAATTACCTGAAGGGGACCAACTCCAAAATAGAATTGAGTCAATTAAACAATTTGTAAATAGAGTTGATGAACAGCTAAAGCAAATGATGTCTGAACATAAGGTTATTCCTTATGCCTATGATGAAAGATTAAAAGACAAACTGATATTGGCAGCAATAGATCCAACCGATCGAAGCATTCCTAAAATAGCTTATGCATTAAATGCGAGAAAGTATGAAGTCGCGTTTCTAAAGAAAAAGGATTATGATAAAATAATTCAATCAATTCTGCCAATTGAAAATATTTATTTAAAAGCGATTGAAGACTCCTCTACCGAAATGGATATACAGGGAGATGAGGCATCGCTTGATGAGCAGGAACTTGATGCCGAAATAAATAAAAGCGCCCTAATTAACTTGGTTGAAGGTGCACTTGTTGAAGGAGTTCGCAAAGGAGCAAGCGATATTCACTTCATTCCCAAATCGGGGCATAAAACAGAAATTCTTATTCGAATTGATGGAAACCTCCAGCCATGGCATACTCAAGAAAACACTCTTCCTGAAGCTGTGGTTGCTGTTATTAAGGATCGTTCGAAGGGAATGGATAGATTTGAAAGAGAGAAAGCTCAAGATGGTTTTATACAAAGAGAAATTGATGGGCAAGTAATTAGATTCAGGGTATCTGTACTTCCAATGGTTGGCACTGAATTAAGAAATAAGTTCGAGAGCGTTGTAATAAGAATTCTTGATGATCGTAAAGTTGTTAAAGACTTAGATAAACTTGGGCTTACCGGTTTTGCAAAAGAGTCGTTTACAAAGGCAATCAATCAACCTCAAGGAATGGTAATACTAACCGGACCAACTGGTAGTGGCAAAAGTACCACATTAGTTGCAGCGCTGTATCAGGTAATTGATCCTAGTGTAAACGTACTAACCGTTGAAGATCCCGTAGAATATGTAATTGAAGGTGCACGTCAGCTTAAGATTGGATATAAAATGGATTTTGAGCAGGCAATCAGGTCCATCCTTCGTCACGATCCTGATATAGTTTTAGTTGGTGAAATGCGAGATAAGCAAACCGCGGAGGTTGCTATTAAACTTGCAAATACTGGTCACTTAACTTTCTCAACCCTGCACACCAATGATGCTCCAAGTGCAGTTGCAAGATTATATAAAATGGGCATCGAACCTTTTTTGATAGCATATGCAATAAATATTATAGTAGCTCAAAGGTTAATTCGAAAGCTTTGCGATCATTGTAAAACTAAAGTTGCAAAGCTGGATGAGGATTTAATAACTGCGGCAGGTGTAGATATTGATGAATTTAAGAACCACACCATTTATGCTGCAAAAGGATGTGATAAATGTAATGGTACCGGTTACAAGGGCAGAATGGCAATACACGAAGCGCTTTATTTTACAAAAGAGATAAGACAAATTATTGTTCGTTCCGGTGTTGAAGTTGATGAGGAAAAAATTAGAATTCAGGCTAAAAAAGATGGCTCTAAGTCCTTAAGAGATTCTGGTGTTGAAAAAGTTTTATTGGGTTTAACTTCAGTTGAAGAAGTGCTTGCCTCAACAACGGAGGGTTAATATACCGTTCGCTAATGTAATTATTACCAATAATTACCCTCATTTCTGCATTAAATCAATAATAATTCTAATCTCACATCAGAAAATTACTTGCATAAAATTTGAGTAGAATCACTATGTGGCTATTAAAAAATAAAAGGAAGTAAAGTGGCAGTTCAAACTTTAAATGAAGTTCCAACAAGAAGGAAAGTCATTCCTGTTGAAGAGGTAAAGAAAGTCCTTAAAGAATTTACAGAAGCTATTCCCGCAGATTTGAGAGGACCCGACAAAGTCTTATATCTCATCGAAAATTCGACTAAGCTGCCATCGGAAAGCAAAGTATTATTAAAAGCATACTTTGATCATTTGCTAATTACGATGATAGAGCGTGAAGCATCTGATATTGAGGTGGGTGGGCATGGCAATGAAGGTTACATATGGTTTAGAATTCATGGAGTGAAAGAAAGAGCAATGGATCTCCCCCGTTTTACTGAAGACGAAGCAGCTGTGATGATTATCAATCTATTAAATTCCAATCAAAGGAAATATTTATCGGTTGCAAAAAACCTAGACTTCAGCCACACGTGTTATTATGAAAGAAAGAAATTAGATATCCGTTTCAGAGCAGATACGTACTTTGAGCTTGATACGCTTACTTTAAATATGCGTTCAATAAATCTGAATATTAGACCATTAGACTCGTTAGGTTTTCATCCTAATGTTATTAAAGTAATGAGCCACACGTATATCAAATTTGGTTTATCACTTGTAACAGGAATTACCGGTTCCGGGAAATCAACAACTCTTGATGCCATTATTGATGAGCATAATAAGTCCGACCCCGCACATGTTATTATTGTTGCCTCACCACTTGAGTTTGTTCATCGCTCGAATAAATGCATTATTAAACATAGGGAGGTTGGCAGAGATGTCATTTCTTTTAAAGATGGTGTAATTCAAGCAATGAGACAGGACCCGGACATAATTGTCATAGGTGAAATGAGAGATCCCGAAACAATATTAGCAGCGCTTGAGGTAACAGACACCGGTCACAAAGTATTCTCAACACTCCATACTTCTTCAGCTGTAGAATCTATAGATAGAATTGTTGCGGAGGTCAGTCCACACGAACAAGAGAGAGTAAGGCATAGGTTGGCGGATGTTTTAGTGTCAATTGTATCGCAAAAACTGCTTCCCGGTGTGGATGGTAAATTAGTGATGGCAAAGGAAGTTTTGATAGTTACCCCAAGCGTAAAAGCCGCTATTAAAAACAATACTACAAGCGAAATTTACCTAATGATAAACCAAGGCGGTCCTATGGGTATGATAACTATGGAACAAGATTTGAAGCGATTGTATGTAAATAAAAAAATATCATTGGAAAATGCTATTGCATATGCCAATAATAAAACAAGAATTCAACAACTTTTATCGGTTATCTAATGAAACCTATAGTATGCATATTTGGCGAAGGTAACGACACTAAAATTGCCGTTCTAGAAAAAGAAAAAGAGAAAATTAAACTTCTCAAAACAGGTTCATATAATGTGGTTCAGCCGCCTGTTGAAGTGGCTGCGGGCATCACAAACCTTAAAATGGAAACTGATGATCTTTCCTTGGAAGCATTGGATAAAGAAAATCCTGTAACTGAAGTTGAGGTTGTAAGCACTTCGGGCTTGGCATTAATTAGCACATCGCTTAAAGGAATAAACCTAACCAACAGTTTTTTTATTCCTGTTCTAACTGAACCCGCACTTCACTATCATGTTTACGAAGGAAGTAAATTAGGCAAGTCTTCAAAGTTTGTCCAAGATTTGATCAGCGATATTTCCGAAACTAAAAATATGACTGTGAGCAAAGACGAATTAGCTTATGTTGAACTGGCTGATAAATCTTCACTCGCAGTATTTCTAAGCGGAGAATCAAGCAGCATAAAACTGGTTAATTCGCTTGCAGGTTATAATGGCCGAAGATTTTATAAAATACCGACAATAAAAAGTGCCGATGTTGCTCTTGCAAATTATGTCGCAAGGAAAAAGAAATTTTTTCCAGATGATCAATCGCTAATTGTTCATATAGGTAAGGAATACAGCAAGCTTATATTTTTACAAGGCAGAAAATTAAAACACATTGGTACTACGCTGGATATTGGTACCACCAACCTTCATACCTACGATGTTTATTTTTCAAAAATCTTGCTGGAAATGGATAATGGTGGAATATCTTCGCTTGATAATATTATTGTTTGCGGTGAAGATGATTCCGAAAATTTAATCCTTTCGTTTTATGGCACATTTCCCGAGGCAAATGTTTCCAGATTGGAATTTGATGAAGTGGATAATTCTGCCTTAGATGATGAATCTAAAAAATCTGTTTCGGCTTACAGTATTTTAATAGCCGCAGCAAATGAGTTTTTCGATGATCAAACCAAAAAGCAAACTGACAGCATAAACTTTCTGCCAAGGTATGTAAGAGAAGAACAAAAGGTTTTTCAATTCGCATGGCATGGTTATGCAATACTTCCATTATTGTTTGGAGCAACTTTCTTTTTAACACTTCAAATTTTAATGAATAATAAAAAGATAGGTGATCTGGAAAAAGAAATTGCCCAGCAGACAGTTCTTCAAAGGCAAAATCAGGAAATATTAGGGCGAATAGCTAATCTTGAAAGTAAAATCAGCGGGTTCGATCAAACCCAGGCAATATTGGATTCAGCATCAGTTGGAACAGGCGTATGGTCCAAAGCATCTGAACATTTCTCGGACTTTTTCGGGGCGAAACAAAATATTTGGCTTACGAAATTAAACTCGGAAAATAATGCAATCAGTCTTGAAGGTTATTCACTTTCGAAATTATCCCCAACCGAGTTTGCGTATTCCATTACCGGATCGGAACTAAAAGGTATCTTTGCCGAATCGGTTCGTGAAAAAGATGCTTATCGTTTTAACCTAAATTTTAATTTATCACAATTTCCAAAAGTGACACAATGAACAGGAAACTAAAAAATACACTTGCTCTTGTAGCGCTGCTTGTATTTATTTTATTAGCTGGTGGAGCGTATATATTAATTTTTCAACGCGGTGAACTTTCTGCCAAAGAAGACAAGCTAAGAGAATTAAAAGCAAACGATTATAATACAGAGCAATTAACACTCCAGTATGAAGACCTTTACAAAAGAGCAGTTATTCTCGATTCTGTATTAGCTGCCAGAAAATTTAATATTCCGCAAAATCTTTCCTCTGTTAAGTTTTACGACTTTGTAACCAAGTTAGCCAATGGATTATCTGCTGATATAAAAATTGATGTGGAATATGCAGAGCAAAAGCAAGAGAGAGATTTTTTCTATTATGAGTATAAACTTAAAGGTGTTGCTCCATATAATGATCTTTACAAATTTATTTATGGAATTGAACAGAGTAAGGAACTTAAAAAGATAGCTTCAATCAACCTTGGTGGCCTCGTTAAAACAGATAAAGAAGAAGGACCAAAATTCATAGTTAGTTTTGCATTAGTGGTTCATGCGTACTTTTCGAGTGATAATCGCTTCGCAACAGCAGAATTTGTTGAGAACAACCTTTCTGCACGCCCATTGTATGATGCATTCTACCCATTATTAAGAAATGAAATTCCGGCAAATACCGAAGGATTGCTTGATGTTCAAGGTGCAAAACTTCTTGCACTTGTACCCGAAGGAGCATTTCTTGTAGATGCAGCCGGCAGCACGTATTTATTGTGGGAGGGTGAACCTGTTTACCTGGGCTATTTGACAAGTATCGATTACAAGAATAATAAAGTTAAATTTATTATTAACAGGGGAGGTGTAATCGAAAAAGCAGAGTTGTTTTTGGAAAAAGAAGAATTAAATAAGAAAAAATAAATGAGAGTGAATGTTATGAAAAAAATTATCTTGACTTTAGCATTGGTTTTATTTGTTGCGGCAGTAGGGTTCTCTCAGCAATATCTTGAGAGACAGTTTAAGGGTTACATTAATCCCGATGAACTAGTTACCATGTCTGCTAATCTTCCTTTTGATAAAGCGGTGGAGCTCTTAAATAAAGTAAGTGAAAGCATAAAGGGCAAAAGGGTTGTTTCTACTGTGCAAAGCGCTGAGCCAATAGGAATCGAAATAGAGAATATGCAGTATGAAAAAGCATTGGTGGTTTTAGTTCAATTCAGAGGATTGATGTATGAAGAAAAAGAAGATGTCGTTATTATAAAAAAGAGAGGTGAAAAGGTAGACAATAGAACTGCTGATACTTATGTACCGGTAGACTCACGGGAAGTGAAAATCTCGGCTGTCTTTTTTGAAATGGATGTAAATGAAGCAAGAAAAAGAGGCGTTGATTGGAAAGTTATTTTTGAAAAGAAGGGATTGGATCTTGGTGGTCTCTTAGGAATAGATAAAACCAAATCTCAAACACAAGGAACAACTACTGTTCAGGAACCAACCTTTGATTTGGGTGTTGCGGGCGATTTTAATGTTGGTAACTTTTTCGGTGAAGCCACAGCAATATTTAAATTTTTTGAAACTGAAAACATTGGTGAGGTCATTGCAAGTCCGAACGTTGTAGTTAGAGATGGCCGTCAAGGAAGAATTCAAGTGGGTTCAGATATATCTATTAAGCAAAAGGACTTTGCAGGTAATGTTGTTGAAAACTTTTTTTCAACCGGATCAATAATAAATGTTACTCCATTTGTTATTAGCGAAGAAGGTATAGATTATGTACTTCTTAAAATTGTTGCTGAAAGAAGCACATTTGTGCCGGATCCTTCAAACACCATAATTAATAAAACCCAAGCTTCTACAGAAGTTATAATGCTCAATGGAGAAGAAACTATTATCGGTGGACTATTTGTAAATGATGAAGTTAAAATACGCTCAGGTGTTCCTATTCTTAAAGATCTTCCTTGGTATGTTTTTGGACTTAGATATTTATTTGGATCTGATGAAGTTCGTCTTATCAAAAAAGAACTTGTTATTCTTCTTAAAGCAGAGCTTCTTCCCACGCTTAAGGATCGGCTTGCCGGAACAAATTCTATAAGCCCCATTCGAGATGAGGTTTTAAAGCAGAGAGAAAAACTACGAATGTATCATTTTAATCAGCAGCCGGTAAGCGGTAATTAGAGCCGTTATATGGAATCAATATTAATTGTTGATGACGACTTAAACGTTTGCACCACGCTTAGGGAAGAACTGTCCGAAGTAGGATACGAAACAGATTTTCTCTTAAGCGGAACAGAAGTATATGATTACCTGACAACAAATTCAGTTGATCTTATACTTCTGGACTTGGTTCTGCCTGAAAAGGATGGATACGAGATACTCAAAGAAATTTCAGAAAACAAGTTTGATGTAAAAGTGGTTGTTCTAACTGCTTATGCCGATGTGAAAAGCGCTATTGATTCGGCGCGGCTTGGTGCAAGTGACTTTATTAGTAAACCTTATGACTTTGATGAGTTATTAATAACAATCCGTAAGGTTCTGCAGCGAGATGATTAGTAATGAAAATAAGCTACCGAATACTTTTTATTAACTTTTTTGTAGTAGTATTAATTATAGGAAGTGCCTCCTTCGCTTTCTATTCGATAATGTATAATGTTCTTACCAGCCAGCAATCTAAATACCTCCTTAAATCCTCTAACGATTTTATATTAGCATTTAACGAAACCTTTCAAAATACCAAAGACGATTTTTCTCGATTGTCCAAAGCAGATTTGTTTTCAAGTGAAAAATTGAAAACCTCCCAAATTGATTTTATCTTTGAGATAAGCTCGCAGAATCCGAAATTCTTCTCTCGTTCGATTGCAAAAGAGTGGGTCAACATTTCAGGAAAAGCCATATCTATTGAAGAATTCATCGAGAATAATCCCTCGGCAGTTATAAAAAGTCATACGTTTTCAGACGGGACATTGGTTTACTATGGCCGGCTGCTAACAGATGGGTTTCTCAATTCCATTGCACAAAAAATTAATGCACAAGTTGCTATCATAACCGATAACTCAATTTTGCAGGTATCTAATCAGTCAGCAAATCAGCAATACATTTACTTTTTGAACAAAGCATACAATACTTTATCCCACCGAGAAAAATTTGATGTTCATTCTGAAGTTTCTAATCAAGCGGATATTATATCAACACTTTGTAGAATTTCGCCAAGTGTTAATGAAAACCAAAATCTAAACTTTCTAATTTTTTCAACACTTAATGAAGCGGCGGATTTACGTTCCAGTATTGGATATATTCTAATCACTGTTGGAATTGCAGGCGTAGTCCTCTCGCTAATTTTAACTTTTGTTTTTACACAAAGAATTAGAAGTCAGCTTAGCTTATTAAATAACGCAACAAAATTGACAAAGCATGGAAATTTCAAAAATAAAATCGAAATTAAATCAAAAGATGAAATCGGAGAATTGGCCTCGGCTTTTAATAATATGCTTGATGAGTTAGATAAACACAATCGCGAGATAAATGATTATTCCGATTTTATTTCTTTAATTAATCGAAATGCTACTTTAAAGGAAATTGCTGATGCTGCCTTAAATAAAATTATTAAAACATGTGGTTTCAATGTTGGTGCCATCCATGCCGTAAAAGATAATTCGATTTCTCTAATTCGTTCGTACGGTATAAAACCAAAAGATACTCCTGAAGATTTAGAGTTTTTTGAATCAGCAATAAAAAATCGCGAAGTGCTGGAACTTAATTTCGAAAAAAATTTTCCGACTGTTTCATCAGGAATCATATCGCTTGAAATTAAGCATATGCTGGTAATTCCAATAATTTATAATAACGAAGTAATTGCAATAATTGAACTGGGCGGTTTAGAAAAGCCATCACAAGAGGTGAAAAACTATCTGTCGAAGATTCAGGAACAGCTTGCTATTGGGCTGAACAATGCTTTTGCGTTAGTTCAGCTTGAAAATCTTGTTGTTGAATTAAAATTACTGAATGAAGAATATCAAAAACAGAACGAACAAGTTAAAAGACAGAACGAATCATTAGTACGATTACATACTGAGTTGAAAGATAAGGCAAGTGAATTAGAAGTACAGAAACGGAGAGCTGAGGAATCAACAAAGCTGAAATCTCAATTTCTTGCAAGCATGTCTCACGAGCTGCGTACGCCAATGAATTCCGTGCTTGGATTAACAGAATTGATGCTTGAAGAAGGTTCTTCATTAAATCCTAAAACCAAAGAGCGTTTGGAAATTGTACATCGCAGCGGGAAACGGTTAATGAATCTGTTGAATGATATTCTTGATCTCTCAAAAATAGAAGCAGGAAAAATGGACCTTCGAAATGAAGAAATTCTGCTTGAGGATATCATTTTTGATGTTGAAGCGTCAATTAGACCATTGGCACTAAAGAAAAAATTGGATTTTAGAATAGTAAGAAAAATTAACACTAATATTTTAATAAATACAGATAGAGGAAAACTAACACAAGTTCTTATTAATCTTTTAGGCAATGCAGTTAAATTTACTGAGCGGGGTTTTGCTGAACTTCACATAAAGGTATCTTCTGAATCTAAATTGATATTTGATGTTCTCGATTCTGGAGTTGGAATTTCTGAAGAGAATCAAAAAATAATATTTGAAGAATTCAGGCAAATCGATGGTACTGCAAGTCGGAAATACAGCGGTACAGGATTGGGATTATCTATTTGTAAAAAAATGGCAGAGATGCTCGATGGATCATTAAGTGTTAAAAGTGAGATAAACAATGGTTCGGTTTTCTCATTCACAATTCCTCTTAATTTTGGTTCGGCAAAAATAGACGAAACTTCAACTATTGATATTAACACCTTAAAGAGAAACAGAAAAAATCCAATCCTTGTAATTGATGACGATGCGGACATTCGTCTTACTATCGGTGAATATTTACAATCACGAGGTTACAACGTTGCTTATGCGGATAATGGTATTAGTGGATTGAAACTGGCAAAGGAACTCCAGCCGTTTGCAATAACTTTAGATTTATTGCTGCCTAATAAGGATGGATGGACTGTTCTCAAGGAATTAAAAGAAAATCCATCAACCAAAGATATTCCCGTTATCTTAGTCTCTATTGTTGGCGATAAAAACATTGGGTATGGACTTGGTGCTTTTGAATATTTTGTAAAACCAATTTCACTCACTGAACTTCTGTCTGCTTTTAATAAATTAGAAAATTATGCCAGGAAGAAGATCGAACAAATTGTTCTTGTTGACCATGATGAAAATGAATATGAAAGATTAAAATCAGCATTACTAAACGATGGAATCTCAGTTCACTTCATTAAAGATGGGCAGCTTGCATTTGATAAGATTGTTGACATTCAACCCGATCTTATAATTATGGAATTGCTTATGCCCGGGATAGATGGAATCTCACTTACACATGAGCTAAAAAACCACAAAGAGACCAAACATATTCCGATTATAATAAGCACCTTAAAGAATTTGAACGAACAAGAAATAAAATCTCTTCAGAATACAGTTGAGGAAATCACATTCAAATCAAATAATCATCCGCTTGATGTCCTCAAAATTGTTAGAGATAGAATTAGAATAGACGAGTATTCAACAGTTTTTGACAATATTATAAGTACTCCACCATTAGAAACAATCAGCAAGCAGGAAGAAATTATTCCTATTGATGAAAAACAAAAGAAATTTCTTGGAGAAGTTCTAATTGTTGATGATGATCCCGATGCTTTGTTTACGGTCGACGAAATCGTAAAATCTTGCAATTGTAAAACTCTGGTTGCAAATAATGGACTCGAATGTCTTAGCATTTTAGGAGAAAGTTCACCCGATCTTATTTTATTGGATATAATGATGCCGGAAATGGATGGTTTCCAAACGATAAAGAAGATTAGAGAAAACCCAAATTGGCGGCATATTTCTGTATTCGCTGTCACTGCACGAGCTATGCTGGAAGATAGACAGATAATTCTAAAAAATGGTTTTGATGATTATATAACTAAGCCAGTTAATACTGGTGTTATTTCATTTAAGATTGAAAAATTATTTTCAAAGATAAGAGCCAGTTAATATGAAACGAATATTAGTTGTTGATGATTTACC
Source organism: uncultured Ignavibacteriaceae bacterium (assembly GCA_964613805.1). Lineage (GTDB taxonomy): Bacteria > Bacteroidota > Ignavibacteria > Ignavibacteriales > Ignavibacteriaceae > XYD12-FULL-36-8. Next base: position 37,944 of record CAZTJF010000007.1, on the reverse strand, counting down.
TGAAAACGTATTTCTGCTTCAAGACCGACTTGAGAATGAAGGTTATGAGGTTATAACTGCGTATGACGGTAAAACAGGAATTGCAAAGGCAATAAGCGACATGCCCGATCTAATTCTTTTAGATGTTATGATGCCCGAAATGTCTGGCATAGAAGCTTGTAAAATCCTTAAGCAAGATCCTTCTACAGCCGATATTCCGATAATAATCGTAACGGCAAAATCAGGTGCCGAAGATGCAAAAGAAGGATTAGAAGCTGGTGCGTTTGATTATATAAAAAAACCGTTCGAAAAGGTGGAAATGCTAGCTCGTATTAACTCTGCATTAAAACTTGCCGATGCACATAAGCAAGTAATTGAAGCTGAAAAAAGAAGCATGTATGCGGCAACTGTTGTAACCACTAATCATAAAATTAAACAGCCGCTTACGTTAATGAGTCTTTCTTCAGCAGCAATAAAAAGAGAATTAAATAAAGAACAAATTTCTAAAGATGCAATTTTAAACCGACTGGGTTATATCGAAACAGCAGTTAATGAGATTACCAATATTCTTAATCAGTTAAATGCAATTAAAAAACCGCTCACTTCAGATTATGCAAAGAATATTAAAATGGTAGAAGCAGAACGGGAGAAGGAAATACCGGAAAAATATTTAGATAAGACTCCGGATAGTTGAAAGCATTGTATCAAATTCGTATGGTTTTGTAACAAGACTTGTAACTCCAAATTTTTTGACATCAGGGCTTTCTTCAATTGATAAGCTGCCTGTTGAAAGAATAACCGGCATTTTATAGTTAAGTTTTCGTATTTCTTCAACACATTCCAAACCATTTATTCCGGGCATGTTATAATCAATAATCACCAAATCCACTTTCATTTCCTCAGTTAATACTTTTAAAACCTCGGAACCGGATGAAACTCTGATTACATTGAATCCATTTGATTCTAAAAGTTCAGCAAGCAAATCTCGCAGCATTATTTCATCATCAGCCAAAAGAATTATTTTTTCGGAAGGTTCTGAAACTATTTCGTGCTTAATTGGTTCATATACAGGAATGTAAACGTTAAAGATTGTTCCTTGATTCGGATGGCTTGTAACATCTATATATCCGTTGTGTGCTTTTACAATACCATTAGTAACATACAATCCTAAACCAGAGCCGGTTTCTTTCTTTTTAGTAGAAAAATAAGCATCGAAAATTTTGCGAATATTTTCTTCTGAAATTCCCTCGCCTGTATCAGCGACGACGAAGCAAATATATTTTCCTCTATCAAGCCATGGAAAATTTGAAATATTTTTGTCATCAATTGTTACATTCTTTGCCGATAAAGTAATTTTACCCGAATCCTTAATTGCTTCCTTAGCGTTAACGCAAAGATTTAATAACACCTGATAGATTTCGGTAGGATTACCGAGAATATCATTTAATTTATCTTCTGTTTTATTTTCAAAAACAATCTCTTTTGGAAAAGTTTGATTTACAACTTTAGCTATTTCAGATATAAGTATAGCGGGTTTTATTAAGTCCTTTTGTTTCGTTGTTGGTTTTCCGAATGAGAGCAAACCTTTGGTAAGATCTCTTGCACGCACAGCACAATTTTCTATATTATCAACAAGACGAGTGACATTCTCGGCTTGCGGTACACGCTTTTTAAGCAGGTTCAAGCTGGCAAAAATACTTGTAAGTAGATTATTAAAATCGTGTGCCAAGCCGCTCGATAGTTTACCAATTGTCTCAAGCTTTTGTCCTTGCTCTAGTTTACTCCTAAGAACATCGTTTAAATTTCGCGCTTTAATGCTGATTATTGAAAAAGCAAGGAGAGATGAAAATTGTTCAATGAAATTAACTTCGAAGCGCGAATATTTTTTCCCCTTAGTGCCTAAAGCAATTGCGGCAATGAGGTCGTTTTCGAAAAAACATGGAACAATAAGAATGAATTCTGATTGCAGGACATGAGCCAAATTAAATCCAATGCTGGTAGGATCGGCAGTAATTATTAAAGGTTTTTTATTTACACTTAGCCATTTCGTTAAGAAAGAGAAGCTTGTTTTTACTCCTCTTTTTACTTCGTCATCGAAATCGAATTGTTCATTGGTTTCGTAAGAAAGAAATTCTTTTGGATCATCAACTCCAAATGATTTTACAAAACCCAATTTGCTGCCGGTTATTTTAATACATCTTGAAAGGACTTCTTTACATAACACATCCGTAGAAATTTCTTTACCAATGAGGCTAATTATGTCTTGAAGTTCCTTTTGAAATTCTATGTTCCGTTGACTTACACTTTCATGTTTTTCGCTAAATGCTCTACTTATGTGAAGAGGATAAAGTCTTAGGAAATAACCATCGAGCTTATTTTTATTGACAAGAGGAATGATGCTTAAGTTTTTATGTTGATAGGAGGAATTAAGGTGAAGTGATTTATGCTTTTCCAAAACGCTGAGATCGTCTTCATCTTTGATATTGAATAACTCAAAAAATGATCGCCCTTTTATTTTAGTAAAATCAGTTTCTTCTTTGAAACTTGTATTGAACCAAAGAATATTCCCGTCTTTATCGGCAATAGCTAGAGAATATCTTTCAACTTCTAAGAGCTCGGAGAGAGCATAGTTAGAAATTATTTTGTTTAACATTTAACTAATCTTGTTTGATCTCGTACTTTTTAATTTTTGTGTAAAGAGTTTTTGGACTTATACCAAGTTGATTAGCGGTTTGGGTTCTATCCCACCTATTAAGTTTTAAGACTTTTGCTATATGATACTTTTCCATCTCGTCCATACTGAGAATATCAGTTATTCCAGAATCATCTTCCGTCATAAGCTGCTGTGAGCTTCTGGCAGCGGTGCTTATTGGAAGATTAAGGTCATCCGGTTCAATAAATTCTCCTTCGGAAAAAATTATGGCACGTTCAATTGTATGCTCAAGCTCGCGCACATTGCCAGGAAAATTGTAGTTCACTAGAGCTATTTCTGCTTTAGGAGAAAGTTTTTTGGGTGATCTTATTGAAGATTTGGTTTCAAGGAAAAATTTTGCAAGTACAGGAATATCATCTTTCCTATCTCTTAATGGAGGAATAGTGAGCGTAATTACGTTTAATCGGAAAAGAAGATCGCGTCTAAAATTTTTGTTATCAGCTTCCTCTAAAAGATTTCTGTTAGTTGCGCCAATTACTCGAACATTTGAATTGAGATTTGCAACACCGCCAATTCTTCTGTATTCACCATTTTCAAGGAAACGTAAAAGCTTTGGTTGGAGAGATAAACTCAACTCACCAATTTCATCTAAGAATAAAGTTCCTCCATTAGCAATCTCAACCAAACCTTGCTTAGTATTTTTTGCGTCGGTGAATGCTCCTCGTTCATGTCCAAAAAGTTCGCTTTCAATTAATGTGTCTGGCAGTGATGCACAATTAATTACAACGAAAGGTTTATCGGCACGGGTGGAATGTTTATGAATGTATTCTGCAAAAAGCTCTTTGCCTGTACCGGTTTCTCCTTCAACAAGAATATTAGAATCTGAAAGAGCTGCTTTATTTGCAAGGTTAATAATTTTCTGAAGCTGAGGACTGTCGCCAATTATGTTGTGAGGAAGCTTTTCATTTATTTTCTTTTTAAGAATTCCGTGTTCAATAATAAGCGACTTATGTTCAAGAGCTTTATTTATTGTAATCACTAACTCATCGAGGTTATAAGGTTTGGTTATATAATCATAAGCCCCCATTTTAATACACTCAATGGCTTTTTTTAAGTCATTAATAGCGGTAAGCATTATTACCTGGAGCGAAGAATTATATTCACGGGTAAATTTCAAAACTTCTTCTCCGGATACTTCAGTCATGGTAAGATCAAGAAGCAGCAAATCATAATTTTTTCTTTTGATTGCTTCCATAGCAAATTTTCCATCATAAACATTATCAACAGTAAAACCTTCCTCAATGAGTTGTTCCTTTAAGAGATAGCTCAGAGTTTCATCGTCATCACAAACTAAAATCTTAGAATTTTTTAACATATTTAATCTATCTTTTTTGTTCTAAATATTGATTTTATTTGAATTAAAACCACGAATATCTATATTTGTGCTCCCAAAATGAGGGCGTGTAGCTCAGTGGTAGAGCATTTGCCTTTTAAGCAAAGGGTCGGTGGTTCGATCCCACCCACGCTCACTTTTTGATAATAAGTAATTTGGACCGAACTTAATTTTCCTGCCCAAATCCAATTCAAGTTTCCATTAAACGTTTTTAAACTAACCAGATACTTTCAAATTACGCACAAATATAACCATAAAATTTTTAATTCACATTCGTTCTCAAAGTAAAAATCAACAAGAAAACTTTAGTTTGCATTATTGAAGTGCCGATGAATTGCTATTATAATTAGCGCTTCAATCCTATAAACAAAGATATTGAACTTTACTTTGTTTATGTAGAATCATATTTTAGAAAAGAAAATTCTGTAAAAAGGTTAACGGTTGGGTGAAATAGTATTCTGGACAATAATTAGAGCGGCAATAACCATTCCTTTGGTTTGGCTTCTTCAGAGTTATATAGATTTCCAGTTTTGGTGGGTGTTAACTTTGTTTGCAATTTATGGTGTGATCGTTCATCCTGCAATAATCCATTATAGATTATTTGAAGAGAAGAATAAGGATATTATAGAGTCAACATTGTGTTCTACTTGTCAGCATTTTGATGAAACAGCAGTGCTTTGTATGAAACATGATGCACACCCCACCAAAGAATTTCTTCCTTGTGATGGATTTGACTGGGAACCGAAAACTTTTTATACTCATAAAGATGAACTCAAATCCGAATGATTCTCCCGCAAAGTTAGCATCATTTATAAAATTTGGTGTTGGGGAGTTGAAGTAAAACACCAACCCTTATCCCCACCGAAAAATTTTTACTATTGATAATTACCTACCATTGTGTCCCTTTTTAGAAAAACAATTAACTATTTCATAAAAAGGAAATCTATGAAGTCTGTTATAATAAAAAGAAAAAAATCTATTAACCTTTTATTTGCTTTGCTTTCAGTTTCAGCAGTAATTATTTATGCACATGAGAATGGAATTGTAGAAAGAACTTTGAAAAATGGAAATGGCTGTACATGTCACAATGATTTCCCATCAGCAGGAGTATTAGTTGTAATTGCAGGTCCCGATACTTTAGCTGTTAATCAAACAGCAACATATACAGTTACAATTTCAGGTGGTCCACTTGTACGAGGTGGTACTAACATTGCTGCATCGAATGGTAATGTGTTGCCGGTTTCTGGTGATTTAAGACAGGAAGCAAATGAACTAACTCATGTCTCGCCTAAAACTCCTGTGGCTGGACAAGTTACATTTCAATTTACATATACAGCACCTGCAACAGTCGGTTCGCAAACTCTGTTTGCAAATGGAAATAGTGTTAATTTCAATGGTGCAAACAGCGGAGACCAATGGAATTTTGCTGCAAATAAATTAATCAATGTGGTCCAACCTACAGATATAGTAGATGATATTTTAGTAAATTCCTTCCAATTGAATCAGAATTATCCTAATCCATTCAATCCAAGCACGAAGATCAGTTGGCAGTCGCCAGTAAGCAATTGGCAAGTCCTTAAAGTCTTTGATGTTCTTGGTGACGAAGTTGCTACATTAGTTGATGAATGGAAAGAAGCGGGAAATTATTCGATTAATTTTGATGCAAGTAATTTGCCAAGCGGAGTTTATGTGTATAGGTTAATGACAGGTAATTTTGTTGAAACTAAAAAGATGATGCTGCTTCGATAGCGATGTATTTACCAAATGAGGCTCACTTTTAAAGTGCTATTTCAAAGCTAAGTGAGCCTCATTTGTCAGGAAATTAAAAATAAAAATCCTTTACTTCCACTTCTTCGGCTTTGGAGTCGTGTTTGTGGAGAAATTCAAGAAACTCTTTGGCGTAAACTTTTTCTTTTTTTCCCTTATATTTTTCGAAAAGTTTTTCTAGGCGTTTATGAGTCAGCGTGCTCATAACATAGTGTTTTTCTTCGTGATCGTCGAAAATTCTATAAACAAATTTTTTTTGTTTTTTCATTAACTCTCCTGTTTAAATTAAAATTGTATCTGCGTGAAGTATATCGGAATAAAGCTCGTTCTTAATTGCTTCGGCATTTTTTCTTGCTTTGGTTAATGCATCAAGAATATATCTTCTGGCCGCAAATACTTTTCTTTGATCTGTATTTGCTTCATCAAGCAGAAGGAATCCAATGTAGATATAACCGTAAAGTTCAACTAAATCCTTCGCTGCAACATCCTGAATATTTGGATCTTTTTTATCTTTAATGTACTTGAGGCAACCATTAAAAATTTCCCGGATTTCTTTTAAAACCCCAAGAAGATTTATTAAGCTGCCCTTGTATTCTTTCTTTTCGAACTCGTTAAAATACTCAGCCAAAATATCATTTATAACTCCTCCAGAAGCCGCAACAATCTGTAATTGGGAGGTTCCTTCATAGATGTTTGTAATTCTTGCATCTCTGCTGAGCCGCTCAATTCCAAATTCATGCATATAACCGGTTCCTCCATGAATTTGCATTGAATCATAACAAATTTTATTTGAAGATTCAGACAACAAATATTTTGTGAGTGGAGTTAAAAGATTTAAAACTTTTATTGCCTCTTTTAATCTTTCATTTACTCCGGTAACCGGTTTCTTATCTGCCTTCAATCTTTCGACAAGAGTTTCAAGCATTTCTTTTTTATCGAGCCAAACACATGTATTATAGAACAGGGATCTATTTGCTTCGAGCGAGACACGCATATCTATCAGAATATTAGAAACCACAGGCAAATTGTAAATCGGTTTACCGAATTGCTCCCTGGCTTTCGCATACTTTAATGCCTGTTCATAAGCTTCTTGAGAAATTCCGAGTGATTGTGCACCGATTCCGACGCGGGCTCTGTTCATCAAAAACATAACATACTTTAATAGTCCGAATCTTCTTGCTCCCACAAGTTGAGCTGGAGTATCATTGAACTGAAGTTCGCATGTCGGCGACCCGTGGATACCCAGCTTGTGTTCTATTCTCCTAACTTTTACAGTTTCATCGCCGTAACAAACGAGCATACTTAAACCGCGTGCATCTTTTGTACCCGCCTCAGTCCTTGCAAGCACAAGAAGAACCTCACCGTTTCCGTTGGTGATAAATCTTTTTACTCCGCGTAAAAACCAATTTCCTTTTTCATCTTGATAGGCAGTGAGCTTAACTGCTTGAAGATCTGAACCGGCATCAGGCTCTGTCAGTGCCATTGCAGCAGTATGTTTGCCAGATGAGAAGTGTGGAAGGAATTCTTGTTTTTGTTCGATGCTTCCATACTCAGCAATTGTTCGTCCAATATCTTGCAATCCAAATATATTCATCAGCGAAGCATCGGCACGTGAAATCATTTCAATAGCGATCATATAAATGGTTGTGGGAAAATTTAGTCCGCCATATTCTCGCGGTAATATCATGCCCATTAGCTCGGCTTTGGAAAGAAGGTCGAGAGATTCCCGCGTTCCTTTTGCATAATACACTTTTCCATCTTTGAATACTGCGCCTTCATCATCAATTCCTGAAGACCTTGGAGCGATAAAATTTGCAGCAATGTCCCCTGTTATTTCTAGTATCCTTTTAAAATTTTCTTTTGCATCTTCGTAGTTAACGGGCGCGAAACTAAACTTTTCTGCCTGCTTGTAATTATCTTCATAAAAGTCTACAACCTCTTTTAAGTCTAATCTATTGAATTGAAAAAGAAGATCTTTATTATCGGTGAAAAAATTTGGCATTAGTTATCTCAACTTTTGTTTGAAAACGTTAATGAACAATGGAATTATCTGAACAGCATCACCAACTATTCCATAGTGAGCAACTCCGAAAATTGGAGCATCCGGATCATTATTAATGGCAATTATTTTGTTTGATTCCTGCATGCCTGCACGGTGCTGAATAGCGCCTGAAATACCGCATGCAATGTATAGTTTAGGTCGAACCGTAACTCCAGTTTGCCCAACTTGACGATCAGGCGAAATAAATCCAGCATCAACAGCTGCTCGGGTTCCGGCAACTTCTCCTCCGATAGTGTGTGCCAATTCTTTTACAAGTTCAAAATTTTCTTTTGAACCCAAACCATAACCACCGGAGACAATTATTGGTGAAGCTTTCAGATTTACTTCGTTTTCCTTGCGATGCTGCTCTATAATTTTTACAATGTCATCGAACTTTTCAGGAACATAAGGAACTTCTGTTATTTTTCCTTTGGCAGGCTTGCTGGTAAATTCCATTCTCATCACGCCCTCGCGGACAGTTGCCATTTGAGTATGAACATCCGGAGAGATAATGGTAGCGATTATGTTTCCTCCAAATGCCGGACGAATCTGTAAAAGCAAATCTTTAAATTCTTCTTTTAGATATTTCACATTAGATATTTGAAGATCAGTACAATCAGCTGTGAGTCCGCTTTTAGTGTGCGATGCAACTCGCGGAGCCAAATCTCTTCCGATAACTGTTGCGCCATAAAGCATAACTCTTGGCTGATGTTTTTCTACAAGTTCATTTAAGATTCGGCTGTAAGGTATTGTTCGGTAATTTGTAAGCTGTTCGTTATCAACCATGATTGCCTCGTCAACACCAAACTTGAATGTTTCTTCAGCAATTGTTTTGATGTTGTGACCAAGAACGATAGCTTTTAGCGAACTCTTCAAATTGTCAGCTAATTTTCTTCCTTTAGAAAGAAGCTCAAAGCTAACATCTGCCGGCTTGCCATTTCGCTGTTCAATAAAAACCCAAACGTCTCTGTTTTTAATTTCCATAATTTATCCCAGGATATGATCTGCAAGTAAATGATCAATTAAGTTACCGATTCCTTCCTTTGTCGGAGGGACCAATTCGTGACTGCTTCCGGCCAAAACAACTGATTCAACTTTATATACTTTAGTTGGCGAGCCATGAATTCCACATCTTCTTTCATCAAGCTTAAGATCATCCATTGTCAAAGTTTTTATGTACAAGCTGCGTGATTCATACTCATCACGAAGCTGATCAATGTAAAGAAGAGAATTTCCCTCTGTAAGTTTTTCAAGTTCGGAAAGTGTTTTAGCATTTTTGTAAGCCATAATTCGCTTTGCTTGAAATGGTCTTGGAAATGCTGCATCTTTAATTACTGTAATTAAAACCGGTAGAGATGATTCAAGAATTTCGTATCCGCCCTCGATCTTCTTTTTAATTTTTACGGAGGATTTACCTACTTCCAATATTTCATCAGCATAAGTAATTTGAGGTATGTTGAGTTTCTCTGCAGTTTGAGGACCAACTTGAGCAGTGTCGCCGTCAATTGCCTGTCTTCCTGCAAAAATGAAATCGTACTTTCCAATTTGCTTAATTGCTTCAGCCAAGACATATGAAGTTGCAAGAGTATCGGCACCGGCAAACTTTCTATCGCTTATTAGAATTGCCTCGTCAGCACCCATATATAAGCACTCTCTTAAAACATCTGATGCACGCGGCGGACCCATTGTTATTGCTGTAACTTTTCCGCCGAATTTGTCTTTTACTTGAAGTGCAAACTCGAGTGCGACTCTATCTTCATGATTGAAAATTGCTGGGAGCTTTGCACGGTTAACTGTGCCATCTTCCTTCATTACTTGTCCCGATATGTTAGCTGTATCAGGAACTTGCTTTACCATTACAATGCTGTTTTTCGTCATAGAATTCCTATTAAAAGATTGCGAAAATTACAAAAAATATTTGGGGTTTAACAAATAAATGGTAAAATTCCAGTGGTCAATCAGCCAAAAGCCGAACAAATAACAAATAAATTTTAAATATTAACCAACAAACGACTTAAGGATCTAAAAGACAATAGTGGTAAATAACTGACCTTTGTATTTTCGTTTGTCTGAATTTTTGAATTTGTTACTTGAGTTTTATTTGGAGTTTGTGATTTATGATTTTAAAGTTTTTTAAAACAACTTGCTTTCAAATATTCCATAAACTGAGAGCGCACATGAATAACGTCATTGTGCTCAAGATCTGTGTAAATAAAAATGATGCGGTTATTTCTCAGATCATCATCTAAAAGATCAAGTTCATTTTTAAAGATGTAGGGTACTTTCCACGAGTTAAAACATTCCATTATATTTGCCGATTCTTCTTTCGTTCCGCCATTTTCTGTATAGATGTTAGTTAGTTTTCCATCAAAATGGTCGAGCCAATAAGTATACTTTTCTATTTGTCCGTAAAGACCATCAAACAAAAATACTTCCTTAATGTTTTCAGTTAATCCGCCTCTCATTAAAATATATGATATTACCCTGTATCCGCCGCTGTGACCTGAAAGAATTATATTTCCAATATTTTTATTCCTAATTATTTTTTTTTCATACAGCAGAGTAAGAATTTCATTTATGAAATTCAAAAAGCCATTTTCCACCTCAAGTTTACCGCCAAATGAATCTGGTGCATTCTTTGGTCCTTGAGGAACAACAAGTATAGCATTATTATTGCTTTCACAAAATTGTTCGATCAATTTAAATTGATTTAGAACGCTGTCAACATTGTTATTCCATCCATGAAAGTGAATTACAAAATCATTTCTATCTTGCGGTTCATATCCTTTAGGAGTGAAAATCAAAACAGTGCTGTCATTGTAATGTTCTTCGAACGAATAAATTTTGTTATTGTAGGTATGCCCATCTGATCTTTTTGAATGAGGGAATGGTGCGTTTTGTAATTCGGCAACAATCAAATTACCATATTTTTTATATCTGTCGGCTAAAGGTTGTCCATTTAAGAATTGAGCACTTGCGATTGAAAAAAAAACGATAAATAATAAACTATGTTTTACAATTTGCTTCATAGCTGGATTCATTAAAGTAGATTGAGATTGTTTTTTAAAGCCAAATATAAAGTAATACAGCATAAATTCTCCCGCTGAAAGCAGATTTTACATCCCAAATGAATATAATTTTAAGCATAATGTCGAATTATTTAGGAATGACGCAGATTTAATTCAAGAATTTAATTGATATTTTCCTCACAAATATTAAATTACATTATCAAAAAATTCTCTTACTTATTATCGAAAGGTGTACAATGAAAATTTCCAGAATGAATCCTCTGAAGGGCGAATCAAAGACTGCGGCTTTTTTTGATATTCAAACGGAAGAAGAGATAATAATCAAAGGGTTCAGATTAGTAAACGGTGCCAACGGTTTGTTCTTGTCTGCCCCTGATGAAAAAGGAAAGGATGGAAAATTCTATGATCGTGTTATTCTGCCGAAAGAATTGAAAGAGAAATTAGAAAAAATGGCGCTCGATGAGTACGAAAGACTAAAAGGGTAGTCCTTTCTGTTATTAGAGCTTTGCTTAACTTGAAATAGACCTCAAAATTCGAGTTAAGAAAAAAGTAATCGGCAAAATTTAAACCTATGCTTGTGTGATATTTAAGTGTGGATTATGATAAATAACCCATCAGTGAAAAGGTTATGCAAGTTCAAGCTTCGGATGAGCCCCAGGAGTAAAAAAAACAAAAATAAAAGGAATAACAATTTTAACTGGTGAACAAGGACAAAGAATCGATACCACAAAGGGTCAGCGAGTAAGCCAACACCCATTGCCTGCCCCTCGTTATTTTTTATTTTCCTACCCCAACTGAAATATGAGCATACAATGAGTAATGAATCTCTAAATATTTTTACTGTAAAAATTGTTTCGTTTGACCAAGGTGAACGAGACCCTTTTGGCTTTGACGATTTCTCTGAAAAAATTGGTGCGGAGTATTTGCCATTTTCAGGCTCAGTTTCTAAACCGACTTACTATTTGTTTGTAGCTTATGTCAATCACTTTTTAAACACCAACAAATCTCTTTGGAGAAATGACAAGCAAAAAAGAGAAATACAAATCAGGTTAGAAAAACTTTTGGTGTATTGCTGGAAAACAAAATTCAGCAAGGCGGAATTAAAGGGAGGACTTCTTGGAAATAATTTTGAACTAAGCGACATTGATGTATTCACAAGCAAAGGTTGGGTAATTCAAAACGCATTCAAGATTTACACCGACAGAAATTTTGCACCAGCCACATTAGAACTCTATTTGAAAAGAATTGGTGATAGACAGATGCCAATTTTAAGGGACTTTATTTTATGTGATTACAAGCAACCGCAACGCAAAGCGGAATTTGTAAACGAAATAATAAAGCAACTGATGAAGAAAAATTCTTTGTTCAATAATCATCGGCTTGACGACTTCAAAGACAAGTTTAAAAAGGAACTAATTGCAAAAATTAAAAACAGACGCAAGGACGAATATTTTCGGTTGCTTCAACCCTACTTTGATTACAAGACATTTAATGACGATACATTTTGGGGTAAGTTATTAGAGAACCCAAATCCAAAAATTCCATTTGCGTTTTTAAACAACTGGTTTGGAAAATTTGTTGCAGCCGTTGATGCAGACATTAACAATATCGCCAATAGAGTAAAGCTATGGACTGTGGCAAAAAATGCTTTTAAGGAAATTCAAGAACGCTTTCATTCAGCTTCAAAATCAGAGATTTCATTGACGGAATATCAAAAGCCAACCAAGTGGTTTCAATATAAGGATGGTAAATATTCTTTACGAGATGGATTGCCTAATTCAGAGAAACGGAGAATTGAAAACCTTTGGGAATCATACAAGAAAAGACAAGGCGAAGATGAAGGAACGAGTTACTTCTTTAATTACAGACACTCTGCTTTGTTACGCTTAATAAAAGAATTACGGTAATGAAGAAAAACTCAAAGGACTTCTTTCAATCAATTGCTGAGTATCCTCACAACATTGGTGTTTATCTTACTTACAGATTGGACAATGAGGTTATTGAAAAACTTTCAGAAGTTGCCAGCGGAACAAAATTAATTCTTCACGACTTCAAACAAGGAAAGTCGATTGGGGATAATGCAAACAGCACAATCGTTTGCGTTCCAATGAAACCTTTGAAGCCAAATGAGAAAAACTGTTTTCATTCAAAATTAGCTTTACTGAAATCAGAGGTTGGAGCAAAATTCATAGTAGGAAGTGCAAATCTTACTGTTGATAGTTTTGCAACAGAAAAAGAAATTGCAATTGAAATGGAACTTGAATTTAGAACTGACACAGATGTTTTTATCTACAATCAAATTCTGAATTTCTTTGAGCAATTAAAGTCGCAGTTGTTCACTCAAAGTTCAATTTGGGAACAAACGATTAGCAAACTTCGGTTTAAGGAACTACCGAAAAAATCAAGTGACATTCATTTTGTTTTTAACTCCAAGGACAAATCAATTTTTGATGAATACAAAAATTACTTAGCAAACTACCGAAGCGGACAAACAGTCAAGAGAATAAAAGTTGCTACTCCATTTGTTTCAGATGAATATTCAAAAATTGAAGAAGTAAAGAGTATCTCTGACAACATTTCAATTTACTTGCGGACAGGAGCTAAAATAAAACCGTTTCAAAATCACCATTGCAAAATATTTCGACCTGTACATAAAAAGCGGGATGGGTTTCATTCCAAACTGATGTTGACAGAATTTAATTCTGATGCTGTTCTGTTTATTGGTTCTGCAAACTTCACGGAACAAGGTTTCTTTAAAACCTTGAATGAATCAGCAAATCAAGAGTGCGGAATAATTTTAAAAGTCTCACCGAAAGAAATGCAAGAATGGTTCAGTGAAGTTTTTTGGAAGCAACTTTCAGAAATTGAAGTTACCAACTATACAGAAGCGGAAGACAATTCTCTTGAATTTTTTGAAAGTCAAAACAACCATTATGCTTGGGCTGAAAAAGAGAACTCAATAATAACTACTTACATTTTTAACCCGAACCACTTACCAGTAAGAAAAACCAAAGACGGAAATAAAATTAAGTTACAGAACACAGACAGCGAGTTTTTATTTAAGACAAACGAATTTGAAGAACAAAAGCAAACAGTGAATTTTTTCATCGGAGATGAAAAAATTTTCGTTTCAGTATTTGAATTAAGTGAATACATATCAGGACTAAATGAGAAAGGTGAAAGCATCTTTGATTTGTTTAGGGGAATCTATTCTGTTAATCCGACAGAACTTGACACAGCAATCAACGAAGGCAAACTATCAATTAAGGAAACCACAAGCATTAAAATAACAGAGCCGCCTAAACTTGAACAATACTTTTACAATGTGAAATATCTTTTACAAAGTATTAAGCACAAAAAATATTTTTCTGACTTCAATGAGAGTGAGATCCAAAACGAAATAAATAAAATAGATGACGGAAGAACTCTTTATCTGACATTGCAATTATTCAAAGTATTCAGCACAAAGCTGAACACTGAAAACATAAAACAAGAATGCACAAAACGAATAAGTGAGTTAGCCGACAAATTAAATATTGACCAAAGAGCTTTAAAAACATTTATCAAAGAATGGCTTATTTCAAAAATCTAATCACAGATAAAATTTTAAAAAACAAAAATGCTATTCAAGCACAGCGTTTAGCTTCCTGTATGGCGTGGCAGATTTTGAATGATTATCCGACGAGGCAAAAACCAAAAGAATGGCAGATTTATAACAATCTCAGAGGTGTAATGCTTGCAGATGAAGTTGGCGGAGGTAAAACATTTGAAACTCTTGCAATTATCAGCAAAGCAATACTTGAACAAATATCCAAGAGCCACAGCATGGACCGATTTAGGGTTTTAATAATTGCCAACCCTTCAATCAGAAGCAAGTGGGAATGGAACGAGAAAGAAGATTTAACTTTTGAAGAATTTGTTTCGGAATCTTATTCACTTTCAAGCGACATTGGAAAATTTATTAAGCAAACTAAAATTGACAAACCATCAACACAAAAGCTATTTGATTTTTTTTCAAGTCAGATTCCAATAAGGAGAAAAAGAGATTGGATTGAAATAGATAAACAAAGACAAGGTATTTGGCTGACAAGTTTCCCTGGACTGCCTGGAACAACTGGATACAACATATACTCTGTCTTTCGGAAAGGCAAAAGAGGAAAGAAATTATTCCCAGTCAATTTCTTTGACTGGATAATTGTTGATGAAGCTCATTCTTTAAAAAGTGGTAGTAATGATAAGGACGAAAGCTATAAACTGCCAGGTTCAGCGGTAAGAAAAATAAATGCGACATTAAATGCGAGCAAATATGCAAAACTCTTATTACTAACTGCTACTCCCTTTCAGAACAACAAATTTGAATTTCAATATTTGCTGAGTTTATTAGAGAACTCTAATGTAAAAGATTCTTCAAACAACATCACTGGTTTAATTTCTTCAGGAATCAATGCGTTAGAAAAAGAAATTTCCAATATTGACGAAGGAGAAATTTCAATTAAAAAGTTAAATAAGTTGAGCCAAAACTTTAACCATGATATAAATGCTTTGTTAAATTTTCAAGACGGAGAAAAAATTAAAAGACCATTAATGGAAAATCTTTTTGGCAAAAAGGCTCCATCAAAAAATGGATTAGACGATTTTATAAGAGACATAATGATTCGCAACACAAAGGAATCACTTACTATAAAGCCAGTAATTGCGAAACTAAATGAAGCAGAAAAGTTTCAGTATTTGCTTTATCGTGATTTAATAAAAACAACGGAAGAAGAATCGCAGATGTTCAGCACAAAACTTTCTCAATTAGTTTCAAGCAGAAATAGTTTTACAAAGAGCAATATCTCCCCGACACAAAATGCATACATTGAGAAAGTATTCAAAGGCAATTTGGTTTCTGAAGCCAAGTATAAAAAGCTACTTGAAACAATTGAAAGCATTAAGACATCCAAAACTAAAAATGTAATTATAGTTTTTGTAAGTTGGTTGGAAACAGTCGCAACATTAAAAAGCCGATTGAAGAAAAATAAATACATAGTGCATACGCTGACAGGACAAGACAAACCAGATGATAGAGCAAAAAAACTTTCCGACATAAAGAAAGCAAACGATAATACAAAACAAAAGATTATTCTTCTTGCTTCAAGAGTTGGAAATGAAAGTTTGGACTTTGACGGTTTCAGTAACAGAGTAATTCACTATGACAACAATTTCAATCCTGCTATCATAGACCAAAGGAATGGCAGAGTTTACAGGGGTTCAAATATCAAGACAAGCAGAAAAAAAGTTGTTGCGAATGATATTGAAATCTACCAACTGTTCATTGAGGAATCTTACGACCAAAGAATTTTATTTATTGAACAAGAAAAAAGAAAGATGAAAAACTTTTATCTTGGTGACGACAGTTTACAGAAGGTATTGGAAAAAACATTAGAGAAAAATAATTTAACAAAGAAAAATGAAATTATAGAAATTTTAAAGTCAATAAAAATTATTTTAACACCACACAAAAAATATATTTTAGCGAAGTATAAAAATGAAATAGCCGTATAGCTAACACGGCAAAGACACAAAAGCCACACAACGACAATGGTTTACAGCCACGGAAGACAGAAGAACTACTGCTAAAAACAGCTTAACGAAATGGCGGTCGAGGTGCTAAATTTAATGGTAGTTCTTGTAATAAACATTTACGTTTGTTGGACAGTTAAGTGTTTCTAAATCCGCCACATCGCCAAGCCCCGAAACGTTGGCGGCAGTCAAAACAGACAAAGCGTAACATAACAAGATGAGTGAAATAGCAACTAAAACGACTTGGCAAAACCATTCTATTGACAATCCCAAACGGATTGTTTTAGATTTGCTATTTACTGACAAACAATGCTTAAAATTGACCAGAGGACTTATTCCGCAACAAATGGAGGACAAATGGTTTATTTATTACGAGAATGAATGGCTTTCCTTTCATCGTTCTTCGACAGGTTACGGATTGTACAAAGCAAAACTCAACAAAGAGGCTGACGGCTATTCTATAAAAGAATTTTGGGCAGAGAGAAATAAAGAAAAATATAAAAACGAGGACGACAATACTGATATTGAAACTTTTTCATTTCTAATTGCAAGAGGACTTTTAGGAATTGATATTAACCAAATTTATTCCAACCGAAACATTAAGGCAGAGGCAGATGTAAGTAAAGGTTGGAGCAACTTTGGGAATATGCTTTTTACTAATCAAGGAGTTGATTATTCTGATAAAATTAAATCTGTTCTTTTTGGTGTTGCAGTTGGTGATGCAATTGGCGTTCCAGTTGAGTTTAACAGCAGACAAACTATTCGTAGAAATCCTGTAACTGATATGATCGGTTACGGTACTTATAATCAACCACCAGGAACTTGGTCAGACGACAGTTCGCTAACTTTTTGCCTTGCTGAAGCATTAATAAATGATTTTGACTTAAACATTATTGGACAAAACTTTATAAGGTGGTACTACAACAACCATTGGACACCGAGAGGAAATGTTTTTGACATAGGTATTGCAACGAGACAAGCAATTGACAGACTTGCAAAAGGTGAAAGACCAAATTTAGCAGGCGGTTTTGATATTTCGTCAAACGGCAACGGTTCTTTAATGAGAATTTTACCGTTGCTCTTTTACCTATTAGATAAGCCAATAACCGAACGGTATGAAATTACCAAACAGGTTTCCTCAATTACTCACGGACATATTCGTTCTGTAGTTGCTTGCTTCTACTATCTTGAATTTGCCCGACAACTTTTAGCACAGAAGGATAAGTTTGAAATTTATAAAAACCTTCAATCTGAAATCTCAACTCACTTAGTCCCACTTTCAATTAATGCGACAGAAGTTGCATTGTTTGACCGTTTGCTAAAGCAAAACATTTACGAACTGACAGAAGAGAACATTTTTAGTAGCGGCTATGTATTACACACACTTGAAGCGAGTATTTGGTGTACACTGATAACTGACAATTATAAAGATGCGATTTTGAAAGCAGTAAACTTGGGAGAGGACACTGCTACAACGGGAGCAGTAACAGGTGGACTTGCAGGACTACTTTATGGATTTAATAACATTCCAGAAAATTGGTTAAAACAAATAGCGAGATATGATGACATTGAAAGATTGGCAGAACGACTTGGTGACAAGATTGCCAGTCGCTAACAAGGTATTGCCCAAATAAAGGCTAAAGTGCTTCGATGATACTTTTGTACAAAGTTCAACTGATAGACTTCCATTGAACTTTAGTGTTAAAAATCCCCTACATCGGCAAGCCGAAAAACGTTACTCTGAAAACCTCTTTCTTAACTCATCTACACTAAAATTCTCGTAACCCCAATCACCGATAATATTTCCGTTGTTAAGTAAGACGATTCTCGGCGGATAATTTTTTATAAGCGGGAAGAAACTTTGCGGTGAGATAATTTTGTAAGGGAAAGTCATTGCTGCAGCATCAAAGAAGTTGTTTATCTGGTTTTCTTCTCCAAGAAATAAAATGTAAAGCGGAGGAAAATTATTCCAATCTTTCTTCGCTTGTCCAAGTTTATATGCGGTTTCCATGCAGTCCTCACAATCTAAGCTGAATAAGCACACAAGCTTTATTCCATTGTCAAGATTCACAATTTCACCACCGCTGAACTCTCTGAATGAAGCAAATACCGATTTCACTTTCGGTTTTTCACTTGAAGTTTTTTGTTCTGTATTAGATGTTTTCGTTGTAACTTGAACAGTATCACTTTTCTTTTTTGAGGGTGATGGAGCAACTGTCACGACTGAATCATTCATTTGAGTTTGAATTTCATCCTTTGGCGGAATATTGTACGGCTTGATCTGAAAAATTAAAAACATACCTCCAAATACAATTGAAAAGACAGCAAACGCAAAAGAATAGTTTAGTTTTTTCTCAAATAAAAAATATTTATTAACCAAGAAAAGCAAAAAGATGAGAATCAAATTTTTTATGAGCGCTTCCACAGAGGACATCGGAATCAGCTCACCAAAACATCCGCAGTTTTTACTCCCACTTCCAGTTGCTATTAAATAAGTAAGATGAACACAAAAAACAACAAGTAATAAGAATGAAAAAGGAATTGATATTTTCTTAACAAATGGATTTATGAAAAAACTAATTCCCAAGAACAGTTCTACGCTTATGATGAATCTGGAGAGATAGGGGGCTACACTCCAATTAGTTATCCCCTGATTAACTATGGTTAAGTCGAATGCTTCAATCGGAAATAGTTTTGATATTGCCGACAAAATAAAAAGCGAGCCGAGTATAACTCTAAATATCCAAATTAATTTGTTGTTCATTCTGCTTTATGTTTAAATCCTTTAATCATCCAATTTTTTGCAAGCACTAATCCAATAGGACTTATAATTGCTATGCATCCGTAAATCAACCACATCGTTTGAGTCTTCATTTGTGCGGGCGGTACACCTTCCGGACAATAGTTCATTAAGAACCAGCCTGAGTAAAGCGAAGTTACTACTTTCGTCAAGAACCATGGGAATTGACCAATACCCATGTAAATTCCCGTCATTCCTTTGGGTGCAATTTCGGCAACCCATTGCAAGAATCTTGGCTGCCACATTGCTTCACCGATAGTCATGATTATTAAATAACCAAAAACTGCTGGGAGTGTCGGTCCAGTTGCAAGTATAAAAGTTGGTGAAGCCATCACAAACGTTCCTATGATCATCATTTTATATGCATTCTTTTGAGCAGTTAAGGCAGCAACCATTGGAGTGAGAATAAAAATTAAAATCGGGTTGAAGTTTACAAAGAACTCAAAATTCTCCGCCACAACACCTGTGAATGCTCTACTGAAATAAATTGGAAGCGTAAGCCAGTTGTGTGCAAATAAAGTCTGAACCGGAATTAAAATGAAAATAAAAAACATGAATCTATAATCTTTAATTGGAAAGTTCTTAAGGTAGAACTTAATTTTTTCTTTTGCAGATTTCTCTTCCTCTGCTTTTTTATCCGCCTCAATTTTTTCTTTTGATTCGGTGCTCATTTCTTGAACTGTTTTTTCAATCGTCTTTTTAGTGAGAATTACTGCAACCACAATTATTCCCGCAACAGTTAGTGCAATGTAAACCCAGAACACAGCAAGAATACCCTGACCATTTGAATCAAAAGCTTTTCGAACTGGTGGACCAATTAAGCCGGGGAGAAATCCTCCGAGGTTCATCAAAGCATAAAGCATTGCGTAACCCATCGCAGAGGTTTTTTCGTTCGTAAATTGTTTTACTGCCGCATAACATGCCGGTTGATAAATTCCGTATCCGAGAACAATTCCCAAGATTCCCAGCATCGCGATAAGATGAGCGGACGACCACAAACCAACATTTGAAGTTATATTCGGATTGATTGTTAGAAACAATCTTCCTATTAACATGAATCCCAGAGCATAAAGGAGAGATTTTCTAACACCAATCCAATCTACAGTTGCGCCAAGGAAAAGCATTGCAAGAGTAATCCCTGCAGTTTGAATTCCAACCATTTGTCCCGCGCTTATGTCATCAAGTTTTATGTAATTGTTGAAGTAGATAACGAGATAACCGACAATCCCAAAGTAAGTTATCCCTTCAAGTAAGTAGGAAAGATTTATGCCCCACAATGCACGAGATGCTTTAAATAGATCCTTGAATGGTTGAGTTACTTCACGAATAGTTTTTTGGATAACACCTTCATCAGTTGAAGCGTTGGTTGTATTCAAGTCAGCCATTTGTTCCTCAGAATAATTAGTTGTAAAAATACAAGTTTGCCGTTATAATTATATGTGGCTAAAGCCAAAACTTGGCCTCTCTCTAATAACAGTTGACTGAAGTTAACTGCAAAAGATGAATTTTCAGAGTTATGCAACAAACTTTAAAGTTCGAGGTTAATAACCACGTCCTCCAGGGCGTGGGTAACAACTACCTCGAAGTTTTTGGGTTTTAACCCACAATTAATTCTAATCGCCCCACCTCAGCAAATTAAAAAACTTTTAAAAGTTTAAGTGCCATAATAAGAACTGCAACAATCAAAATCATCTTAATAAATTTCTCACCCTTGCGTACCGAAACCTTTGCAGACCACCAGGCGCCAAATGCATTACCAAGCGAAAGAGCAATTGCCATTGTCCAGTTTATGTTATCTGTAAGAATAAAAAGAATTACTGCTGGAATTGTGAAAACCAACACAATAAAAACCTTATGCATATTTACTCTAACCAGGTCAAGGTTCATTAAATAATGAAGCGCCGCCATCAAAAGAAATCCCACCCCAACCTGAATGAATGCACCGTAAAATCCAATCAAAAGCATTGATAAATACATCGGTATTGTATGAACTTTTGATTCAGCTTCTGAATATTTTTGCTTTGGCATTGGGATAAGCAGCGAAATAGTCACTCCGATCATCACAATACCAAGAATTGTTTCAAAAGTTTGATTACTGATTTTAACTGCAGCTATAGCTCCGGCAATTGCTCCCGGCAAAGTTAACAAAGCTAATTTTAAGCTTAGCTTTGATTCAAAATATTTTTCTTGTTTAAAGGAGTGGACAGCGGAGATATTTTGTACGAGAACAGCGACTCTGTTAGTGCCATTTGCAACAGAAGCATCAAGCCCAAGAAAGATAAGTATTGGCAAAGTTAGAGAAGACCCACCGCCAGCCAAAACATTCAGAAAGCCAGCTGCTGAACCAACTACGAAAAGCAGTATGGATGATTCTATAATTGACAATAATTTTTCTTAAAACTTTCGGCAAAGTTAAGAAAAAATGTTTTTAATCTGTTGTGTGTATTTTTTATTGGATGAATTAAATCCTTAGAGGCAAGGGGTTATATCCTTGCTTTTTCTAATTCCGCAATCAGTTTCAACAAAAATGAATAGCCAGTCTCGTTGATGATAGGTTCGGGAAAGTAGTCATTATTTCCGATAAACAAGGTCATGTTAGATGATTTATCATTGCCTGCAAAATCACCCGTAAGCGGAATAAGAATTCTTCTGAACTTGAGTTCTCCAAGCAGCAATGAAGTCACTTTCATTTCATGCTGAAAAATAAATTCAGCAGCCACTTCTTCACGCTTGAGAGACTCAAACCTTTCCCCGTCCATATACAACCGCATATATTCGTTTGTATTCTCTAAAAGTTGATTAAGAAGAGTATTGACGAGAGGAATGTCAAGTTTAAATTCACTTAATCGAATTTTATTCCCCTTTTCATAAAGGTAAACCTGAATAGTCGAGGAATCTTTGTTGCAATTGTTGAATGATAACATGGTAACAATAAGAAGTAGAAACTTCATACGAAAAGATAATAATTTATTATAAATCCGGGGTTGTTTAGAGATTCTGATTTTATTGCCACCCTCCTGAAAGTAGAAATCCTTAAAATCGGATTCCAACTTTCGTGAGAGTGGTATGTTAGAATATTTCTTTAATCAACCCCATGAGCAAATTTATTGTTTATTGAACTTTAATTTCATCAAGAAGAATAGCGGTATCATATTGGCTATCACCAACATCTCCTGCAGAAAGAATCAACGTTACAACCTGTCCTCTAAAAGGTGTAATATCATACGAAGATGTTTGCCAATTAGTCATATAAACTCCTCCACGGTCGAAAACAATTGCAGGAGAAACCTTAACCAAATTTCCAGGTATTTCGGTTGGAGGAGTAGTTGTCTGATCATATGAAGCACCAAAATCCGCAGCAATTCCATCTATAGTTTTATTTAATAATACACTTTCGGAACCATTCTGCTGCTTTACAATTACTTTAAAGTAATCCTGAAATTGAGAGCCGATATACTCGCAGAATTCCTCTGATAAGAAGTTCCATTTTACTTGAAGAGTTGATTGATTATTCTCGACTTTAAATGATTGGAATATTTTTCCCGTTGCTGTAGTAAATCCTAATCCTGTTGAAATTATTCCCATGTAATTAGGTTGAGTTGGACCAACTGAAGCTAGCTGACTGATTACTCTGCCATCACCTGATTTTGTCCAGCCATCCAACTTTCCATACTCAAAATCGCCATTGATTAAACTATCAGTATAATGAACATCATTTGCCCCGTGGATTGCCGAATTAGCATTTGGAGCTTGCGGATCAGTTCCAGCAATAAATGCTTCGCCGGTATTTTTCAAATCCTTTGCTAATCTTTTAACAATTGAATCGGCAACCATTAAGCAGAAAGAGCTGTTTACTGTTTTATCATATCCATAATAAGTTTTTGCTCCCTTATTTATAAAAGCATTTGCAAGATTAGTGGTTTTCATGCTTTCGCAAGAATTATTTATTATCACACTGTTTGGAAAGGTTCCCGCTAGATCAGAAATAAATGGGTATCGGACAGCATACACATCCGCTCTTTTCGTAACTACCCCAGTTTTTGAAATCACTATATTGGTGGAAATGGATAATTTAGGTTCTGGTTGTGCGACCAATAGTGGTTTATAGAAAGTTGCGTAATTTGCAACATTGGTATCAACTACTTCGCCGGTTAAAAATCTTTTTCCACCATTCCCGTGTGTAGCTAAGAGCACGAGTCCATAATCAGTTAAATTTGATAATGAAGAAACTGTTGCATTTTGATTTGTGAGGGATGTAACATTGAATTCAAAACCAGAATTTGCTAAAATATTTTCAATTGAAGGTCGTTCGTCATATAGAAATGCGTCTTCGAAGGGCGCAAAAATTAAAACATTGCGGTTCCCGATAATTTTGGGATCTAACGCAGTAATGTAATTTGTTCTAAATAAAATCCCGGGTAAATTTAATTTCGTTCCAATGGTTTGGAATTTAAGAGGAATTGCCGGCTTGCTTTTTCTATCATTTTTTGAAATACCGCCGCGAGTTGTTACCATGCCGTTCACATCTAATAGTGAAATCGTTAATCCTCCCTCAACACCGGATTTGTACTTAATATCTATGCTTGTGCTTCCTGTCTTTTCAGCAGATTGAACAGCACTTTGGCTTGTTATCCAGGTTAATAATTGATCTGTAGCGGATTCTACATTAGCCGGATTACCAGCAAGAAATTCATTTAACTTTGTAACACTTTGAGTTTGTGTGTTTATGACATTGTTAAAATCAGTTGAGCTTAAATTGGCATAAACCGATAAATTGGAAGGATCGGTAGTTCCATCACCACCGTCTTTAATTTTGGCAGTTATTCGATATTTAACCGTACCCGGATTAGGTTCGTTGATAGTAACGATTGCGCTGAAGATATTATCGCCTATAATCTCGTCACCATTAGTTAATTTTCCGTTATCGTATAGAAATTCAATATCGCCAATGGGTTTGTTGTCATTATCAACCTTTATCAACTTGACGGTGGAATCTTGAAGTTTAACATTTGCGGGAACAGTTAACCGAACAGTAACAGGTGTTGGTGTAGCTACAATAACCCCATTTGGTGCAAAAGAAAACTGACCAATTGATGATGATCCAGCGGGTGGTGTAACCGGTGAGCCTTCATCTGTTTTACAACCTTGAAAGCTTAACAATAAAGAAGAAACTAAAACAGCGAGAATAATGATGAAGTTTTTTTTCATTTCATTTATCCTTAACATTTGTTTATAAAATTAGTGTGTTAGTTGGAGAGGAAGCTGAAGCTTTGTTTCCTCGTTGAAAAGCAAAACGGTATAAAGAAAAGTGCAATTCTATCATCAGTATAAGATTGATGCCATTTTTTCAAAAACAAAAAGCGTGCTATTGGAATCTGAAAATAAATAGTGGTGAAATTTTTCTAAATATAAGGTTTTTAGGAATTAATTGCTGGTAGAATGCTAAAAAAAAGCCAGTTAGTAAAAATTACGATTTCCTAGCGGTAAAACTCGCTTAAATGCTTATTGTGGTTGAAGCCCTCATCGAAAAAGTACTTTTTGTTTTCATCAAAAGCGACGAGCTTTGGAATAGGTTGATTTGAAATGGCTTCTTGGACCAAGTGAGAACGAGATTCAAAAAAAATATAGAAATAGAACACGAATTAGATGGATTAAAACAGATCAGCACGAATTTAAAATACCAAAAATAATTTTATCAGTTTTATCAGCAGAGCAAATACAACTATTTTCCTATACCCGCTGTAATGCCTTTTTCAAAATATTTTTGTGCTAACAGAAAAACTAGAATAACAGGAATAATTGCAAGCACGGAGCCGGCTGCAACATATCTGTAGTTATTTACAAATGTTCCCATCATGTAAGATAGACCAACTTGCAATGTAAAATTACCTTGACTTTTAAGTACGACTAATGGCCATAAGAAATCTCCCCATGTTCCAATAAATGTAAAGATGGTGAGTACAGCAATTGTTGGTTTGGTAATTGGCAGCATTATATTCCACCAAATTCTAAAGAAGGAACATCCATCAATGCGCGCTGCTTCTTCAAGGTCAGCGGGTATTGCAAGAAAAGCTTGACGCATCATAAAAATTGCAAAACCCTCAACAGCGAATGGAAGAATTACTCCTGTTAATGTATCTGCAAGACCAAGTTTCAAAACAGTTGTGTAAAGAGGAATGATTATTAATTCTTTGGGAATCATGATAGTTGCAAGAACCAACAGGAAAAGCAATTCCTTTCCTTTAAATTTTAATCTTGCAAGCGCATACCCTGCAAGTGATGAGATCAAAACATTTAATATAACAGTTACAACAACGACTATTAAACTATTTATGAAATAGAGTTCAAATGGAACTGCATTCCAGACTCCCGAATAATTTTCAGTTACGAAATGTTCTGGAATTAACTTTGGCGGGTAGCCAAATAATTCTTCCGCTCCTTTGAATGAGGTGCCGAGAAGCCAGAGGAAGGGGAAGAGCGCAATGACTGCAAAGATTAGGATTAAGATGAAGATAAAAAGATTGGACTTTCTTCTCACTGCTCTTCCATCAGCTTAATATTGATGTATGAAAAGCCCATAGTTAAAATGAATATTACTACTCCTACTGCTGACCCATATCCAAAATCAAAATTTTCAAATGCCTGCTTGTACATAAAATAAACTAATGTTTTGTTTGAATCAGGAGTTCCCGGAATCATTATGTAAAGCTCTGTGAAAATTTTAATAGCCGCCGTTGATGATAAAACAAAAATTAAAATAAGAGTTGGTTTTAACATTGGGATAATTACATGATATACTCTTTGGAATCTGTTGGCACCATCAATTCTGCTCGCTTCCTCAAGCTCCTTTGGAATTACAGCTAAGCCAGCTAAGAATATCATCATGTAGTAGCCAAATCCCCGCCAGATAGTAACAATCATAATGCTGATAAGATTTGTTGGATATTCTGTTAACCAGGGAATAGGAGAGAATGAGAACAGTGAAATTAAATAATTCATCAATCCGATATCCTCAGAAAAAATGTATCTCCAAATAATTCCAACTATTACGATTGGAGTAACAACCGGAAGAAAATATATTGAACGAAAAAATTTTGTAATTGTTGAAGTTTCACGTACCAGCAAAGCCAGCATAAGCGATACAAACATTAAGATTGGAGTAACGAGAATAAAAATTCCCGAGTTAAGCAGAGCATACCAAAAATTTGAATCATCAAGTAACCTTGAATAATTAGTTAGACCTGCAAAGCTGCTTTCACCAAATACATTGTAATTGAGTAAACTGAAATATAACACTTGCAATGCAGGCAGCATATAAAAAATTGTAAGGAATAAAATAGCAGGAAGCAGGAATAAATATGCGTATCTTGTTTTCATCAATCTTATTCTATCTCACATGAGTTTTAAAGCCCTTCCCTTCGGGAAGGGTTGGGATGGGCTAATATCTCGCTCCACTTTTTTGCTGCTTCATCAAGTGCTTCTTTGGTTGTCATTCTGCCTAAACATGCTTTCTGAATTGCTTCATCAAAAGCATCTCGCAGCTTATCAAATTGAGGATGCTCGAGATATTTTCTCAATCTAACTGCGCCAAACACTTCCCTTGCTCCAATTATTCGAGCTTTGGTTTCGAGTGTTCCATCATCAATTATAAAGAACGAATCTTCCAATGCCTCAAGTGTTGAAGGATAAGTTGTCTCAATTTTACTAAACGCAATTTGATTTTTCGAATTGGTTACATAAAATGCAAAATCAACCGCTTCCTTTCTGTTCTTGCTTGAATTCATAACTGAAATAGACATAGCAGCAAGTTCATGTTTACCTGTTCTGCCGACAACTGCCGGAGCAACATCTGTGTTATTATAAATAGCAGGTGCATTATCTTTCACTCTTCTCAAAAAAACTGGACCGGTAAAAACCATTGCCACTTGTCCTGATTGATATGCCTCGATTATTGTTGACCCCGATTTGATAATTGATTCACTTTGCAAATATCCATTTTTATAAAGCTGCACCCACTTATCAATCAGTGAAATTCCGTCGAGTGAATTAAATGTTGCAGTAGTCATTGATGAATCAGTCATCTCAATTCCTTCTGAGCCAAGCATCATTGGCAGATAGCTGTCCTTCCCGATATTCCAGAATAGTGCGTACTTACCAGAATTATCCTTATACTTCTTTGTGGTTCCAACGAGTTCAGAAAAAGTATTTGGAACATCTTTTTCGGTTAAACCTGCCTTCTTAAAAAATTCTTTATTGTAGATAAGCAGATAAGTATTAAGATACCATGGAAGTCCAACAATTTTTTTATCGTAGATGCAATTTTCTAAAGCATTCGGGAGGAATATGTTGAATGAATCCTTCGACGCAAATTCAGATAAATTGACAAGCGCATTCATTCCCGCAAACTTTGCCAAAAAATCGGATGATAAGTTTACCACATCCGGAGAATTGCCAGCAATTGCAGAAGCTAATAACTTTTGAATAGCCGCATCATAAGGAATATCAACCCAAAGTATATCAACTTCAGGATTCTGCATCTCATACTTGTTAATGATTTCATTGAAGTAGTTGTCAAAAGTTGGACTAAGCTGGAGTGTCCAGAACTCGATGGTTTTTTTATCTTCTTTTTTGCTGCAGCTAACAAAAAAGATGGTAATGGAAAAGATCAATGAAAAGAAAAATAATTTCCGCACAAAAATCCCGTTTATTATTCTTACCAAATATAAAGAATACAAATTATAGTTTTGGTTTGAGTAAGATTTCAAAGTATTTTCGTACAGTAATTAAGCGCAACTTCTTTTGCAACTTTTTAAATACGGATACGGTTTTAGTTAATAAAGATTATAGACACAAGAATGATTACAGATACAAAATATTTCACTCCGGCGGAAGCGGTGAAAACACTTCCATTGGTTAAAAGAATAGTTGAAGATATTCTTATCACCACAAAGGAAATACGATTGTATGCGGACGATATCAACGGTAAAATTGAGAACGATCCTTATATTTTAAAAATGGCAGATGACGTGGAGGGATTCATAAAGGAGCTAGAAGAAATTGGCTGCTTTTATAAGGATTGGAATTTTACTATCGGGTTGGTGGATTTTCCCGCACTGATAAATGGCAAAGAAGTATTATTATGTTGGAAAAGTGATGAAGAGACAATAAGTTTTTATCACGATATGGAAGCGGGATTTGCCGGAAGGAAAAAAATACCGGAGGAGTATTTGTAGAATGAATGGTTGATTGATCGAATGACTGAATGGATATTAAAAAACCACTGACGAGCAGTGGTTTTTTATTTTAAATCTGTAATTCTTTTTTATTCATTTTCAAGAATAAATTCGGCTGACGATTGTGCCGTTTGTTCTGTATTCATATCTTTCACATTAAATATCACCCTATAATTTCCTTCGGCATATGTTGAGTCGAGATCGAACTGAGTTTCGAGATCAACATCTGACATCTTTTCATTTTTCATTTTATCTTCAGTTCTGCTTATCAACGATTTAATTGTATCACCGGCAGCGGTTATCAAATCAATATCGTAAGACAGTAATGCTGTGAACGATCCGTTCTGTTCCTTCTGAAAAAATCCCTTTACTCTTGTAGTTGCATTAACTTCCCAACTGTCGCCAAGATCGTATGCGAATGCTTCTGCATTGTATGCTTCGAGCTTTGATTCTTCTTTCTTACCACAGTTGGTGAATAAAATTAGACCAGCGATAAACAATGATAATAAGTATTTCATTTTCTCATCTCGTGTTAGTGTGCTCAAATAAAATGGTTGTCACGAAATGGTTCATGACAACCTTAAAATTATTATCCGTTCTTTCTTTGGAAATCCTTCATGAAGCTAACCAAATCTTCAACGCCTTTTTTCGGGAATGCGTTGTAAACTGATGCACGCAAACCACCAACCGAGCGGTGACCTTTCAGTCCATCAAATCCTGCCGCTGTTGCTTCGGAAACCAATTTCTTTTCTAAATCTTCCGTTGCAAGATTAAAAGTAATGTTCATTAATGAACGGCTGTCTTTATCAGCATGACCCTTGTAGTAACCACCGCTTTCATCTATGCACTTGTAAAGAATATCAGCTTTTTCTTTATTGATCTTATACATGTCGTCCAATCCGCCCAAACCTTTAAGCCATCTTGTTACTAATGCAATTATGTAAATTCCAAAAGTGTTTGGAGTGTTGTACAACGAGTTATTCTCAACATGAATTTTATAATTCAGCATTGTGTGTAGTGAATCAGCGCTTCTTTCCAGCAAATCTTTACGAATAATCACCAGAGTAACACCAGATGGTCCGATATTCTTTTGTGCACCGGCATAAATCAAAGCATATTTATTCACATCAATTTTTTTGTGAAGAATATCTGAAGAAGCATCGCAAACCAATGGAACGCTGCCAACTTCTGGTTCTTTATGCCACTCGGTTCCGTAAATAGTGTTATTGGAAGTGAAGTGAACATAATCAGCTTGCTGATCGAGTTTCAATTCTTCTTGTTTAGGTATTCGTTTAAACTTTCCTTCTTCAGTTGAAGCAGCAATGTTTACAGTTCCAACTCTCTTTGCTTCTTTAACTGCTTTCTTTGACCAGCTTCCGGTTACGATATAATCAGCTTTTTTATTCTTAACCATTAAGTTTAACGGCACCATAGAGAACTGAAGACTTGCACCGCCTTGCAAAAACAACAATTCGTAATTATCATTTATATCAAGAAGTGATTTTAATCCTTCTTTCGCTTCGGCAATAATTTTATCAAATGTTTTTGAGCGGTGACTTATTTCCAGAATTGACATTCCAACTCCTGGCAGCGCCCATAGCTGTTCTTGAGCTTCTTTTAATACTGGTTCTGGCAGAACTGCCGGTCCTGCCGCAAAGTTATAAATTCTTTTTTCCA
The DNA here is from genome assembly GCA_964613805.1 of uncultured Ignavibacteriaceae bacterium. GTDB lineage: Bacteria > Bacteroidota > Ignavibacteria > Ignavibacteriales > Ignavibacteriaceae > XYD12-FULL-36-8. The sequence goes on along the minus strand of CAZTJF010000007.1, from coordinate 7,810 downwards.
TGATGTTTTTCCCTTTAGTTATAATCAGTTAAAGTAATTTTATTAGATCTTCTTTTTTTATTTCGCAATCATTTAGAATTTTAGATAACAATCCTGGCCCAAGAATTTCGTTAGAGTGAACTGGCACTACAGTCATTCTCCCGTCTTTATGCCTTAAAATGTGATGGCTTCCCTTAATTCTTTTTATTTCAAAACCAATACTACCCAATATTTTAATTAAGTCTTTCCCGGTTAACCGTGGTAACTTTGTCATGGGTTTATTGTATTAACTTATTTTTTATTCTTTCCTTTTTTATCGTGAACCACATAAAGTTTTTCTGTGGATGCCTTCCGAAACGTGTTACTTTTAATACCTTTGCCCAATATTGACTTCTTTGAAGCAGTTGCAGAATATTTTATTGTTTTCTCATGAACGGTAATTTTTTGGACTCCTACGAAATCGTATGGATAAATAACATTAGATTCTTCCTCTAAACAAAGTTCAATGGCTTCCTTAGTTCTTTCCATCAAAACATCTAAAGATTTAGATTGAGTGTGGCATCCCTTCAAAGATGGAACCGTGGCTACATAATAACCATCCTCATCTTTTTCGATAATGACATTAAATTCTCTTTTCATAAATATTTCTTTAGTAAATCTCTAAATCATGATTATAATTCAAATCAAGTGGACTAATAATCCATCTCTTAGTTTTGGCTCGAACCAGGTTGATTTTGGCGGCATTACTTCTCCTGCGTCAGATATATTCATCAAATCATCTAAACTCACTGGGTACAATGAAAAAGCAACTGCAGCTTTTCCTGAATCAACAAGCTTTTCGAGTTCTTTTGTACCGCGTATTCCGCCTATAAAATCTATTCTTGTGTTTGTTCGTGGATCATCTATGCCAAGAATAGGATTTAACAAGAAGTTTTGAAGGATGCTCACATCAAGCTTTTCTCCCACAGATTTTTCAAGCGACAGACTTGCAAGCACAGAATCTCTTGAGTTTAGATGATACCATTGTTGATCAAGATACATGCAAAATTCTTTTTGTTTCCCGGGTTCTTTTTCATATGTATAACTCAGTTCAAATTTATCGCGTATTGCATTTATGAAATCATCTTGGCTCAATCCGTTCAAATCAAAAACAACACGATTGTAAGGCATTATGTGAAGCTGGTCTGAGGGAAAGATCACCGCGATAAAATAATTGTATTCCTCATCGCCTTTGTGATTTGGATTTGTTTTCCTTTTTTCTTCGCGTGCACGGCTTGCACTTTTTGCGCGATGATGACCATCAGCAATGTATAGGTTTTTTATCTTGGCAAACTCGGAAATTATCAAATCATTATGTTCGTCTGGAATAACCCACACAGTATGCTGAATCCCATCTGGTGCTGTAAAGTCATAATCCGGAGAAACTTCCTGTATTGTTTTGACGACAAGATCATTTATTGTCTTAACTCCTCGGTAAGTTAAGAACACAACACCCGTTTGCGCACTTGTTGTAATAATATGATTTGTTCGGTCATCTTCTTTTACTTTACGGGTTTTTTCATGTTTAAGAATCACATCATTGTCATAATCATCAACAGAAAAAGTTGCGGCGATTCCTGTTTGTGCTCTTCCATTCATTATCAATCTATACAGATAGAAATGGGGCTTTTCATCTAATGCAAGTGGAGCTTCTTTTATAAGCTTGTTTAGATTTTCTTTTGCTTTTAGATACACAACTTTGGAGTAAACATCAACGCTATTAGGTAAATCAATTTCGGAACGTGTAACATGAAGAAAACTAAGCGGGTTATTTCCAGCCAGTTGTTTTGCTTCTTCTTTGTTTATTACATCATAAGGAACGCTTGCAACAAGCTGCACATTTTGTTTTGTAGGTTTCAATGCTTTGAATGGTCTGATTACCGCCATTATAAAAACTCCTAAAAATTAGTAAAGTAAAAATCCGTAAAATTAGAACAATAATCCATTGAAAAAGAAAGAATGTTTAGTTGTAAAACGTAAAATGTGAGACGTAAGAAGCAATAAAAATAAGGCAATTTGACAATTTAACAATCACCTTTACAGATTAGTACGCTATAATTTTTAGGAATGTTGGTTCCTTGGCAAAAATCATCAACAAATCATTTTGCATTCTTTTTGCTTAAAAACTATCTTTACCGCCCTATAACTGAAAATTCATAAAGGCGGAAATGAAAGAAAAATCATCTTTAATAACCAGACGAAAAAAGTTGAGTATTTCAAACCAAAAAAAATCAATCAACGGCAAACCTAAAATTATGGGCAAGGTTGAATATCATCGAAAGCTCTATTCAAAAGCGCTTAACAATAGAAGAGACATTATTGTATGGCTGCCGCCAAGCTATAAAAAAGAAACCCATAGACGATATCCTGTCCTTTACATGCATGACGGACAAAATGTTATGGATCCAAAAACTGCTTACATCGGTGTTGATTGGCAGGTTGATGAGACAGCTTCGCGGTTAATTAAATCGGGTGATCTTCAGGAAATTATTATTGTTGGAATTTATAACACACCGGAAAGATTGGAGGAATATAGTGATTCAACAAAAGGGAAGAACTATTTGAGATTCATGGTTGAGCAGCTTAAACCGTTCATTGATAAATACTATCGAACAATGACAAGTAAAGAATATACTGCAGTAATGGGCTCTTCGATGGGCGGATTGATATCTTTTCTGCTGGTGTGGAATTATTCCGATGTTTTTGGCAAAGCCGCTTGCATGTCAAGTTCATTTTATTATGATGGCGATAAAGCAATCAACATGGTTAAAGATTACAAAGGAGAAAAGAAGAAAATAAAAATTTATATTGATCACGGAGAAGATGGTTTGCCGCGCGGACAAAGAATGTTCTGTGAGTTAACTCAAAAGGGATATTTAATTGGAACCGATATTGATTATTACTATTCACCCGGTGCAGATCACACAGAATCTGAATGGGCAAGACGAATTCAAAGACCGCTGTTATTTTTCTTCGGAACAAGGATAGATTACAAATAATAAATCTCATCAACATACTCAAACAAAATCTTAATCATAATCTTCATCTTTATCTTAATTTTGCACTCGCTTTCTCGCTGATTTCATGCTCTCCATCATTAGTTAATCTCGATACTGCAAAAGATAAAGTGGCTAATTACTACGAATTCGGCCAGTACGAAAAGGAGTTAACTGAAATTATTAGTGATGCAAAAGAAAAATTTTCTAAAGTAGAACCAAAACAGAATTCGGCAGTGGTTTTTGATATTGATGAAACCACACTTGATAATTACCATGCGATCAAGAAAATTGGCTTCGGTTATGAAAGCAAATATTGGGACGAATGGCTGGAAAAAGCAGAAGCGCCGGCAATTCAACAAGTAAAAGAATTGTATGATTTTCTTTTGCAAAAGGGATTTAAAATTATCTTTATCACCGGGAAAAAAGATTATCAATATAATGCCACTTTCAGAAACCTAGTATTTGTCGGTTATAATCAGTTTGATACACTGATTGTTCGCAGTAAAGATGAGTACAAGATCAAATCAGCACTGTTCAAATCCCAGAAACGAAAAGAGCTTACAGAAAAAAGATATATCATTGCTGGTTGTGTTGGCGATCAGTTCACCGATTGTGAGGGAGAGAATTGCGGAATAATTGTAAAGCTGCCGAATTATCTGTATCTGGTTGAATAAATTTTTATTAAATAAACATTAAGACTGTAACTGCTATCTGAAAGCCGGGATGATAGAGTTCGCAATTGTATTCATGATCGTGTACCAGTTGTTATCCGCAGTGCTGCTGCTGCTCGGCAAATCGCATGCGGCAGTTATCACTAATTTTTTTGAAGGAACAACCAGAATAAACTGTCCGCCGTATCCCATTGCATCGAAATATGAATTGGCGCTAGCATTCCACAACCAGGTTTGATAGCCGTATCCATTAGCAAACGAATTAGCATTTCTTGTAGAAATGTGAGGCGTAATCATTTCATCAATCCACTTTGCAGAGACAATTCTTTTATTCTTATAAGCTCCTTTGTTTAGTAAAAGACTTCCGATTTTCTGCATATCATACGGAGTTAGGAATAAACCCGCAGCACCGTTATTGTATCCTCGTTTATCCTTTCTCCAACTGCTGAAAGTTATTCTCAACGGTTCAAACAGAAATTGCTTTGCAAAATCTTCTGTCGTCATTCCGCTTGCTTGAGAAACGATAATCGAAAGCAAGTGAGAGCCGGCAGAATTGTAATTAAAGTAGCTTCCCGGCGTATTGGCAAAATTTCTGTTGAGCAAATAAGTTATTTGATCAGATGAATTCCACCAATTGTTATATTCGTTATTAGAACCGGCGTAGTTACCCCATTCGTACCATTCAAGTCCGCTGCTCATTGTTAGGAAGTGCTTTATTTTAAGTTCGGATTTATCCGGCGAGACGCTGCCAATTATTGGTGAAAGATACTGTCCAATTTCTTCTTCAACCGAGGCGATGTATCCTTTGTCTATTGCAATCCCGACCAGAAGCGCCGTGACTGTCTTTGTCACTGAGCGGACATCATGAATAGTGTTTAAGCTTGAAGAGTTGAAGTACTGTTCCTTAACAATAGTGTCGTTCTGCGAGATGACAATGCTTTTCATTCCCCCAACATTACTTAAAGCTGTGAAGGCATTGTTTAACTGCTGCTGGTTTACAAAGAGATCGGTTTCGCTAATATTTTCGAGCGAGCATGAAGCTATTGCTAAGCTTATTAATAAACCGAAAAAGAAAATCGGTTTGGAAAGTATTTTGTTCATAGGAAATTTTCTCCTATGGCTAATTAAACAAAAACAGCAGCAACTAACAAGATGATAATTCTTTTATCACCACCCCTTCCAGACAGAGCTAGAGAAAGAGTAAGAGCAAGAGTAAGATTTGAAAAAAGGTGTGTGGGTTTATTACCAAAGAAATTTATAATTTTAGAGCGGAAATTAACCAGAGAACACAATATTGAAGAATTACAAAGTAGCTTTACATAGGGATTATATCGTTGACATTAAAGCAAAGAACGAAGAAGAAGCAAAATTTCTCGCTGAGTTTTTTGTCGGCGGTGAAAGGATTGCTCCAACGAAAAGGAAAGAAAGCATTACAAGTTTAACATTGAGGAAATTGAAATGGTAATGAATGATGCGTTTGGATAGAAATCAATGAACAAGGTTAGTACGTATTAGCATTTTCAAGAAAACAAAAATTTATTAAAGAGGCTCAAATGCGCGAACATCATCCTGGAAGCATTGAGAAAGTTGGAGTTGGTCTAGTTTGTTCGGTTGAAACGTTTAAAGGTTGTAGTATTCAACTTGTTCATAAAGAATCAGGTTTCAATGGACTCTCCACCAATCGAAAAGGGGAAGTTAGAAAGATTGAAGTGAAATCTATGGAGAAATCCTTTCATTGGATCGCGATTAGTAGCATAATCGGAATAGATAAACTTTTTTTTGAAAGAGATTATTGGATTTACTTTGTACTTCTACCATCTAACTATGTTGTCATGACAAAGGGCTTGCCCTTTATTAAGAGACAACTATCATTTTCAACGAACGAAGAATTCATCAAATTAATCCAAGATTGGATGAAATCAACAAGAAAATTGGTAAGACATTCAGGATTAAAATTTCAACCGAAATTACAGTTGAAATTTCCACTTCCCCTCAATCAATTAGTTGAACATCTAGTCAAAAATCCCAATGATCCAACCTGGCATGATTCAGTAAAAGAAATATGGCAAAATCAGAGTAACTGGATTTGTTTATATAAAGCACCGACAGAAGAATAGAATTTGGAAGTTTATTTTGGGTTCCGTAGGTTCCCCCAAAGGATATTAAAATGACTCTTAGAATTACACAAAAACTTCATGAACACACTTTCACAGAAATAGAACCAATGGTTTACACAACTGGAGCTTATTTGTCTCCAATGAGAATAAAGATAAATAATAAAATCAGATACGTTTGGGTTGTAGATGAGTATAATGATGACACTTACGTCTGCCCTAGCGGGAAGGGCTGCTCTCCGAGGATTTTTGCTAATAGTGCAAAAGAACTTCTAGTAATCTAAATAGAAAATTATAGAACTTCAGAATTTTCCAAAATGTACTTTTAAAATAAACCATTCGAATCATAATACCTTTTTAGAGCAATCCAACTATCTAATGATTCCCACCCCCACTTGCTCATTTTTCCTTATATTTGCACCTCACAGAGATAAATTACTGTTACAATGACGACTAACATTAATGAACTGCCCAAAGCATACAACCCCGCAGATGTTGAGGAAAGGTGGTACAGCTATTGGCTTAAGCACAACATTTTTCACTCGGAGATAGACAAAAGCAAAAAGCCGTACACAATTGTTATACCTCCGCCGAACATTACCGGCAGCTTAACAATGGGGCATATCCTCAACAATACTATCCAGGATATTTTCATCCGAACAAAACGGATGCAAGGATTTAATGCTTGCTGGGTTCCCGGAACTGATCACGCTTCGATTGCTACGGAATCTAAAGTTGTATACATGTTGAAGGAAAAGAAAATTAATAAGTATGAAATCGGGCGCGAGGAATTTCTAAAGCATTGCTGGGAATGGAAAGAAAAGTACGGCGGCATAATTATTCAGCAGCTTAAAAAGCTTGGCGTTAGCTGCGACTGGCAGAGAGAACGCTTCACAATGGATGATCATTACTACAAAAAAGTTATTGAAGCATTTGTTCAGCTTTACAAAGACGGCAAAATATACCGCGGCTTCAGAATGGTGAATTGGGATCCCGCAAATAAATCTGCAATCTCGGATGAAGAAGTTATTTACAAAACTGTAAACGGAAAACTTTGGTACTTCAAGTATCCGGTTAAAGACAGCGATGAGTTTATTATGGTTGCAACTACTCGTCCCGAGACAATGCTTGGCGATGCCGGAGTTGCAGTTAATCCAAATGATGAGAGATTTAAAAAGTTCATCGGAAAAAAAGTTGTGCTTCCAATTGTTGAAAAAGAAATTCCAGTTTTTGCCGATGAGTATGTTGATATGGAATTTGGAACCGGCGCGGTGAAGGTTACCCCTGCTCATGACGTGAATGACTATGAGATGGGACAGCGTCACAAACTTGAGATGGTCAATATTCTAAATGACGATGCAAGCTTGAATGAAAACGCGCCAAAGGAATTTGTTGGACTAGATAGATTTGAAGCGAGGAAAAAGGTCATCGCAAAAATTGAAGAACTTGGTAAACTTGCAAAGGTAGAAGATTATCAAAATAAAGTTGGATATTCCGAAAGAGGTAACGTGCCGATTGAACCGTACCTTTCGGAACAGTGGTTCATGAGCATGACGGAATTTGCAGATCCGGCACTTCAAGTAGTTAAAGATGGCAAAGTAAATTATCATCCCGATCATTGGGTAAAGACTTACGAACATTGGATGAGTAACATTAAAGACTGGTGCATCTCGCGGCAGCTTTGGTGGGGACACAGAATTCCGGTTTGGTATTGTGTTGGTGATGATCACTGCAACCTTGAATGTAAAGAACCAATTGTATCTGTTGTACCGCCCGAAAAATGTCCGCATTGCGGATCAAAAAATCTTAAGCAAGATGAAGATGTTCTTGATACCTGGGCTTCAAGCTGGCTTTGGGCGCATGATGTTTTCGTAAACGATGAAGAACAAAATTATTATTATCCAACTGATCTGCTTGTAACAGCTCCAGATATAATTTTCTTCTGGGTTGCAAGAATGATTATGGCGGGAATGTATTTCAAGAAAGATATTCCTTTCAAAGATGTTTA